>CABUEK010000019.1:0-46196 GCA_902490565.1 uncultured Collinsella sp. | reverse complement strand
CGTTTGTCTCCACCCGCGTAGCGGGTGGTTCAAAGCTGGCCGCTGCGCGGCCAGCGGACTAAAGTCTTGAAAGAGAACGCGGGGCGTCCGAATCGATTCGGACGCCCCGCCCCAAAAATCTATCGAAATGGGCTAGCAATCGATGACGTGCAGGTCGTGCGGGGTCTTGGTGAAAGGCTCGTAGCCGTTCTCGGTGACCACGCCGTAATCCTCCAGGCGCACGCCGCCCACGCCGGGCAGGTAAACGCCGGGCTCCATGGTGACAACCGAGCCGATCGCGATGGTGTTCTTGCTGCGGTTGAAGTTGGGCAGCTCGTGGATGTCGATACCGACGCCGTGGCCCAGGCCATGATTGTAGTAATCGCCATAGCCGGCATCGCCGATGATCTTCTTGGAAAGCTTGAAGATGTCGTTACCCTCAACGCCCGGATGGATGGCGGCGACGCACTCCTCGTGCGTGCGGCGCACGAGCGCGTACAGGTCGAGCTGCTCCTGCGTGGGCTCGCCCATCACGACGGTGCGCGTCATGTCGGAGCGGTAATCGCAGTAGCCCGCGCCGTAATCCATGAGAACGAAATCGCCCTTCTCGATCACGCGATCGCTCGGCACGGCATGCGGGTTGGCGGTGTTGGGACCGCTCGCCACGATGGAGCCGAAGGCAAGGCTGTCGGCGCCGTTGGCGAACATAAAGTTCTCGAGCTCGTTGCGAACCTGCTTCTCGGTCATACCGGGCTTAATAAAGCCGAGCATATGCTGGAAAGCGGCATCGGTGATCGACTGCGCATGGCGCATAAGCTCAATCTCCTCGGCATCCTTGATGGCGCGCATCTTGCGGATGTCGTCGTGCATCAGCGGTAGGATGCAGGCGACGGAACGGTCCTCCAGGCCGCGCTGAATACCCTGGTAGAAGTTAATCTGCATATCGTCCTCGACAGCACAGACACGGCACTTGTTAGCCGCAATCTTGCCGGCGACCCAGCCGGGGATGGTACCCTCGTCCATGTCGTAAACCCAGGGGCTGCCGGCGGGCGTGTTCTCCTCAAAGCTGTTGAGGTAGCGCGAGTCGGTATGGAACAGGCACTGGTCGGCCGTAATAAACGCCGCGTGCGGGAATTCAAAGGTGTAATCGAAAACGCCCTTCACGCCCGTAAGCCAACGAAGATTGGCCTCGTCGCGCACCACGATGGCGTCGTAGCCACGCTCGGCCATCAGGGCACGGACACGCTCGATACGACCGGCAGGACCGGCAGCAAACTCAGACATGCAGATTCCTTTCTTGTTGTCTCTATATAGACGGGACGGGTCTCAACCGAACGACGGAATCGCATGCGATCCGCAACCGATTGGAAACCCGCCCCTCAACATGATACGAAAGAGGATGGAAGTCAATAAATCTTAGAGAAGTTCTTTACGAGAAGCCAAGTAGGCGTGAGCATGGCGCTTAAGAACCTCGTCCTCAACGTTCGTTAGGCGAATGGCGCCGAGTGCCGCGGGCAGCGGCAACATGCTGCGGTTCGAGCGTGCAAACTGCTGCTTGCGGAACTCCTCGATATATGCGGCAGACTCCAGATCGAAGGCAAGTTCCTCGATACCAAAGTCCTCCAAGCAGTCATCGACCTCAAAGACGTAATCGATATCGAAATCGCAGGCATCATGTGCAAGGCGTGCCTCAAAGCGAATGCCCTCGGACAACAGCTGGTAGGCAGGGGCCTGCGAAGCGGCATCGCCCAAGCAGGCGCGCAGGGTACGCTCCCCCGTCTTGCCAAAATCGAGCGCATGGCGAGCGCTCGGGTTCGTGGCCATCAGTACGTCCTTGCGGGCAGTCTGAGACCATTGAACGGCATTGACGAGCGCGACCTCCTCGCCCGCGAGAATCTCGGGGACGGTCTCAGTAAACTGATTCCAACGGGACTTACTGCTCGAAAGCATGGTGCCAACAAGTACCACATAGCCGAGCTTGAGGTCCTCGGGGTCCGCCTCGCGAACAAGGTCGAGGTCACACACGACCAAGCCCGGTTCGGGACGGAACGCGATAGCGGGAAGCGCATTCGACGACGAGGCAATGAGCGGCTTCATGGTCGTCGCGACCGTGAGCATGGCGTCAAAGGTCGTCGGCAGCAGCGCGCACTCGGTTCGGCCACACCACTGGTTGGCGCACCAGCTAACAACCGAGCAGGTTGCGGCATCGCCAACGGCGACAACCAGATCGTCGCAGGTAATGCCGTTGGCAGACAAGGCGCCAAAGATAGCATCGGCATCGGCCAGCGTGGCACCAGCAGGCGAAACCTCAAGGGAGAACTGCGACACGGCAAAACCGGCGTCGACCAGCGCATGCTCGACGACCTCATCAAAACGTTCTGACGAGGCGGAGTTCCAAACCACCATCGCGCGCTTAGGCTTGCCCACAGCCGAGGCAAACATACGCGACAGCTCATCGAACGCGCCCAATCCGACACGGACATCGACGCTGCGGTTTTGGAAATTGATCAGTTGGCGGCGAATCATAGCAGTCCACGCTCCAAAAGCATCTCGGCACAAAGGTAGGAAACGTCCTCGAAGGACTTGTTGCGAATATCAAGGGTAATATCGGCGGCCTGGCGATACAGCGGACGGCGATGCTCAAACAAGCGCGCGGCATGCTCGGGCGAGCGGAAATCGGGGCGCGTGTCGGACCGACGAATCTGGCGAATCGAATCCTCAAAGTCGCCCTCGAGGTACACGCACGTACCCATTTCGTGCATCAGCTCAATATTCACCGGCGTCTCGACGATACCGCCCCCGCACGAAACCAACAGACTGCGCTCGCTTTGGAGCGAACGGAGCGCCGAGGTCTCGAGCTCGCGAAAACGATCCTCACCCTCGGTCTCAAAAATCTCGGTTACCGACTTGCCGCAACGGCGGACGACTAGGCGGTCGGTATCGATAAAACGCCGCTTGAACATAGTGCCGACGTTGCGCGCGAGCGTCGATTTGCCCGCGCCCAAAAAGCCGATAAAGAAGATATGGTCGCAGCCGTGTTTGGTGTGCTGGGACATGACGAGACCTATTCCTCGCAGGGAAGGTCGCGCAGGGCCCGGCGCTCAAAGATACGGAAGATCTGCGTATACCACAGGTCCTGCGTGGCCTGCGGCTTTACCAGGATGGTATCGACGCCGGCGAAGTTGCCGCTCCACACGTCCGTGTAGAGCTGATCACCGATCAGCACCGCCTCGTCGGCCGTGGCGCCGAGGCGCTTAAGACCCGCCTTGAGGGCAAACGGCGCCGGCTTCATGGCATGGCTGATGGCCTCGAGTCCCAGCTCGCGTGCTGATGCCATGACCTGGTCGCGATGCCAGTTGTTGGACACCATGCACAGCTTAAAGCCTTTGGCGCGGGCGGTATCGAGCCAAGCGGAAACCGCAGCGGGAACCTGCTCGGTGTCACGCGGCACCAGGGTGTTATCGCGATCGAGCAGAATGGCGCGTTTGCCGTCGGCCCAAAGGGTATCAAGGTCGATGCGATCGACCGAGGCAACGTAACGTTTGGGGCTAAAAATCCTCATGCTAATTCCAAGACTGTTGATGCTCTTC
The DNA here is from genome assembly GCA_902490565.1 of uncultured Collinsella sp. Classification (GTDB taxonomy): domain Bacteria; phylum Actinomycetota; class Coriobacteriia; order Coriobacteriales; family Coriobacteriaceae; genus Collinsella. The sequence goes on along the minus strand of CABUEK010000019.1, from coordinate 42,627 downwards.
GTAGGTTTGCGAGAAGTACTCCTCGTCCTGCGTAATGTAGAAATACAGGTCATCGGAGTCGGTCGGCTCAAGCGTGGCCTTGAGTGCCTCGAGCGACGGAGAGCAGATGGGCGTGGATGGCAGACCCTCATGCTTATAGGTGTTATACGGACTATCGCTCTGCAGGTCGTCGGCGGTAACCTCGCCACCGGTGACATACATCATGGTCGCATCGCTGTTGAGATAGCGCAGACCATCGAGCTTGCCGGCAAGACGGTTGTAGAAGACCGAGGCCACGTGCGCGCGCTGGTCGGCGTTGAGGCCCTCGCGCTCAACGATAGAGGCCAAGTTGACGATGTCGTAGTCGGACATCTCCACACCGTAGCGTTCCTTGATCTTGGCTTCGCAGCTCGCAAAGTCAAGCGACTTGTACTCGGTCTTAAACTGATCGAGCATAGCGCGAATCACGTCATCGACCGTCGGCGAATCGCCCAACGAATAAGTCTTGGGGAACAAGAAACCCTCAAGCGAGTCGTTGGCGGCGCCCTTAAGGAAGCTATAGTCGTCCACGTAGTTGGAGGCCTTAGCCTGGTTGAGGAAGTCTTCCTTAGAGATGCCATCGTAGGCCTGGGCCACACGATCGGCGACTTGATCGACCGTCAGGCCCTCAGGGATTGTTAGCGCATTGGAGCCCGCGTTGGGACCTTCCATGAGCTGCTGAACAACCTTGGTCGCGTCCATGAGTGTGGTGAACAAATAGGTACCAGGCTTGAGCGACATATCGGCGTTGAGCTTTTTCACCGCCGCATAGTAATCCTTGGGATTCTCGACGATATGGTTCTCGGAGAGAATCGAGGCGATCGTATCGCCCGAAGCACCGTCGGGAATGGTTACCGTAACCTGCTGACCAGCCGTGACCTTCGTATCCTCACCGGCAAAGAAGCCCTTGACGGCCGGCACGACAAAGAAAACGATCGCGACAAGCGCAAGCACCGCCACCACAACGCCGATGATCATGGGAACCGGAGAGCTCTTCTTTTGAGCACCGCGACGAGTATGCGTGTTGTAGCTCGAGCGGGTCGCCGGAGCAACGCCATGCGAACCGCGGGCGTGATGAGAATGCGATTGGGGGGCCTGCGTTCGCTGGGTAGGTGCCTGCTGCTTAAAGCGGGTACCGCCTGCAGGCTGGGCCGTACGAGCAGTGGGCTGCTGAGCCGCGTGAGAAGCCGGATGCTGAACCGAACGAGCAGAAGGCTGCTGACCCGTCCGTTGAACAGGTTGGGCCGAACGAGAGAAGGACTGCACCGGGCGCGCGGCAGGCTGAGCTGCGCGCTGCGTCGGCTGTGCCGGACGCTGGCCAGGCTGGGCAGGGCGCGACGCCGGCTGACGTGTACGATTCGGCTGGCGCGGATCGGAAGCACTAGGCATGCGAAACCTCCTCGTTTTTACGATCGAGCCACGTCTGCAAAAAAAGGCTGGCGGCAATCATGTCGATCTTGCCCCTCATCTGCTTTTCGTTGAGGCCCTGCTCGCGCAGGATACGCTTGGCCTCTTGCGAGGACAGACGCTCGTCCTCAAACTCCAGCGGAAGATCGAGCTCGTCGGCAATCTTTTGCGCCACGGCGGCAACGCGCTCGGCTTGGGGGCCGGGCTCACCGCCCATGGTCAGGGGACGTCCGCTTACCAGGATGTCGGGCTCATAGTCTTCGACCAGGTAGCGGAACGTCTTGGCCATACCGGTGACCTCGGCGGCCGGGAGCACCTTGACGGGCATCGCCATCTTGCCATCACGGCTCGAGACGGCGATGCCAATCCTGGTCTCCCCTATGTCCAGCGCAAGCGCGACCACAGTGACTTCTTAGATTCTTAGGCGCCGAGCGCGGTCTTGGCGGCCGCGAGGGCATCGGCGATGCCGGCAGCATTCTTGCCACCGGCCTGGGCCATGTTGGGACGGCCACCACCGCGACCGTCGACCAGACCCGCGATCTGCTTGATCACATTACCGGCGTGGAACCCGGCCTTCACGGCGTCATCGGAGCCGGCAGCGAGCAGGGCCGGAGTGCCCTTCTCAGTCACGCTGGCGACGACACAAGCGACAGGGCCGGCGACCTTCTGGTGCACGGTATCCCATACGTTGCGCAGGTCGGCAGCCTCAAGGCCCTGGAGCTCAGCAACGACGAGCTTGTAGCCACCGAGCTCGACAGCACCCTCGATGGAGCTGGAAATGGCGTCGGAGGAACCACCGGTCAGAGCCTTTTTGAGCTTGTTGGACGTCTCGCGCAGCTCGACCTGCAGGTTCTCCACACGGGCGGGAACCTCGTCGACGCGGCACTTGAGCGCAGCAGCGGCGGCGTCAACGAGTGCCAGGCGGTCGGCCATATAGTCGAGAGCACCCTTAGAGGTCACGGCCTCGATACGGCGGACGTTCGAGCCCGTAGAGGACTCGGAAATAATCTTGAACAGGCCGATCTCGGCGGTGTTGGCAGCGTGCGTGCCACCGCAGAGCTCGCGAGAGAACGGCTGGTCCTCGGCGCCCACGGAGACGACGCGGACGACATCGCCGTACTTCTCTCCAAACAGAGCAACAGCGCCGGCAGCCTTAGCCTCGTCGATGCCCATAACACGGGTCACGACCGGCTTGGAGGCGAGGATCTGCTGGTTGACCAAGTCCTCGACAGCCTTGAGCTGCTCGGAGGAAAGGGCCTCGAAGTGCGTAAAGTCAAAGCGCAGGTGCTCGGGCGTCACCAGCGAGCCGGCCTGGGAGACGTGCTCGCCCAGGACCTGCTTAAGGGCAGCGTCGAGCAGGTGCGTGGCGGTGTGGTTGCGGCGCAGGAAGCCACGGCGCTCGGCGTCGAGAGCGGCGGTCACAGCGGCACCGACAGTCAGCGTGCCATCGGCAACGTGCGCGACGTGGGCATACAGGCCGTTGTGGTTCTTGGTGTCGGCAACGGTCAGAACAACGCCCTCGGCGGAAAGCTTGCCGGCATCGCCCTGCTGACCACCCATCTCGGCATAGAACGGGGTGCGGTCGAGCACGACCTCGACATCCTCGCCCGCGGCTGCGGACTCGACGGACTCGCCGTTGCGCACGATGGCGACAACCTTGGCGCCCTCGATCACATCGTTGTCATAGCCGTCGAACTCGGTCGCTGCGACCTTGTCGGAAAGCTCGACCCACACGTCGTTGAAGCTACCCCAGGCGTCGCCCTTGGCGTTAGCGCGGGCGCGGGCCTTCTGGTCCTCCATGCAGGCAGTGAAGCCGTCCATGTCGACGTCGTGGCCAGCGGTGCCGGCGATCTCGACGGTCAGATCGATGGGGAAACCAAAGGTGTCGTGCAGCTTAAAGGCGACATCGCCCGGAAGCACAGCGCCCTCGGCAAGCGCTGCCAGGGCCTCGTCCAGGTACACGCGGCCGTTGTCGAGCGTCGTGGAGAAGCGCTCCTCCTCGGAGGCAACGATACCCTTGACGAGCGCGACGTTCTTGAGCAACTCGGGATAGGCCTCGCCCATTTGAGCGTTGACCTCGTCGATGAACTTGGTCAGGAAGGCGCCCTCGATGCCCAGCAGGCGACCGTGGAACACGGCACGGCGGAGCAGACGGCGAAGGACGTACTCGCGACCCTCGTTGCCGGGAAGGATGCCGTCCGAGATCATAAAGTCGACAGCACGGGAGTGGTCGGCGATGATGCGCAGGGAGCGGCTGGCGCCGGAGTAGTCATCGGCGTCATAGGTCTTGCCGCTAATCTCCTCACCGAGTTTGATGAGGTGCTGCATCAGATCGCCGTCGTAATTGGCGGTCTTGTGCTGCATGATGGCAGCCATGCGCTCCAGGCCCATGCCCGTATCGAGGTTGCGGTGCGGCAGCTCCGGCATGGAGCCGTCCTCCTGGCGGTCGTACTGGGTAAACACGAGGTTCCAGAACTCAAGGAAGCGGTCGCAGTCGCAGCCGGGCTTGCAGTCGGGGCTGCCGCAACCGACCTCCTCGCCCATGTCAAAGTAGATCTCGGAGCACGGACCGCAGGGGCCGGTGGGGCCAGCGGCCCAGAAGTTGTCGTCCTCGCCCAAGCGGGAGATGTGGTCCTCGGCAACGCCCAGGGAGCGCCACACGTCATGGGTCTCATCGTCCTCGGTAAAGACGGTAAAGTACAGGCGGTCGAGCGGCAGCTTGAACTCCTTGGTGATGAGCTCAAAGGCCCAGGCGCAAGCCTGCTCCTTGGAGACGCCGCCAAAAGAGAAATCGCCGAGCATCTCGAAGAACGACAGGTGACGGCCGTCCTCGCCGATGCAGTCGATGTCGTTGGTGCGGACGCACTTCTGGCAGGAGATCGCGCCAATCTCCTTCATGGTCTTCTTGCCCTGGTAGTACTCCTTAAACTGGTTCATGCCGGCGTTGGCAAGCAGCAGTGAAGGATCGTCGGGGACGAGGGACGAAGAAGGATAGAGCTTAAGACCGCGCTCCTCAAAGAAGTTGAGGAACTTGGAGCGGATCTCGGCCGTAGTCATTGACGGGTAGTCAGCACTCATAGAGGGAATCTCCTCGGTTTCACATCGAAACAGTTCAAACGTAACGATATTACCATCCCGCCGCGCAAGTGCAAAAAAGAGGGTCGCCAAACAGCGACCCTCCAGCGAAAGTGCACGTTATTTAGTACTGCGCGATCCTTTGAAAAAGGACTGCTGTATAATTGCATATAAGATTCACCCGGAAGGAGCGATCGATGAAAAGCAAACGATTTGTCCTGAATGCACTTCTGGTTGTAGCACTTTTAGCGCTCTTGGCCTTCTCATGCTGGTACGCAAACCAACCATCATTTGGATACGTATTGTATACAGTAATGTCCGGCGATAAGGCTTATTACACTCTACGCGCAATTGACGTTCTCTTTTTCTATGTAGCCGGCCCCTTATCAATCGCTTTGGTCGCGTTTCTTGTCATTTACAACTTCAAGAAACGTTAATAGAACCTATTTAGAATCCGAATCGTCCATGGAGCCGTCGATGCCGGTTTTGGTGTCGTCGTTCATATTGAAATCGTCGTCTTTGGCGAAGGGATTCTTGAAAAAGCCCGTAGCATCGGGCTGAAGGCCCGAGAGCTTCATCCAGGGATTATCGAGCTCGGGTTTGGGCATGGCCTGGGCCTCGGGCGCAGTCTCGTTACCGATGAGCTCGGACTCATAGATGAAGGTGTCGTCGCCGAGCGCGTCGTAGGCGGCGACCGGGTTGCCATCGGCATCGCGGTACGGCGTGCCCTTAAACACGGCTCCGTCATAGGCCACAAGCTGACGGCCGGTCTCATTCTCGAAGTAGTACACGAAGATGCCCTTGAGGGCCGCACAAAGCGGGATGGCAATAATCATGCCGATGGGCCCCATGAGTGCCGAACCAATAACGAGAGCCGTAAGGCTCATAATGGGATGCACCTGCACTGAGCTCTGCATGACCTTAGGCGAAATCACATTGTCGGTGACGTTTTGCGCGACCGTCGTCACGATGAGCGTCCATAACGCCAACATGGGGCTGAACATAAAGCCGAGTACCGTGGCGATTGCCGCGCTCACCCAGGGACCGACGACCGGAACCAAGTGCATGATGCCAGTGAAGATAGCCATGAGCGCCGCATACGGATGGCCGATAATCAGGAAGCCGATAAAGGCGAGGAAACCACCGCAGATGGACGTCACGACCATACCGCGCATGTAGCCGCCGACAGAGCGAGAAAGGATGGCGACCATAAAGCGGTACGAGGTCTCCTTCTCCTGACCGATGATGGTGCAAATCTCGTGATGCATGCGAGGGTAGTCGCAGGCCATCCAGTAGGCAAGCACCAGACCAAGGAAGATCACGAACAACTGCGAGGCCGTATTGGTGATGAGCGGGAACACACCGCGGCCAAGCTCGGCAGCAATCTGAGACACATACTTCGATGCCACGGTAACCAGCGACGAAAGATTATCGTCCAAATACTCCTTGAGCGGCGTGTTATTGAGCGTCTTGGCATGCGAGATCATCTCGTTGAGATCGCCACCCGCAACACGAAGCTGCTCGGGCAGGCGGCTCAGGACTTCCATGATCTGACCAAAGAGAATCGGCGACAAGATGCAAACGACACCGACGAGCACGGCAACAACAACAATAAGCGCGATAAGCGAACCGATGCCGCGATTCACGCCATGGTGCTCGAGCCAGTTGGTGATCGGGGACATCACAAAGGCAATGATGGAACCAACAGCGAGAAACTCGATAACCGGCGCCAGGATGCCCATAAGGTTAAAGATGACAGCGGCGATGACAATGCAGCCGACAACAGCCCAAATGCGCAGCGTCAGAATGCGGGTGTCGCGCAGCACGCGATCGGTTTGTTGGGGGTGCTCACTCATGAACGAATCATCACTCCGTCGGGGTCGATCTTGTCCTGAATCTTCTTAAGCGTGCGGCGCAGCAGACGCGAAACCTGCACCTGAGAAATACCCAGCTTCTTGGCGATCTCGATCTGGGTCATGCCCTTCAGAAAGCGCAGCTCGATCACCTCGCGCTCGCGCGGCGAGAAATCACGGATGGCTTCCTCGATCACTAGGCGGTCATCAGTAAAGTCGAGCTCGTTGTCGTCGTCGGCGTAACGGTCGAGAATCGAAGGGGCATCGTCGGAATCGGACGCACCAGGAGCCTCGATGGGCACCGAGGTATAGGCCGAAGACGATTCCATAGCCTCGAGGACCTCATCGACAGTCACATCTAGATACTCAGCGATCTCCTCAACCTTGGGCGAACGCTGCAGCTCGTTGGTAAGTTTGTCAGTAGCCTGGTTGACCTTGGCCGAGAGCTCCTGCAGACGACGCGGTACGCGCACACTCCAGCCCTTGTCGCGAAAATGCCGTTTGATCTCGCCCAGGATAGTGGGTGTCGCAAACGTCGTGAACTCGAGTCCGCGCTCGGGATCAAAACGGTCGATAGCCTTGAGCAAGCCCAGATAGCCGACCTGCATGAGGTCGTCGAGCGGCTCGCCGCGATTCTTAAATTTGTTGGCAAGAAACCTTACCAGGTTCATATGGGACATGACGAGCTGCTCACGGGCGTCCGGATCACCGGTCTCCTTGTAACGACGAAACAGCTCGCGGGTTTTCTCCTTGTCCCAAGCGGTCTTGCCGCTCCGGGAACGTTCGGTCATATTAGATATCCGCCTTGAGGTCGAGGGAAAGCGTCAGGGGCGCCGTAGTCTTTTCGTAGGAGTCGCACACGCTCGCGAGGATGAGCTCGGCATACACCGCAGCCTGGTCGTCTTCATCGACCGTAGCCTGGTCGCCAAAGGTAATAGTCATGCCAACGTGGGTCTCATCGACATCGAATTTGATGGTGATGTCATCGCAGTCGACCGCGGTGCAACCAAAGATGAAAGCCTCCTCAGCAGCCATGCGGATGTCCTCGATGCGATCGACAGACATAGAGCACAGGGCACCAACGTTGGCTGCCGTCATGCGCACAAGGCGAGCGAGACGCGGGTCACCGGCAACGGTCAGCGTGATAGGGCAGGTTGCTTCGCTACTCATCGCAGGACTCCTCAGAGGTCTCGGCGGGCGTATAGGTGTAATACTGAGCCGGCTTGGATACAGACTTCTGACCATCATCGTCGCCCGCGGCGGCCTCGTCCTCGCCAATTAGGACGCGCTCGGTAGGCTGCTCGGCCTCCGCAGCGGCAGCGGCGAGCTTGCGATCGGCGTCGGCTGCAGGAGCCTTCACCTTATTGAAGAGCTTCTGCACAGCACCGGCGGCAGAGTCGGTCACGCTCGACACAGCATTGCTGGCCTCGGCCATGCTGCCCGTAACCTCGGAAATGTCGCGAACCACGGCTTCGACCTCTACGAGATTGGAGGTAAGGGCATCAACTGCCGTCTTGCTCGACTTAAGCAGCGGCTCCATCTGGGCAAGCGCCGGCGTAAGCTCATCGACAGCGCCATCGAGCTTTGCCACCACAGGCTGAGCCTCGGCGATGGTGTTGTTGAGGTCGTTCACGGTCTTATCGAGCGAGTCGACAACATTGCGGGTCTTGCGCAGGGTAAGCGCGAGCTCAGCGATGGCCCACACGCCGGCAACGGCGAGCAGCAGCAGGGCGATTTGAATGGGACTCATACAAGCCTCCCGGAAGAATCGAAATACAGACGCTTTTCATGGTACCCCAAAGGGGACCGAACATGCCAAGAGCAGCAACGTGGGACAAAATTATCAGCAGCTACCTCGGTGCATTCCCGCTGCGGTCTCGTTCGCTTTGCTCTACGCGCCACTCTTCCCAGCCGCGCCCGGCAGGCTGCCAAAATGCACCGCGTTCCAAGCCTTCGGGCAAATAGCGCTGATCGACCCAGCCTTCGGGATAATCATGTGGATACTTATACACACCGTATTCATCGCTGCCCGGGCGATGGCGATCGCGCAGATAACTCGGCACCTCGCGAAGCCCACTAGAATGGATATCGGCCAGCGCCGCATCGATCGAAGCCTCACACGCGTTGGATTTTGGCGCCAAGCACACATAGAGTGCAGCCTGAGCCAGGTTAATGCGGCACTCGGGATAGCCAATGACCTCGGCAGACTTAAACGCGGCATGCGCCACCAAAAGCGCCTGCGGGTCGGCGTTGCCAACATCCTCAGAAGCGTGAATCATAATGCGGCGAGCGATAAACTTAGGATCCTCCCCAGCATCGATCATGCGCGCGAGCCAATAGATCGTGGCATCGGGGTCACTACCGCGCATGGACTTGATGAACGCACTGATGATGTCGTAGTGCATGTCGCCGTTTTTGTCATACGTAAAGCCGCGACGCGGGTTGGCAATCTTCACGTCATCCACGGTGATGGGATAGCGCTCCCCCGCCGCAGGCGCTGGCGTTCCCTCGGTATCGGGACGCGTGACGGCAATCTCGCTCGCAAGCTCGAGCGTCGTGAGCGCCGAGCGAGCGTCACCCGCTGCCAGCGTGCAAATGGTCTTGACCGTATCCTCATCGGCCGAGAACTTTCCGTTCAAGCCCTGTGGTGCCTCGAGCGCACGCTCAATAAGCGTGGCGATATCCTCATCCTTCAGATGTTCAAGCTCCACCACGCGCCCGCGCGACAACAGTGCCGAGTTGACCTCAAAGTACGGGTTCTCTGTCGTAGCGCCAATCATAATGACGGTACGGTTCTCAACTGCATGCAGCAGGGCATCCTGCTGCGACTTAGAGAAGCGGTGAATCTCATCGATGAATAGAATGGTGCGGCGGTCGTACGTATTCAGGCGCGTCTTGGCCTCATCAATCACACGACGCAGGTCCTTCACGGTACCCGTGACGGCGCTGACCTCAACAAACTCGCTCTTGGTATGGTTGGCGATAATGTGGGCCAGCGTCGTCTTGCCCGTACCGGCAGGCCCGTACAGAATCACGCTCGAAAGCACGTCGTGCTCGATCGCGGCACGCAGCCATGAACCCTTACCGACGGCCTTTTGCTGGCCCACGTACTCGTCGAGCGAATTGGGGCGCATGCGCACCGCAAGCGGCGCATTCTGAAAGGAACGCTCGCGCGTCGAAGCAGAAAAAAGGTCGTCCATAGCCATCCCGTGTATCAATCAAAAACGTTTTCCACTAACAGTATACCGAATTAATACGAACTACCGTTCGTTAATATAGGTACGGTGCGGAAACTCCAGACCAGGGAACAGCTTGCTCGTCAGCTCGCAGAAATAACCGTCCGTCATGCTCGCGATATAATCCACCACGGCTTGATCCTTGTCGTCCTGCCAGGCATAGGTGCGATCATAGTAGGAAAGCTGCTGCTCAATGCGCGAAATATGGTGCTTAAAGATGTAAGAGGACTCGTCGCCACTGTTAAGATCCCGCAGGCAACGGTCGTAGAGCTTTACGAACGCCTCGCGCAGCTCCGCCTCGGAATCGCCTTCGATACCGCCCTTGCTATAGATCTTCTCGTAGTTCTCGCGCTTGGCTCGGCGAATTTCCTCAAACAGGTCCTCGCTCATCCCGATGCGCGGCTTACCATAGCTGTGCTCAACGATATCGATGGAGGCATGCGTGAGGATCCAACTGTTGTAGGCACCGCCCCGGCCATCATCAAAAGCGTCGGGCGAAAGCAGGCCCGCCGCGATCGCATCCTGACGGTCACGACCGACGTAGGCAAGAATATCCGAGATGCGAACGACGCAGCCCTCGAGCGTCATGGGACGCAGATGCTCAATTGCGCTATAGCCCGTAGCAATGCAATCCTCAACCGTCTGGTCAAACTGGTCAAAGGAGCCCATGTCCGAGAGCTCAAACACACGTTGCTCGTACTCGCCGTTATGGCATAGCACGCCGTCGAGCGTCTGGAGCGACACGTTGCGGCCGTACAGTGCGTCGAGCACGCGGACCGACTGCACGTTATGGAAAAAATAACGCCCCGTACGCTCATGATAGATATCGTTGAGGAAGCGCTCGCCGGCATGGCCGAAAGGCGTGTGTCCCAAGTCGTGACCCAGGCCAATCGCCTCGATCAGATCGCAATTGAGCCCCAGGGCGCGACCGATATCGCGCGCAATGCGGGAGACGAGCTGCACGTGCAAACCGCGGCGTGACAGATCGTCATTGCTACGGAAGCTAAAGACCTGCGTTTTGCCTGCATAACGGGTGTACGCCGGAAGATGAAGTATCTTTTCAGTATCGCGCATAAACGCCGGACGCATAAGCGTGCCTTTGTCGGCGGCGCGATCAATACGACGAATGACCTGATCGTCGTTGCAACGATACGGGTTGACATAGCCCGAAGCACGATCGGCGGCAATGCGCTCGACAAGCTCGGGCGACAACGCCGAGGGAATACGGTCCATGCGCGCCTTAATGACGGCCGTTTCTTGATTAGTTGCCATGGCATGCTCCTTAAGAAGGATGCGCAATCGGTTACAAAGTGCAGCCCACGACCTCGATTATGGCAAAAATCGGCACTAAAAACGGGAGCAATGGCAGGGAGCGCGATTTTGTGAAGAGGCAGGAGAGGGCCAGGGCCAGGAGTGCGACGGCAAATGCCACGATGCCACCCATAGGGTCGAGCGTGCAAAGCGCGAAGAGCGCCTTGGCATCCCCCATGCCGATGCCCGGCGCGTGGCGAAGGCGCCGCCAGAGCGACTCAGTGAGCACAAGGGCAAGGTAGACGATGACCGCAAGACCGGCGTGGTCAAGCGCTGTGTTCAAACCGAGGTCGAGCCAAACGCCCGCCAACGCCGCCACGGCACATGCGCCGGCAAGCCCATTGGGAAACCGTCGCTCTAGGGCATCAATTGCCACGCCGGCAAAGATGCAAATCCAAAACGGGATATAGACCATCGGACTCCTCCTCGAGCTGCATCGCAAAAGCAAAAACCACCACAAAGGTGCCTGTCCCCTTTGCGGTGGTTTTGGTGGTGGTTATTTGGCGCCTTGCATGACCTCGTCAAGGGTAACGTTGACGGCGTGCTGGGTAGGAACCCAGTCGACCTTCAGGAACAGCGCGGCCACCGTGATGGGGATATAGCTGAACATAAAGATCGGGAAGGTAAACAGGTTAGTCACCAGACGCCACTTTTGCGCGCAGTGAATGTGCTTGTACTCAAAGATAGTCGTGAGCAGCGCCAGGATAAAGAAGGTCTGATACATCATGGCGAAGGTCATAATGAGCGAAGCGGCGCACGCCTGCATCTCGACTTCGGTAGCCAAGAAACCATGCGAAAGGCCACCCACAATCAAGAACGTCGCATTAGCGAGCATCGAGATCAGCGATAGCAGCATACCCGGGGCGATCGTCATGAACATGTCGTAGGCGGCAAAGCGATGATAGCGGAACGTCGACTTGACCAGATGCTTACCGTAGGTAAAGAACACCTGGTAAAAGCCCTTGGTCCAGCGCATACGCTGCTTCCAGGATGCCTTGAACGTCACGGGTTGCTCGTCAAAGAACTCCGCCGGCGCATAGCCAATGCGAATACCGTGAATAGCGCAGAACGTAGTGAACTGAATGTCCTCGGTCAGCGTGTGGAACTGCCAACCGTGCATGCCCTCGATAACGCTTGACGAGATAAGGTAACCCGAACCCGAAACAGCGCAGGACGTCTTGCAGATATTACGCGCGTTGTTGAGGAAGCGCGCCTCGCGTAGATACCACGTGGCATTAGCTGCCGAGATCCACGAGCTGCCGAAGTTCTTGGAATTGCGATAGCTCGTGACCACATGGAAGCCCTGGTCAAAGGCATCATTCATCTTGGAAACGTAATCGCGGGAGATAACGTTATCGGCATCGAAGATAAAGTAGCCCTCAAACGTGTCGGGATACTCGTTGAGAATGCGGTCGAAGCCAAAGTCCATGACCCAGCTCTTGCCCTTGCGGGCCAGGTCATTGCGCTCGTAAACAATGGCACCGGCCTCGCGCGCGAGCTGCGCCGTGTTGTCGGTGCAGGCATCGGCGACCACGAAAACCTCGATGAGCTCGGACGGATAATCCTGGTCCTTGATGGAGCGAACGAGGTTGGCGATCACGGCCTCCTCATTATGCGCCGCAATAAAAAAGGCATAGCGATGGAGTTTTTTGGCCTTGGGAGGCGCGACCTCGCCACGAAGAGCGCCAATGACAAAGAAGACCACCTGGTACAGAAAGCAGACCGTGAGCAGCGTGACGACAATCTGGTTGAAGATCACGATGGGTGTGTTGGTTTGTAAAAAGGCGAGCATGCAGGCTCCCAGCAACGCGTAACGTAAACAATCGTATATCTTACCGCAGGCTTACCGAGTTCAAGAAACCACCTAATACTGGCTAGGCTTCGAGAAGACCGAGCTGCGGAACGATTTCATCTCCAACGGCCGTGCGACCGAGCGAGCGCGGAGCCAGATCGTCGAGAACCGCAGCGAGATCCCACGGCAACTCGTCGCGGCACTCAATGCGCTCCCCCGTCACGGGATGGTCGAACGCCACGCGCCAGGAATGAAGGAACTGCCTGGTCAGGCCCTGGTCGGCGCGCGCATCGCACTTGCCGTAGAGTGGATCGCCCACGCAGGCGTGGTTGATATGACGCATATGCACGCGAATCTGGTGCGTGCGACCGGTAAACAGATGGCACTCAACGAGCGTATAGCCGTCGTCAAAACGCATGGAATCGAAGCGCTCGAGGACCTTAAAGGTCGTAATGGCCTGGCGGGCGAAAGGATCGTCAGAAACCGCCATCTTGACACGGTCGCGCGTCGATCGGGCAATACCGGTATTGATGGTGCCCTCGTCCATGGCGATGTGCCCGTGGACAAGCGTGATATAGCGGCGGTCGAGCGTACGCGTGCGAATGAGATTTTGAAGCGCGCGCTGGGTGTCGTCGTCTTTTGCCGCGAGCATAAGGCCCGAGGTATCGCGATCCAGGCGATGCACGATGCCGGGGCGGTCCTCACCCTGCACGGTACCAAGATGATCGATACCGCAGTGGTAGACCAAGGCGTTCGCAAGCGTGCCGCTCTCGTGGCCGTGGGCGGGATGGCACACCAGCCCGCGCTGCTTGGAGAGCACAATGAGATAGTCGTCCTCATAGCGAATGTCGAGCGGGATGGCCTCGGGAATCACATCGGTGGGATCGTGCGGCTCGGGCAGGTCGACCGAGATGCGGTCACCGGCGCGTACGGCATACTTTTTTGACAGACAGGTCTCGCCGTTCACGATTACGGCGCCGCACTCGATCAAATGCGCGCAGGCAGAGCGCGTGGGGCAGCCGTCGTTGGCACCCAGAAAGCCGTCGAGACGCTGGCCAAAGCAATCGTCGGCAACAAGAATATGGATGTCGGCCATTAACGCTCATTCCTTTCGCGAATCTTGCGGGCACGCTCCCCACGCTGCTTGGCTTTGCGCTTAGCGCGGGCCTCATCACGGGCATTGAGCTCAGCAGTCGCATCGACCTCGCGAGCGGCGGGACTCAAGAAAATGTAACCGATAAGCGCCAGCACAACACCGACCGTAATGCCGATATCGGCCACATTGAAGACGGGAAAGTCGATGAAGGTGGTGGCAATAAAATCGGTCACGAAGCCAAAGGCCAAACGATCGATAGCGTTGCCGATAGCACCGCCCGCAACCATCGCCATGCCCACAACCTCAAGATGGGCGAGATGAGGTGCACGAACGAGGTACACGGCAATAGCGACAATGACCGCCAGCGCCAGCACGGCAAACGCGATGCCATGCCCCTCGCCCATGCTAAAGGCAGCGCCGATATTGCGGACAAACAGGAAGTCGATCACGCCGGGGATGACGGTCACATGCAGTGCATCGCCCACGGCACGAACCGCAAGCTTGGTCAACTGGTCAACAAGCAGCACAACCAGCGCCACCCCACCAGCAACACCCAACCGCCAACCCAAAGGCGGCGTCATATCCCCAGTACGACCCAAATCAATCCCCTGCCCTCAGAACAATCGGATTCCGTTGAACGCAATTAACCATCTTATATTGCCATACGCAGAGCGCACGACATATCCACCAACGCAAGCGAAATAACCAGCACAAAACGAAAGCGACATTCCGAAAAACAGAATGCCGCTTAAATATGACACAGGTAGTCGTTGGGGACGTTCTTGTTTGACTAGTCGTTTAAGAACGTCCCCAACGACTAGGTCCATAGAAACGCCGCATTACCGTCATCAACAGCGAAAACGTCCCTAAGCGAGCAAGGTGACGTGAAAGAGGAGGGAAGCGTACTTTGGTACGCGACCGACGATTGAACGTCAGATTGCCGCTTAGGAGCGTTTGCAGCGTCGGTAGGTTACGGCGTTCTACGAACGCCGTAACCTACAGCGCGTCAGCGCAGCGCTTGCAGATATGTGCGTGACCGTTGTACTCGCCGACGGTGGTGCGGTAATTCCAGCAACGGTCGCAGCACTCGCCCTCGGCAGCCTCGATGGCAACGGAGAGCTCCTCGCCCTGGGTCAGCTCAACATCGGAAACGATGTAGAACTCGGCCAGGTCGACCGCCTTGTCGCCGGTCAGCAGCGCGTACATCTCGGCGGGAACGACCGCCTTGACGCGGACCTGCTGGCTCTTAGTGAAGGTGCCGACGGAGCGGGCATCCTCAAGGGCCTTGGTCACGGCGCTACGGAGCTCGAGTGAAGCCTCGAGCACGCCCTCGAACTCATTGGCCTCGTCGACCGTGATAGGCGACTTATACCAATCGAGCAGCGCGGCGTACTTCTGGTGGTCGACGCAGCCGGCAGGCGCGTAGGCCATGGCCTCGTCGACGGTGTAGGACAAAATCGGCTGCAGATCGCGCATGAGCATCGAGAAGAGCTCGGCCAGCACGGTCTGGGCGCTGCGGCGCTCGAGCGAGCCAGGCTTGTCGCAGTACAGGCGGTCCTTCAGGGCGTCGAGGTACACGTTGGAAAGCTCGGTAACCACGAAGTCATAAAGCGCACGGTAAGCGCGCGGGAACTCGTAGCAAGAGTAAGCGTCGTCGACCTCGGCCTGAACCTGGGTCAGACGGGCAACCATGAGCTTGTCGAGCGGCAGCAGGTCGGCAAAGGCGACACCGTCGGTCTCAGGCTCAAACTGGCCCTCGAGCTCGGAAAGCAGGAAGCGCAGCGTGTTGCGGAAACGACGGTAGGCATCGGACGTACGGGCAAGAATCTCGTGGTCGATGGACACGTCGGAGCTGGTGTCAACGGAAGCAACCCACAGGCGGATGATGTCGGCGCCCATCTCGTCACAGACCTTATTGGGGTCGATGACGTTGCCGAGCGACTTGGACATCTTGCGGCCCTGGCCGTCGAGCGTGAAGCCCTGCGAGACGACCGCCTTGTAGGGAGCATGGCCGTTGGCGCCCACCGAAGTGAGCAGCGAGCTCTGGAACCAACCGCGATGCTGGTCGGAGCCCTCGAGGTACACATCCGCCGGATACTCCAGCTCGGGACGGTACTCGCAGACGGCCTTCCAGGAGACGCCGGAATCCCACCACACGTCGAGGATGTCCTTATCGGCCTTGAGGTGATGGCCGCCGCACTTGGGGCAGACGCAGGCCTCGCCCAGGTAGCTCTCGGGAGCGTCGGTGAACCAGGCGTCGGAGCCCTTCTCGTGGAAGAGCTTGATGACGGCGTCGAGCGTAGCGTCGTTCATGACCTTCTCGCCGCAGTCGGCACAGGTGTAGCTGGGGATAGGCACGCCCCAGTTGCGCTGACGGCTGATGCACCAGTCGGGACGCTGCTCAACCATGGCGCCGATGCGGTTGGCGGCGTGAGCCGGATACCACTTGACGTTCTCGCGAACCTCCTTACCAGCCTGCTCGCGCAAACCAGTCTTGTCCATCGAGACAAACCACTGGTCGGTAGCACGGAAGAGCACCGGGTGCTTGCAGCGCCAGCAGTGCGGATAGCTGTGCGTGATCTTCTTCTCGAGGACCAGGGTGCCGCGCTCGCGCAGGAACTCGATGATGTGCGGGTTGGCCTCGTCGGTATCCATGCCGCTGAAGGGGCCGCCGGTGCCAAACTCCTCGCCGGTGTAGAACTTGCCGTCGTCATCGACCGGCATGCAAATGTCGGTGATGCCCTCCTTGAGGCAGGCGAAGTAGTCGTCGACGCCGTGACCGGGCGAGTTGTGGACGATACCGGTACCGTCATCGACACCGACGTAATCGGCCAACAGCGCAACGCCCTCGACACCGTCAAAGATCGGCTGCTTATAGTGAATGTGATGGAAGGTCTCGGCGGGAACCACATAGGGCTTGCCGTCGACCACAACCGGGGTGTACTCCCAGCCAAACTCCTCGCAGCACTTGGGAGCTAGGTCCTCGAGCATGACCTCGGCGCGGCCGTCGTGCTCAACGGCGACGTAGGCGGCACCGGGCTTGAGAGAAACTGCCTGGTCGGAGGGGATGGTCCACGGCGTGGTCGTCCAGATGATAAAGTCAACCGGGCCGTCGAAGTTCTCGAGGCCGGCGGGCTTGGAGGTCATCTCAAAGCGCACGAAGATGGACGGGCTCGTCTCGTCGGAGTACTCAATCTCGGCCTCAGCAAGTGCGGTATGGCAGTGCTTGCACCAGTGGACGGGCTTGTGACCGCGATAGATCATGCCCTTGTCGAACATGGCCTTGAAAACATCGATGTCGGCGGCGTCATGCTGGTGATAGAGCGTGAGATAGGGGTTGTCCCAATCGCCGAGCACGCCCAGGCGACGGAAGCCGGCCTTCTGCAGCTCGATGTTCTCGACAGCGAACTTATTGCAAAGCTCACGGATCTTAGCCGTGGAGGTCTGGTTGAACTTCTCGGTGCCGAGCTTCTCCTCGACCTTATGCTCGATCGGCTGGCCATGGCAGTCCCAACCGGGAACATAGGGAACCTCATAGCCCTGCATCATCCAGTAACGGTTGATCATGTCCTTGGAGATCTTGTTCATGGCATGGCCGATGTGAATCGGGCCGTTGGCGTACGGAGGACCGTCGTGCAGCACGAACTTCTTGTGACCCTCGTTCTTCTTCAGAACCTGCTCGTAGACCTTGTTGTCCTGCCAGTCCTTGAGTCGCTTGGGCTCGGACTTGGAAAGACCGGCACGCATGGGAAAACCGGTCTTGGGCAGATTCATCGTCTGCTTGTACTCGTTTGCCACGGTACCCCTTTCATGTCATGGGCGCACACGCCCGTTGGGCACCAAAAAAGCGCCCGTCCCTACAAGCTGGGACGAAGCGCCACAAAACGAGCTGTACGCCCGCAAAAGCTCTTCGTTTAACCACCCAGCTTAGATGCCCTCGCCCGCGTATTCGCGCGCTCGCATCCGTTACTCGGCTGGCCTGTATCGACGACCATCTCGGCGATATCTACTAAGACGTGTCTGCGCGGCACGTCCGTTGGGACCGCAGCTCCGGGGTGATTTTCATCGGTCGCATGCACGGGTTCTCAGCGCTTCCCGCTCTCTGTAGCATGCGGACGGCCGACTACTCGTCCCCATCAACGCTTATGCGGTGTATGCTAGCACGTTCCGCGTCGGCAAAAAACCCTCAACACTGGTTTTATACGTTCGAAATTTCTCGCTATTACAAGCCTTCACTAGGAGCAAAATACCTGAAAGCACTTTATCGAACGAAAGAAGGCTGCTATGCGCACAATTGGAATGAGCGACTACACCGTTGGCGAGGATTGCTTTACCAAGCTGCCAACTGCACTGGCGGAGTACGGCGCGAAGAAAGTCGCCATCATTGGCGGCAAGCGAGCCCTGGCTGCGGCGCTGCCGGGAATCGAGGCGGCACTTGAAGGTACCGATGTCGAGGTCCTGGAGACGCGCGTCTACGGTACCAACAGTACGCGTGCCAATATCGCCAAGGTCGTAAACTCCCCCGCCTGCCAGGAAGCCGACGTGCTCATTGCTTGCGGCGGCGGCAAGGCGCTCGATACCGTCAAGACGGCGGCCATCGAGCTCAAGAAGATCGTCTTTACCGTGCCGACGATCTGCTCCAACTGCTCCGCCGCGACCGCCATTGCCGTTGTCTACAACGACGACGGCTCGCTCGAGGGCTATTCGTACCCCAACCGCCCCGCGCACATCTTCATCAACCCCAAGATCATCGCCGAGGCGCCAGCAGAGTACTTCTGGGCCGGTGTAGGCGATGCCCTGTCCAAGCAGCCCGAGGTCGAGTACGCCACGAGCGCCGGTAATTTGGAGCACACCGCCGGTCTTGGCCTGGCACTCGCCCACACCTGCTCCGAGCCGCTGTTTACCTATGGTGTGCAGGGTCTTGAGGATGTGCGCCAGAATCTGTCGAGCGAGGCCGTCAAGCAGATCGCGCTCGACATCGTTGTCAACACGGGCTATGTCTCGAACCTGACCAACCAGAACGATTATTACTACAACTCGAGCGTGGCGCACGCGTTCTACAACGCCACCTGCAGCATTCCGCGTGAGGGCACCTACCTGCATGGCGAGGTCGTGAGCCTGGGCGTGCTGGTACTGTTTGCCTATACGGGCGATACCGAGAACCTTGAGCGCTACGCCGCCTTTAACAAGCAGATGGGGCTGCCCGTAACGCTTGAGCAGGTTGGCCTTACCGAGGCAGATATCCCGGCCCTGTGCGAATACGCGCACGCCACCAACGAGTGGAAGCAAGGCAACCCGGAGCCCTTCACCGACGAAAAGTTCGCCGCCGCCATCAAGGCCGCCAACGCCTACGGCCATTCTATCCTGGCCTAACCGACCAAAACCGCCACAAAGGGGACAATACCTTTGTGGCGGTTTTTTATTGCCGTAACATGCTCGAGTCGAACTCGCTAGCCGGGATAACGCGGTAGCCGTGGCGCAGGAGCAGGTCAACGAAGACACCGTTACCTGTTGTGAGCGTGCCGCTGAAGGATCCGTCGTAGATATGGCCCACGCCGCACGACGGACTGCGATCCTGCAAAATGCACGCAACGATCTCGGACGGGCCGCCCGCCTGCTCGCACATGTCGAGCGCACGTTGAGCGCCCAGGCGAAACTCGCGATCGACCGAGGTACCCTCGCAGGTACGGACCTCGCCGTTCACAATCTCGGACGGCCTGCGCGGCGTGGGCAGGCCGCCAAAGACCTCAGGGCACACCAAGAGGACCTCAGTCCCTGTACGCTCGCAGGCCTCGACCAACTCGCGACGATAGTTGTCAAGCCCGTTATACTTGCAGCTCTCGCCCATCAAGCAGGCGCTCACCACGATCTTCATTTCCATCCCTCTCAAGCAAAACGCCCCATTTGAGAAAGCTGCTCAAATGGGGCGTCGGCGTTTACTGGCTCGACCGCGGCGTTACTGTTGCTTGGGCATCAGCGGATTCTCGCGCGTGAGGAGGTTCATGAACTCCTCACCCGTGATGGTCTCCTTCTTGTACAGATAACGAGCCAGCTCATGGAGCTTGAACTTGTTTTCCTTGAGGATCTGCAGGGCGCGATCGTGCGCGTCCTCGATCAGCTTAGCGACAATCGCGTCCACACGCTCGGCCGTACCAGGGGCGCAGGTGAGCGACGTGTCCTGATTGAGATACGCGTTCTGCACGGTACCGAGCGCCATCATGCCAAACTCGTCGGACATACCAAAGCGCGTCACCATGTTACGGGCAAGCTTGGTGGCCTGTTCGATATCGTTGGCGGCACCGGTCGTCATCTCGCCAAAGATGAGTTCCTCGGCCGCACGGCCGCCGCAGTAGACGGCGAGCTTGTCCAAGACCTCCTGGCGTGTCGTCAGGAAGCGCTCGTCCTCCTCGACCTGCATGGTATAGCCAAGAGCACCGCTCGTGCGCGGCACGATGGTGATCTTGGTAACCGGCGCGGAACCCTTTTGGCGGGCAGCGACGATAGCATGGCCGATCTCGTGGTAGGAAACGACCTGCTTCTCGTGGTCGGAAAGCACCGTGGACTTACGCTGTTGGCCGGCAATGACGACCTCCACCGACTCCTCGAAGTCGTCCTGGGTTGCACGCTTGCGACCCTCGCGAACGGCGCGCAGGGCGCCCTCGTTGATGATATTGGCCAGGTCGGCGCCCGAGGCACCGGGCGTGGCGCGGGCAATCGCGGTCAGATCGATCGGCGGCTCGGTCTTCACACTCTTGGCGTGAAGCTCGAGGATGTTCTTACGGCCGGTCAGATCGGGCAACTCGACGGGGATGCGGCGGTCAAAACGACCGGGGCGCAGCAGCGCCGGATCGAGACTGTCGGGGCGATTGGTTGCGGCAAGGACAACGATACCCTTGTGGTTATCGAAGCCATCCATCTCGGTCAGCAACTGATTGAGCGTCTGCTCACGCTCGTCGTTGCCGCTAAAACCGCCGCCATCGCGCTTCTTACCGATGGTATCGATCTCGTCGATAAACACGATGCACGGGGCCTTTTCCTTGGCCTGCTTAAAAAGGTCACGCACCTTGGCGGCGCCACGGCCGACGAACATCTCGACGAACTCAGAACCCGAAATGCTAAAGAACGGAACACCAGCCTCGCCGGCAACAGCCTTGGCTAGCAGGGTCTTACCGGTACCCGGAGGGCCAACAAGGAGAGCACCGCGCGGCAGCTTGGCGCCAATCTCCTCGTAGCGCTGCGGCTTCTCCAGAAAGTCGACGACCTCCTTGAGGGACTCCTTGGCCTCTTCCTGGCCGGCGACGTCCTTAAAGGTCACGCCCACGTCCTTGGAGGCGATCACGCGCGCGCCGGACTTACCCAGTCCGCCGCCGCCAAAACCGCCGCCGCCAAAGTTCATCGACGGGCCGTCATCGCCCATAGCCTTCTTCATGCGGCGGTTGAGCCACCAACCGATGAGGAAGAAAATCGCCATGGGAAGAATGAGCGTGAGCAGGTAGTAGGTCATCAAACCCGAGTTTTTATCGGGAACGACCGACTCCAGCGAAGCGCCAGACTCAAGCACGCGATCGGTAAAGCCCGCATCGTTCGGCACACCGGTCGTCTTATAGGCGATGTTCTCGTCCTCGCCCTTCTTGGTGTAATAAATCGAGTAATCGTCCGTGTTGTACTCGACCTTGTCGACACTCTTCTTATCGAGCGCTTTGACAAACGTCGAGTAATCGGTCTTCGTAATCTGCTGCGTGTGACCGATGTTAGGGAACAGAACGGTCGAGAGCACGAGGTAGACGACGAAGGCGATGAGCACGTAGAGGATCATATTCCGTCTACGCTTGTTGTCATCCATCTCCATCTGCTTGAACTCCATCTACTGGGGTTGATAATGCTAACTAGAATACCCAACCCGGCCGGCGATAAACCGACGCCGGGCACGAAAGGACAGAGATGGCATCACTGTAAGTCGGCAAGGTTCAAATCTATACAGGCGACGGCAAGGGCAAGACGACGGCTGCGCTGGGGCTCGCGCTGCGCGCGACGGGCTACGGACTCGACGTTCTTAGGCTGCAGTTTGCCAAGAAACTTCACTGCGCCGAGCATGATGCGGCGCCCCGTTTGGGTCTGCGCATCGTACAAGCCGACCGCGACACGCCCGAGGCCTGCGCGGCACAGATTCTGGAGCTAGCACGCGAGCAGATCTCGCAGGTCGATGTGCTCATCCTGGACGAACTCGGCGAAGCGATGCGCCGCGGCTTTGTAACGCGCAAGGATGTGGAGGGGCTGATCGCGCAGAAGCCCGCCACCACGGAGCTCGTGCTAACCGGCCGCGGCCTGCTGCCCCTCGCGAACCTCGCCGACCTTGTCACCGAAATGCGCCCCATCAAACACTACTTCGACGAAGGACTCCTAGCCCGCCAAGGCATCGAATACTAGCCATTGGGGACGTCCCGAATGGCTAGGCGGTGGCGCGGCCGAGCCAGTTGCCGCTGTGGTGGTAGATGGTGAACATCGTGGCCGTAATGAGCCACGTTACGGGGTAGACCAGCAGTAGATGCTCGAGCGACGGATCGAAGGGCATGATCGCAAACACCCAGATCACCCTCAAGACAACGGTGCCAAAGATGGTGAGCATCATAGGCTGCAAACTCACGCCGGCGCCGCGGATGGAACCCGAGGCGTTCTCGATAATCGAGAAAATCGCATAGAACGGCGCAATGAAATGGAGGATAGTCGTGGTGTACGCCGAAATCAAAGCATCGTCGACAAACAAACGCGACAGCGGGCCCGAGAACACCAGCAGCACGGCAGACAGGCCACCAATGAGCATAAACGACAGCACGAGCGACGTATGGTAGCCCTTGCGCATGCGCTCGTAGTTGCGCGCGCCAAAGTTCTGCGCCGAGAACGTAGTGATCGATACGCCGAGCGCCTCGGTCACCATCCAGATAATGCCATCCAGGCGCCCAGATAGACCCCAAGCAGTCGTGACATCGGCGCCAAACGAATTAACCGATACCTGGATCAGCACGTTCGAGATCGAATAGGCAGCCGATTGAAAACCGAGTGGCAGACCACACGAGATCATACTCTTGCAAATACCGCGATCGATACCGAGCTTAGACAGCGAAAGACGCCATGCACCCGGAGCGCGCATCATGCGCAACACGATCATCGTTGCATTGGAGCAAATGGTCAGCGCCACCGCGATGCCGCAGCCCAGCGCCTCCATATGCAACACAGCGACAAAAATGATATCCAGCACCACGTTAACCAGGCAGCCAGAGGCAATGATCACGGCGGGGCCGCGCGTGTCGCCCACGGCACGCAGCAGTGCGGTTCCCATATTAAGCAGCAGTGCCGCAACCATCGCGGCAAAATAACAGCGAGCATAGGCCACGCCCTCGGCCAATAGTTCATGCGGCGTGTTCATAAGCACCAGCATGGGCTCAACGAACACTATGCCAAGAATCGAGAAAGCGATACCGCCCACCAGCGCGAGCGTCATGGCTGTATGGACCGAACGACTCAGTCGCTCATCATCGTGCTGGCCAAAATACTGACCGGTAATGACCGCGCAGCCGGCGCCGACGCCAACGCAAAAGCCAATGCAGAGCTCGGTGAGCACCATCGTGGCTTGAATGCCACCCAGCGCGAGCTTGCCGCCAAACTGGCCAACGATATACGTACCGATAAGCGTGTAGGCCTGCTGAAAAAACGAACTAAAAAAGATGGGAACGCACAGCGACAGCAGCTGTTGCC
The DNA here is from genome assembly GCA_902490565.1 of uncultured Collinsella sp. GTDB lineage: Bacteria > Actinomycetota > Coriobacteriia > Coriobacteriales > Coriobacteriaceae > Collinsella. Next base: position 19,086 of record CABUEK010000019.1, on the reverse strand, counting down.
AAATGACACCCTGCGTTACATCGATAGCCGTAGATTTCTTAGCCACACGCCCTCCCCGCCAACGTATGTTAAACAACAAAACGGCAATTTAAGACCAAAGCAAATACCAGCTTAGCACCGACCGGCGTCGACCGAAACACCCCGAATCAGAGCCCAGTGCAAAATATCTGCCTAGTGATACAAACCCGGCTGGTAGTGATACTCATTGCTCACGTGCGGGCACAGCTGCCAAAAGGCGACGGCGCTCGCCGCGGCCACGTTGAGCGAATCGACCCCGTGCGCCATCGGAATGCGCACCGCGTGGTCACAGCCGGCAATGGTCTTGGCGCCCAAGCCGGCACCCTCGGTGCCCATAAAAACCGCCAAGCGATCAATCTTCCGCAGTACAGGATCATCAAGCGAAACAGAGTCGTCCGTCAACGCCATAGCGGCACACGAAAAACCGGCATCGTGCAACGCGCTCAGACCATCATGCGGCCACACACGAGCCTCGCTGCCAATGCGCGTCCACGGCACCTGAAACACGGTGCCCATGCTCACGCGGGCCGAGCGACGATACAGTGGATCGCAGCACGTCGGGCTGACCAAAATACCGTCAACGTTCAATGCGGCAGCCGAGCGGAAAATCGCGCCAACATTGGTGTGATCGACAATACCCTCAAGCACGCACACGCGCACCGGACGACCCCCCGCCGCCTCGACAACGCCGCCCAAGAACTCATCAACCGGAATCTGACGCGGGCGACGGAACGCCGCCAGCGCGCCGCGCGTCACGTTAAAGCCCGTCAACTGCTCCATGAGCTCCATGGAGGCCACGAACACGGGAACCGGACCCGCTCCCTCGCGCACGACAAGCTGGTCAAACAGCGGCATCATCTGGTCGAGCCAGCGCTCGCCCAGAAGAAAGCTCACCGGCTCATATCCGGCGCGAACCGCACGCTCGATGACCTTGGCACTCTCAGCGATAAAAATGCCCTTCTGCGGCTCCAGCACGCAGCGAAGCTCACGCTCGGTCAGTCGCACGTAGGCATCGAGCCGCTCGTCCTCGAGCGAATCAATTCGCAGAACCTCAACGGCATCAGTCATAGCAGCCAGCCCGCACCCTTCTTTACAGCACATCTATACCAAACGAGGCGACGCTAAGCGCCGCCCCATGCATTCAATCAACCCGATGATACCGTTCACGCCAGACGATTTACGCCTCGATGCGACGATACGTCACGAACTCATAATCGACGCCCTCGTCACCCTCACCGGCGGCAATCGTCGCGACCCCGCTACGCTGCGCAATCTCCCACGCAGGATCGGCTTCCAAATCGGGAAAGTACGTATCCACGACATGGACGCAGTGGTTATGCGTGACCTCGGCCTCGACGCAATACGGCAAAAAATGCCGATAGACATCGCCGCCACCGATCACCCAGGCAACGGGCTCATCGGCAACCGCGGCGAGCGCCTCGTCGATACTATGCACCACGTCGACGCCCTCGGGGGCAAAGCTCTCGTCGCGGGTGAGCACGATATTGCGGCGGTTCTTGAGCGGACGCCCGCCGGGAAAACTCAGCAGGGTCTTGCGTCCCATGATAACCGGGCAGCCCTTGGTGCAGGCCACAAAATGGCGCATATCGGCGCGATTGGACACCACCATGTCGCCCTCGCACCCAATGCCCCAATCGTCACACACGGCGACGATAGCAGATAGCTTACACGTCATGAGCACCACCTACACCGCAATGGGAATGTTCTTGACCTGCGGGCCGTGCTCATAGCCCTCGACGATCAGGTCATCGGTCGTAAACGCATAGAAGTCATGCACATCGGGGTTGAGCGTTACCTTGGGTGCCGCAAACTGCGGACGCTCGATAAGCTCGCGGACGATATCGACATGACGATCATAGATATGGGCGTCGGCGATCACGTGCAGCAGCTCACCGGGAATCATATCGACCGACTGCGCGACCATCATCAGCAAAATGGCGTACTGGCACACGTTCCAGTTGTTCGCGGCCAAAATGTCCTGGCTGCGCTGGTTGAGAATCATGTTGAGCGTCGGCTTGTCGTCCTGAGGACGCTGCGTCACGTTATAGGTCACGCTATAGGCGCACGGATAAAGGTGCATCTCGGACAGATCGCTAAACACGTACGTATTGGTCATAATGCGGCGACTATACGGCGTGTGCTTAAGGTCGTACAGCACACGGTCCATCTGGTCGAAGTCGCCCTCGGCGTAATGGCTCTTCTGACCAATCTGATAGCCGTAGGCTTTACCGATGGAACCGGTCTCATCGGCCCACTCATCCCAGATATGGCTGTTGAGATCATGCACGTTATTGGACTTCTTTTGATAGATCCACAGAATCTCGTCCATGGCAGACTTAAGCGCCGTACGACGCAGGGTGAGCGCGGGGAACTCCTCGCGCAGATCATAGCGCGCCGTGACACCAAAGTTTTTAATGGTATAGGCAGGGGTGCCGTCCTCCCACACCGGACGGACCTTTTGGCCCTCGGTGGTGGTGCCATGGTCCAAGATATCGCGGCACATGGTTACAAACTGCTGATCAGCTTTGCTCATTGACCCTCCTGTCAGTCGCCTATAAGCGAGATTTATTGTAGCCCAGGCGCGCGAGTGTCGAATTGGACACTTAGTCCGGCACACGCAATGCACGGCAGCGCGGCTCCGCATGCGGCAACGAGGCATCTTAGCCTTTTTCTGACATATGACAGAAATGCCTTGCGCCCAACGACTAACGCGTTATCCTATTGTTGACATATGTCAGATAAGGAGTGTGCATGGCAGGAAGACGCGAAAAACTGCGCCGCGTCGGGATCATCCCCGAATACCGCGGCTTTACCCCCGATGGCCTGGCCAGCGGTGATGCCATCGACATGACCGTCGACGAGCTTGAGGTGCTGCGCCTGTGCGACCTGGAAGGTCTCAACCAAGAGGCGGTCGCCCAGCAGATGGGCATCGCCCGCGCAACGGTGGCGGCCATTTGCAGCCGCGCGCATCGCAAGGTGGCCGAAGCGCTGGTCAACGGACGAGCGCTCGTCATCGCGGGCGGCAATATCGCGTACTCCCCCATCGCCACGACGACGGCCGCATGGCCAGCAAAGGAGGTCGGCACCATGAGGGTGGCAACGACGTACGACAACGGCAACATCTTTATGCACTTTGGCCGCAGCGAGCAGTTCAAGATCTACGACATCCAGGATGGCAAGGTGCTCAACGAGCAGGTCGTAGGCACCGGTGGCACCGGCCACGGCGCCTTGGCGGGCCTGCTTGCCAACGGTGGCGTTGACACGCTCATTTGCGGCGGTATCGGCGGCGGCGCTATCAACGCGCTTGCCCAAGCCGGCATCACGGTCTATGCGGGCGCCCAGGGCAGCTGCGATGCCTGCGTCGAGGCCCTCATTGCCGGCACGCTCGCACAGAACGACGAGGCCACCTGCGACTGCCATGGCCATGACCACGAGCACGCCCATGAGCACGGCGAATCCTGTGGTTGCCACGGCCATCACGAGCACGAGGGCCACGAGGGCTGCGGCTGCCACTAACGGCAAGCATCTCAACGTCAACACGCTTCCGCGCGTGCGGCAACCTGCGAACGAACGGCGAAGGCCGCCTGGAATACGATCCAGGCGGCCTTCGCCATACACGACTCAACCAGTCGTTATTTCTTATTGCGCATCTGCGCTTCCATCTGGCGCAGCAGGTCCATATCGGACTTGGGGCCGCCCGTACCCAGGCCGCCCATGCCGCCCAGACCCATAGCGTCCAGGCCAGGGATATTGGGCATGCGCATCTTCTTGCCCTTCTTGCCCTTTTTGCCCTTCTTGCCGCCGGCCTGAGCCTGATTGGCCATCGTGCGCATGCGGCCCATCATCTTGTTCATCTCGCCCCACTGCTTCATAAGGCTATTGACCTCGGTGGGAGTCACGCCGGCGCCCTTGGCAATGCGGGCACGGCGCTGGCCGTTAATGATGGAAGGACGCAGACGCTCCTCCTTGGTCATCGACATGATGATGGCCTCGTTCTTGTCGAAGATGCCCTCGTCCAGGTTGCCGCCCATCTGGTTGAGCGCACGCTGGCCGCCGGGGAGCATGCCCAGGATGCCCTTCATGCCGCCCATCTTCTTGACGGCCTTCATCTGGTCGAGCATGTCATTCATGGTGAAGCCCTCGCGCAGCATGCGCTCGGCGGCCTCGAGCTGCTCGGCATCGGCGGCCTCCTGGGCCTTCTCGATAATTCCGACAACGTCGCCCATACCCAGAATGCGCTTGGCCATACGATCGGGGTAGAACGGCTCAAGCGAATCGGGTTTCTCGCCCATGCTCACGAACTTGATGGGCTTGCCGGTCACCTGGCGCACGGAAAGCGCGCCGCCGCCACGAGCGTCGCCATCGAGCTTGGAGATGATCACGCCGTCAAAGTCGGTGCGCTCGGCGAAGGTCGAGACGACGTTGACGATATCCTGGCCGGTCATGGCATCGACGACCATCAGCACCTGATCGGGCTTGACAGCCTTCTTGATATCCACGGCCTCCTGCATCATCTGCTCGTCGATCTGCAGACGACCGGCGGTATCGACGATGACCACATCGCGCAGGTGGTCGACGGCCTCCTGGATGGCACCCTTGGCAATGTCGACCGGGTGCGCGCCGTCACCGCGGAAGACTGGCACGCCGATCTCGCCACCGAGCGTGGCCAGCTGGTCGGCAGCGGCGGGACGGTAGACGTCGCACGCGGCGAGCAACGGCGAGCGACCCTGCTTCTTGAGCAGGTAGGCCAGCTTTACGGCAGCCGTGGTCTTACCGGAGCCCTGCAGGCCCACGAGCATGATGACATTGGGAATACGGTTGCTAAAGACGAGCTTGCTCTCGGTGGAGCCGAGCATCTCGGTAAGCTCGTCGAGCACGATCTTGACGACGTTTTGCGCCGGAGAGAGCGACTCCATGACCTCTGCGGTCATGCAGCGCTCCTTAGTCTTGGCGACGAACTCCTTGACAACCTTAAAGTTAACGTCGGCCTCGAGCAGCGCCATGCGAATATCGCGCATGGCCGAAGTAATATCGGCCTCGGTCAGCTTGCCCTTGCCGCGCAGGCGGTCAAATGTGTCGTTGAGGCGATCGCTCAGGGAATCAAACACTAGTCACTCCTTAATTGGACTCGCCCACCAGGGCGCGGCAGAAATCTTTGGCATTGAACTCCTGCAGGTCATCGACCTGCTCGCCCACGCCGATGCGCAGGATCGGGAGCTTGAGCTTCTCGGCCACGGCCATGGCGATGCCGCCCTTAGCCGTGCCGTCGAGCTTAGTCATGATAATACCGTCCAGGCCCAGCGCCTCGTTAAACTCGAGCGCCTGGTTCAGACCGTTTTGGCCCGTCGCGGCGTCGATCACAAGCACGACCGAAACCGGCATGGGACCGGCGGCCATATTGGCGGCGCGCTTACGGGTCACATTGACCACCTTGGCAAGCTCGCGCATGAGCTCAGGGCTCGTGTGTAGACGGCCGGCGGTATCGATAAGCACCAGGTCGCTGCCGCGCTTGTCGGCCTCGTCGAGCACGTCGTAGCAAACACTTGCCGGGTCGGAGCCGCGGTCGCGCTTGATGACGGGGACGCCAGCGCGCTGGCCCCACACATCAAGCTGCTCGATGGCGGCGGCGCGGAAGGTGTCGGCCGAACCGATCACCACGTTCTTGCCGCGGGCAGCCATGGCGCTCGCGATCTTACCGACCGTCGTGGTCTTGCCGGCACCGTTAATGCCCACAAACAGCACGCAGCTCGGCGTATCGGAGAACGGATCTCGCTCGATGGGCACAAAGTGCTGCTCAAGCTGCTCGGCCAGGGCGCGGCGAAGCTGCGGAGCGGTCTTGAGGTTCTTCTTGGCCGCGGCATCGCGCAGGTCATCGGAGACCTTGATAGCGACCTCGGCGCCCATGTCACCCATTACGAGGGTGTCCTCCAGGTCCTCCCAAAAATCCTCGTCGACCTCACCGCCAAAGTAGAAGACCTCGTTGAGGGCCTCGCGGCTGCGCTCAAGTCCGCGCGAGAGAGCATCGAAGAATCCCATTATGCATTCACGACCTTTCCGGTTTCGCGATCGAGTTTTTGCGAGACGACGCGACTGACGCCGTCGGCTTGCATCGAGACGCCATAGAGGACGTCAGCGTCCTCCATAGTACGGCGCTGATGCGAGATAACCAAGAGCTGCGTATCGGAACGCAGCACATCGAGGGCTCCGATGAGCTTGGACAGGTTAGCGTCATCAAGCGCCGCCTCGACCTCGTCCAGCACATAGAACGGAACCGTACGTGTGCGGTACACGGCAAAAAGCAGGGCGAGCGCCGTCAGACTCTTCTCGCCGCCCGACATGAGCATCATCTTGGTGATGCGCTTGCCGCGCGGCTGCGCCACGACCTCGATACCCGTCTCGGCAGGATGCTCGGGATCGGTCATCTCCAGATGAGCCTGGCCGCCCGGGAAGAGCATAGCGAAGATCTCGCGGAAGTTCGCGTCGACCTTCTCAAACGTCACCAGGAAGGCCTTCCGCATCTTGCGATCAATGGCCACCGTGATCTTGGTGAGCGCCTTGCGCGCGCTCTCCAGATCGGCCAGCTGTTCCTCGATGTAGTCGGCGCGGCGCTTGAGCTGCTCGTACTCCTCCATGGCAACTTGGTTAACGGGACCAAGGTTGTTGATCTGGCGCACAAGCTGGTTGAGTTCGCGCTCGGCGGCATCGCGGTCCGTGGGCACCGGAAGCATGAGCGCTTCCTCGAGCACCGTCGTGCCATCGGCGGTAATGGCCTTGATGGCAGCCTCGACCTGCACCTCGAGCTTGCCACGCGCGACCTTGAACTCGTTTTGCGCGGCGGAGGCGGTATCGACTCGCTCCTTAGCGCGGGCAACCTCTGCCTTGGCATCCTCGATGGTCTTCTTGAGCGAAGCGGAGTCCGCCTCCTCCAGAGAGGCCTGGTCACGCAGGCGCGCTGCCCAATCCGACGCGCGTTCCAACAGGGCAGAATAGCGTTCGTGCATGGGGTCGACGCGCAGGCGCAGCAGCTCGAGCGAGCGCGAAGCCTGGCGTGTTCCGCGGATACGACGGTCGATGCCCTCAAGACGATGCTCAAGGTCGGGCACGCGGCCCTTCAGCGAACGCAGGCGCTCGCTCGTCTGGGCCAGGCGCACCTTGGCATCGGCGAGCTTACCGGCGGCCTCGGAATCGTCACGGCGAACGCGATCGAGCTCATCGTTGGCCTCGGCAATCTGGAGACCCAGGTCGCTTGCCTGTGCACGCGCCTCGTCACGCGAACGGGTGAGCTCGTCAACGCGCGGGCGCGCGGCACGAACGGCCTCGGCAGCCTGCTCGCGGCGCTTGGAGATGCGCACGCGCTCGACCTCGGCATTGTTGGCGCTTTGCTCCAAGCGGCCGATCTCGGAGAGCAGCGAGCGGCGCTCGCCCTCAAGACGGGCGATCTCACCGGCGGCATCGCCCTCGGCGGCACGGGCCTCCTCGACGGCAACGTTGGCCTCGACGACTTGGTCCGAAGCATGCTCAAAGATGGCAGCCAGATCGGGTTCCAGGCCCTCGAGCTCACGGATGCGGCGCTTGCGCTCCAAGGCACCCAAAGCCTCGCCGGCATCAAGCCCCACGCGCACCAGGCCGCCGCAGGCGACGCGGGCGCCATCGGGGGTCACGTAAGTCACGCCTTCAACGACCGGCGCCGACAGCGCGGCAGCAAGATCGTCAACGACGTAATAGCCGCCGAGCAGCGCCTCGACGACGGGACCGTAGCCTGCGCGCACGGACAGACGATCAACCAGACGGGTACCGGAGGCGCCCTCAGCGGCGGTAGAGCCGCTCACGCCGCGCGCCACCAGCAGTGCCTCGCCCGAGGCCTTCTTTTGGTCCAGAGCCGCACGACCGGCACGCTCAAGCGTGGCGGCGTCATCAAACAGCAGCGCATCGATATCGCCGGCGAGCAATTGCTCAACCAGGCCCTCAAGCTCGCGCGGGGCCTCCAGCACGTCGCCCAGACGACCCAAGACATCGTCGCCCAGCGCACCCACCAGACGGCTCACGAGCGGCGAGCTGTCGGCCATGCGGGCATCGAGTTTCTTTTGGCTGGCAAGCTCCGAGCGCACCTCGGATAACTTGTTGCGTGCCTCGCTCTCACGGGCACGCAGGTCCTTCAGGGCCGCGCGTGCCGTCTCGGTGGCCTCACGCGCATCGACCTGAGCCTGGCGCGCTTCCTCAAGAGCGCCCTCAAGCTCCTCGGCGCGGTCGCGACGGCTCTCGAGCGAAGCCATGACCTCCTCGAGCTGCTCGTCGATCTGCTCCAGGCGCGAGGCATACATGTTGTCCTCGACCTCGGCATTGCTCAGCGAGTCCTTCACCTTGGCGAGCTCGAGCGCGGCGTTGTCGGCCACGCGCTGCACATCGCGTTGCTCACGCGTAAGCTGCGAAATCTGATTGTCGAGCGCCACGCGCCGCTCGTGGAGCTCTGCGGCGGCAGGACCAGCGGCGTCAACGTCCTCCTGGGCCTGCATGTGCGCGCCGGTCACTTCCTCAAGCTGCGCACGCGCGTCCTCGAGCTCCTCGACCACGCGACGACGCTGATGCTCGGAGCTCGAAATCTGCCCGCGCATGTCAGACAGGCGCGACACCATGTTGTGACCCTTTTCCTCGAGCAGGCGCATGTCGGAGTTAATACGGCCGACCACATCTTGCATATGGCGGCGCTGCTCGCCCAAGTCGCCCACAAACAGGCCCTTTTCCTCAAGCATAACCTGGAGCTTCTCGAGCTCGCGCTCTTTCTCACCCAGGCGGTACTGCGCAAGCTCCAGCTCGGCAGCACCTTCCTTGGAGCGGCTCTCCAGGTCGTTCCACTGCGACTGCAGCGAACGCAGCTCGTCGACAGCCAGCATCTGCGTAAGCTCGTTCGCACGCGAGGACAGCTCTTTGTACTTGCGCGCGCGATCGACCTGACGCTCCAACGGCCGCAGCTGACGGGCGATTTCCTTATTGATGTCGCGGGCACGCGTCAGGTGCTCGTCCATCGACTTAATCTTTTTGAGCGCACGCTCCTTGCGCCGCTTGTGCTTGGAGATACCGGCGGCTTCCTCGATGAGGGCACGGCGCTCCTCGGGGCGGCTCTGCAAAATGGCGTCGAGCTTGCCCTGGCTAATAATGGAATGCGTATCCTTGCCCAAGCCCGAATCGTGCAGGATGTCCTGAATGTCCATCAGGCGGCACGGACTCGAGTTGATGAGGTACTCGCTTTCGCCCGAGCGATACATGCGACGGGTAATGGCGACCTCGTCAAAATCGACAGGCAGCATATGGTCCGAGTTATCGAGCACCAGCGTGACCTCGGCGACACCCACCGGCTTGCGCGCTGACGAGCCCGAGAAGATGACATCCTCCATGGCCTGGCCGCGCAGCTGCTTGGCGCTCTGCTCGCCCAGGACCCACAGAATCGAGTCAGAGATGTTCGATTTTCCCGAGCCGTTGGGACCGACGATGACGGTCAGACCCGGCTCAAACGTCATATGGGCGCGGTCGGCAAACGACTTGAACCCTTTGAGCGTGAGGGACTTGAGATACACGGTTCCTCGCTTAAACAGGCTTCTTGTTGAGAATCACGCCGTTGGTGGTGTAGCCCATGCGGTCAAGCGCCTCGAGAGCAGCGGCTCCCTCGGCTTCTTTCTTTGAGGAGCCGGAGCCGCGACCCTGACGGATGCCATCGATCAAAACCACGGCGGTAAAGGTGGGCGCATGCGCCGGGCCCTCGGAGCCAACGAGCTTGTACGCCGGGGGCTCGTGACCGTCGGCTTGCACACACTCCTGCAAAAACGACTTGGGGTTCGCAGGATGCTCGGCACGCTCGGAAGCCAAATGCGGCTTAAGCGTACGGTGAATGAACTCCGCCGCGGCATCCCAGCCGGCATCCAGGTACAGCGCTCCCACGAGCGACTCGTAGACGTTCTCGAGGGCCGAATGCAGGCCGCGCGCACCGGTACCGGTCTCGGAGGCACCAAAGATGATGATGTCGTCGATGCCCAGCTCGTGAGAAACCTCGGACAGCGTAGCACCCGAGACAAGCGACACCTTCAGGCGCGTGAGCTTGCCCTCGTCAAACTCCGGATAGGACTCAAACAGGGAGCGTGCGACCACAGCGCCCAAAATGGAATCGCCCAAGAACTCAAGGCGCTCATAGCTGGCAGAAACCGGCTGGCCCTCGACTGCCGAGGGATGCGTGAGTGCCGCGCGCAGCAGCACCTTATTATTGAACTCATGGCCCAGGATTTCCTGGGCGCGCGTAAGTCGGTCGGATAAAGCCAAGACTTAGGCCTCCTTGGCAGCTTCGATAGCGTCGACGGCGTCGGCGACAGAGTTGAGCGAGAGCAGGGTCTCGTCATCGATCTCGAGGTTGAACTCGTCCTCGATAGCCGTAACCAGCTGCAGGCGCTCGAGCGAGTTGGCATCGAGGTCGTCAAAGGTGGTCTCCTCGCTAATTTCGGCAACATCGACGCCCAGAACGTCAGCAGCGACCTCGGCGATCTTGTCGAAGATTTCGGAGCGGTCCATAGCGCTTCCTCTCATAGTGCATGAATACCAAAAGAATGGTACCGCCCGGGCGGTAAGACACGGTTCTGATTCTACCCCACGGCGTGCACCGCGAAGCACATAACAGCGCTCTAACTCGCTCTTATAAAACGATACCATCCATAGAGTTGGCGACGTTCTCGACCAGTCCGGCGCGCACGGCTTCGGCCGCCGCGAGCGTACCGTTTTTAACAGCCTCGACCGAGGTGGCGCCATGACCGATCAGGACCACGCCGCGCAGGCCCAGAAGAATCGCGCCGCCCTTGGCGTCGCCAGAGAGCTTGGCCTTAATCTCGCGCATCTGCTTTTTAATGAGCAGCGCGGCGATCTTGGTGCCGAGCGATGACATAAAGACGCCCTTGAGCTCCTGTAGCAAAAACTTGGCAGCACCCTCGGTGGCCTTGAGCGCAATATTGCCCGACATGCCATCGGCAACGACGACATCGAAGTTACCTGAGGTGATGTCCGTTCCCTCGCAGTTACCAACAAAGCCGGGAACGGCGGCTTTCATGGCCGGGAAGCAGGCCTTGGTAAAGTTGGAGCCCTTCTCGTCCTCGGTGCCGTTGGCAAGCAGGCCCACGCGGGGATGCTCGATGCCCAGGACGACGCGGGCATAAGCACTACCCATCTGGGCAAAACGTACCATGTCATCGACCTCGACATCGGGGTTGGCGCCCATATCGCACAGCACCGTCAGACCGCCGGCGCGATTGGGTAGCGCATTGGTCAGACAGGGGCGCACCGGCTGCTTCTTGCCTTCGGCCTGAAACCTAAACGGCGTCACGTAGGCGGTGGCAGCGGCGGTCATGGCGCCGGTGGAGCCGGCAGAGAAAAACGCGTCCGCATTACCCTTCTTGATGGCACGACACGACAGCACGATCGACGACTTGCGTTTAGTCATCACGGCGCGAATGGGATCGTCATCCATGGCGATAACGTCAGGTGCCTCAAGGGCCTCAACACGTGCATGGGAAGCGGCAAAAGGGTTGACGATTTCGGCGGGGCCAGCTGCCAAGACCTCGATATCGGGATCGGCGGCAAGCGCAGCCTCGATACCATCGAGAACAACCTGAGGTTTCTCGTCTCCGCCCACAACGTCTACACAAACGCGAACGTTACTCATAAACATGCTCCTTATACAAAAATGGCCGACTCATTGAGCCGGCCATTGTGGTTCCATTTGGAACGGCATCGCATCCAGAGTATACCGTTACTCGGTAACGATAACCTCGCGGTCCTTGTAGAAACCGCAGCTGGGGCACACGTGGTGCGGAAGCTTAACAGCGCCGCAACGGGGGCACGTGGACTGAGCCGCAGCCGAGATCTTCATGTTGGCGGAACGACGGGTGTGAGTGCGGATACGACCCTGCTTTTGTTTAGGTACGGGCATAGTGACCTTCCTTATGAACTATCCAGTGTGGCGATTACGCGCAAGTAGCGATACTACCACAGTTTTACTCGTCAAGCTTGAGATTCTTCAATGCTGCAAATGGATTTTCCGTGGCCTCGGCCCATTCGGCCTCGGCTTGGGCAGCACAATCACATTGCTCGACGTTGAGATTGCAACCGCAAGTGGGGCACAGACCGCGGCAATCGGGCTTGCAGAGCACCACGAACGGCGTGTCCATGACGACGGCGTCGTTGATGGGCTCACCCAGATCGACGATGCGGTCCTCACCCAGGAGCTCGTAGCCGTCCTCGTAGGCCTCGGGATCCTCGGGCTCCTCAAAGAGGTAGAACTCCTCAATCTCGCCAGCGATATCAAACGAGGCGGGCTCCAGGCAACGGTCGCACTCGCCGGTGGCATGCGCGCGAACCATACCCGTGAGCAAGACACCGGTACCGGCATTGGTAAAGACAACGTCGTAGTCAATACCGTCCTGTAGCTGGTACTCCTTCTCGCCCACCGTGTACGTGGCGACATCGACCTTACCGGTCAGCGGATACGAATCTCCAGGAAACTCGAGCTGCTCGGAAAGATCGACGGTAACGCTCGGGAACTCAGCCATTACCACTGACCATTCTGTTGGGCGGCACCCTCGTTGAGCTGCTGACGGCAACGGGTAACGGTGCCGGTCAGGCTCTTAAGGTTCTCCTCCAGGTGCGTAAAGACCTGCTCTGCGTAGTCCTCGGCGGCATAACGCGTCTCGCGCTCGTACTGCTGGGCACGATCGCGGATGTCGTCGGCCTGCTGCTGCGCAAGGCGGACGATCTCCTGCTCACCGGCAATGGTGAGGGCCTGCTGCTGAGCGTCAGCGATGATGGAATCGGCCTGAGCGGCGGCGGAAGCCATAAGCTCCTCGCGCTCCTTAAGGATACGGCGGGACTTCTGCCACTCCTCGGGATAGCTCATGCGGATCTCGTCGAGGATGTTGAAGAACACGTCGGCGTCGATGACCTTGAACTGAGCGTTCTTGCCGAAAGGCGGCTTGGCTTCCTCGATCAGCCCTTCGAGCTCATCGACCAAGCTGACGATCCTATCGCCAGGAAAATTCTCGCCCGGCATCCGGTCTCCTTTCATAGGTAACATATCATCGTGCTAGTTTACCACATGCCACCAGGCAATAAGAAACGTCACGAAAAGCGATGTTTGAGCGCTTCGACCACGTTGGACGGGACAAACGTCGATACGTCACTGCCGAGCGAGGCGATCTGGCGAACGACCGAGCTCGAGATATAGCCGTACTGCGGCGCACTCATGACAAAGATGGACTCCAGCTCACTATCCAGGCGATAGTTAAGGTCGGCCTGCTGCAGCTCATACTCAAAGTCGGTCATGGCGCGCAGACCCTTGACCACGGCCCCCGCCCCCTGCTCACGAGCGAAGTCGACCAAGAGGCCGGTAAAGGGCAGGACCTCGACGCCGTCGATATCACCGAGCGCCTCGCGGGCCAGCGCCACGCGCTCATCGAGCGTAAACGTGGTGCCCACACCGTTTTTACCCTGCGACTCGGCAACAGCGACGATCACGCTGGGAAAGATGCGTCGGGCGCGGCGGATCACATCGATATGGCCAAACGTGATGGGATCAAAGGTGCCCGGGACGATCACGCGGTTGATGGTGTCATTCATGGGCGTCCTCCTGAAACGTCGTGGCATCGTTGTTATCAGCATCGGTGACGGCACTATCGCCCTCACCGTCGTCATCGCCGACCCAACGAAGCAGGTCGACCGAGGTAATGCCGTAGCGCTTCTCACGTACAGTCTCAAAGCCTACCGGATGCGCGCCCGCATCGGCGGCGGCATGCTCAAACAGGGCAAAAGCGCCAGGTGCAAGCAGACCCTGCTGAGCCAGGTTCTGCAGCAGTTCCTCGACCGGCTCGGCACCAAAAGCATAGGGCGGGTCGAGCAGGACCAGATCAAAGGGGCCGCCCGGTACACGACCGCGCGAGGCACTCGCCAGCATGTCGCCCGTGACCACGCGCCAACGCGCACGGTCACGGCAGAGCGACTCGATATTCTTGGTAATGAGCCGCGCGGCGTTGCGATCGATCTCAAACGTCGTGAGCGAGCGGGCCCCACGAGAGAGCATCTCTAACCCTAAGGCACCGGAGCCGCCAAAGGCGTCCAGCACACGGACCTCGTCCAGATCGAAATCGAATGCCGACATGACCATAGATGCGCACGCCTCGCGCACGCGATCAGTCGTGGGGCGGGTGACATCGCGACCACGGGGCTCCTCGATCTTACGACCGCGCCATTCGCCGCCGATGATTCTCATCCTCCGCTGACCTCCTTAAAAATGTGTCGATATCGCATGACGACCGCATCGCGCAGGGGGCGCGTCGCCACGGAGTCAAGGGTGCAAGCATACCGCAAGAGCTCGACCGCGTCCAAATGGGCCCACTCGATCAGTTCCTCGTCGGCATCCAGGTCGACAAAGCGCAGAGTCACACCGCCATGCTGACGGTAGCCCAGGATTTCGCCCTCGTGACGCAGACGCAGGTCCATCTGGGCGAGCGTAAAGCCATCCGCGGTTTTTTCGAGCGATTGCAGGCGATCTTGTGCTGCCGACGCGCCGCCGTTGCCCTTAGAGTGCGTCATGACCAGGCACGTGCCCGACACACTGCCACGGCCCACGCGGCCGCGCAGCTGGTGCAGGGCAGCCAATCCAAAGCGCTCGCCGTTCTCGATGACCATGACGGTGGCGTTAGGCACGTCGACGCCCACCTCGACCACCGTAGTCGAGACGAGCACGTCAATCTCGCCACGCTTGAAGGCATCGATAACCTGGTCCTTCTCCCCCGCCGGCATGCGGCCGTGAAGGCGCTCGATGACAAGACCCGGCAACGCCAGACGCAGGCGATCGAGCTCGGTTGCCGTATCGTGCAGCGGCACGGGGACCGTCACGCGGCCCTCGTCGTCGCGGGCGATACCAGGTACGTCTTCCAGCTCATCGGCCGAATCACTCGGCTCCACAAGTGGGCAAATCACGTAGGCCTGCTGGCCCTTTGCATGCGCCTCGCGGATGGCGCCATAGGCGAGGTCGCGGCTCGACTCGGTGAGCACGCGTGTCGTCACGCCAGCGCCAGGGACGGGCCGATGGCGGATGATACTCGTGTCCAGATCGCCGTAGACCGAAAGCGCCAGCGTACGCGGGATTGGCGTTGCCGTCATAACGAGCAGATCGGCACCGGGGCCCTTCGCGCGTAGGGCGTTACGTTGGCCGACGCCAAACCGGTGCTGCTCGTCGATGACGACAAGCGACAGATGCTTGAACGCAACGTCATCCGAAAGCACCGCATGGGTGCCAAAGAGCACGTCAAGCTCGCCCGATTCCAGCTGTACATGG
The DNA here is from genome assembly GCA_902490565.1 of uncultured Collinsella sp. Taxonomy (GTDB): domain Bacteria; phylum Actinomycetota; class Coriobacteriia; order Coriobacteriales; family Coriobacteriaceae; genus Collinsella. The sequence continues at coordinate 3,683 of CABUEK010000019.1, read as the reverse complement.
ATGCGCTCGCGCTCTGCGGCCGGCGTGGCACCCGTCAGAAGCGCCCAGGACATGCCGGCCTGAGAGAGCAGAGGGCCGGTCTTATCGGCATATTGGCGCGCCAGCACGCCCGTGGGCGCCATAACACAGGCCTGCGTGCCGCTATCGGCAGCCACAGCCAGCGCGCAGGCGGCAACGGCGGTCTTACCGGTACCGACATCGCCCAGCAGCAGGCGGTTCATCACACGCCCGCCATCGCACATATCGCGCAGGATATCTTGGAACGCGACCTCCTGCTCGTCGCTCAGCGAAAACGGCAGGGCTTGCTTGAGTGCGGCCAGGTGCTCGCCCGCGGTGTGGGCATAGGGCACCACATCGACTAGGCCGCCATCGTTGCGCAGGCGAAGCGCCAGCTGCAGGTACAGGCACTCCTCATAGGCCAAACGGCGGCGCGCAATGTCGCGCTCGGCCATACTCGAGGGAAAGTGAATCGAACGAAGCGCACGGGCACTGCTCATGAGCTTGCGCTTTGCGCGCAGTGGTGCCGGGATGGGATCGAAGGGATTGCCGACGAGCTCAAGAGCACCGCTCACGATGCGACGCATCCATGCCTGGCTCACGCCGTCACTTACGTAGTGGACCGGCAAAATGGTACCCGCAGCACGACCGTCCTCAAGCTTTTCAAAATGCGGCGAGGCCATCTGCTTAAAGCCGTAGGCAAACTCGACCTTGCCCATCACGGCCAGGCGGTCGCCCTGCTTAAGCTGCTGGGCAATCCAGGGCTGGCGGAAAAAGGCGACCTGCAGCACGCCCGTCTCGTCAACGAGTGAGACCTCGGTCACATGCATGCGCGGACGCGGCTGTTTTTGGACGATACGGTCGACCGTGGCGATGATGGTGCACACAGTACCGATGGGCGCCATCTCGATAGACCAAGAACGGGTAAAGTCCAGGTATCGATGAGGGATATGGAGAAGGAGGTCCCCCACCGTCCGAATTCCCAGACGGCGAAGGGCCTCCTCACGTTTACCCGAAACATATTTGAGTCGCGCGATATCCTCGTCGAGCGCATTGCTCTGGGCAAAGCGCTCCGAGACGCGCGGCACGGAGCACAGCTCGGACATGGGCAGTTGCCTACTCGATCGAGAAGATCACGGGATAGAGCGGCTGCTCGCCACGATGGGCGTCAATCTCCAGATCGGGCTGAGCCTCCTCGATAGCGTCGACGATCTCCTGGAAGGCCTCATCGGACAGCTCCTCGCCGGCCAGAATCGTCAGCGCGTCGCCCTCCTCTTCCTCCTGCATGCGGTTGATGCAGTCGAGCGTGACCTGCTTCACGTCGGAACCGACCACGTCGATGGAGCCGGCGATGATACCCATGACGTCACCGGAGTGAATCGGAGAACCGTCAGAGGCACTGGAGTCGCGCACGGCGCGGGTGACCTCGCCATCGCGGACCTCGCTGATGGCGTCGACCATGGCGGCGACGGCATCCTCGAGCTCGGAATCGGGCAGGACCGCGAACAGCGCGGAGAAGGCCTGCGGGACGGTCTTGGTGGGAACGACGGCGACCTTCTTGTCGGTGCAGGCTGAAGCAGCAGCCTCAGCGGCCATGCGGATGTTGCCGTTGTTGGGCAGGATGATGACCGAGGTCGCGTTGACCTGGTCCACCGCGCCCAGCAGGTCGGCGGTCGAGGGATTCATAGTCTGGCCACCGGACACGATCACGTCGACGCCGAGGGACTTGAGGATGTCGGCCTCGCCGGAACCGGCGGCAACGGCGACAAAGCCCAGCGCCTTGGCGGGCTCGGCGGCCTTTTCCTGATCCTCGTGGATCTTGGCGGTACGGTCGTGGGCCTCCATCTCCATGTTGTGGATAAAGACCTCATAGATCTGACCGAGCTGCAGCATGTGCTCGAGCACCAGGTTGGGGGTGTTGGAGTGCACATGGATCTTGTAGTCGGGATAGGCGCCCACGAGCAGCTCACAGTCGCCCATGGAGCCTAGGAACTTAAGGCACTCGTCCTCGTCAAACGGGGCGTCAGCCTTAAAGAGGAACTCGTTGCAGTAGCGGAACTCCGAGCCCTCCCAGTCATCGTTAGCCTCGATCTCAACACGGCCAAGAGCGGCATCGCGGGCAGAGCCGGCGGAGTCAAACGTAGCGGAGAAATCCTCGACAACGGTGCTGCGACCAAGCGCGGCGGCAACAAAGTTCTCCAGGAAGATGGCAAAGCCGAAGGCGCCTGAGTCGACCACGCCGTTCTCTTTGAGGACGGGCAGCAAGTCGGGCGTGCGGGCGACGGACTGGTACGCCTCGACGACGATAGCATCAAGCGCATCCTCGGCCGAGAACTTCTTCTTCTCGCACTCATCGGCCTTGGTCGAGACATCGCGCAGGACCGTGAGGATCGTGCCCTCGATGGGCTTGCGGACAGCCTGGAAGGCAACCTTGACGGCACGACGGAAGGCGAAGGCAATGTTGGCGGACGTGATAGGCTCGTCGGCAGAGACAAGGCCCTCGGCCACGCCGCGAAGAATCTGCGAGGTAATAACGCCGGAGTTACCGCGAGCGCCCATGAGGGAGCCGTGGGTGATGGCGCCGGCGATGGCTTCCATGTCGGCGTCGGCAGGAAGGGCGGAGAGCTCCTTGGTCACCGAGGCGAGCGTGAGCGACATGTTGGTACCAGTGTCGCCGTCGGGTACGGGGAAGACGTTGAGCTTGTTGATCTCCTCGGCCTTGTCGGAAACGGCAGCCGCAGCGATCGGAAAACAGGTGCGAATGGTCTTTGCAATCATGGGTATTTGAATCTCCGTTTTCGGATGCTAGTTCAGACGGCTCTTGAGCGCGTCGATATGGATGCCGATCTTAAGGCTGGCGGGATCGATCTGGGCGATCTCCTGCAGGGTGAAGGCAACGGAGCTCGAAAGATTGTGGCAGACGGACTTCATGTTGACGCCGTTCTCGAGCACGACGTGAAGATCGACCGTAAGGCCGTTCTCGTCGGCGGAGACAAGCACGCCCTTGCGGAGGCGCTGACCGGCAAGCAGGCGCACGCTCTCGGCGCCCTGGAGCTGCTCAGCCATACCGACAACGCCATAGCACGTCATCGCGGCATAACCGGCAATATCGGCAATAACGTCGTTCGAGACGCTCAGGCTGCCGTTAATGGTCTCAGACACAAGAATCTCCTTTTCTTGGTGCTCGCGGCACCATGTCGTGGGAGCAATCATTACAATATTCTACAACGACCGCGCCATGTTGAGGTGGCGGGCCTCGGGATTACATCCTCGACACGAAATGTTGATACGGTAACGTTCGCGAACGGCGATCGCGGCATGAAAAAACCCGCCGCATACGCGACGGGTTTTACAACCTGGCTCCCCGGGTAGGACTCGAACCTACAACAGCGCGGTTAACAGCCGCGTGCTCTACCATTGAGCTACCGAGGAATTTAAAAGCCCAACGGAAAGGGCTGGAAAATTCTGGCTCCCCGGGTAGGACTCGAACCTACAACAGCGCGGTTAACAGCCGCGTGCTCTACCATTGAGCTACCGAGGAATAGGTGCGTGCTCTCAAGCAACGAAGTTTATTATACGGACGAATCAGCTCAGGGCAAGAACTTTTTTAAGAAATTTTCCGACCCAGTCATTGGGTGTTCCTATAGTTTTGTCAACCGTCGGGGCTACTCCCGGTAGGGCACCCG
>CABUEK010000018.1:0-46408 GCA_902490565.1 uncultured Collinsella sp. | reverse complement strand
TCTCGGAAGGCACGTGCAGACCTTTCGTCATGGCCTCCTACCTTTCTTTCGGGCCTTACTGGCCGAATGTATCAGCGCCCCTCCGTATGGGACGCTGCTTGCTGACAGCTCTAGTTATATCCAAAAACCAACCGCAATTCCACCTCGCCCCCGAACGGTCAGCAAAGTGCGATGAACGGTATATCGCATATGATTCCCCCATGATGCACTTCAGTTTTCTAAAGCAGGTTTTCAAAGGTAAACGTTCTTTTTTCTAAGGAATTAAGCCAGATTGCACAAATATTTTCATGTTTGGGAATTGCATAGCTAAAACGGTTTTCTGCATATATATGTCGTTTGTCCGCGATTCGATTTGGATTCGATTATATTCAGCTCGCAATCATTCTTATTCATACATCCTCACCAGTTGAGTATGGATATGGATTGTTTTCAAAACGAGTCAGGCAGTTAGTTGCATGCATTGACAGCGTAAGAAGTAGGTTAAGATACCGTTCGCACAATACGTCCGTGCCACAAGTCGACTAAATTGAGACAATAGTGAATAGTGTTAGGCTACCGTCCCCCGCGGGGACTGAACGGACAGATGCATATGCCGAGCAAAATCGAAAAGAAGCAAAAGGCCGCAAAGCTGCGCAAACCGCCGCGCGACTTCTCGTACACGCAGAACCGAGAGCTCAGCTGGCTGCGCTTTGACAACCGCGTGCTCGACGAGGCTTTTGATGAGTCCGTGCCGCTGTTCGAGCGCCTTAAGTTCGTCTCGATCTTCGAGTCAAACCTCGATGAGTTCCTTATGGTGCGCGTGGGTGGCCTGTCCGACCTTGCCGAGCTCAAAAAGCAGCCTGTCGACAACAAGAGCAATATGACCGCCTCCGAACAGGTCGATGCTGTCATGGCCGAAATGCCCGGGCTCCTTACCCGTTGGGAGTCCATCTTTAAGAACATCGAGGGCAAGCTCGACACCTTGGGCGTTCACCGCGCGCGTGTCGATTCGCTTACGCCCGAGGAGCGCACCTTTGTAACCCGCTACTTCCAGGCCTACGTGTCGCCGGTCATCTCACCGCTGGTGATCGACCCGCGCCACCCCTTCCCCAACCTGCGCAACGGCGCACTCTACCTTGCCTGCGGCCTGGACGGCGTCACCGACGAGGAAAGTCTGCTGGGCCTGATCGAGATTCCCGCCTCGATGAACCGCGTGGTCGAGATCCCCTCGCCCACCGGCACCTACTCCTACATTCTGCTCGAGGACGTCATCCTCGCCTGCCTGGACAGCTGCTTTGGCTCCTATAAGCCGCTCGACCGTGCGCTCATCCGCGTCACCCGCAACGCCGACATCGATCCGGACGGCGAGGGCGTCGAGGAGGAAGAGGACTACCGCCAGCATATGAAGCGCATCCTCAAGAAGCGCCTACGCCTGCAGCCGGTAGTGCTCGCCGTCTCGGGCTCACTCGAAAAAGCAACGCTCAAGACTATCCGCAAGGCGCTCGAGCTCTCGCGCCGCTCGGTCTTTACCTGCGACATCCCGCTCAACCTGGGCTATGTCTTCGGCATTGAGGGCAAGATTCCCGAGCACCTGCGCAACGAGCTGCTCTTTACGCCGTTTAAGCCGCAGCCCAACCCCACCATCGATATGACCCGCTCCATCCGCGAGCAGGTACTTCAGCACGACAAGCTGCTCTTTTATCCCTATGAGGCCATGAACCCCTTCCTGGATCTGGTGCACGAGGCCGCCTACGACCCCGAGTGCATCTCGCTGCGCATCACGCTCTACCGCGTGGCCAAGCAGAGCCGTCTGTGCGAGTCGCTGATCGATGCCGCCGAGAACGGCAAAGAGGTCACGGTGCTCATGGAGCTCCGCGCCCGCTTCGACGAGCAGAACAACATCGAGTGGGCCGAGCGCCTGGAAGAGGCAGGCTGCACCGTCATCTACGGCTCCGAGGGCTTTAAGTGCCACTCCAAGATCTGCCAGCTCACCTATCGCGAGGGCATGGCGCTTACACGCCTGACGCTGTTGGGCACCGGCAACTTTAACGAGAAGACGGCCAAACTCTACAGCGACTTTATGCTCATGACGGCCCATCCCGGCATCGGTGAAGACGCCAACCTGTTCTTCCGCAATCTGTCGCTGGGCAACCTGCGCGGCGACTACCGCTTCCTGGGTGTGGCGCCCGTCGGACTGAAACCGCTCATCATGCGCGGGCTTGACCGCGAGATCCAGCGCGCCCTTGCCGGCGAGCCCGCCCGCGTGTTCTTTAAGCTCAACTCGCTGACCGACCGCGAGGTTATCGACAAGATCGCCGAGGCATCGTGTGCCGGCGTGCGCGTAGACATGATCATCCGCGGCATCTCGTGCCTCAAGCCCGGTGTTCCGGGCAAGACCGAGAACGTGCATGTCCGCTCCATCGTCGGACGCTTTTTGGAGCACGCCCGTGTTTACGCTTTTGGCGTGGACTCGGACATGATTTACCTGAGCTCGGCAGACATGATGACACGCAACACCGAGCACCGCGTGGAGATCGCCTTCCCCGTGCTCGACCCCACCTGCCGCGCCCTAGTGCACGAGTACATGGGCATGCAGCTGCAGGACAACGTGAAGGCCCGCAGCCTCACGAGCGACGGCACCTGGGTCCCCGTGGAACGTGCAGAGGGTGAGAAACCCTTCAACTCGCAGGAAGCTCTGCTGGAGCGCGCGTATCGCAACGCCGAGGCCGCCGCGCAGCAGCGCGCACAGGAGAAGGAACGTGTGGCCGAAAAAGTTATCCAGGACGAGATTGAACATGGGGCGGCTGCCAAACCGGAAGCGGTTGCCGCTCTCCCGGTGAATGAGCCCGAGGCTGCCGCAGAGCCCGCCGTGGAGAAAGCGCCCGAGGCCGCTACTGCGACTCCGGAGCCCGCCGCCGAGGCAAAGCCCGCCCCTGCTCCTGAGCCGCAGCCGGCCACACCCAAGGTCCAAGAGGTCCAGGCGACCGTCATTGAGCCCAAGCCTGCACCTGCACCTCAGCCCGAGCCGCAGGTCACCAAGTCCGCACCCGGGACGAGTGCCCGTCGCGATAAGCCCGCCGGCAAGACCAAGGCCATCGAGCGCCATCGCCCCGGTCGCGTGCGCATAGGCCTGGGCCTGATCGGCCTGGGTCTAAAGACGCTCATTACCGGCAAGACGAAATAGTCGTTTGTAGAAGCGCCCCGCATTTGAGGAAAGCCTCGGATGCGGGGCGCTTTTCCCTGCTACCATGGTGCGAATAACAACGCGAATGACAGGCAGGAATATGAAGCTCACTATAGAATCGATGACCTACGGCGCCGACGGGCTGGCGCACGCCGACAACGGCAAGGCCGTCTTTGTGCAGGGCGCCGTGGCAGGCGACACCGTCGAGGCCGAGGTCGTACAGGACGGCAAGTCGTTCATGCGTGCCCGCACCACCGAGATTCTGGAGCCAAGCCCCGATCGCATTCAGCCTCCCTGCCCCTTCGTGGGCATCTGCGGCGGCTGCTCGTGGGGCAATCTCTCACGCACGGCACAGCTCGCCGCCAAGGAGCAAAACCTGCGCTCCACGCTCGAGCGCATCGGCAAGTTCGCTCCTGAGCAGGTCGATGAGTTGGTACAGCCCATCTGCCACACCAAGGACGACTGGGGCTACCGCAATAAAATCGAGCTCGAACCGACCGTCGTCAACGGTCGCGTGCGTCTTGGCATGCACGGTGTCGACCCCAGCAAAATCGTGACCGTCGATACGTGCCCGCTGTTCGACAAGCGCTTCCCGAAGGCGCTCAAATCGGTCGTCGGCGCACTCAACTATCTAAGCGGCAGCCATGACTTGGGGCTCGAACGCGTGGGCATTCGCGCATCACGCCGCACCAAGGCACTCGAGGTCGCACTCTGGACGCCCACAGGCTCTTTTCCGCGCTCGCAGGTCTCCCGCGTGCTGGCGGACGCCGCTCACCCCACGAGCATCGTGCGCGTGATGAGCAAGGGCGAAAAGAAGGCCCGCCGTGTCTCCAAGGTCGAAATGCTCGCCGGAGAGGGCTCATGGACCGAGAATATCGCCGAGGGTCAGATGCGCTTGTCTGCCCCGTCTTTTTTCCAGGTCAACACCAAGGGTGCCGAGATTTTGATCGAGCTTGTCATGGAAGCACTCGACCCGCAGGAAGACGAGCTTGCCGTGGACCTGTACTGTGGTGCCGGCACCTTTACCCTGCCGCTCGCCCGCCGCTGCGACTTTGTCGCCGCCGTCGAGGCCTACGGCCCCGCCGTGCGCGACCTGCGCCGTAACCTGGAGATCAACAAGCTTGATAACGTCGACGTCATTGGCGGAGACGCGGTGCGCGAGTTCCCCGACCAGGATGCCGACGTCTTGGTGGTCGACCCGCCACGCGCAGGCCTCGCCCCCGAGGCGATCGACCTTATCGCCAGCACGAGTGCTCGCGATGTCGCCTACGTGAGCTGCGACCCGGCCACCCTGGCGCGCGATCTCAAACGCTTTGTCGAAGAAGGCACCTTCTTCCCCGTAAAGATCACGCCAGTCGACCTGTTCCCACAAACCTTCCACTGCGAGACCGTCGTCCACCTTAGGCGCAACTAGACTGTTTGCCCAAGGCCACGCCCGATGATTTTTCTGGGACGGGGATTAAATAATCAATTTGTACCAAATGATTATTTAATCCCCGTCCCTTTTTAAACATTGGGAAATCGAGCGTGGCAAGCGCATGTCTTCGGGGTATAAGACGCCTAATTGTATGCCGCCTTACGAAAGGAACTCTCATGCCCAGCGTTGCCGTTCTCGCCGCCGATGGCTTTGAAACGATTGAATGTCTGACCATGGTCGATGTCATGCGTCGCGGCGGCGTGCGCGCCACGCTCGTCTCGATCATGCCCACGCGCGAGGTCGTGAGCTCGCTGCAGATCCCCGTGACCTGTGATGTGCTCTTTGACGAGATCGACTTTGACGAGTACGACTGCGTCGTGCTGCCCGGCGGCCTGCCCGGTGCCACCAACCTGCGCGCCGACCAGCGCGTCTGCAACGTAGTCTGCGATTTCGCCGCGACCAAGCACGTTGCCGCCATCTGCGCCGCCCCGTTTATCCTAGGCGAGCTTGGTCTACTCGAGGGACGCCGCGCCACGTGCTTCCCCGGCTTTGAGAAGAGCTTCCCCGAGGGCACCTATACCGGCGAGAAGGTCACGCAAGACGGCAATATCATCACTGCCAGCGGCATGGCACAGTCACTCCCCTTTGCCTTGGAGCTGCTGCGCACGCTCGCCGGCGAAAAGGCCGTCGAGAAGGTCGCCGAGGGCATCCAACTATGATTTTGGCTTCGCAATCGCCGCGCCGCATAGAGCTGATGCGCGAGGCGGGCTATAACATTCGCGTAATTCCCGCAGACATCGATGAAACGCCTTTTGATGGCGAAGCTCCGCTTACGCTCGTCGAGCGCTTGGCGCGTGCCAAAGCTGCTGCCGTCGCGGCCGAGCATGCCGAACCCAATGAGTTGACCGTCGCGGCCGATACTATTGTCACCTTTGACGGCCAAATATTGGGTAAGCCGGCAAACGAGGACGAGGCGCGCACCATGCACCGCGATCTTTCGGGCCGCACGCACCAGGTGGCGACCGGCGTCTGCATCGTTAAAGCCGGCGACGCTACAGCTCCGCATGCCGCCGAGAGCCTGTCGTTTGTCGATGTGACCGACGTGACGTTCTACGAGCTCACCGACGAGCAGATCGAGCGCTACGTCGCCTCGGGTGAGCCCATGGACAAGGCCGGCGCCTACGGCATTCAGGGCACAGGCGGACGCATGCTCGTGCACGATATTTCGGGCGACTTCTATAACGTGGTGGGCTTACCCATCGCCCGCGTCGCGCGCGCGATTCAAAAACTCTCGTAATTGCATCTGGCGCTGGGTATTCCCCAGCGCCTACAATTTTGGCGTACCGTACGGATCCCGACCGGGCACAAGGCGCGGCGGAAAACCGATAGGAGTTAAACATGGATACACTGCTCGAGGCCATTGACGTCTGCGATGTCGATGGCTTTTGCTATGGCAACTATACGGACGAGGAGGCCGGCACCGGTTGCACCGTAATCGTGGCACCCGAGGGCGCCACCGGCGGCGTTGACGTTCGCGGCGGTGCTCCAGCATCGCGCGAAACCGACCTGCTGCGTCCCGAGAACACCGTCGACAAGGTCCACGCCGTCTGCCTTTCGGGTGGATCGGCCTTTGGCCTCGAGGCTGCAAGCGGCGTCGCTCGCGAGCTTGAGAGCCGCGGCATCGGCCTTCCCGTCGGCCCCACGCAGGTGCCTATCGTGTGCTCCAGCTGCATCTTCGACCTCGCCTTTGGCGACCCCACCGTGCGCCCCGACATTGAGGCCGGTATCGCCGCCGTGCGCGAGGCGCTCGACCACACCCCTGCCACGCTCGAGCAAGGCAACGTGGGCGCCGGTACCGGCGCCACCGTAGGCAAGCTCATGGGGCCTGCCACCTGCATGAAGGCCGGCCTTGGAGCTGCCGCCGTGGCACTCGGTCCCGTCAAAGTGGGCGCCGTGGTCTCGGTCAACGCCTGCGGCAACGTCATCGACCCGACCACTGGCGAGTGGGTCGCCGGCATGCGCGCCACAGCCGATAGCGACCAGATCGTCGACATGGAGCTCGCAGCCTTTGCCGCAGCCGGCTCCATGCAAATGCCGCTCGACCGCACCAACACCACCATCAGCTGCATCGTCACCAACATGGAGCTCACTAAGGCGCGGGCTACCAAGGTCTCCCAAATGGCAGCAGACGCCTACGCGCACGCCATCCGCCCCACACACACCACCAACGACGGCGACACCATCTACACCCTTGCCAGCGGCAAACTGGGAGCCCAGGCAAGCGCCGCCGTTCCCCTAGACCTGCTGGGTATGCTCGCAGTAAGGGCCCTAGAAGCTGCCATCGTAAACGGAGCCAAAACCGCTAAAACCTCCCACGGCATCCCCGGCGCCGCGAAGTAAACTAACTCGTCCGGTTGCCCGGTGGGTCTTGGTTATGTTTGCTGCTCTACAGTCCTGGCTCGCACGAAGAGCACATTAAGTGCTCTTCGGCTCGTGCGGAACTCGCGACAAACATAACCAAGACCCACCGGGCAACCTACTCAACTAAATCCCTTTCAGCCCAGGCCCCTGTGTACCGCGCGTCTAAGATCTTCAAATTCTGGCAGCCTGACAATCGATTCTTGTAGCAGAGGCCCCTTGGCCTTTAGTTTGATACAAGTTCCGCACGAGCCGGAAAGCACTTAATGTGCTTTCCGTGCGAGCAGGACTGTTCGCAGTAGCAAACTAAAGGCCAAGGGGCCCAGTCAACCCATCAGCAGCGATTACTCAGCAGCTAGTTGAATTTGAAGATCTTTGAGGCAAGACGGTATAGGCCGAGTGTGGTTTTGTCACCAGCCCGACCGCGCAGGTTGGTGAAGAAGCCGACCACACCGTAGCGTGCACGACGATACATACGCTCGTCATAGGCCTTTAAATCACTCCACAACGTCTTCAGGCGCTCGTCGGCACAATCCTCGTCGGAAAGCTTAGTGAGCACCGAGCAGATTGCCATCATCATGGTGAAATAGCCCATCATGTACGAGCGCAGACGCGACGACTCGACATCGCTGTACAGGTGGAACGACTCCATCATGATGCGCGTCACGCGAAACTGTTGGTCCAGACGCTTGACCATCGTGGCCTCGTTGACGCTTTGGCCCTCACGGCCGATAAAGTAGCGGTAGAGGTCGATGTCGGCGTAGTACATGGTCTTGCAGCGCGGTAGCGGCACGTAGGCGTAGATGTTGTCTACATAGAACGTGTGCGGCGGCATAGGCAGATTGGACGCGCGCAGCACATCCGTGCGATAGCACAGGCTGTGCATGAGCAGATTCTGGTCCAGACGGAAATGACCAATCTGGTCCCAGGTAAAGATCTTTTTCCGCGGCAGGGCAAACTTGTAGCCAATAGCGGTGTGCGTACCCTCGTAAACCTTCTCGTACACATAGTTCGAGATAAACAGGTCGACGCGCTGGTCGCGCTCCTCAAAACCGCGAAGGATCGAAAGCATGGTCGACAGGGCTGCGCCATCGAGCCAGTCGTCCGAGTCGACAACTTTGTAGTAGGTGCCCTGTGCCTCGCGCAAGCCCGAAAGGACGGCAATGCCGTGGCCGCCGTTCTCCTGATGCACCGCGCGGATGATTCCGGGGTAACGCGTCTCCCACTCATCGGCCTTGGCCGCCGTCTCGTCCTTGGAACCGTCATCGACGATGATGATCTCGATATCGGTGGCGTAATTGCTCCCCTCCAGAATGGAGGTGATGCAATGGTCCATGTCCTTGGCAGCGTTATACGAGGGAATACCGAATGATATGACTTTATGCATGGCAGGCGATAATCTCATCCGAAAGATCGAGGGCAGAGTTGGTCACGGCATCCATATCGTAGTAACGATACTCGGCCAGGCGACCCACCGGGTGGAAGTTCGTCAGGTTCTGGACACGCTCAAGATAGCGCTCGTAGAGCTCGCGGTTCTCGGGCTCCAGAATGGCGTAATAGGGCGTCTCGCCCGAGCCAGGCGTATAGGCCTTGGAATACTCCTTCATGATGGTGGTCTTGCCGGGCAGGACCTGACCAGTCATGTTCTTGAACTCGGTGATGCGCGTGTAATCCTCGCTCGTGGTGTAGTTGACGGTGCCCACGGGCTGGAACTGGTCCATATCGAGCGTCTCGAACTTCATGTCGAGCGTACGGTACGGCAGAGCGCCCAGGTCGAGGTTGAACAGCTCGTCGAGCGGACCGGTGTAGACGATCTCGCCGCCATAGACCTTACCGTCGATCTTGACGGTGGTCTCGTCGATCTCGAAGAGGTCGCGGGCGTCCACGTCGCAGAACACATCAATCAGATCGTGGTCGAGCATGTGCTCGAACAGCGCGGTATAGCCGTCCTGCGGCATGCCCTGGAAGGGAGCCTGCGGGAAGTAGCGGTCATCGTCGCCCACAAAGACGGGAACGCGGCCGGTGATCGAGGGATCGATCTGGTCGGGTGTCTGACCCCACTGCTTCATGGTGTAATGCAAAAAGACGTTCTCGTAGACGTAATCGGCAACCTCGGCAAGATCCGGGTCGTTCTTCTTGCGCAGCTCCATGATGGGCACCTTGACGTCCTTGCCAAAGGTCTCCACGAGCTTCTGATACAGCTCCTCGCCGCGCTCATCGCCAAAGGCAAGCTTGAGGCTCGCGTGGTTAAAGGGCACAGGCATAAGGGTGCCGTTGATGTTGGCGAGCACCTTGTGCTGGTAGTCCGTCCACTTGGTAAAGCGCGACAGGAAATTGTGGACGCGCTCATTAAAGGTATGGTAGATGTGCGGACCATACTCGTGGACCAGGATTCCGGCCTCATCAGCGCAGTCGTAGGCGTTACCCGCAATGTGGCTACGGCGTTCCAGAACGGCAACGCGATAGCCGATAGTCTCGGCGAGACGACGGGCGCAAACGGCACCGGCATATCCAGCACCGACGACAATCATGTCGTATGCGCCGGCATTAAAGCCTTCAGGCAGGCCTGAGGTAATCTGCATCGATACTCCTTGTCAAAAGCCACGGGCTCGTTAGCTGGGCTTTTCTCGAACATTCTTCGAGACATATTTATCAGAGCGATTATAGCGCTAATGCGTCCTATAATGAGCTTGCCACACAAGGAAAGCTCAAGCACCGCGGCGTACATTATTGAAAGGTAAACCCGCTAGCAGCGGGTTTATTCGTGTGCAGTCAGGCGCCTGGAGCTTAGCGAAACGCTTGTAAGGAGTAACATGAGCGATTTCCTTAACCGTATGAAGTCTGCCGCCAAGGCCGACCTTAAGACGATCGTCCTGCCCGAGGGCGAGGATCCGCGCACCATCGTCGCAGCCACCAAGATCATCGAGGAGGGCCTGGCAAAGATCGTCATCCTGGGCAACCCCGACGAGATCAACGTTCCCGGCGCTACCGTCATCGACCCGCGCAATGCCGAGAAGCACGAGGAGTACGCGCAGAAGTTTGCCGAGCTCCGCGCCAAGAAGGGCGTCACCATCGAGCAGGCTCGCGCCCAGGTGATGGATGCTACCTACTTTGGCACCATGATGGTCAAGATGGGCGACGCCGACGGCCTGGTCTCCGGCGCCTGCCACTCCACCGCCGACACGCTGCGCCCCGCGCTGCAGATCCTCAAGACCGCCCCGGGCACCAAGTTGGTGTCGGCCTTCTTCGTGATGTGCACCGACACTCCGCAGTTCGGCACCGACGGCACGCTGATCTTCGCCGACTGCGGCCTCAACATCAACCCGTCCTCCGACGAGCTCTCCGAGATCGCCATCGCCTCCGCTCACTCCTGGTCCACCTTCATGGGCAACGTTGAGCCGCACGTGGCCATGCTCTCCTACTCCACCATGGGCTCCGCCGGCGGCGAGGTCGCCAAGAAGGTCCAGGAGGCTGTGAAGTTCTGCAAGGAGAAGGCTCCCGAGCTCGCCATCGATGGCGACCTGCAGCTCGACGCCGCCATCGTTCCCACCGTCGCCCAGCTCAAGGCTCCCGGTTCCTCCGTTGCCGGTAAGGCCAACGTGCTCGTGTTCCCCGACCTCGAGGCCGGCAACATCGGCTACAAGCTGGTCCAGCGCTTCGCCGGCGCCGACGCCTACGGCCCCATCCTGCAGGGCATCGCCAAGCCGGTTAACGACCTGTCGCGCGGCTGCTCTGCCGACGACATCGTGGGTGTCGTGGCCATCACCGCCGTCCAGGCTCAGATGGCTGAGTAGCGGACGCACTCGCCCGAAGGCCGCACGGGCTAACCCCTGAAAACGTCCTCGACCAATGAAACGCCCCCGTTCTGCTCCTCCGGAGCTACGAACGGGGGCGTTTCTGGTCTGCGGATTGTTTTCAGGGGTTAGCCCGTGCGGCCTTCTGCCGTCACGTGGCAATCAGGGAATCCGGGGTGGACGGCGGCTTGGCTACGAGCTAGGCTGAGAATCTGAATGACTGGATGCCGTTGTTGGGAGCGCAGGCGTTGCTGGTGACGATCACTTTGGGACTGGAATTTCCGCCTGCTAGTAAAAAGGCCTCCGGAGCTGTTGCTCTGGAGGCCTTTCGTTTACTTGCAAATGCGCGCGTTAGTTGTTCTTGGTCAGACGCTCGACGTCGCGGGCGATCATGTATTCCTCGTCGGTGGGGATGACCATGACCGTGACGGAAGAGCCGGCGGCGCTGATGACCTGCGGGCCGTTGCCCACGGCCTCGCGGTTCTTGTTGTTGTCGATGCGCACGCCCAGCCACTCAAAGCAGTCGCAGAAGGCCTTGCGGATCGACCAGTCGTTCTCGCCGATGCCGGCGGTAAAGGTAATGGTGTCCACGCCCGCCATGGAGGCGATCATGGAGCCGGCCTGCTGCATGGCCTTGTAGGCGAACATATCGAAAGCGAGCAGGCAGCGCTCGTCACCCTCGGAGGCGCGCGTACGGATGTCGCGGGCATCGTTGGAGATGCCCGAGATGGCAAGCAGACCGGACTGCTTGTTCATCATGTCGTCGACTTCCTGGTAACTGTAGCCGCCCTCGCGCTGCAGGTAGCACACGGTGGCCGGGTCGATGGAACCGCAACGGGTGCCCATCATCAGGCCGTCAAGCGGCGTGAGGCCCATCGTGGTATCGCGGCACACACCGTCCTCAATGGCGGCAAGCGAAGCACCGTTGCCCAGATGGCACGAAAGCAGGCGATGGCAGCGCGAGCCCAGGATTTCCTTGGCCATCATCCACTCGTAACGGTGGCTCGTACCGTGCGCGCCGTACTTGCGCACATGGTACTTGTCGCACACGTCCTTGGGCAGGGCGTAGGTGTAGGCGACCTCGGGCATGGTCATGTGGAACGAGGTGTCGAAGACGGCCACGTTGGGCAGCTCCGGATACTTCTCGCGGCAATATTCGATTGCCGCCGCCTCGCCGTAATTGTGCAGCGGAGCGAGCGGGGCCACCTCAAGGATCTTAGCCATGACCTCGTCGTCAACGACTGCGGAATCATCGAAGTGCCAGCCGCCCTGAACGATACGATGCCCAATGCCATCGATCGTAAAGTCGGTCTTCTCGAGCTCCTCGAGCACGCGCGCAATGGCGCTGCGATGATCGGGAAAAGGAATCTCCTCGGTCTGCTCGGCACCACCGTTCTCGGAGTGGCCAAAGATGCCCATGTCCGATCCGATACGCTCACAGTTGCCCTTGGCGAAAACCTCGCGGGTATCGGTATCCAAAAGCTGATATTTAAGGCTCGAGCTGCCGGCGTTGACAACAAGTACGTTCATGAGACTCCTTTGTGATTACAGTACGGTCGGCAAACCTATAAGGCGGCCGTACCCTTAATAAGAAGTTATCAGAATTCAATAAATATCTATTAATCTCTTCGCCCAAAGAGCATAAAAGGGGGCTGAACGGCACAATGCCATCCAGTCCCCTCCCCTTGTATCAATTACTTGCCGCTGACGATGCGCTCGACGTCGGAGGCGATCATGAACTCCTCATCCGTGGGGATGACGAAGATCTTGACCTTGGAATCCTTGGCGGACAGGCACCAAGCGCCGTCGCCGCGCAGGGCGTTGCGGGCATGGTCCATCTTGACGCCCATAAAGGCCAGACGGTCGGCCACGCCAGCGCGGACAGCCGGAGCGTGCTCGCCGATGCCAGCGGTAAAGACCAGGGTATCCATGCCGCACATGGAAGTGGCCATCTCGGCAGCCTTGGCGGCAATCTTGTAGACAAACATGTCAAAGGCGAGCTGAGCCTCGGGGTCACCAGCGGCGGCGAGCTCCTCGACGTTGCGGCAGTCGTTGGTCTTGCCGCCGGTCACAGCCAAAAGGCCGGACTTCTTGTTCATCATCTCGTCGACCTCGTCGAAGGTGTAGCCGCCTTCGCGCTGCAGGTAGCACACGGTAGCAGGGTCGATGGAGCCGCAGCGGGTGCCCATCATGACACCGTCGAGCGGGGTGAGGCCCATGGTGGTGTCCATGCACTTGCCGTCCTCGATGGCGCACAGGGAAGCGCCGGAGCCAATGTGGCACACGACGACCTTGCGGGCCTCGCCGTTGGTCATCTCGGCGACCTTCTTGGAGATGTAGCGATAGCTGGTGCCGTGGGCGCCATACTTACGGATGTGCAGCTTATCGCAAACATCCTTGGGAAGGGCGTAGGTCTTGGCGACCTCGGGCATGTTGAAGTGGAAAGCGGTGTCGTAGACCGTGACGTTGGGCAGATCGGGATACTGCTCCAGGCAGAACTCGATAACGTTGGCCTCGGGGTTGTTGTGCAGCGGCGCGAGCGGGGCGACCTCGCGAATCTTGGCGAGAACGTCCTCGTCGACGAGGGAGGAGTCGCCAAAGTACCAACCGCCCTGAACGATGCGATGGCCGATGCCCTCGATCTTGACGCCGTTGGCCTCGAGGTCCTTCAGAACGACCTCAATGGCGACCTTATGGTCGGGGAACTCGATGTTCTCGGTCACCTTCTTGGAACCGTTGGCAGCATGGGTGAAGGTACCGCCGGTAAAGCAGACGCGCTCGCAGGAGCCCTTTGCGGACACCTTGTGGGACTTGGTATCGATGACCTGATACTTAAGGGTCGAAGATCCTGCGTTGACGACCAGAACGTTCATGTGTCTCCCTACTAACAGGCGGTGTGGCGCCGCCAGGTTACATACGCTTCAATAATAAACCCAAACGCCCTCGCGCTCGGGTTTATTGCGTTGATATATAAGTTATCGGTGCCCAAATACTCACGGCCTTTGACTTGTAAGACGAAATAGCGCGGGGATATACACCAAAGAAGATATCCCGAGCGCTACAAGCAATATGACTCGAATACCCGCGATGCTGCTCAACGCAGCATTGAACAGATAGAAAAGGATGGCACCCACCGCCACCATCTGGCTTTGGACCGAAATCAGTGAACAGCGCATCGAAGAATCGACAGCATTTTGAAAAATTGAGTATTTAATTGGAGCAAATAACGAGTAAGCAACCGTCTGCAGTACATAGAACACGGGCAGCAAATAGACCGGAGTAAAGGGAATCAAAAACAGAGCAGTCAGGAAAAGGCGCACGATGCCGCAAATACGCGCAAAACGGCCCTTGTCGACATGAGCAATCACACTCGGCACAATAAGCCCCATGGAAGCCGAGGCAAGGAGCTAGACCGCAATGGTCACACCCGAAGCGACGGCATTCATTCCGCGACCCGCAAGCAGCAGTGAGAAAAAGTCTTCCAGGGCGACAAAAGCAAATGCCTGAGAGCAGTCCATGATGAACGCTGAACGAAGAATGCCGTTACGCGCAATAGCGGCACCGATCATCTTCGGGCTAATTCCACGCTTAGGTGTCGCTGCAGTGTCCCCTCTTCGCATCTCAGGAATGCAGGCAACGACAACCAACGTCAACACCATTGCGATGATATCTGCCGAAAGACCAATGAGATATGCACCGACAGACGAAATGAAACCGCCCACGCAAGCGGAGATGGCATAAGAGGCATAGAAAACAAATCGCTCAACGACATTAAGTCTTACGAGCTGGTCCTGAGAGACGCTGTCAATGTAGATCGCTTCTATGGATCCGCTCACACATGCAACTGCAAATCCTTTGAGAGCAAACGCGCCGATTAAAAGCAGAGGAGAACGGGCGAAAAGTAGGGCGGCGTAGTATCCAAGCATTCCCACGACGCCAACGAGACCGCTTGTCTTTCGTCCAAACCTGTCAGCAATATAACCAGTAGGAACCTCAAGAATGAACTTACTCACTTGGTATGCAATCATCATGCTAGAAATCGCTACCATCGAGAATCCGACGAATTCAAGGTAAACCGTCAGAAAATACAAAATGGTGCTGAAGTTCGACAGAAAAACGAACGTCATATAAAGCAAAACCGTACGGTTTTTCATGCTCCGCCCTCCAAGAGCCAATAGCCCAAACCGAAATCCTGGAAAAGCATGAGGGCAAAGCCGTCAGTCATGTGTTACAAGGCGTCAACATTCACTTGACGCCACGAGGCCAAATGGCCTCACGAAGCGAGATGACGCAATAGGTGAAGAAATACCGTCTGGTGTCGATCGGTCCAGGCATTTTGTCGATAGCAAAAATAGATGGGCAAGGCCACGTCATGCGAGCCTTCAATGGAGCACTCGCTCACTTCCAGTCCATCTGTTGCGAGAGAAGAGCCAGAAAAACTCAATATCAATCCCCCGGCTTGAAGAAACTCAGTCTGCGCCCTGTTTTCGTATTCGACGTCGCGGAAGCGGAAATTAACCAGCTGAGCCTCGGGACATTGGTTGATTGCATTGAGACAGGGTGACAAATTAATGGGAACAGCGAGCCTGCCGCCCAGCAACTCACGAACGGTCATAGCACCCACAGATTGATGACCCGCTGGACACGAAAGAACCTTGAGCTCCTTTTCACCCAAGTATTTCGAAGAAAGGACACTATCCCTTGGTTCCTCAAATGAGATGGCCGCATCCGAAATGCCAAGCACAAGTGATTCAAAGCATGTGGCCGTTGGCTGATGCCAAACATCAAGGTGAATCTGGGGGTGCAAGCTTTCAAACGAGTCGTACCAGTTTTCGGAAAAAAGACGCCCCCGCCCGTGAAGACAGGGGGCGTAAAGACGGAAGTGGCCGTCGGGCGAAACGCCGCCGTTCCCCGATTGAGCGTACTTTTTGAGATCGTCGACTTGTGCCAGGATCACGCGTGCACGACGCGCAAATTCTCTGCCCGCCGGAGACAAAACAGCCTCCCCCGCCGATCGGTCGAGCAAAACAATCTGATACTCAGATTCCAACTTTTTGATTGCCGACGAAACGGCCTGTGGGCTCACGTGAACGGCGCGAGCCGCTTTGCGCACGCCGCCGTAGTTCGCTACCGCTTGAAGGTATTCGAGTTGAGAAAGCTGCATAGGTTACTCCAAAGGCAGCCAAGGCGACGGGCTGTGCGTCCTCAGATGAGGTTCTCGCCCAGGTTCTTGCCGCCGAGGACGTGCATGTGGAAGTGCATGACGGTCTGGCCGGCGTTGACGCCCTTGTTGGAGATGACGCGGAAACCGTCCTCCAAGCCCTTGGCCTTGGCAACCTCGTGGATGGCGTGGGCCATGGCGCCCATGGTCTCGGCCGGCACGTTGTCGGCGATGTCGCTGTAGTGCTTCTTGGGGATCACGAGCGTGTGGACCGGCGCCTGGGGGTTGAGGTCGTCGAAGGCGATGACCTGGTCGTCCTCATAGACAACGGTTGAGGGAATCTCGTGGTTGGCGATTTTGCAGAAGATGCAATCACACATGGCTGGTTCCTTTCTCACAGGCCAAGGTAATTATATTTGGTCGGGATGGTTAGAACGAAAGCTTGTCGTCGGTGTTGGCGGCCTCGCCGTCGGCGAGCACGTCGTTGCCGTCGACGTCCTTAAGGAGCACCGAGACCTTCTGCTCGGCATCGGACAGGCGGGTGCGCAGGCTCTTGAGGAGCTCGACGCCGCGGGTATAGCTCTCGAGTGACTCCTCGAGCTCCATATCGCCCGACTCCAAGCTGCGGATGATGAGTTCCAACTCCTGCGAGGCCTGCTTGTACGTAAGCTGCTCGACCGGGGTCTTCTCTGCCATATCTGTTTCCTTTCCTAAAGGTTTATCGCTGTGAAACGCGGTCTACTCGACCGTATCGACCGTTGCCGCCACGTTGCCGTCTGCCATGCGCACGCGTATGGCGTCGCCGGGCTTAAAGGTCTTGGCGCTCGTAGCCACCCCATCATCGCTGTACGCGATGGAATAGCCACGGGCAAGCACCTTGAGCGGCGACAGGGCATCGAGTGAGGCTGCCGCACGGCCCAGGTCGGACGCGGGTTTGCTGAGCATCGTGCGCCCCTGATGCTCCAGACGGGAACTCGCAAGCGTGAGCGCATGGCGCTTGCCATCGAGCCCCGAGGTGCTTGCAACCAGACGCTCGGGCAGGCGCTCAAAGTTGGAGCGGAATGTCCCGACCGAGCGTACTATGGCGCCCGACAGGCGATCGGCAGTCAGCGCAAGCTCCGATTCGCGACGCTCGACCATAAATGTGGGGTCGTTGAGGCACGGGCGGCAGGCGGCGGCATCGAGTGCATCGCCCAGACGGGCCGTATAGGTATTCCAAGCGCGGCGACCACGCTGATCGAGCATCTCCAGGTCGACCTGATTCGACCCAATCATCGATGCCATCGCGGCGCCAAGACGCTGATGGCGTGCCTCGAGCACATCGGCCAACTCCGTCATAGCCGGCGCCACCGATTCGGCCGCCGCCGTGGGCGTGGAGGCGCGGCGGTCGCTCACCATGTCGCAAATCGAGGTATCGGGCTCATGGCCAATACCGGTCACCACGGGCACAGGACAAGCCGCCACCGCGCGGGCAAGCTCCTCGTCATTAAAGGTCATGAGGTCCTCAAAGGAGCCGCCGCCGCGCACCAGCAAAATACAGTCGGGCGCCGGCGTAATGGAAGCGGCGCGGCGCAAGCCCTCGATGAGCTCGGCCGGCGCACCCTCGCCTTGAACCTTGGCGCCCACGCAGACGACCTCGACGAGCGGGTTGCGACGACGCAACGTGCGCTTGACGTCGTCGATTACGGCACCCGAAAGCGAGGTGACGACCGCCACGCGGGAGCAGAACACCGGGATGCGGCGCTTGCGCGCTTCGTCCATCAGGCCCTCGCGGCGTAGCTTTTCGGCCAGTTGCGCCACTTGTTGACGCAGCAGACCCTCCCCCGCCAACGAAAATGAGCGGGCAACAAAGCTCATGCGACCCGTGGGCTTATAGAGATTGAAGCTGCCCTTAAAGCTCACCTGCATGCCATCGCGCAGATCGAAGGTGCGCTTGAGATAGGCGCCCTTCCAGATAATGCAGTCGACGGCGGCCGAGTCGTCCTTGATCTGGAAGTAGCAGTGACCGCTTCGGGCGTTAGGACCACGAAAACCTGTGACCTCGCCCAGAACGCTCAGCTGCGGAATGGCATCGAGCGCACCGGCGGCGATCTCCACTGCCTGGCTCACGCTGAGCTCCTTGCGCTCCTGATCGTCCGAACCGTCGAACTCGGCGGAAACGGCATTGCCGGTTAGATTCCAGCCTGCCACGCAGCCCCCCTTCGTTATCGAGCACAAGGGCTTCGACCCTGCGCAGATTCAAGTCCAACACATAGTACAGCGCCGCGGGGACAAGAATCTCCGCGGCGCCTGTCAAGCCAATTTGTTATCGGTTGGAGTTTCTGTTGTAGCGGGCCATCAGGTAGAGCAGCTGAATAATCGAGGTGAGCGCCGCCGCCACGTAGGTGAGCGCGGCTGCCGTCAGCACCTTCTTGGCACCGTTGACCTGCTTGGAACTCATGCCCGACTGCTCGATATACGCCACGGCGCGGCGACTGGCATCGATCTCGACAGGCAACGTAACGAGTTGGAACAGCACACTAAACGAGAAGAAGATCAATGCGAGGGTCGTGAGCCCGGCGATGTTCATAAACAGGCCCAAGAGCAACACGATGGTCCAGGTGTTCTGGGTAAAGTTGACGACCGGGACCAGGGCGGTGCGAACCTTCATCATGGCGTAACCGCTCTGACGCTGGGCGGCATGACCCGCCTCGTGGCAGGCCACGGCAACGCTTGCGACCGATCCGCCCGAACGGTTAGCGTCCGAGAGATACAGGTTGTTATCCTGCGGGTTGTAGTGGTCGGTGAGCTCACCGGCAACGCCCTTGATACCCACGGCGTTGCAACCGTTGGCGTCGAGCATGCGGCGAGCGACCGTGGCACCCGTGTCGCCGTCCGAGCGAACCTTGGACCAGGTCTTGTACGTCGAGTTGATATAGCTCTGCGCCGCAAGACCAAGCACCGTACAAACAAGGACAACCAGCAGGTACAGCGGGTCGATGCCAAAGCCGTAACCATAGTAATAGGGCATGCGAATTCCTCCGAATCGAATTACACGTTGGAGGCATTCTACCCAATCAAGCGGCTAGGCTTCCTTACAGCAATTCAATTTTGCCATCTTTGACCGTCAACCCCATGTTGCCGGAAAGCAGATCGTCCAGGCGCGAGCCCACAAGTTCAAAGCGCCAACCTTCGCGCAGGCGGCTCTGCTCGGGATGCTCAATGTAGTCGGCCAGGTCATCGCGCGACGCAATGACCGAGGTCGCCACGCCCGAGCGCTCGGCAACCAGGCGAATAAGCGCATACATAAGGTCAGTCACGCTCTCCAGCTCCGGCGAAATCTGACGATGTCCGCGCACCAAGAGCGGCAGGCGATCGTGCGGACAGCTCGCTCCGCGCTTGATGGCCATGAGCGCGCCGTCCACGTCGCGCTCCCCCAGCTGGTCGGTGCCGCGGATGCTACGGAACTCCTCAACACGCACGGGATTGCGCTTGACGAGCGCCAGCAGCGTATCGTCGGACATAACCCACTTGCGCGGGATGTTGCGCCGCTCAGCGCGGTCCTCACGCCAGGCGGCAAGCTCGCGCGCAATGCCCAGCTGATGGCGGCTGCACGAGTTGATGCGCTTGACCTTGCGGAACGCTTCGTGGCGGTCGGCGCGGTAGTGCGACTCATCGGCCAGAGGACGCAACTCGTCGAGCACCCAATCCACGCGGCCCAGCTCGCGCAGACGGCTCATCATCTCGGTATAGGCAACGATCAGATACTTGACGTCATCGATCGCGTACTCAATCTGCTTGTCGGTCAGCGGGCGGCGCGACCAGTCGGTCAGCGACTCGGTCTTGGGCAGTGATACGCCGCAGAACGTCTGAACGAGCGCACCATACGAAATCTGCTGGCGCTCGCCCAAAAAGGCGGCGGCAACCTGCGTGTCAAAAATCGGACGCGGCAGCGCGCCCACGGTGTGGAGCATGACCTCCATATCCTGCGAGCAGGCGTGGAAGACCTTGGTCACGCTCTCGTCGGCCATAAGCTCGGCAAGCGGCGACAGGTCGTCGATCACCAGCGGATCGACAGCGACACTCTCGGCGGGGGTGGCAATCTGGACCAGGCACAGGCGCGGATGAAACGTGCGCTCGCGCAAAAACTCGGTATCGACGGCGATCGCGTCGAACTCGCGGGCGCGCTGGCAAAAGTCGACCAGAGCCTGATGTGTGGAAATGTACATATCAACCCATCGAATAAGGTTAGGCCCGAAAAACACGGGTAGGATATCGGCATTGCTCTACAACTATACTCGGTTAGTCACAGAACGGGAACGTAAGTATGCGCTGCCTTATCATCCACAACCCGGCATCGGGCCCCAGCTCAGATGAAATCTACGCGTTCACGCACGCCCTCGCGCAGGGCGGCGACGAGGTCGTGATGCGTTTTATCGGCGATGGCATGGAGCCCGAGGACGCGGTAGCGGACGTTCGCGAGTTCGATCGCGTGGTCGTTTCGGGCGGCGACGGCACCGTCTCCAACGTGCTCGACCAGATGCGCGGGTGCGGTGTCCCCACGCTTGTCTTCCCCTCCGGCACGGCCTGCCTGTTCTTTAACAACATCGGCAATGCCCCCGAGGCGGCGGCACTCGCCAAGGCTTGCCGCGACGGCCGCACGGTCAAAGTGGACATGGGTGAGCTCTTTTGGCTCGACGAGAAGGGCAACGAGAAGCGCCACGGCTTTATCATCATCGCCGGCTCGGGCTTCGACGCCGAGATCATGATGAAGGCCGCTCCCACCAAAAACGACATTGGCGAGATCGCCTACTTCCTCTCCGCGCTCGCCACGCCCAACCCCACGGTGGCGCACTTTACCATTGAGCACGACGGCATTGTCGAGGAGCTCGACGGCATCTGCTGCATGGCAGGCAATACCTCGGTCATCCAAAACGACATCAACCTGTTCCCCAACTGCCGCATGGACGACGGCATGGTCGACATCGTCGTTATTGAGCCCGTGCGCACGATGCAGCTGCTCCCCACGGTAATTACCGCCGCGCTCGACCCCGCTGGCAAAGTGCTCGGCCGTCCGCAGTTTAAGATCATCCAGACCAAGGAAGCCAAGATCACCTGCACGCCATCGCTGGGTATGCAGTTCGATGGAGAGATCATCTCCAGCAACTCCGGCGTCTTTGGCGCTCGCGCGCTGCCGCAATGTCTCGACCTCATCGTCGACGATTTTTCACCGCTCGGAAAATAGGAGGACCCCATGAACGACAATCCCCTGATTGGCTTTATCGTCATCGTCTTGGCCATGCTCGTTGGTTACGCCATCAATGTGATCCACCGCCGAAAGAAGTAAATCCACATTGGTATGATATTCATCCAGTTATCGACTCTCCCGTTGTTTATGCAAATCCTAAACAGCGGGAGAGTTTTCTTTTTGAGCATTGTCTGGCGCTTTATTCAGCCACAGTAAATGCAGGGTGCCTTTATTTAACTAAAGCAATAAAATGAGTATTATTATCCGCTCATCGTATATTTCTTCACGCTCATCGAGTAAAAGCTGTTGTCGAATGAATACTCTTTACACTTCCTTTAGGCTAGTAGATGTATTTATTAGCTGAAACTCCGTACGGTTTCGCGGGGTTTCAACAGTTGGGAGGGATCATGAGGTTTACTCATCCTGTCAACACGCTCAAGAAGCTCGGCTGCGGCCTTGCATTTGGAGCAGCGGCCATTATGGCCATGCCGACTTCGGCGCTCGCTTGCACCCAGATCTACATGGGCAGCCAGCTCACGGCAGACGGCAACACGTACTACGGACGCTCCGAGGACTTCGGCCCGCGCTACATCAAGCACTTTGGCATCGAGCCCGCACACAAGGACGGCAGCAAGTACACCTCGGTCGAGTCCGGCTTTGAGTACAAGTCCAAGGGCGCAACCTACCGCTACACCTTCGTTCGCGACAACCCCTCTCAGTGGGAAGATCGTTACGACGCATATTCCGAGGCTGGCATCAACGAAAAGGGCGTTTCCTGCTCTGCCACGCTGAGCACCTCCTATAACGAGAAGGCAGAGGAAGCCGACCCCGTCACCGAGGAGACCGGCATCGGCGAGTACAACTACGCCAGCGTCATTCTGGGCGAGAGCGCCACGGCCCGCGAGGGTGTCGAGCTCCTCGGCAGCCTGATTGACGAGCAGGGCGTCTGCTCCAACGACCAGATCATCATTGCCGACAACAACGAGACCTGGTTGTTTGCAGCGCTTTCCGGCCACCAGTGGATCGCTATGAGGCTCACCGACGATATTGCCTCACTCAACCCCAACATCGGCAACCTCACCTATGACGTCGACCTCGACGACACCGAGAACTGCCTCCACTCCGAGGGCATCGAGTCCATGCCTAAGGAGAAGGGCTTTGCCGAGTACACCGACGGCAAGTTCGACGTCGCCAAGACCTACGGCGAGGAGATTAGCGAGGCCGGTATGCACCAGTGGTCGCGCTATGTCCAGGGCCGCGATTACTTCATGGCTCCGCTTGCTGAGGGCACCGACTATGAGATCGTCAAGGACGAGCGCGAAGACGCTCGTGCGACGACCGGCGCCCTGGTCCACGAGATGCAGCCGCTGTTCTTCCAGCCCGGCAAGTCCGACTGGAACACCTTTGAGATGATTCGTTCCTTCGCCGCTCGCGGCGAGAATGTCGCCGGCCTCAACGCCAACACCGACGGCGCCTATGCCATCGGCTCCAACCGCAACACCGAGATCCACACCTTCCAGATCCGTCACGGCATGGACCCCGAAATCGCGACCATCCAGTGGGAGATGCTCTCCAACGCCGAGTTCTCCGTCGCTATCCCCCTCTATTCCGCACTGCTCACCGAGGTCAGCCCCTACTTCAGCGATCAGGATGTCTCCTTCGATCACTGTGAAGAGGAAGACGTCGTGAACAACGAGGAGCCCAAGAACTCCATCAACTACGTCCTCATGGACATCAACACGCTCGCCTATGAGAACCGCGACAGCTGCGCCACCGGCGTCCGCGCCTATCTCGACGCCCTGCAGAAGGAGCTCATTGAGCAGAACCTGACCGTCGACGAGGCCATGCAGGCCGCCAAGGACACCGAGGCCCGCACCGCCCTGGCCAACAAGGCCGGCAAGGCAGCGACCAAGAACACCTACGTCAAGTGCAAGGCCATGCTCGAGGAGATGCGCGACTACCTCAAGAAGGGAGACTTCTCCGAGAAGTTCGTCCCGAGTGACTACGATGCCGACAACGACTGCCTAGTCGAGTCCATCACCTACGCCGACGAGGCCCTCTCCGATGAGGACGTTGCCGAGCCCGAGGTTGAGGAAGAGGCGACCGAGGAGAAGTCCGAGGGCAACAACATGGCCGCCATGGCCGTTGGCGCCGTCGTCATCATCGGTGTCTGCGGCTTCGTGCTCTATCGCCGCAAGAAGGCCTAAGACCCTCGCGTTCCAAGAGACGGGCGGGGTCGCATGAGTCATCCCGCCCGCTCAGCCTGCCCTTTTGACCGGCAGGAAACGCCGCCGAAATCTTTTCAAAAAAAGATTTCCCCGCACACACTTCGCTGTGCTATAGTGCAGCGCAACAGCAACGAGGTGCAACCGCGCCAAGGCATCACGAAAGGAGCCACCAAGATGATGAACACAATGAAGTCCCTCAACAACTGGTGGTGGCGTGATGCGAATACGATCGGTCGACAGTGAGTCCCTCACGCCTGTTTTTGCGCTCTAGGTGATTGGAAGGCCTCCGGTTTCGACCGGGGGCCTTTTTCTATCTCGAGCCCGATCGCATTCGCATCACGCGCCTCCGTTTTTCTCTTACACTCCCCTTTTTGAAAGGACTTTTACCATGTCTCAGAACACCACCGCCACAGCCCAGCCCCGCACCGTCCAGACCGCCGACCGCGGCAAACTCGATATCCACGCCCTTGTCCTGCTCGCCATTCTGCTTGCCGCAGGCTTCATCCTCAACTTCACCGTCGGCAAGGCAATCTCGGGCATCTCGGGCGGTATGATCAGTCCCGAGTTCATCATCTCGGCCTTCTGCCTCACCATCCTGGTCGTTCGTCCCAACATTGGCCAAGCGCTCGTCATTGGCCTCATCTCAGCGGCCGTGATCCAGATCACCACCACCTCGCCGTTTGTCGATTTTGCCGCCGAGGGTATCGCCGCCATGCTCATGGCCGTCATTGTCAACGCCGCCGCCAAGGACGGCCAGGTTAAGCCCGTCGTCGCCATCGTCGCAACATTCGTGACCACCTTTGTCTCCGGCGTTATCTTCATGGTCATCAAGATGGCCATGCTCGGCGTGGTGGGCGAGCTCGCCGCAGCCATGCTGCCCGTCGTCGCCATGACCGCCGTGTTTAACGCCATTCTGGTCGGCGCCCTCTACATGCCCATCCAGAAGGCCCTTAAGCTCAACTAACCTGTTCGGCTTTGCGAGCCACCCCATCTTGGCGTTCATTCGTCGCTCGCGTACCCAAGTACGCTTCGTTCCTCTTTCGCGCCAACCTGGGGCACCTCGTAAAGCCGTCTCCGTGCTTCACCGCCAAAGACTGTCCCAAACAACGAGCTCTTGAGGACGTTCTTATAAACGACTGGACATGCAAGAACGTCCCCAATGACTATGAAAGGTACCCATGGAAACGATCATCAACGTCGACGATGTCTCGTTCTCCTATGGCACGCAAACCGAGCAGGCGCTCAGCCACGTTTCGCTCAGCGTGAACAAGGGAGATTTCATCGGCATCATCGGGCCCTCGGGCGCCGGTAAGTCCACACTTGCCGCCTGTCTGTCGGGCGCCGTGCCTCACCACTACACCGGCACCTTTTATGGCTCCGTGTTAGTTGACGGCCACGACACCTGCGAGGTCTCGCTCACCGACGTATCGCAGGTCGTCGGTAGCGTACTGCAGGACATCGATACGCAGATGGTCGCTTCGGTCGTTGAGGACGAAATGCTCTTTGGCCTCGAGAACTTTGGCGTTCCGCACGATCAGATCGAGCAGCGCGTGAGCGAGACGCTTAAGACCGTCGGTATCAGCGACCTGCGCGACCGCGAGATCGCCACCCTCTCGGGCGGCCAAAAGCAAAAGGTAGCTATCGCCGCCATCCTCGCCATGCGTCCGCGCGTCTTAGTGCTCGATGAGCCAACCGCAGCGCTCGATCCCGCCAGTTCCACCTTGATCTTCGAGACGCTGCGCGAGGCAAACCGCGCGCTCGGCATCACCATCGTCGTCGTTGAGCAAAAGGTCGCTTTACTTTCGGAGTACTGCAACCGTGTGTTGGTGCTCGATCACGGCCAGATCGCGCTGCAAGGTGAGCCGCACGAGGTCTTCGCACGCACCGACGAGCTTCGCACCATCGGCGTCGATTGTCCGCGCGTCACGCGCATCTTCAACAGTCTCGAGGCCGATGGCTTGGTAAGCGGCACGCCCTGTCTGGATGTCGACGAGGCAGAACGCCTGATCACGGAAATCGTCGACCCCGACCGTGCGACAAGCGATACCCAGGCGCCCGCAGGCTCCCCGCACGCGCCGTCGCTGCGCCCGCATGCGAAAGACGCCGAGCCGGTGCTCACCTTTGACCATGTCGAGTTTTCTTACCCCCATGGAGGCGCCGCCGTCCACGACCTCAACTTGACGCTCTACCCCGGCGAGCTCGTGGGCATTGTCGGCCAAAACGGAGCCGGCAAAACCACGCTCACCAAACTGCTCACGGGTTTGCTCAAGCCCGCATCGGGCAGCGTACGCGTTACGGGCTTGGACACGGCATCGGTTCCCACGAGCCGCATCGCACACGAAGTGGCAACGCTTTTCCAGAACCCCGACCGCCAAATCTGCAAAGACACCGTGCTCGACGAGGTCGCCTTTGGTCTAGAACTTGCCGGCATCGACCGCGCCGAAGCCCTGCGTCGCGCCCAGCTGGTCATCGACCGCTTTGGTCTGCCCGCCGACGAGGCACCGTTCTCACTGTCGCGCGGCCAACGCCAGATGGTGGCGCTCGCCTCCGTTGTGGTGATCGAGCCCAAGATCGTGGTGCTCGACGAGCCCACGAGCGGCCTGGACTACCGCGAGTGCATGACCGTGATGGAAACGGTGCGCACCATGGCAGAGCGCGGTTGCGCCGTCATCATGGTCTGTCACGACATGGAAGTCGTTTCCGACTTTGCCGAGCGCATCGTGGTGATGGCCAACGGTCGCATCCTCGACCGCGGCCGCACGCACGAGCTGTTCTCGAACATCGAACTCATGCAGCGTGCCTACGTTGAGCCGCCCCAGGTCATCGAACTCTCGCGCCGTCTGGCATCCACCGTCTCGCCCGCCTTTACGCAGGTGAGTGAGGTCACTGATATCGTTCGCATTACCGAGGAGATGGTCCGCCGTGGTTAACGTCATCGACTACATGCCGGGCGACACGCTGCTACACCGCCTGAACCCCGTCATCAAACTGGGCCTCGCCGCCACCATCATCATCGGCATTTTCTTGTCCGACACCTATGTGGCACTGCTGGGCTTTCTGGCACTCACGCTCGCGCTGGGAGCCTACGCCGGCGTCGTCGACCGCCTGCTCGCTCTGCTCAAGCTACTGATTCCACTCGCGCTCATCATGCTGGTGCTGCAGCTGGCTTTTATGCGCGATGGCAACGTGGTGTGGAGCTTTGTCACCGATGAAGGCCTCATCACCGGAACAAAGGCCTGTCTGCGTCTGCTGGGCGTGGCGCTACCGCTTATTCTGATGCTCATGGTGACCAAGCTCAACGACCTTGCCAACGCCTGCGTCGAGGTGCTGCACGTTCCGTATCGTTACGCCTTCACCTTTACCACGGCGCTGCGCTTTGTGCCAGTGTTTGGCCAGGAGATGAACGCCATCATGGAGGCGCAGACCGCACGCGGCATCGAGTATGACACCAAGAACCCCATCAAGAAGCTCAAGCTCATGCTGCCGCTGTGCGTGCCGCTACTGATCTCGAGCGTGGGTAAAACCGATGCCACGGCCCTGGCAGCCGAGCAGCGCGGCTTCTACCTGCGCACGCGCGCGAGCTCGTACAAGCGCTACCCCATCAAGGGCCTGGACATTGCCATACTTATTGTCAGCATTGCCCTCATCGTCCTCGGCTTCCTGTTTTAACCCATCGCCCCCGGCAACCGACAAATTCAAAAGGCCTCGGCTCGCACCAAACGAGTCGAGGCCTTACTGTTCCCCCAGATAAAACCTACCAAAATAAACCTGTCTCTTTTTGGCAGGTCGAGGGCTACAGGCGGTAGGGGGCGCCGCTGCGGATGATGGATTCGCGCACCAGGACGTCCATGGCGTCAAGGGTAATCTCGGGCATCTCCCGGTACTTTTGCAGCACCGAGAGCTCGGTGCAGGCCAGAATGACGCGGTCGCAGCCGCTGCGGGCGAACTCCCACATCACGCGGTCAAACTTGTCCATATCGGGCTCGCGTCCGGCCTTCACGTCATCATAAATCAGCGACATCACGTCGGCCTGGCGCTTCTCGCTGGGATAGACGACCTCGACGCCCGCGGCCTCGCACTCGCGCCCATAGACGCCTGCACCCACGGTGCCGTCAGTGCCCATGATGCCGATCTTGCGCACCGGCTCGGACGGCATGCTCAGGTTGGGATCGAACTCGCACTCCCCCATCACCGCGCCCGCCAGGGCATAGCGCACCGACTCACGCGGCATGTGGATAATCGGCACCTTGGTAAACGACTGAATCTGGTCGTAGAAGTAGTGCGATGTGTTGCAGGGAATGGCAATGTGCGCGCAGCCCAGTGTCTCGAGCGCCTGTGCGCACTCCTTCATGGTCGCCAGCAGCTCGGCATGCTCGCCGGTCTTGATGGCCAGCGTACGGTCGGGCATGGTCGACTTGGAAAGCACCACCATGTCGATATGCTCCTGATCACAGGCAGCAGCCGTATGACGCACGACCTGGTCGTAGTAATACGACGTGGCCTCAGCGCCCATGCCGCCGATAACTCCCAGCTTTTCCATCGCCGCCTCCTTGGTGACGCTCGCACCGTTGCGCGTATCATGCCCGCGCCCGCCCGATGCAAACCGGGCGGGCGCCGCGCTCATCTACTTGTAATACGTCTTGAACAGCTTAAAGTGACGCAGCTTGGTGTGCCGCATGCGCAACCAGCGGTTAAAGACAAAATCGCCCTTCATAAACGAAGGATCGGCGGCCTTGCCCTCCTTGGCCAGACGATGCGCCTTCGCACGCAGCTCGGGGTCCTTGACATACTTGTCAACGACACCCATGGGGACGACCATCCACAGAGCCTCGTCCTGCGCCGTCACAAATTCCGGCTCAAACGGACGGTTATAGACGTACTCATCCACCACGTACTTGGCAACGTTAAAGCCGCTGTTGGTGACGTAGTAGTTACTGCGGCCCTGACGCGTGTTGAAGTCGAAGAACTTAAACGAACCATCGCGTTGGTCGTACTTGACGTCGAAGTTGGAGAAGCCCGTGAACTTAAGGTCCTCAAGCAGCTTGCGCACGCCACCCATGAGCTCGTCGTTGGGCTCGGTGATGATGCAGGCGTGGTTGCCGACACCATGGGGCTGATGCTCCTCGAGCAGCACGTGACCCAGGCACATCATGCGAACCTTGCCGTTGCGGTCGGAATAACTGGTAAGCACGCGCATGTACTCGTCGTTGCCGGGCACGCGGTCCTGCAAGATGAGGTCATCGGTGTAGCCACTGGCGTACACATCGCGAATGACCTGCTCCAGCTCGGCGCGATCGGCAATCTCGTAGGCCTTCTTCTGGCCCTCGAACTCGTGCTCCCACCACATGATGCCGTCAGAGGGCTTCAGAATCATCGGGAAGGGAAAGTCGATCTGGTCGAGCACCTCGGCGGAAGCCTCGCCCTGGGCGTTGAGCATCGCCATGGTAAAGGTAAACGTGTGCGGATAGGGCACACCGTGCTTCTCGCACAGCTCGTAGAAGATCTCCTTCTTCTGGCACTGCTCGAGCATGCTGTAGGGCGCATAGGGCGCGATGACGTTGGAGGCAAGCTGGCCGGCATCCTGAGCCTGTGCGGCAAGCGCGACGTAGTTATCGCCGCAGCCCATGAGGATAATCTTCCTATCGGGATTGGCCTGTGCAATGCCGTTGACGGTCTCGATCATGACCGGCATAGTGTCGATATCCACATTGGGCGTATAGTCGATAATCTGGCTGCGGTATGCAGGACCCGTCTGATACTTGCCAAAGACCAGGCTCTTGACCTGATACTCCTCGTAGAAGGCGCGCGCCACCGAATAGGCGTTGATATCGCCGCCGAGCAGCACGGGTATAAACTCGCGCTCTGTAAACTGCAATGCCATGGAAACTTCCTATCATCAACTGCCCGTACGATGGGCGGTCTTTATGCAACTGGTTTATTCTAGCGTGCCAAACCGTCGCTTCCCAAAGTTCCACCATATCTATGGCAAGCAGGCGCTTATGATCGAGCCCGCAGGGTTCCGTAACGTTAAAGTTGAACTCTATGGTTTCTTAACAATTCACTATAACTGCAGGTCAAGGCCAAAACCTCAAGTTCAACTTGACCCTTTAGAACCTTTAAGGTTCAAGTTGAAGTCGAAAGCAGTAGTAGAATACCTTTCGAACTATAACCTACGATTGATTGCAGAGGGACTGGATGCAGCATTCGAACCATCGCACCGCAGCGCTCATCGCGTCGAAGCCGGCTCGTATCATCACGAGCGCCGCGCTTGCCGTTACACTGACGGCCGCGCCGATGCTCTCCCCCGTCGCAGCCTATGCCGCCTCGCAGGCAACGCAGGATCAGCTTTCCGCTGCCCAGCAGAAAATCGAAACCGCCACGAGTGCCTACAACGAAGCCCGCACCAAGCTCGAGGATCTGCAGAAGCAAATCGACACTAACGAGGCAAGCATCGAGAAGATCGAAGCCGAACTTCCCGATCAACAGGCCAAGGCGAGCTCCGCCATGCGCGATCTGTATAAGTACCAGAAGGGCACCAACCCCATCGTGAGCTTCCTGGTCAACGCGCAGAGCCTGGGCGAGTTCATCACCACCTGCAAGTACACCAACCAGATCACGAGCTCGAGCGTCGACGAGATCGAAGAGCTCAACAAGATGCAGACCGAGCTCGAGCAGAACAAGACCGAGCTCGAGCAGGCGAAGTCCCAACTCGAGACCGAGCAGAAAACCGCCGAGGACGCACTGGCACAGGCCCAGCAGCTTCGCAGCGAAGCCCAGGCAAAGGCCGAGCAGGAGAATGCCGCAGAGCTGGCCAAGCTCGAGGCCGACAAGGCCGCTGCCGCCGAGAAGCTCTCGGGCGAGGGCGTGAGCGGCAACAACTCCAACAGCCAGGCCAATAACGCCAACACCACTATCGACACCACGGTGAACAACTCCAATACCGGCAACTCCGATTACGACTCGTTTATCAACGAGTGGACGAGTCGCATCGACAACTACCTCGCCGGCTCCCCCATGGCAGGCCAGGGTTACAACTTTGCCGTGGCAGCCTGGAACACCGGTGTTGACCCTCGCTGGTCTCCCGCCATCGCCTGCATCGAGAGCAGCAAGGGCCTCTATTGTGCCGGCTCCTATAACGCCTGGGGCTGGAGCGCCCGCGGCGGCGGCTGGCGGAGCTTTGGTAGCTGGAGCGAGGGCGTCTCTGCCCACGTTGCCTACCTGGGCGCCAACTATGGCTCCACGCTTACCCCGGCAGCCGCCAAAAAGTACTGCCCGCCCACGTGGCAGGACTGGTACAACAAGGTTGCAACCCAGATGAACCGCATCTAAGATCAACGTCAAAGGGCCCCAATTGGGGCCCTTTTTCTTTTACGCGACGGAGGTATCGACGACGCCAGTCGCGTTTGCAATGGCAACAATGATAATCATTACCAACAAGAGCACACCCATAGCCTTGAGCCAGAGCTTTGCAAGCTTTTTACCGCGGTATCTATCGAGTAGCTCAAACCGCCGGCGAAGGCGGCGTTTGTCGAGCATCACAAAATGGATGAGCACTACGAGACCGTCGACGAAGATAAAATACTCAATCGCGAGAAACCACATCGGGTAGTTTTGGTTGGCGCCCGTAGGATGAAAAACGGCAAAATGGCTTCCGGCAAAGAAAACAAGTAGCGAAAGATAGACGAATGCGTTCCAAATGCGCCCAACGGTGTCGGGAATGCGGGAGAGTAAATTCGGGCGCTCAGGCACCAACGGCAATCCGCCCTGAGACTGATCCGTGGGGAGCACGGGCGCAGGGCACACGGCTCGCCGCTCCGGAGGCTCTTGGAAGGAAGCAGCATTCGGCGCGGACGACGGCGTCGGTGCGGACAACGCATAGGATGCACGCGCAGCGTGCCCTAGCGCCTTCGCGCTTGCAAAGCGCTTGTCCGGATCGAGCGCCATCGCCATGCAAATAACATCGGCAAGCGAGGCGGGGATATCATATGCCTCGCATTGCTCGCGCATGTTCCGACCCGGCTTGGGGTCGGCCCCCGTCAGACAAAAGAACAGCAGGGCACCGAGCGCATAGACATCGCTGCGCACGCTCGTCTGGCCAAAACCATACTGCTCGGGCGGCGCATAGGGACGCGTGCCAAACTTAACGGTATCGGCATCGGCTCCCTCGCGCCACACGCGAGCGATTCCCAAGTCGATAATCACCAGCGATGAAAATGTCATGCCTGTATCGGGCGTATAGTTTGCGCCCGATACGATGATATTCGAGGGCTTTAGGTCGCGATGGATCACCGGCGCAGCCATCTCCCCCGCCGACGCAAAGCCGGCATGGAGCTCCGCAACTGCATCACAAAGGGCGCCAAACAGCTCACAGGCATAATCGGGCGTCGCACCCAAACGCCCCACCAGGGCCCCGAGCGTTTCGCCTTCGATGTATTCCATGACCACGCAAAGCTCGTCGCCCACGCGGCGGCAATCGACAATCCGAGGCAAGTGCTCGTAACGTCGCCCAGCATGCTGGGCCGCAAACAGGCGTTCATACGCCCCGCCAATCTGGGCCGACGCGTCGATGCGCTTGCGAACAAAGGGGCCAAGAGATCCTCCGCCGGAGCCCTCAAAGTACACGAGCTCGGTCGTCTCGACGTCGGAGTGCTTGAGCACACGGTCTACGCGATAGCTGTCATCACGCTCAAGTGACGCCAGGTGTCCGGCGAGCGCAGCGGTCAGCTCATCATCGGAATATGTTGGGCTCTGAGTATCCATAGCGTCCATAATAACGCAGGGCGCGGACGCCCCATGACGCCCGTGCCCTGCACGTTCTAAATATCGTGAACACCGCTTCCGCCGGCAGCCAACCGTTAGCTCACCGTCTCCTCACCAAAGCGATACAGCTCCTCGTTCACCTTTTGCAGGCTGCAGCCACGATCGATACAGAAAATGATGATGGCGTCACGGCGGTCCTTGCAGTTGAGGACATTGGCGCCCGCCGCCGACAAGGCGCGGTTGGTCTCCTTGAGCGTCAGCGCCATGGCAAAGGCAATCTGCAGCACCTTATTGCGGCTCGGATGCCGCGCACCGGTAAAGATCTGATAGCCAAACGTCTCGTTGAGGTCGGCCATACGCACCACGCGCGAGCGCTCCAGCCCCTTTTCTTCCAAAAGCTGTTTCAGATACTCCGAAAGCGACGGGGCGGTAAAGTCGTGCTCTTTGATATAGCCCTCGATACTCGGAGCATCGAGCAGCTCGTTGAGCAACTCTTCGGTTAGCTTCTTATCAGGCATATGGCCTCACCCCCCAGCTCGCATAGTAACCATGTTTTTAATTCTAGTTAAAAACCGCTCACGTCAGAACGTTCCCAGCTGGCAACCTGGTCGGGAGATACCGTGCTCATCGCTTCGAACTTCCAGGTGCCGCCCGCTTTGAGATGGTTGGTGTTCGCAAGAGCCGTTCCCACCTGATTGCCGTCTGCGTCATACAGAACATACTCAATCTGAATGTAGCTTTGCTCTTTATCCGTATTATTGGTCAACGTGCCAGTGATCTTATACGCGAACTGATTAGACGTATCCCCGGCCTCATCCGAAACCGTATAGGGTTCTTGTGCCTCTTTTTTCTCCTCGACTTGCTGGGTCTGTTCGGCAGGCTTTGCTGCATCACCCGTAGACGAATCAGACGAGTTACCGCCCATAGAACCCACGACGCCGGCAACAACGAGCACCACGATGACGCCCAAAACGATCTTGCCGATCGGCTTCTTTCCCTCTTTTGCCATTATGCATCCTTCCTACGATCCGGCTACCGTGCCGGCACACAGCACATCGTAGGAGGCAGCGAGCTCAAATTCATTAGCTGGGAGCTAATGTCGCAGCACAGCTTGCCACCTGGCACTCATTGAGTCTTTTTTCCTTCACCGAACTCACTCCATTGTTGTTGACTATTAAACATTTAGACGTAAACTGCTTTGTTACCTTGTCAACATCTGAAAGGAACCTCATTGGGAAAAGACGTACTGGTGCAGCAACTCGTCGACTCATTCGACAGCTGGCCCGCCAAAAATTCCGGTTGCGGATCGTCCCGCATGACACAAGAGCTCTATCCTTTTGACAAGCTCTTCTCTCCCATCAAAATTAACAAGCTCACCGTCAAAAACCGCATTGTCATGGCACCGATGGGCAATATCGACATGTGCGAGGAAACTGGCCGCCCCAGTGACATGATGCTGCAGTACTTTTTCGCCCGCGCCAAAGGCGGCTGCGGCCTCATCACAACAGGACTCGTACCGGTAAGCCACGGCATCGATACCACGGTCACCGAGCTGGACAAGCTCACCTATTTCCCGCGCATCGATCGAAGCCGAACCGTTATGGCAGGCTGGCGCGACCTTGCCCAAGGTGTCCATGCCTTCGGATCACGCATTTTTGTCCAGCTTACGGCCGGACTCGGCCGCGTGGGCAACCCGCAATGCCTCATCACGCAAAAGAAGTTTCCGGTCTCGGCGAGTTTCTTGCCTAACTACTACATCCCCGCCATTCCATGCATGCGCCTCTCGGACCAAAAGCTGCGCCGTATCGTAAACAATATCGGCCAAGCGGCGGCCGATGCTCATGCCATGGGCATCGATGGCGTCTATTTGCACGGGCACGAGGGTTATCTTATCGAGCAGCTCGGAAACCCCGCCTTTAACCATCGCAAGCTCGGACGTTATGCCGATTGGCGTCAGTTTGGCCTCGATATGATCAAAGAAATCCGTCGCCGCGTTGGGCCCGACTACCCCATCATGTACCGCATCGACCTTTCGCTTGCACTCGAGGAAACCTATGACGAGCAGGTCATGAATTCGACCTATCTGGGACGCATGCGCGGCGGCCGTACAGTCGAACAGACCCTGGGTTATATGGAAGAGCTCGTGGCGGCGGGAGTAGACATCTTTGACGTCGACCTTGGTTGCTATGACAACTGGTGGATGCCCCACCCGCCTGCGAGCATGCCCGCAGGCTGCTTCGTTCCCGTGGCGCGCGCCGTTCGAGAGCGCTTTGCCGCCGACAATATCCGCTCCAATGCCGGCCTTCCCGTACCCGTTGTCGCGGTGGGTAAGTTGGGCTACCCCGACATTGCCGAACGCGCCCTTCGCAATGGCGACGCCGATATGATCATGCTCGGACGCCCGCTGCTTGCGGATCCCGAGTGGCCCAACAAGGCGTACGCCGGTCGCGTGGCAGATATTCGCCCCTGCATCGGATGCCAGGAAGGATGCCTCAACGAGTTTGTCGAAGGGGGCCATCCGCAGTGTGCCGTCAATCCACGCTGCAGCTTTGAATACCTCATGCCCCAGACACCCGCTCCCGCCAAAGAACCCAAACGCATAGCGGTGATAGGAGCCGGACCCGCTGGGATGGTCTGTGCGCTAATCGCCGCGCGTCGTGGCCACGACGTAAAGCTCATCGATGCCGAAGATGAACTTGGAGGAAAACTCCTCTCCGCCAGCGCCGCCCGGATCAAGTTCGACCTCGATAACTACCGATCATATCTTGTTCGACAGGTGCGCGAGCAGGCAGAAAAACCCAACGGGAACCTGACACTCGAACTTGGACGGGCAGCACGCGCCGAAGATCTTGCAAAAGCAGGCTTCGACGCAATCGTGTGCGCGACAGGCACTTCCAATGCAATACCGCCCATCCCCGGTCTTACGGAGCTTGCAGCATCGGGCCATGCCGTGCTGGCAACGCAGCTACTGCGCCAACCCGCGCTGCTTGGCAACGCCAAAACCGTCACCATCATTGGCGGAGGGGCCGTGGGCTGCGAGGTTGCCCAATGGCTCACCGTCGAACACGGCATACCACAGGTCAGCGTAATTGAAATGCTGCCTCACATGATGCAGGGCGCCTGCACGGCAAATCGCGGCCACCTACTCCATACGCTCAGGGGACGCAATGTGCGGCTCCTCAATATGACACGCGTCGAGCGCGCGGAAGTCGGCGGCAAACGCGAGTCTGGAGCCCCATCGAGGTGTGCGCGTCTCCACTTGAGTCGCAACTGCCACAAAAACGTTCCCGACCCCTACGTCTCGTGGTCACCGGTCTTGCCCGAGAACGTCGAAAACCCGCTTGCACCCAAAATCGGCAACGACTGGAAGTCACTCGAGCTAACCTGCGACTTGGTAATCATTGCCTGCGGCGGACACCCCGACGACGCGCTGTTCTACAAACTGCAGCAGACGCACGCCGCTGACGAGCTGCATAACATCGGCGATGGGTTTGCGCCCGGCCGTGTGCTCGAAGCGGTCCGTGCGGCATACCGACTCGGCACCAATATCTAACACGAAAGGATGGGCTCACAGATGAACCTGACCTCCCAACAACAAGCCCTGCTCGACGGCGCCAAGGGCCCCGCCATGGCCAAAGTGGTCAAGACCCTCGTTATGTACGGCGAATGCTTTGGCGCCGAGCGTATGGTTCCCGTGACCGGCGCAAACGGTCATCTTGTCACAAGTTTTGGCCTCTCCATGCTCGGTCCAGTCTATGACCTTATGGATGAGCTGCTGAAAGACGGCGCCCTGTCCGGTCAGTCATTCTCGGTCGACCCGAGGCCCCTCGACCCCGCCGTCCCGGCCAACCCGCTGCAAAAGCTGCTGTTCAAGATTATGTATTCCAAACAAGACGATTATGAGGCACAGCTGCGCAGCATGGGTCTATTGGACAACGATGCTTTCACCTGCACCTGTTACCAGCCCGAGGTTGGCAATCGACCTCGGCGTGGCGACATCCTAAGCTGGGCAGAAAGCAGCGCCGTGGTCTTTGCCAACTCCGTGCTGGGCGCTCGCTGCAATCGCAACTCCGGCATCATCGAGATGTTCGGCTCAATTGCCGGCTTTGTCCCGGAATTCGGCCTGCTCACCGATGAGGGCCGCAAGGCGACCTGGATCATCGAAGTCGACTGTAAGCGCAAGCCCGAAGCGCAAGTGCTTGGCAGCGCCATTGGCATGAAGGTGATGGAAGACGTCCCTTACATTAAAGGCCTCGACCGCTGGCTTGGCCGCGAACTCACACCCGGCACGCAGGACTACCTTAAGGACATGGGCGCCGCCAGCGCATCGAACGGCGCTGTCGGGCTCTACCACGTGGACGGCATCACGCCCGAGGCCGTCGAACAAGGCGAACACCTCATAGCACCAGACGCCCAAATCTATCGCATTGACGACGCCGAGCTGGAACGCATCCGCTCGAGCTACCCCGTTATGTGGAAGAACCCGGGCGCGCGCCCCAAGCTTGCCTTCATCGGCTGCCCCCACCTCTCGTCTGCACAACTCGCCCATTGGGCAGACGCCATCTGCGATGGGCTGAGCGCCTCCGGCAAGTGCCGCGTGCAAGTACCCACCGTACTGACCGCCGCCCCATCCGTGGCAGACGCCTTCCGCAAGACTGCGGCATACAGACGCCTCTCGACTACCGGTGCCGTCGTCTCGAGCATCTGCCCGCTTATGTACACCAACAACCCGCTGTGCGGCAGCATGCCCATCATCACCAACTCCAACAAGTTGCGTACGTACTCGGCATCGCGCTACTACACCGACGACGAGGTGCTCGCCTACGTCACCACCGGAAAACCAATCAAATAGGAAGGCGACTCCTCATGGAAAAAATCTTTCACGGCCGCGTCGTTGTCCCCGGAACTGCCCACGCCAAGGCACTTGTCTCTCACGGAGGACTCAACACACTCGCATCGTTTCAGAAGGCACTGATGTTTGGCGACAAAAAGGCCACGTGTTCCGACCAAAACAATCCCGACTTGTACGGCAAACCTTTGGCGGGATGTGCCTTGTGTCTTCCGCAGACTATCGGCTCCACCACAGGCGGCATGGTGCTCTTCTGCGCCACCAAAATGGGGCGCCAACCCGCATGCCTGCTGTTTTCCAAACCCATTGACAGCCTTGCCGCCGCTGGCGCGATCCTCTCGGGTGTATGGACCGCCACCCCCATGCCCACCATTGACAACCTGGGCGATGAGTTTCTCGATGCTGTGTCGACGGGAGACGCCATCACCGTGACCGAAGACGGCACGGTCATCGTCGGCTAAGGCTATCCGACCCGCCGCCCGCAGATGAACAACGTGTTTCGCCATTTCCCACGCGCGGTGCGGGCGATAATCTTGACGTATTCGATATACAACACGAAAGGAGTCCCACCATGGGAGCATCGGTATCGGTCGCACAGGGCGCGCCTCTTGATGCAGGCACCTACAAGGCAGACGAGGCAGCCGTCGAGCGCTTTTGCGAATTGCTGCGCATCCCCACCGTTTCGCGTGAGAACATCGCCGAGCGCGACGATGAGCCCTTCAGCCAGTGGATTCCCACGCTTCAGCGACTTTACCCGCATTTCTTTAAAATCGCCGAGCTCACACGCGTCGACGACTTTGGCATGCTCCTGCGTTGGCCTGGCGCCGATTCCGCCTTGGACCCCATCGTCATGATGGCGCATCAGGACGTCGTGCCCGTCGAGGGCCAAGACTGGAAGCATGATCCCTTTGGAGCCGAGATCATCGACGGCGAGATCTGGGCCCGCGGATCACTCGACACCAAGTGCATCGTCTCGGCTTTCTTCGAGGCCGCCGAGCATTTGATTGCCCAGGGCTTCGTTCCCCCGCGCGATGTCTGGTT
Source organism: uncultured Collinsella sp. (assembly GCA_902490565.1). Classification (GTDB taxonomy): domain Bacteria; phylum Actinomycetota; class Coriobacteriia; order Coriobacteriales; family Coriobacteriaceae; genus Collinsella. Next base: position 8,350 of record CABUEK010000018.1, on the reverse strand, counting down.
CTTCTCGAGCGATGGCGAGGAAATCGCCGCACCTACTGCAACCCATGCAGTGCAGTGGCTTCGCGAGCATAACATCCATCCCTATATGGTGCTCGATGAGGGTGGCGCAGTGGCAACCGACGCCCCGCTCGGCGTCACCGAACCCGTTGCCATGGTAGGCGTGTCCGAGAAGGGCCACGTCGACCTTACCGTCACGGCGCGCGCCGACGGCGGCCATGCCTCTACGCCTGCGGCAAACGATGCCTGCCGTCTTCTCTGCCGTGTATGCGAGACTATCTCGGCCAACCCCGGCAAGCCGCAGCTCACGCCCGCCGTCGAGGCCACACTGACCGAGCTGGGTGCCCGCAGCAGCGCGACGTTTCAGGCAATCTTTGGCAACCTCTGGCTCACACGCCCCGCGGTTACCAAGATTATGGCCGCCAGCCCCGAGACCTCGGCCATGCTGCGCACAACCTATGCGCTCACGCAGCTCGAAGGCTCCAACGCGCATAACGTGCTGCCACCGATCGCTCGCGCCAACTTCAACGTGCGCATCGCTCCGTTCGAGACCATCGCCGATGCCGTTGAGCGCGCCCGCAAGCTCGCCGCCCAGCAGTGCCGCGCCTCGGGCGTAAGCCCCGACCATGTCACCGTCGAAATCAACGAGGCGATTCCCTACACCGAGCCCGCGCCCATCTCGCCTTACGAAGACGATGCCGCCTTCAACTACATCCATCGCTGCGTGTCGGGTGTCTATCCCGAGGCCGGCTTTGCTCCCTACGTGCAGAACTCCTGTACCGACTCGCGCGAGTTCAACGAGATCTGCGATCGCGTCTACCGCTTCTGCGGCTTTATCTACTCGGGCGAGGCGCGCAAGCTCATCCATGCCGCCAACGAACGCATCGGCGTCGACGTCTACAAGCGCGGCATCGAATTCTATGTGGCGTTTCTCGCCAACCTTGAACAACTGTAGAACGGGGGCCGATAGCACCCCTCCCCGCTTTTACCGACCAGGAGAACCAGCATGACCCAACCAAATCTTAAGCGGGCGGCCCGGCTCGACACCAAGGCCGTCGCCCTCGCCTCCCTACCCTTTATGGGCATGATCAGCTTTTGGCAGGTCTACGACGGCATCGTTCCCAAGATGCTCACAGGGACCTTTGGCCTATCCAACTCGCTCACCGGCGCGATCATGGCCATCGATAATGTCTTTGGCCTGTTCCTGCTTCCGCTCTTTGGCATCTTCTCGGACCGCTGCGCAAGCAAACTCGGGCGTCGAACGCCCTTTATCTTGGGCGGCTCCGCGGTGGCAATGCTCTCCGTCCCGCTCATCGCGATCGCCAACAACATGGGCAGCCTACCTCTGCTCATTGGCGCGATTATCCTCACGCTTTTGGCAATATGCGCCTACCGCACCATGACGGTTGCCATTGTGGCAGATATTACGCCTCGCCCACTTCGAACCAAGGCGGACTCAATCGAAAAGATCGTCGGCTATGCGGGAACGGGTCTTATGCTCGTCGCCATCTCGGTCATGGTTCCCAAGGCCGACAAACCTGATTATCTTCCGCTCTTTATCTTGCAGGCCGCCTTTATCCTCGTGTCAGCCGTTGTCTACGGCATCTTTGTCCGTGAGCCCGCCCTCGTCGAAAAGATGCGCGAGAAATCGCTGTCAATGGGCATCGACGAGGATCAGATTGACAAAGACGACTCCCCCGAGGCCGGCGGTAAGGAACGCGTTGCAGACACCGACGTGCGTCGCTCCATCATCATGCTGCTCGCCGCAACGTTTTTCTACTACATGAGCTATAACGCCATGACCACCAATATCAGCCGTTATGCCGATTTGTTCTATGGCATGGAGGGCGGTTCCTATGCCATCATCAATATCGTGACGATTGCAGGCGCGCTGCTAAGCTACGCACCCCTGGCAAACCTTTCGCTCAAAATCGGCCGCAAAAAGGTCGCCCTGGGCACCGCCGTCATCATGGTTTTGTGCCCCGCGCTTCTTTGGCTGGCACCCGGTTTCTCGCCCGTGTTGTACGGGGTCTTTTTGTTGATGGGCGTCGCGCTGGGCGGCGTGGACCTGTGCGTGTACACGATGATTCTGGAGTGTTGCAGCTCCCAAAGCGTGGGCCGCTACTCCGGTTACTACTACACCGTGAGCATGGCGGCTCAGGTGGCGACGCCGATTCTCTCCGGCATCGTTATGGACGTGGCACCGTCGATGCTCTTCGCCTACATCACGGCAATGGGCATGATTATGGCCGCGAGCATTGCCGCCGCCAAGCACGGCGATGCTATCTTGATCGACGAGGTCGCTCGCCGCGAGGCAGCAAAGTAGGAGACCGAATTAACTACCGTGCGAAAAGGGGTCGGATGGGCAAAGTGCCCATCCGGCCCCTTTTCGGTTCATCCTCAAGAAGCTTATCGAAGCCTACCCTACCGTGACGGATTCCCCAGTAAAGGTGCTGATGAGCAGCAGGATAAAGAACGCCAAGTAACTGATGCTCAGCAGATAGGCAATAACCAAAAAGATGGTCCATCCAACATTGGTTTTACCGTCGGCACGGCGTTGCTCGCGATTGCGGCAGAGCCAAATCGTCACGCCAATAGCCACAATCAACAGCACGAGCGCCGCTGCGGCCAGCCCGGCAAGCGCAAACATCACGCCAATGCTCACAGCAATAACCGGGAGCAGCAGCAAGCCGCACCCGCACCCACCAGGACTATACACGGCAGACTGTCGACGTCGTTCCATCGTCACTCCAAGTCAAGCAATCGTTTGTAGACATCGAGACCCTTGAGCAGGATTTCCTCGTCAAAGAGCATGGTATCAGTGTGAAGGGCGCTCATCGCATAGGCTGGGCAGCCGTCTGCGTCGATCGGGTTTTCTTGCGCCTCCGGCACGCCCGTGCCCAGCAAGAAGAACACGCCCGGCAGATGGCGCTGATAGAAGGCGAAGTCCTCGGCAATCAGCAAAGGCTCATCTACGAGCTGTAGCTCGGGCAAGGCAGGCGCGACATTGGCAAATAGCTCGGGGTCGTTGTCGACCGGCGGATAGCCCTCGGCAAAATCGAGGTCATATGTGCAGCCCGTTGCAGCGCATGCCTCATCAAGCACGCGGCGCACACCCTCGCGTGCACGGTCGAACATGTCGTCCGTAAACACACGCAGACTGCCGGCAACATGGGCCTCCCCCGCCACCGCATTGCAAACCGTACCGGCCTGCAGCAGACCAAACTTGCCGATACAGGGTTCGTCAGTGCCCAGCTCGTCCATCAGTTCACGCTCGGCAACCAAGAACTTGGCAGCAGCCAGCGCCGCATCGTGCGACTCCTCGACCGGAACGCCATAGGTCTTAGCGATATGGATGCTCGTCCCGTGAATATGAATGTGTGTCTCACTCGAACGCGCCAGCAGCGGACCGGAACAACTCGCCAACGTGCCGGCAGGCAGATCGGGCCACACATGGAAGCCAAAAATGCGGTCAGCCCCATAGCGCTCGAACACACCGCTCTCGCATACCGTCTTGGCACCACCGGTCGTTTCCTCGGCCGGCTGGAACACAAAGAGAACGTTGCGCCTCATGGCGCCCGGCTGCTCGCGAATCGTACGGTCGACATACGTCGCGGCGGCAAGTGCCATGGCCATGTGTCCGTCATGTCCGCAAGCGTGCATCTTGCCGGGATGGATCGAGGCAAAGGCCGCTCCCGTCGCCTCCGCGATGGGCAGCGCATCCATATCGGCGCGAATCGCCGTGGCACGCGCGGCACCAACGCCAGCGTCGAAGAAAGCGCAGACGCAGCTGGGACACGGATGGGTCACCTCGCAAGCGAGCGGCGCCAACACGCCCTCGATATAGGCGATAGTCTGCGGAAGATCGAAATCGAGCTCCGGAATGCGATGGAGATCGCGGCGATAGCGACGGAGTTCTTGGAGCTCGGTCATAGAGAATCCCTTCGTGAGGCACATCTGTTGCAACTTATTGTGATACAGGATTGTGGCACACATGTTTCCAGCATATTGCTGCATTTTTTAAACGTTATATACGAATACTCTTGTTTGGTAAAGTGCAACGTGATAGGGTCTTTACCACTTGATAGAGGCGCGGGCACGAAGAGCCGCGGGCGAGCCGGCAGGCTTTGACCCCGTGGGGAGGCGAAACCCGCCGAACTGGGTTTTTCGGGCACGAACAACCTGGTGGGCCTGTGGGAAACACCCACAGGACTGTCTGCAGCAATGCGGGAGCGCTATCCGGACATTGGGTCCACGCTATGCGGATTCGATGCGCAGATGGCGCCGTCTGGATAGCGAGGTTTACGGGACATGGCATTGACCCCCAACGAGGCATATGCGGCCAAGCAGCCGTTTGTGGACAAGGAGACACTCGAGCATATCGTCGAGCAGTTCCCCACGCCGTTTCATCTATACGACGAGGCGGGCATCCGCCGCAACATACAAGAAGTGCGCGACGCCTTTGCATGGAACCCGGGCTTTAAGGAATACTTTGCCGTCAAGGCCAACCCCAACCCGGCGCTCATCTCCATTCTCAACGAATACGGCTGCGGCTGCGATTGCTCGAGCTATACCGAGCTCATGATCGCCCGCTCGCTGGGCATCACGGGACACGACATCATGTTCTCTTCCAACGACACGCCGGCTGCCGACTTTGAGCTCGCCAACAAGCTGGGTGCCATCGTCAACTTTGACGACATCAGCCACATCGAGTTCTTTGAGCGTGTTGCGGGGCCCATCCCCAAAACGGTCAGCTGCCGCTTTAATCCAGGCGGCCTGTTCCAGCTCTCCAACGGCATCATGGATAACCCCGGCGACTCCAAATACGGCATGACCACCGAGCAGCTCTTTGAGGCTTTCCGCATGCTCAAGGCCAAGGGCGCCGAGAATTTTGGCATCCATGCCTTCCTTGCCAGCAACACCGTCACCAACGACTACTACCCCAAGCTCGCGCGCATCCTCTTTGAGCTTGCCGTGCGCCTGGAGCGCGAGACCGGTGCACATGTCGCCTTCATCAATCTGTCCGGCGGCGTCGGCATCCCCTATCTGCCCGAGCAGCAGGCCAACGACATTCACGCCATCGGCGAGGGGGTGCACGCGGCCTACGACGAAATCCTGGTTCCCGCCGGTATGGGCGATGTGGCCATCTGCACCGAGATGGGCCGCTTTATGATGGGGCCCTACGGCTGCCTGGTCACCAAGGCTATCCACGAAAAGCAGATCTACAAGGACTATATCGGTGTCGACGCAAGCGCCGTCGATCTGATCCGTCCTGCCATGTACGGCGCCTACCACCACATTACGGTAACGGGTCAGCCGGGTGGCGCCGACAAGACCGCGGCGCCTGTCACAAACACGTACGACATTACGGGCAATCTGTGCGAGAACAACGACAAGTTCGCCATCGACCGCGAGCTACCGCAGATCGACATGGGCGATGTGCTCGTGATCCACGATACCGGCGCGCATGGCTACTCCATGGGCTACAACTACAACGGACGGCTGCGCTCCGCCGAGGTGCTGCTGCGCCCCGATGGCTCGGCCGACCTCATCCGCCGCGCCGAGCGCCCGGGCGATTACTTTGCCACACTCGACGTGCTGCCGAGCGGCCGAGAACTGCTGGCCAAGTCGCGCGCCGAAAGTGCTCGCCGTCGCGCCCAAGACGAGCGCCTGGCAGTCGCCGCCCAATGGAACAAACGCATCCAGATCGCGGACGCGAAGGAGAAGAACATGGACATCCGCAATCTTGAGGGCTCGATCGTCGCCCTTGTTACGCCGTTTAAAAAGGACGGCAGCGTCGACTTTGACGCGCTCGAACGCCTTATCGATTTCCACCTGCAAAACGGCACCGATGCCATCCTCACCCTGGGCACCACCGGCGAGAGCGCCACGATGACCGATGACGAGGACAACTCCGTCGTCGCCGCCGTGGTCAAGCATGTTGCAGGACGCGTCCCCGTCATCGCCGGCTCGGGCTCCAACTCCACGCAGACGATGCTCACCAAGTCGCTCACCTACCAGGGCTTGGGAGCCGACGGCCTGCTGCTCATCACCCCCTACTACAACAAGTCCAACGAAGAGGGCATCTATCAGCACTTTAAGACCGTCGCCGATGCTGTGGACATCCCCTGCATCCTGTACAACATCCCCGGCCGCTGCGGCTGCGGCATCAGCGAGCGCAACGTAGAGCGCTTGGCCGCGCACCCCAACATCATGGGGATCAAGGAAGCCTCGGGCAACGTCGCCTACGCGGCCAAGATTGCCCACCTGCTGTCCGACGACTTCCGCATGTACTCGGGCGAGGACGCCCTCACCGTGCCGCTCATGAGCCTGGGCGCTTCGGGCACCATCAGCGTGTGGGCCGACGTTCAGCCGCAGCTCGTGCACGACATGTGCCGCGCCTATCTGGACGGCAACGTGGAGCGCGCCCGCGATATCCAGATTGCCGGCCAGCCGCTCATCAATGCCCTCTTTAGCGAGGTCAACCCCATTCCCGTCAAGGAAGCACTCGCCCAGATGGGTATGATCGAGGCAAACTACCGCATGCCGCTGTGCCCCATGGCAGACGACACGCGCTCCGCACTTACCGATGCTCTGAAGGGAGCTGGTCTGCTTGATTAAGACCGTCATTATGGGAACGGGCCGCATGGGCTCGCTCATCTGCACCACCGCCGAGGGCGTTGTCGACGCCGCCGGTCAGCCCGTTTTTGATATCGTCGCGCAGATAGGCTTTGATCTAACCGAACTCGAGAACGCACCAGTCGCCGACGTCATCATCGACTTCTCGAACGTCGTGACCTTCGATGCTGTCGTCGCCTATGTCGAGCGCACGGGCGCGGCGTTAGTCTCAGGCACCACGGGCTACACACCCGATCAGATGGACCGCCTGCGTGAGCTGGGCCAGAACGTCTGCGTCATGCACTCCGGCAATTACTCCATCGGTATCGCAGCCCTGCGTCATCTGGTAGCACAGGCCACACGCGAGCTACCGGGCTTTGACTGCGAGATCGTCGAGACGCACCACAACCAAAAGGTCGACGCCCCCAGCGGCACTGCCAAGTTGTTGCTCGACGCCGTCGTCGAAGCTGAGCCCGAGGCAGGCTACCACCCCGTCTACGGACGCGAGGGCATGTGCGGAGCGCGCGACCCCAAGGAGATCGGCATGCACTCGCTGCGCGGCGGCACCGTCGCCGGCGTGCACGAGGTGAGTTTCTTTGGCCAGGACGAGGAGGTCACGCTCACCCACCGCGCCACGAGCCGTCAGATCTTCGTCAACGGCGCCTTGGCAGCCGCGCAGAAGCTCGTCACCCGCGAACCCGGCTTCTACACCTTCGACCAGGTCATGTTCGCCTAACTAGTTATCAACCATACCCCCTCAAAGGAGAGACAACATATGAGCAACGCAGCCGAGATGGATGCACAAGAGATTATCAACTACATCGCCACCGCGCCCAAAAAGACGCCCGTCAAGCTGTACGTGCGCGAGAAGCCGGGCATGAAGGTCCAGTGGGGCAATGCACACGTCTACGGCGGTCGTCGTGGCAAGACCGTCTTTGGTGACTGGGATGAGCTTAAGGCAATCCTCGACGCCAACGCCGACTCCATCGACTACTACGATGTAGAGAACGACTGCCGCAACTCCGCCGTGCCCATGCTCGACCTTAAGGGTATCAACGCCCGCATCGAGCCGGGCGCGATCATCCGCGACCGCGTCGAGATCGGCGACCGTGCCGTCATCATGATGGGCGCCATCATCAACATCGGCTCCATCATTGGCGAAGGCTCCATGATCGACATGGGCGCCGTGCTGGGCGGCCGCGCCACCGTGGGTAAGAACTGCCACATTGGCGCCGGCACCGTGCTGGCAGGCGTCGTGGAGCCCGCCAGCGCCACGCCCGTCATCATCGAAGACGATGTCATGATCGGCGCCAATGCTGTGGTCCTGGAGGGCGTGCACGTGGGTAAGGGTGCCGTCGTTGCCGCCGGCGCCGTGTGCGTCGAGGACGTCCCCGCCGGTGCCGTCGTGGCCGGTGTCCCCGCCCGCGTCATCAAGATGCGCGACGAGAAGACCGACAGCAAGACCGGCCTGGAAGAGGGCCTGCGCCAGCTCTAGGGTTACGCGGTTTTACCAAACCGCGCAACTAGTCGACGCTGCACCTTTGGTTCCGTCGTTCTAACGAACGACGGATCTCTCGACGCTGCAAACGCCCCTAAGCGGCAATCTGACGTTCAATCGTCGGTCGCGTACCGAAGTACGCTTCCCTCCTCTTTCACGTCACCTTGCTCGCTTAGGGGCGTTTTCGCTCATATGACCCAATCCGCTGTCAAGAGCCACAATGGCCCCGCCGACCGC
>CABUEK010000017.1:0-52714 GCA_902490565.1 uncultured Collinsella sp. | reverse complement strand
TCCTGGATGTGCTCGGTGGTGTCGCGGTCGGTGATGACCTGGTAGTCGGCGATGAGTACGTTGGTCCTGGCGCCCATGTTCTGCAGCTCCACGCGGCCCTTGAGGGTGCCAAAGTAGTGACCCAGGTGCAGACGGCCGGTGGGGCGGTCGCCGGTAAGCATGGTGAACTTCTCGGGCGTCTTGGCCAGGCCCTCGCGAATGGCGTTGCTCTTTTGCAGCGCGACTTCGTAGCTGTTCTCGTTTGGCATGATTGCTCCTAACGTATGTTCATGGGTCAAGATGATAACGCGTTTATTGGAGGGGCGGGGCGTAAGTAGGCGAGGGGCGGGAGAGGGGTGGCTTGTGCGATGGGCGCGGCGCGGCCGCGCTTGGCCAACGGTGCCTTGGCACATCCTCGGCAGCTTGCCCTAGAGCTTGTGGTGGCGCTCTTCCTTACGTTCCTCAGCTGCCTGCTCCTCCTGCTTAAAGGCGGGGTCGTCGGGGGTGACCAGTTCGTCCTCGTGCGTGCGCTTGTTGTAATGGTGGCGCAGCACGGGTTCAAACAGGTGCAGGTGCTTGGCAAAGGCCGCCGAGCCAATGGCAAGCACGGTAAAGATGAGCACGCGCATGGGCACCTCGACCTGATTGATGGCGGCGGCGCCGGCCGAAAGCATAATGCACCAGGCATAGATGAGCAGCACAGCCTGTTTTTGGTTGTAGCCTTCTTGGATCAGGCGGTGGTGGATGTGGCCCTTGTCGGCCTGCCCGATGCTAATGTGGGCGCGCTTGCGGCGCACGATGGCGCTAAACGTGTCGATGATAGGCACGCCGGCAACGATGAGCGGGATGATAAGCGAGGTGAGTGCGGCGGTGCGGCTCACGTTGAGCAGCGAGATGGAGCCCAGCGCAAAGCCCAGCAGCAGCGACCCCGAGTCGCCCAAGAAGATGCTTGCGGGGTTGAAGTTGTAGTGCAAAAAGGCTAGACAGGCGCCAAAGAGCGCAATAGAGAGCGCGGCGGCGTCGATGCGGCCCGAGAGCACGGCCATTGAGAACATGGTGAATGACGCGATGCCGCAGATGCCCGTGGCCAAGCCGTCGAGGCCGTCGATGAGGTTAATGATGTTGGTGAATGCCACCAGATAGATCACGGTGATGGGGTAGGCGAGCCATCCGAGCATGATCTCGCCGGGGGCAAACGGGTTGACGATGACGCCGATTTTTAGGCCGCCGATACAGGCGATAAGCGCGGCGAGGACTTGTCCGGCCAGCTTTTGCTTGGGCGTGAGCTGGAAGACGTCGTCGATAGCGCCGGTCGCAAAGATGACGGTAAAGGAGAGCGCCAGCATGGGATAGCTAATGTGAAGGCGCGGGTGCGGCACCAGGACGGGTGGCCAGCCTAGGTACCAGGTGCCTAGGATTTGCACAATGCAGGCAACGACCAGGCCCAAAAACACCGCCGCTCCGCCCAAACGTGGGATGGGCTTGGTGTTGATGCGGCGCTTAGAAGGATAGTCGACGGCATCGAGCTTAATTGCCAAGCGCTTGACCAGGGGCACCATGAGGAAGGTCGTGATAAAGGCCGCCGCTGCCACGCATAGGTACGGTATGTAGCTCGGGGATGAAGCCATGAATCTAAAAACCGCCAAGCGTCGAAGGAAAAGGTCAGAAGAACGCCATGCGCAAAGGGCATAGCCGAACCATAATACTCGACCAAGGGGGGTGCATGGAATTGCACGCAGCGATAATCACGCGCTTACCAGATATTGGGATGTTGTCGATAGCTTGTCGGGATGCCGGCGGGGATTCATATGGACTGTAATGGTGATTTTCGGCAAAAGAAAACCACCCCCCACGTTACGAAAATGAACCCACCTAAAACAGGTGGGTGCCCTCATCGACTGTTCCAGCGTCCTTAACAACGAAGGATACCTGTACTAGGTACGACTGTGTGGGCTCCCTAAATAAACGCGACGGTTCACCCAGTTGCTCCGCGGGGGGCGGAATACCTACATCATAAAGCGGCACTTTATCGATTCCAGTCTTGACATTACAAAAATCGTGTCGGACGATTACGGCGCCTTAGGCTTGGAGCCGTCTGCGCGGTCCGGGCCTTAATGTTTGAGCTGCTGAATCGTTGTTTTGGAGCATGTTTTCATGCCGACGTCGTTGACCGAACTTTTTTCGCCCGCCTGCCATTTGTGTCCGCGCCGTTGCGGTGCGGCGCGTGATGAGGGTGCGCGTGGCGTATGCGGTGCCGACGACACGCTTAAGGTCGCTCGCGCGGCGCTTCATATGTGGGAGGAGCCGCCTATCTCGGGCGAAGCCGGTTCGGGCACGATCTTCTTTAGCGGCTGCTCGCTTAAATGTATCTACTGCCAGAATCACGAGATCTCGACCGGCAATTTTGGGCTTGAGATTTCGCCTGAGCGCCTGGTCGAGATTATGCTGGAACTGCAGGACCAGGGTGCCAACAACATCAATTTGGTGACGGCGACGCACTATGCGCACCTATTGCCTGCCGCGATTGTCGCAGCGCGGGAGCGCGGGCTGGACATCCCGATTGTCTACAACACGAGTGGTTACGAGCGCGCGAGTGCCGTGGCGGCGCTGGGCGACCTGGTCGATGTGTGGCTCACCGACTTTAAATATGCCGATGCTGGGCTTGCGCAGTCGCTTTCTCATATTAAGGATTACCCGCGCGTGGCCGTGTCGGGCCTGGCACAGATGGCGTGCGAGATCGAGCGCCGCGGGGGAGAGCTGGTGGACGAGGACGGGCTCATGAAGCGCGGCATCATCGTGCGCCACCTGGTGCTGCCGGGGCATGCGGACGATTCGTGCCGCGTTCTGGACCTGGTGTGGCAGACGGTGGGCGACGTGCCGATCTCGGTCATGAACCAGTACACGCCCAATGCCCTCATGCGCGAGCAGGGCGGCGATCTGGCGCGTGCCGTGACGCGCGAGGAGTACGAGCAGGTGCTCGACCATGCCGATGACTTGGGCTTTACGACGATGTTCTGGCAAGAGGGCGGCGCTGTAGATGAGAGCTTCACCCCGGCCTTCGACACCACCGGCGTCCTTACCAGCGCAAAGTAGCACGTTCGCCGATGATTTTTCTGGGACGGGGATTAAAAAATCATCGAGAGGATCGCCTGTTCGAAAAGTTGTCAAAATAGCCGCGCCCCAAAAAGACTGGTTATTGGGCGTTGACAGTTGGCGAGCCGTAGGTAAAATATCGACTTGTCCTGGGGACGTAGCTCAGTTGGGAGAGCGCTGCCGTCGCATGGCAGAGGCCGAGGGTTCGACTCCCTTCGTCTCCACCCTTGGATTTGATAAGCCGCTGACATTGTGTCGGCGGCTTTTTTTAAAAGAAAGGGCTATACCATGGCCGAGCTTGAGTCCCAACCATTGTCCGACGAGGAGCGCGCCGAGTTGGAAGAGCTCCGCGCTGAGAAGGCCCGCCGCGAGGCTCGGGAAGAGGCCCGTCGCGAGCGTGAGGAGCTGACTGCCCTGCGTGCCGAGCGTGCGAAGGCCGAGGAGGCCGCCTCGAACGCCGCATCCGAGCGCAAGCCCGCGCCCGCACCCAAGCCCGCTGCTGCGAAGCCTGCACCTGCCGCGCCCAAACCTCAGCCTAAAAAGGCCGCTCGTCTTAAGTCCGTCGAGCCCAAGCCGAGCCGTGACGAGATGACCTTTGCCCAGCGCATGGTTACCTCCAAGGAACCTACGGGCGAGAACGAGATCCCTGGCATGGCGCCGGCTCAAAAAATCATCATTGTCCTTGCCCTCATCGCGTTTGTCATCTTTATGGGCTACACGATCCTGACCAGCATGGGCCTGCTCTAACCGATTTGCATCGGGCGTCATGTCCGCATGCTCTGCTCTCGTCCAGCCCTCAAATTCTGCACCACACATCCGAAAGGTCGCCCCATGGCTTTGACCGACATCTCGCATCCCACCGACATTGCAATGCTCACCGATCTGTACGAGCTCACTATGGCCCAGGGCCTGTGGGAGAGCGGCAAGGCCAATGAGCAGGGTTGTTTTACCGCGTTTTACCGCGACCATCCCTTTGGCAGCGCTTATGCCGTCATGTGCGGCACCGCCGAGTTGCCCGAGCTGGTCGAGAACCTGCGCTTTACGCCCGAGGATATCGACTACCTCGCATCGCTTGAGGCCCCGGCCGGCGGCGCGATGTTCAAGTCCGCATTCCTCGACTACCTGCGCGATTTTCGTGCGCATGTAAATATCGACGCCGTGCCCGAGGGCGAGCTCGTCTTTCCGCGCGAGCCCATGGTGCGCGTCACCGGTCCTGCGCTCGAGTGCCAGCTGCTCGAGACGGCGCTGCTCAACATCGTCGGGTTCCAAACGCTTGTCGCCACCAAGACGGCGCGCGTGGTGCTCGCCGCCGACGGTCGCCCTGTGGCGGAGTTTGGCCTGCGCCGAGCCCAGGGTCCCGATGGCGGCCTGGCCGTTGCGCGCGCGAGCTACGTTGCCGGCTGCTCCTCTACGTCCAATGTGCTCGCCGGCCGCCGCTACGGTATTCCCGTCTTTGGCACGCATGCGCACAGCTGGGTGATGAGCTTCGATTCCGAGCTCGAGGCCTTCCGTGCCTTTGCCAAATCGAGCCCCAAGAACTGCACGCTGCTCATCGACACCTATGACGTGCGCGAGGGCTGCGAACATGCCATTACGGTTGCCAAGGAGATGGAAGCGGTGGGCGAGCGCCTGTCGGCCATTCGCATCGACTCCGGCGACCTCGCCAAGCTCTCCAAGTATGTTCGCGGCCGTTTTGATGCCGAGGGCCTGCCCTATGTGGGGATCTCGGTTTCCAACGATCTGGATGAGTACACGATTCAGTCGCTGCTCGACCAGGGCGCGCCCATCGACAGCTTTGGCGTGGGTACCAAGCTTGCGACCTGCTATGACCAGCCGGCGCTGGGCGGCGTGTACAAGCTTTCCGCCCGCCGTGCGAGCGAGGCAGATCCATGGACGCCGGTGGTCAAGCTCTCCGAGCAGCCCTACAAGCGCACGATCCCGGGCGTGCAACGCGTGCGTCGTTATTACGACGGTTTTGGCGGCCCGGTTTGCGACATGATTTACGACGAGGGCCATCTGGCGGGGGAGGGCGCCGCGCGCGGCAATACCCTCGTGGCCGTGAATGATGCCGCCCTGGTGACCGACGTGTCCGAACTTGAGTATCGCGAGCTGCTGGTGCCGATCGTGCGCGATGGCAGTGCGGTGGCTCCGCGTGAGAGCATCCAGGACGCGCGCGAGCGCTGTGCTTGGGCGCTCGATCATCTGGACGCAGCTTTCAAGCGCTTTCTGTACCCGCAGACCTATGTGGTGGGCATGGAGCAGGGCCTGGCTCAGGTGCGCGACGAGCTCGTGCGCAAGAACATGGCCGCGGCCTCGGCTTTCCCCTGGGCAAAATGATCCGCATGCGACGGAGGAAAACGTATCATTTTCTCGCTCGCCCGTTCGCCCGTTCGCTGAACAGTCGATTGGTTTGACGTATGACGACTTCTTATAAAACGATGGTGGTAAAGATCGGTTCGTCCACGGTGGTGGGCGCCGACGGCAAGGTCAACCGCGCCTTTATCGGCGGGCTTGCCGATCAGGCCGCAGCGCTGCGCAAGCTCGGCTGGCGTCTGGTCGTGGTGAGCTCGGGCGCTATCGCCTGTGGCTATCCCGTGCTGGGCTTCGACCGTAAGCCGGTCGGCGACCTGCCGAGCCTGCAGGCCTGCGCTTCGGCCGGCCAGTGCATTATCTCGTCGGCCTACGACGAGGAGTTTCATGCGCGCGACCTGCTCACCTCGCTCGTGCTGCTCACGCGTCACGACACGGCGCGCCGTACGTCCTACCTGCACGCGCGCGACGCCCTGCTGCGCCTGGTGAAGCTTGGCGTGGTGCCGGTCGTCAACGAGAACGATACCGTTACCGTCGATGAGATCAAGTTCGGCGACAACGACACACTGGCGGCGCTTGTGAGCTGCCTGGTTTCTGCCGATCTGTGCGTGACGCTCTCGGACATCGATGGCCTCTATACTGCCAATCCGCATGAGGACCCCACGGCCGAGTTTGTTCCTGTCGTGCATAAGATCGATGCCAAGATTATTGCCTCGGCGGGCGATTCTTCCACATCGGTGGGCACGGGCGGCATGATTACCAAGATTCGCGCGAGCCGCATCCTGATGACGGCGGGCATTCAGAGCGTGATTTGCTCGGGCGAGGAGCCCGATGCGCTCGTGCGCCTCGCCCGCGGCGAGAGCGTGGGCACGCTGTTCGATCCGCCGGCGGAGCGTCTGGACATCGCACCCCGCAAGCTGTGGATCGCACTGGGCGACAAGGCGCATGGCTCGGTGACGGTCGATGATGGTGCTGCGAAGGCGCTGGTCAGCCGTGGCTCTTCCCTGCTTGCGGTGGGTATTCGCGAGGTCGATGGCCAGTTTGCCGAGGGCGATGTGCTCGACGTGTGCGACCCGAGCGGTATGGTTGTCGCCCGCGGTATCGCCGAGGCCGATTCGGACGTGCTGGAACTTGCTGCCGGTCGCCGCCAGGACCAGATCGCCAGCAACCGCCTGCTCGCTAACCTGGCCGAGAAGCCGGCGATACACAGGGATAACTTGATCGTATTTGCATAAAGAAAGACAGCGCTGCGGATCGTTTCCCGCAGCGCTGTCTTTCTCGTGCCGGCACCTGGGGACGTTTCTTTTGTGCCGGCAGGTGGGGACACTCCTTTGCTAGAAGATTCGGCGCAGGTCTCCGCGGTTGAGGGCCTCGTCGAAGAGGTGCTTGAATACCACGCTGCCGTGCAGGCCGTCGTGCTCGAACTCGTTGGTCACCCAGGCATGCGAGTTGCCCACGCGGCTGAGCGTATCAAGCTGCAGGCCCGAATCCACGTACATGTCGTCGAAATACACCGCGGCCTGCAGGGGCACCTCGTTGCACGCCAGTCGCTGCGGGTCGTAGATCTTGTCCCAGCTGGTGTCTTCCATCAGCAGGTCCATGGCGGGCTTGAAGGGCTTGAGCTCGGGCATCTGCTCGAACATCCACGGGAACATGGCCTCGCCGGTAAACATGAGCGGGCGCGCGAGTGTGTCGAACTCGGCACGATGGGCCTTCTCCTCTGCTGCGGCCCAGCGAATGGGCATGGTGTCGCCGTCGGCGTAGATAAACTCCTGCAGTGTCCAGTACAGCGGGTTCGTGCGTGTGTTGGTGCGCTCGAAGGCGCGCATCAAAAAGCTGTCGGATACCGAGGAGCCGCAGCTCAGCGTACCGTCGTCAGTAACAAAAGCGTGATCGATAGTCCAATGCATGCGCTCAAAGCTCGGCTTCATGCCAAAGTCGCTGCCCATGAGCTGTAGGCGCTCGACCGTCATCGGCGAGCCGTCGGGCAGCACGGGCTTCTGTGCCTCGAGCGCATCGGCCAGGGCTGCCACGCGCTCGACGTCGGCGGGGTAGCGGTCGTAATACTGCTGCGTCTTGGCGGCCATGCGCGGGAAGGTGTGCGCGTAGACCTCGCTGGCGCTCGCCGGCACGTGGGGGATGCCGCCGCAGGTAAAGCTCGCCGCCACGCCCTCGGGGAAGAGCGACAGATAACTCAACGTCAAAAAGCCGCCGTAGCTCTGGCCGAGCGTGACCCAGGGCTTGCCGCCAAAGCCCACCAGACGCAGGTACTCAAAATCGCGCACGATGGAGCTGGCGAGGTGGCGCTTGAGGAAGTCGGCCTGCGAGCGTGCTGTATCGGCGCCGGCGGCCGTTGCGCGATCGCCCAGTGCCTTGATCGTGCGTCCGTCCACGCAGCTACTGCGTCCGGTGCCGCGCTGGTCGGGAAGGACCACGCGGAAGTGCTTGACGGCCTCCTCGATCCAGCCGTCGCTTGTAGGCGACAGCGGACGCGGGCTCTCGCCGCCGGGGCCGCCCTGCAAAAACAGGAGCAGCGGCAGATCGTCGTTGATGCGGTCAGGCGCGCAAACCACGCGGTAGAAGAGCTTGATGCTCTCGGGCGCGCCGGCGATTGGTGCCGGCATAGCGCCGCGGCGCATGGTGCTGCCGACGGCCAGGAGCATCGGCTCCAGGCCGCGCCAGTCAAGGGGGACGTCGATGCTGTGGTCCTCGACATAAAGGCCGGGGACGTGGTACGAAGTGATGAGGGCCATGTGAGTCTTCCGTTCGTTGCGGTGTTTCGGGTTGACCAATTCTACCGCCGCGGGCGAGGCCATGCGCAAATCGGCTACCATGGTTGCAAACTTCTAGGAGAAAGGGCCGCCCATGTCGGTCGATATAGCCACGTATGTCCACGATCTTGCCGTTGCCGCCAAGGCAGCGTCGGCCTCGCTTGCCACGGCGAGCGATGAGCAGCGTCAGGAGGCCGTGCGCGCCATGGCCGCAGCACTGCGCAACGGTGTTGACTCCATCGTCGCCGCTAACGAGCTCGATATGTCCGCCGCACGCGATGCGGGCACTTCGGCCGGTCTGCTCGACCGTCTGCTGCTGACGCCTGAGCGCGTCGAGGGCATGGCCGCCGGCCTGGAAAAGCTCGCCGAGCTGCCCGATCCCGTCGGCCGCGTGCTCGATCACCGTGTGCTTGCGAGTGGCGTGGACCTTACGCGCGTGAGTGTGCCGCTGGGCCTGGTTGCCATGGTCTACGAGGCGCGCCCCAACGTGACGGCCGATGCCGCGGGCATCTGCATCCGCACCGGCAACGCCTGCATCCTGCGCGGCGGTTCGCTGGCCTATCACTCGTGCGCCATGATTGCCGAGCTGCTGGCCGATGCGCTTGAGGCCCAGGGTTTCCCGCGCGAGGCCGTCTCGATGATCGAGTCTACCGACCGCGAGGCCACCGGCGAGCTCATGAAGCTCCGCGGTATTGTCGATGTGCTCATTCCGCGTGGCGGTGCGGGCCTGATCCAGCGCTGCATGCGCGAGTCGCTCGTGCCGGTGATCGAGACGGGCACGGGCAATTGCCATATCTACGTGCATGAATCCGCCGACTTTGATAAGGCACTCAACATTATCGTTAATGCCAAGACCCAGCGCGTGGGCGTGTGCAATGCCGCCGAGTCGCTGCTGGTCGACCGTGCCGTGGCCGATGCGTTTTTGCCCGCGGTCGTTGCCGTGCTGCATGACCACGGCGTGCTCATGCACGGCGACGAGGCCACGTGCGCCGCGTGCGCCGACGCCGGCTTTGTGGAGGGCGATGACTACGCCGCCGCGACTGAGGAGGACTGGGGTCGCGAGTATCTGGCGCTCGAGATGAGCGTGAAGGTCGTGGCAAACGAGGACGAGGCCATCGCGCACATCAACCGCTACGGCACGATGCACTCCGAGGCCATCGTTGCCGAGGACACGGATGCTTGTGAGCGCTTCCTGGATGCGGTCGATGCCTCGGCCGTGTATGCCAACGCCAGCACGCGCTTCACCGACGGCGGCGAGTTTGGCCTGGGCGCCGAGATTGGCATCTCGACCCAAAAGCTCCACGCCCGTGGACCCTTTGCCGCCGAGGCCCTCACCACCTACAAATACAAGCTCCGCGGCACCGGCCAGGTCCGCCCCTAAGCGCCCGCGCAAACAAAAACCACCACAAAGGTGCCTGTCCCCTTTGTGGCGGTTTTAGGTGGCGTGGGCGATTAGGCCTGGAAGGTATCGCGATCGGGCGCGAAGGACTGCATGGCCGCGATGGTGCGGTCAAAGAGCTCGGGGAGCTCCCAGCCCAACATCTCGGCGCCCTGCGAAATCACGTCGCGCGAGCAGCCGGCGGCAAAGCGTTTGTCCTTGAACTTCTTCTTGAGCGACTTGGTCGTAAAGTCCATAACGCTCTTGCTCGGGCGCATGATGACTGCAGCGCCGATTAGGCCGGTGAGCTCATCGCAGGCAAACAGGATCTTTTCCATCTGCAGCTCGGGCTTGGGCAGCGAGGTGTTGAAGTCCGACGTGTGCGTCTGGATGGCGCGAATGAGCTCGGGAGACGCACCTTCGCCCTCAAGAATCTCGGCAGCATAGATGGTGTGGTTCATGGGGTCGTCCTCATGCTCCTCCCAATCCAGGTCGTGCAGCAGACCGACGATGCCCCAAAACTCCTCGTTCTCAGGGTCGAACTCGCGTGCAAAGTAGCGCATGGTGCCCTCGACCGTCTCGCCGTGGGTGATGTGGAACGGGTCCTTGTTGTGTTCGTTGAGCAGTTCGAACGCGCGGTCGCGGGTGATTCCGGCGGTAAGCGGCTCTGCCATAAGAGACTCCTTGTGCTCGTGGGTATCGATAAGAATGAATACTACTAGAACAAGAAAACCACCACAAAGGTGTCTGTCCCCTTTGTGGTGGTTTTTGGCGCGGATGGGTTAGTTGAGGGCGGCTTGGGCTAGGCGAGCTTCGGCGTCCTCCTCGGTGACGCCCAAGGCCACGGCGAACTCCTCGATGGAGCGACGCTTGGCCTCCTTGAGTACGCGCATGTAGTAGGAGCTGGGCTTTTTATCAGCTTCCTCGGCTTGGCGAATGCGGTGCATCATGGTCTTTGCCACGCGGACCGTCTCGGGTGCGCCGAGCTTGAGCTGCTGCTTAAAGTGCGTCTCCTCAAGTGAGCTGTTGCGCTCGGTAAAGGTGTCGCACTCCAGCTCGTCGTAGTGGCTCAGCAGGTGCTCGGCATCTTGCTGCGAGATAGCGGCGTGCAAACGGTCGGCCTGCGCCACGGGGTACATGAGGATCGTCTGCGCATGTCCCTGCTTGGTCTCGAGTAGCAGCATGGGCTGCGGTGTGTCGTCCCTAAAACCGACGACGGTGCAGACTCCCTGACCCGGATGAATGACGTGTTGACCGATTGAGAACATGCTACCTCCAACTTATACGAATTTGCGTATGTCTAGAATACCACGCTGACGTGCGGAAACCCTTACTTTATGCAGGAAAAGCACACAACTCTGATAGGTAAGAGTATTCGATAAAAGACACAGCTCATTCACACCTTTATGCATTTTCAACGCGTGCATAATCTGCAGGCAGACCGGCATCTTTGAGTGACTCCATACAAGCTGTAGTCAATTTTGTGCATATGCAATATCGATTGGCTTTACCCTGCGACAGTGCCCGTCGCTTGTGATAGAGTGCTACAAACTCTGGCTTTTGCCCTACGAGTGACCAAGAGCTCGGGGGCTTTAACACAAGGAGGATCTATGCCCGAGAAGATTGAAGAGCTGGTACGCGCTGCGCTTGCTGCGGCCCAGGAGGCCGGCGACCTTTCCGCATTTGAACTTGACGATTGCGCTATCGAGCGACCGGCTGACACTTCTCATGGCGAGTGGACCTCTACCATGGCCCTGAAGTCCGCCAAGCTGGCCCACTGCGCCCCGCGCAAGATCGCCGAGGCCATCGTTGCCCATATGCCCGAGGACCCCGCGATCGAGAAGGTCGAGATCGCAGGCCCCGGCTTCATCAACTTCTACCTCTCCGTTGCCGTCAAGAATGCCATCTTTGGCGAGGCTCGCGAGAAGGGTATGGACTTCGCTAAGTCCAACGTCGGTGGTGGCCTGAAGACCCAGGTCGAGTTCGTTTCCGCCAACCCCGTCGGCCCCATGCACATCGGCCACGGCCGCTGGGCCGCGCTGGGCGACTCGCTCTGCCGTGTTATGGACCACGCCGGTTACGACATCCAGCGTGAGTTCTACATCAACGACCACGGCTCTCAGATGAACACCTTCGGCAACTCCATCAGCACGCGCTATATGCAGCTTGCCGACATCATCGCCAAGCAGGGCGTGGATATCGACGAGGCTCACAAGCTGCTGATCGCCGACCGCGACGCTTTCGTTGCCGACGAGAACGACGAGCATCCCGAGACCCATCCGTACCAGGATAACTTTGCCGAGACCCTGGGCAAGGACTCCTACGGCGGCGACTACATCATCGACGAGGCCGCCGAGTTCTGGCGCACCGACGGCGATAAGTGGGTCAACGCCGATCCGCAGGAGCGCATGGAGGGCTTCCGCGAGCGCGGCTATGTAAAGATGGTCGACAACATGCGCGACCTTTGCCATGCCGTTAACTGCGACTTCGATCGTTGGTTCTCCGAGCGCTCGCTGTATGTGAAGGACACCGAGGGCGAGACCGCCGGCACCTCCGCCGTCGACCGCGCTTTTGAGAAGCTCGACAAGATGGGCTACCTCTACACCAAGGACGGCGCCCTGTGGTTCCGCTCCACCGACCTGGGCGATGACAAGGACCGCGTCCTGATCAAGTCCGACGGCGAGTACACCTACTTCGCCTCCGACGTTGCCTATCACTGGGATAAGTTCCAGCGCGTCGACCACGTCATCGACATCTGGGGCGCCGACCACCACGGCTACATCGAGCGCGTCCGCTGCGTCTGCGACGCTCTTGGCTATCCCGGCAAGTTCGAGGTTCTGCTGGGCCAGCTCGTCAACCTGCTGCGCAACGGCAAGCCCGTCCGTATGTCCAAGCGCAAGGGCACCATGGTGACCCTGCAGGAGCTCGTCGACGAGGTCGGCTCCGATGCCGCTCGCTACACGCTCATCTCCAAGAGCTCCAACCAGATGGTCGACTTCGATATTGAGGCCGTTAAGAAACGCGACAACTCCAACCCGGTGTACTACGTGCAGTACGCTCACGCCCGTGTGTGCTCCATCCTGCGCCGTGCCGCTGACGTTACGCCCGAGCAGGCTGACGAGATGGGCATGAAGGCCGTCGCCGCCAAGGCCATCGGTGAGAACGTCGATTACTCGCTGCTGACCGACCCGACCGAGCTCGCCCTTTCGCGTAAGCTCAACGAGCTCACCGACCTCATCGCCAGCTGCGCTCGCGACCGCGCCCCGTTCCGTCTGACGCACTTTGCTGAGGAACTCGCCGGCGACTTCCACAGCTTCTACGCTGCCTGCCAGGTTCTGCCGAGCGAGGGCCGTCCCGTCGACCCCGAGCTTTCGCGTGCCCGTCTGGCCGCTTGCGACGCCGTCCGCGTGACGCTCGCCCTGGTGCTCACCCTTGTTGGCGTTTCCGCGCCCGAGCAGATGTAATCTGCGAGTCATTTGACCGTACAGACTTGGTTTAACTAAGCCTTGAAAGCCCGATCTCCCACGGAGGTCGGGCTTTTTGCAAACGCCGACGTATTGACGAATTTGGAACTGCTGGAAATACGAAACTATGCCGGTTTACTACGATGAAATGAGAAATTCCAACCACGCCGGCTTTTCGCAAAAAGTGCAAGGCATCTACCTGCGGTTTTAGTTCAACAAGTTTCGGAGTGGTCGCGGTTGAGCGATTCATCGTAGTAAACCGCCATAGTTTTGGCGGAGGCAGTCAGATTTGTGGGTGTTAAACCAAAGAGTGTCCCTTTTGACTAGTCGTTTAAGAGCGTTCCCAATGACTAAGTTGCAGGTGGCGGCGGTTGTGTTACACTAACGCTGCGTATATGGCGCAATCATCTCGATACAGATCAATGATGTCCGTCGTTTTGAACGGAACTAGACTGTTTAGCCGCCCTGAAGGTTTATGCAGGGAGCATGTGATCACAGGGCTTGAAAAGAAAGTTGAGCAAACACTGTGTCTGATCAACAGCAAGAAAACGAAATAACGACGACGCAAGCCGCTCCCGCTGCACCGGTTGCGTCGGACCAAGTCGCGGCGCCCGCGCAAACGTCGGCTCCTGAGACGCCTAAGGCTGCAACGGCTGAGAAGGCCGTGCCTGCAACTGGTGAGGAGGCTGCTCCGGCAAAGCCCAAGCGTACGCGCCGCACGGCCAAGCCTGCTGCTGACGGCGAGGAGGTCACCAAGCCCAAGCGCCGTACCACGCGCACGACGCGCGTCAAGCGCACCGTTGCAGCTGACTCCTCGGCGCCGATTTCCGATGAGGTCGCGCAGGCACGTGCGTTGGCGCAGATTAGCGAGGCTCAGGTGGTGCGCGCCCGCCGTCGTGCTGCCGAGCGCGAGGCCGCGGCTCTGACCGAGCTTGCAGCTCCGTCTGTGCCCGAGACGCCTGCCGCCACCGAGACCCCTGTCGCCGACCAGCCGACCGAGAAGCCGGTACCGCGCACACGCCGTCGCACGGCTGCTAAGGCCGAGCAGGTTGCCGATCAGGTAACCCCCGAGCTCACTGAGGCTTCGGTCCGTTCCGCGGCAGGGGAGGGCACATCGCCTGTTGAGCCCGCTGCGCCTGTCGAGGCCAGCGAAGTTCCCGTTGTCGATCCGGCTTTGCGCCCGCACCGTCGCGGTCGCAAGCCCAAGGCTTTCGTCGAGGCCGAGAAGGCCGCAGCCGCAGCCGCCGCCGCTCGGGATGCTGCGGCGACCGCCGAGCCTGCAACCGCTGCCGACGCGCCCGTCCAGGATGCTACGACTTCCGAGGCCGTTTCTGCCGATGTCGAGCCCGCCGACGTCCGTCCTGGTCGCAGCCATCGTACTGCTGCTAAGCGCACGTCCAAGGCCAAGGCTGCCAAGAAGGGTGCGTCCGAGGTTTCCGCCGAGACGACCGCCGATGCATCGACTGATGCCGCCGAGCCCCAAGACGTCGAACAGTCTGCGTCCGAGAAGCCCAAGCGCGGTCGCAAGAAGTCCGCTAAGGCCAAGGCCGTCGAGCAGCATGCCGAGGCCGAGCCGCAGGGCGATTCCAATGCCGAGGCCAGCGATGATGCTTCGGCTAACGAAGACGCCTCCGCAACCGATGGCACCGCCCCCGTCGAGACCGAAGAGAGCGCTCGCCCCAACCGCCGTCAGCACAAGCGCAACGACGAGCGTAATGACCGCAACGAGCGCAAGGACGAGCGTAACAACGATCGCCGCAACCGTCAGCGCGACCGCAAGCAGCGCAATAAGGAGCGCAATGCCGCTCCGACTGAGCCCACGCTTTCGCGCGAGGAGCTCGCGGCCATGAAGGTCGCCGAGCTGCGCGAGAAGGCCAAGGAGTTCGAGATCGAGACGACCGGCAAGAAGAAGGCCGAGCTCGTCGAGGAGATCTACACTACCGCCGCAAAGGCCGAGGGTTTCCGCGATATCAAGGGCATTCTGCAGATTCGCCCAGACAGCTCCGGCATCATCCACGCCCATGGCTACATGAAGTCCAACGACGACGCCTTCGTGCCCGCATACCTCATCCGTTCCGCGCGTCTGCGCACGGGCGATGTCATCGAGGGCTCGCTGCGTCCTTCGCGCGGCGGCGACAAGCGCGCCGGCCTCGCCAAGATCACGACCGTCAACGGCATGGATCCTGAGCAGATTCGCAATCGCCCCAAGTTCGGCGACCTCACCCCGGTCTATCCCAACGAGCCGCTGCGCATGGAGCATGGCAAGGATTCCATTACCGGTCGTGCCATCGACATCGTGTCGCCGATCGGCAAGGGTCAGCGTGGCCTGATTGTGTCCCCGCCTAAGGCCGGCAAGACGACGATCCTCAAGAAAATCTGCCAGTCTATCTCGATTAACAACCCCGAGGTGCACCTCATCTGCCTGCTCGTCGACGAGCGCCCCGAAGAGGTCACCGATATGCAGCGTTCCATCAAGGGCGAGGTTGTGGCGTCGACCTTCGATATGCCCGCCGACAACCACACTCGCGTGGCAGAGCTCGTCATCGAGCGCGCCAAGCGCATCGTGGAACTGGGCGGCGATGTTGTAGTTGTGCTCGACTCCATCACGCGTCTTGCCCGCGCCTACAACTTGGCGGCGCCCGCCTCAGGCCGCATCCTTTCGGGCGGCGTTGATTCGGCGGCACTGTATCCGCCCAAGCGTTTTCTGGGTGCAGCCCGCAATATCGAGAACGGTGGCTCGCTCACCATCCTGGCCTCCGCACTCATCGATACCGGTTCCAAGATGGACGAGGTCATCTTTGAGGAGTTCAAGGGTACCGGCAACATGGAGCTCAAGCTCGACCGCGACCTGGCCGATCGCCGCATTTTCCCGGCCATCGACCCTGTTGCCTCGGGTACGCGCAACGAGGACCTGCTGGTCGACGAGCAGATGCGCCCGTTTGTCTTTGGTCTGCGTCGCATCCTCGCCGGCATGAACAATACCGAGCGCGCGGCCGCATCGTTTATCAAGGGCCTCAAGGGCACCAACACCAACCAGGAGTTCCTGGTGCGTTCGGCCAAAAAGCATAGCGACTACGAGCAGACGTTCTAAGTCGTCAACCGCACGCGGCGTTATTGCCGGCGCGATGAAGGGTCGGGGCTTGCGCCTCGGCCCTTTTTATATCGCCACTCGGCGCCAGTTATCGACCATAAGACTGGCAAGCAGCAGGTTTCCCGTTTCAATCCGACATCGTCGCTTGCAATCGACAGGGCGGTTTCGCATAATAGCTTTTAAGCTTCGCGACGGAAAACGCAGATGAAACGAACCATATACCGTTGCTTTGGGGCATAGCCCCGCTTCATCTTCTCTCGCGCAGCCAACTGAATGATGCGATTTGGGTGCTGGAAGATGGGGAGAGCTCATGGCTTCTTCTGATGCAACACAACGAGCAGTCCTTGCCGGACTTTCGTGCGGGATCGGCCTGGCCGCCCCCGTGGTTATGTATGCCGCGACGCTGCCGTTTTCGTCGGTGAACGAGACGGTCGTGGCGGGTGCGGTTCCCTTCGCCGTGGGCGCGGTGGCGGGCGTGGGTATCTATGCCGCCTCGCTGGGCATCTCCGAGTACCGTGCGCAGCGTGAAGAGCGTCTGTTCCAGCCCGATGCCATGGGCGGTGCTGCCAATCTCAATCAACATCAAAGTGAGTTCAAGACCGCCTCGATTCCGGCTCAGCAGCAGGATGCGACTCCTTACGCTGCGGCTTCTGCTTCTCAGGCTCAGGCGGAGCAGTCTACCTCGGCATACCTTTCCGGCCTGACTGGTGCGTTCCAGCGCCGTCATGCCGATGATGGTGTCCCTACCATCGCTCGAGCCGCAGATGCTATGGACGAGGCCGAGGCTTGGTCCATGATCGACAGTATGCTCGACGACGATTCGCCGGTGAGCTGCGACCCTGCACACTCGCGCGACGTCTATCAAGTCGCCATCGACGAGCTTACCAACGGCGGGCAGACCGGCTCCTTCAATCGTGACGACATCGCCGCCGCGGCGCGCGCCGTGTCGGGCTCCCAGGCCGCCCCTGCGGGCAGCACGGCGGCTTTCGTGGCACTCGTTGCCAACGCGGCAGCCAATAACGCCTACAACGCTACCTCGGGCGACGCGAACGCTTCTGCCGATTATTCGTACGTTGATGAAGCCATTACCGCGGACGAGGAGGCCGTTGCCGCCCGCCGTGCCGCCGAGAGCTCGCTTTGGGGCGCTCCTGCTCAGCAGCAGGCGGCTGAGGCTGCGCCGTACAACGCAAACCTCGCCAGCATGCCTATCATCTCCGGTGCCGCGGACATCGATCTTGACGACCTCGATGAACCTGCAGCCATCACCGCATCGATTGATGCCCAAGATCGCATCGACACCGGCGACCTTCCGGACGCCTCGCTCGAGGTCGATGTCCCCATGGCCGATTACTCGGGCCACGAGGACATGTGGGCCGCCGCCACCGCGATTCTGGATGAGATTGACGAGCCCGCTCCTGTTGCAGTCCCCACTCCCGTCGCTGCCCCTCAGCCTGCTGCTCCCGCCTATGTCGGCCGTCACAGCGCTGTGTTCCCCGAGGATACCGCCCGTATCTCGCGCGAGAGCATCGAGCGGGCCGAGGCTATTGCCGCCGGCATTATGGAAAATCGTCGTCACGAGCGCGTCAATCAGATCCTCGAGGAAGAGATCGAGCGCCTGCAGTCCTCTACCGCCAAGCGTACGGGCCGTGCCTATCTGAGCGTTATCGAGGGCGGTACCGCCAGCTTCGCGCCGCTCCGCGCGGAGGCATAACTTCTGCATGGTTAAGATCAATCGAAAATGGGCGGTCGTGACCTGCCTGATGGCGCTCTTGATCTGGGGCAATTCGCTGGTTCCCGGCTCGGGGTCGGGCTCGCTGAGCCTAACGGTCATGGAAGCTATCCGCGGTTTCCTGCACGGCGTGGGACTTCCATATGAATGGGTGACCAACTTTGTTGTTCGCAAGTGCGCGCATTTTACCGAGTATATGGTGCTCGGCATCCTGGCAACGCACGCTTTTGATTTTGAGGGCCGGCACACCTTTGACGTGCTGCTGCCCACGGCGGTGTTCCTGCTGCTGATTCCCTCGATCGACGAGACGATTCAGCTCTTTGTGCCGGGACGCGCCGGCATGATCACCGATGTGATGATCGACTGCTGTGGAGCGGCAATGGGCGTTGTGCTCCGATATCTCTTACGGTCGCTGATGTACGCCAAAAAGGCCGCCTAGGACGTATTGTTTGGTCCTAGGCGGCCTTTTTTATTTGAGGGCTTATATGAGGCGTGGTGGCGTCGTTCCATTGGTCGGATTTGCTGGGCGCGCCACGCCCCGTGGGTGCGTCTGTTACTGAAGCGCCTGTGCGCCCAGGGCAAGGCAACCCATGATGCCCTGCTTGCCCTCGAGGCTGTTGTTGACAATGTAGGTATCGATGTCGTTGACCTCGGGCGTGACGATATAGCCGTTGAGCATTTCGGCACATTTCTTGCGTGCGAGCGGCACGATGGGGGTGTGGTCGGCCACGCCGCCGCCGATGATGATCTTTTGCGGCGCGTAGCACAGCGTGTAGGTCATGAGCGCCTGTGCCAGATAGCCGGCGAGCAGGTCCATGGCCTCCGGGTCATCGGCCATGTCTCCGGCGCTCTTGCCATCCCAGCGCTTTTTAACGCCGGGGCCGGCGATGAGGCCCTCGAGACAGTTGTCGTGGAAGGGGCAGGCGCTGTGCTCGCCAATGGTGTCGCGCGGGTCGCGCGTGACCAGGATGTGGCCGGCCTCGGGATGCATCATGCCGTGCACGAGCTTACCGCCCGAGAGCACGCCGGCGCCCACGCCGGTGCCGATGGTCAGGTAGACCACGTCGGTGAGGCCCTTGGCGCAACCAAACGTGACCTCGCCCAGGCAGGCGACGTTGACGTCGGTATCGTAGCCGCAGGGGATATTGAGCTCGTTTTGGATAGTGCCCAGCAGGTCAAAGTAGCGCCATGCCGTTTTGGGCGTCTCCAGGATCTTGCCGTATTGGGGCGAGGCAGGGTTGACTGTGGTGGGGCCAAAGGCGCCGATGCCCAGCGCGGCGATGCCCTTGTCGGCAAACCATGCGTTGACGGCCTCAACGGTCTCCTGCGGGGTCGTGGTCGCGATCTGCTCGCGCTCTAGGACCGTACCGTCCGCATAGCCCGTGGCGCAGACCATCTTGGTGCCACCGGCCTCGAGCGCTCCGATAAGCTGCTGCTCTGCCATAGTATTCCTCTCTCTGGGACGAGTTGCTCCGTGACTAAAGTATAGAGCTCTAAACTATTTAAGAAAGCGCTATAGAAAGAAGCCTCGCAACGCGGCGGGCGGTGCGGGGCTTCTTTGGTTGCTTTAGTTGCCGGGCCGTCCTTACCCGCGCGGCTTGATTTTATCACGTAGCGACTTGAGGTTCTCCAGCGCCGCGTTAAGCGTCTCGTCTCGCTTGGCAAAGTGGAAACGAATCAGATGGTTGACGGGCTCGCGGAAGAAGCTCGAGCCGGGCACGGCGCCCACGCCCACCTTAGACGCGAGGTCCTCGCAGAATTCGAGGTCGCTGTCATAGCCAAACTCAGAGATGTCCATCATGACGTAGTAGGCGCCCTGCGGCACGTTGTGCGTGAGGCCGATGCTGCCGAGTCCCTGACAGAACAGGTCGCGCTTGGCGGTGTAGAGGTCGAGGACCTCCTGGTAATAGCTGTCGTCGAAGTTGAGGGCGGTGACGACAGCTTCCTGCAGGGGAGCGGCGGCACCCACGGTGAGGAAGTCGTGGACCTTCTTGATGCGCTCGGTGATCTGGGCCGGGGCAATGGTGTAGCCCAGACGCCAGCCGGTGATGGAGTACGTTTTGG
Source organism: uncultured Collinsella sp. (assembly GCA_902490565.1). GTDB lineage: Bacteria > Actinomycetota > Coriobacteriia > Coriobacteriales > Coriobacteriaceae > Collinsella. The sequence goes on along the minus strand of CABUEK010000017.1, from coordinate 32,835 downwards.
ACAGCGAGCTGCAGCTGATGGTTCGCTCGAACATGCCGGGCAGCGTGGCCATATAGACGTGCTCGTGGGGCGCGTAGACGATGTGCTCGTACACCTCGTCGGTGATGCAGTAGGTGTCGTACTTTTTGCAGAGGTCGGCGATAAAGGTGAGCTCCTCGCGCGTAAAGACCTTGCCGCAAGGGTTGGAAGGGTTGCACAGGACGATGGCCTTGGGGTCGTTGTCGCGGAAGGCCGCCTCGAGTGTCTCGCGGTCAAAGTCGAATGTGGGCGGGTTGAGCGGCACGTAGATAGGCTCGGCACCCGAAAGGATCGTGTCGGCGCCGTAGTTCTCGTAGAACGGCGAGAAGATGACGACCTTGTCTCCGGGGTTCGTAACCGTCATCATGGCGGCCATCATGGCCTCGGTGGAGCCGCAGGTGACTACGATATTCTCGTTGGGGTTTACCGACATGCCCATAAAATGCTCCTGCTTGGCGGCAAGCGCCTCACGCATGGCCTGGGAGCCCCAGGTGATGGAGTACTGGTGGTAAAGCGGCTTGGGGTCGGTGGCGATGGTGCTGAGGCTATCGAGCAGCTGCGCTGGGGGATCGAAGTCAGGGAAGCCCTGCGAGAGATTGACAGCGCCGTACTTATTGGAGATGCGTGTCATGCGGCGGATGACCGAATCGGTAAACGTTGCCGTGCGGTTGGAGAGTTCTTTCATGACGGTCCTTTCGAGCATTTGCAGTGGGGCAAGTTTACTCCTATGAAACCGGTGGGATTTGCTCGAAATGGTCTCGAAAGACTCTTTTCAAAATTCTTGAAAATTGGGGCTTGCATCACGTGGCGTTCCTTGCAATAATAGTCGAGCGCGAAGCGCACAGGACACGGTGGGTGTAGCTCAGTTGGCTAGAGCGACGGGTTGTGGTCCCGTAGGTCGAGGGTTCGAGTCCCTTTACCCACCCCAGTTCTTGCTTCGTGTTGATATCGGGTCGTTAGCTCAGTTGGTAGAGCAGGGGACTCTTAATCCCAAGGTCCAGGGTTCGACCCCCTGACGGCCCACCACACGATATCTCCTCTAAAGTCCGCCACAACGGACTTTAGCTTTGGGTCGTTAGCTCAGTTGGTAGAGCAGGGGACTCTTAATCCCAAGGTCCAGGGTTCGACCCCCTGACGGCCCACCAAAGAACGCACAGGTCAGCGCTTCGGCGCTGACCTTTTTTGTTTACCGAGAAGCCGAATCATAACCGTCCGTTACCGTTCGTGTTTTACGCCCCCTGCCGTTTATGCGCGGCAGGGGGCGTTTTATGCATTTAGCAGGTAATGGACCTAGGGAACACCGTTTTAGAGCGTCTCGGCGCTGCGGCCGGTGCCATTAAAACCGCCGTCCGCGCCGCCGCCCTCGACGATCTGCAGGGCGCGGCCGACCTGCCTGGCGGCCTTCTCGCGCTCCGCCAGACCCGGTTTTATATAGTGGCGGTAATCTGTCCCCAGGTCCGTATGGCCGTGCAGGTCCATGATGCTCAGGGGGTCGACCTCGGTCGCCGCCATGATGGTCTCGGACGTGTGGCGCAGGGCCTTTGGCGGTATATACCGCAGGTCATGGCGCACGCACATGCGCCGCCACGCCCGCACGAGGTTGTCGCCGCGCATGTTCACGATGCGCTGGCCGCTCCATTCGCGCACCTGCTCCGTAACCGAAGTGCCGCCCTCGACGGTTATGCTCGGGCGCAACTCGTCCATGATCTGGTGCAGGCGCTCGCGGCCCGCCAATAAAACCGGCACGGTGCGCACGGAATGGGCGTTCTTGGTCTCCTTCACGCCGTCCTCGTCCGTGTACGCGCGGCAGACCTCGATGTACTCCGACACGGTCGGCTTGCCCGTGGCGAAGTCGTAGGTCGTGGTGACCTTGAGGTCGCACGGGCGCACGGCAAGCGCCTCCTCCTTGCGCAGGCCGCTCAGGCCGAGGATGAGATAGGCGTTCATGACCAGGTCCGCGCGGTCGTCGCTGGCGGCGAGCCTGCGCAGCGCCTCGGCCGCCTCGGGGATGCTCCACGGCTCCACGGGTGCCTGCCTGGCCTTGGGCGCGATGACGCGGCGGCGGAAGGGCTCCACCGTCACCCAGCCGTCGTCGTAGGCGCGGCGCATGACGGCGCGCAGGGTCGTCTTGGTCTTGGCCGGCGCGCCCGAGCGCTCGATGCAGCTGCGCATCATGTCGTGCGTGATCTCGGAGATATCGACGCTCCCCAGGACGGGGGAGATGTAATTGTCCATTTGGCCGTCGTACTCGCGCAGGCTCGCCTTTGAGCGCGGCTTGCCGCGGTTGCTGGGGGAGTCGCGGAAAACTCCCCAGTAGTACATGTCGAGCGTCACGCCCGCGTGCGCCGCCTGGGACACGCCCAGCTCCTGCGCGAGCTGTGCGATGGCGATATCGGCCTCGGTCTCGGTGCCGTACACGGTGCGCGACACGCGCCGTACGTGGCCGTCTGCGCGGAAGCCCGCCTGCACGCGGATCACCCACTTGCCGGGCGCGACCTCGCGCTTCGAGCCGAGTTTTGACCTTGAAGTATCGTTGGTTGCCATATAATGGTCCTGCCTTTCCCTTTTGCCGGAGGGCATATGCCCCGTGCGGATCCGCCAAGATTGCCGCACGGGGCTTTTTGTTTGCGTTGAGGCCGTCTACGCGACTGCGCGGCGCTTGGGCCTGCCCGAGCGGGGCGTGTCGATCAGGCGCGCCGCTATGCTCTCCACGGTCACGTAGGTGCGGCGGCCCTTGCGGTAGCCCGTAAGGATCCCCGAGTCGAGCATGTGGGTGATCCTGCCGGGGGAGACGGAGAGCCTGCGCGCGGCTTCGGCCGCCGAGACCGTCTCGCCCTCCACGATGTAACCCTCGTCCGTGGAGAAGGCGACCATCATGGAGAGCCCGCCGTCTGCGGGCTCGATGAACTCGGGCTCAGGCACGGCAAGACCGTCCTTCACGAGCGCGGCCACGTAGGTGCTCGCCGCGTCCACGGACTGCTCGGCGGCCTCGGCAATCGTGTCGCCGCAGGTGAAGCATCCCGGCAGTGAGGGAAACTCCACGTCGTAGCCGCCGTCCTCGTCGGGTGTGAGCACTGCTTGGTAAACGTATGTCTTCATATCTTTCGACCCCCAAGGGGGCGGGGCTAGAGCCACCCCGCCGTCTTAGCTATTTTTCGGTACGTCCCTATCGGTATCTCCTTCTTGGAGGTGGGCACGCTGATCTGGACCCCGTCCTTTCGCGCGACCACATGGCTGCCCTTGCCGGTGTAGAGCGTCCAACCCTCCTTCTTGAACCGCTTGAGCACCTGCGCGGGCTCCTGCTCCTTGGGCATCTCTCCTCCTTTCGACAATTTAATTATAAACAGTTGATAGTTAGCAATCAAGTAAATTATCAAGTATTTACAGTTTTAAAATTGACCACACGGATCCGCCAAGATTGCCGCACGGGGTTTCTTTATGTCTAATGGTCTTTGCGCCGCAGCCATAGGTCGAGCATGCCGAGCAGGTGTTTGGCGATATCGAGGACGCAGCAGGCGCATGCGAGCAGCGTCGCGGATGCCATGTCCTCGCCGCCGAGCAGCAGGTAGCTCAGGAGCCAGAAGGCGTAGAACGTCAGGAACGGGTGACGGGCCGCGACCGCGAGCGTCTGCTCCCGGTCGGACATGGGCCTGACCTCCGTACGCTCGGCGACCATCCTGCGCGCCACCTTGACTTTGAGGGCGTGCATCTCGCCGTCCTGTGACGGGCGGTCCATCTGATCGAGCAGCTTCAGAATCTCGATATCCCTGTCCACGGTACGTCCCCTCTCTGCCTGCGATGGCCTTGCGATTACAGCTACGATGATAGTCGCAGCCGCGCCGATGAGAGACGATGCGATGGCGCTGTCGACCTCCATGCTGCCTCCTGTCCACAAGTTTGTATCACGTGCTTGCCCATTTTCGTGGGGTTACGAAAATGGGGGAGTAGCTGGCCTTTCGGTGTGGCCGTTGGAGGTTTTTCCGGAAAAACCGAAAAAACCTAGCCGCGCCGCGGCTCATAATCGTGATGAACACCATTCCCGCTCCTGGAGGTACCCATGGCTCGCTATAGCGTCGGCGCGTACACGTACGAGGACGATTCCCTCGACACGATGATCTACGACGGGCTCACGGGCATCCCGTTGAGCTTGGGGTACGAACTCGTGTCGCAGGAGCGCGGGGACACCGTGAGGGTCGTCGCCCTGGGCGTGAAGGACGGCACCGCGGGCCCCGTCCCGTTTGCGACGCTCAGGCCGTGCGCGTACTCCCTGGCATCCGAGTACGACGTGCGCGCCGTGAGGTGCCCGCAGACCGGTCAATGGGTCCTCATCGGATACATGGGCGTCTAGAGGAAGCTCGCGATCTTCCCTCCGACAGTTAGAATGGTTCGTAAAAGGTCCCCTCCCATCGATACGTACCCCTGGGTTCTTCGCTTGGCGATAGTTGGGAAGGTCGGATAGGGCGTGCCTCCGGGTGCGCCCTATTCTTTTAACTAGCGCCTACGCCCCGAGGAGCGCCGCGAGGGTGCCGATCGCCTTGGCCACCTTGGGGACGAGCCCCGCGGCCTTGGATGCGAGGTCGAGCGCGTCCTTTGCCTTCTCGGCGAAGCCTCCCTCGTCCTTCTCCTCGGCGGCGAAACGCAGGTCGGCGAGGGCGAGCTTCACGGCGGCGAGGTCCTCGGGCGACAGGCCCTGGCTGTTCGATATCTGTTTGATCGTCTGGTTGAAGTCGACCGTGACGGTCGCCTCGACGGTGGCGGTCGCCCTCGCTTCGATCTGGTCGGCAGTCGCCTTGGCCATCATGTAGTCGTACTCCATGCGGTCCCTGTGCGCCAGCAGCAGATCGCGGATCGTCTCGATGGACGTGATGTCGATCATGCCGGGGCTGACGTCGGCCTTCACCCTGGTCCCGGTCTCGCGCTCGATGATTTCCCCGAATGCCGTCATATACCGTGCCACCACCTTCTGCCTGAGACCGGGCGGGTCGCTCTCGATGACCTCGTCGCACAGGTTCACCAGGCGGTCGATTGAATCGTACATTCCCATGTTATCTGCCAATCTCGCAGGTGGTTCCTTTGAATGCCTACGCGGACCTTACTTGATCCGCTTCCAGCCCTTCGATTTCAGGCGCTGCAGCCTGATTTTGGGACAGCTCGGCCTGGTCGCGTGCCGTCTCCAGGATCTTCGAGCGCCTCTTCTCGGTGCTCTGCCGGTAGCAGTAGAGCAGCTCGCCTTCCTCGGGGTCGAGGTTATCGGCGGCACCATCGTTGAGCCCGGGCGGCCATCCGCATAGGTCGTTAGGCGTGCATCCGAGTACCTGAGCGCATCTGAAAGCATCCTCAAGGAGGATCGGCGTTTCGCCACGCTCCCAAGAGCCATATATGCGAGCGGTCGTGCCAACAAGTTCCGGCATCTGGTTTTGCTTTAGACCCTTGGCTTCTCTAAGGGCCCTCAATCGAAGTGAAAAGTTCATATTTCGTACCTCCTTAGACAGGAGTGTACCAATTAGTTAGATAAACGTATACGAAATCCGTATTTAATTGTTGACAAGTACGAGATACGTAGTAATCTAATTAGCGAGATACGAAATCCGTACATTTCAGATTAAGGAGGTACACATGACGGACGTTAAAGAGTCTTTTGCCCATAACTTGCGCATCTTCATGGCTCACGCCGACATCAAGACCGCTGAGGAGCTTTCCGCGGCATCGGGCGTGTCGGTATACAGCATCCGCAACTATCTGGCCAAGGCTTCGACGCCTTCGCTCGAGAGCCTCGCGGCGTTGGGGTTGGCCCTCGGCTGCACGCCCAACGACCTGATGGGCTGGAACACGGACGAGGCCGCATAGGGATGGGGGAAGAGATGGAGAAAGTTGAGGTTGGCCTGGTCCCCTTTAAGAAATACAGCCGCGATAAGGCAATCGAGCTTCCTTTCGAGATCGTTGCCATCGTCGATTGGCTTGACGAGGACTGTCATCCCCACCGCCTGGGGTTCCCGCAGTTTGCCGGTGCGCGCGGGTACCTCGCAAAGGTACTCCGCGAAGGCGCTTTTTACGGAGGGATCGTGCGCACCGTGCCGATGAACAAGTACGACGCCCTCGACCCCGAAATCGACGGGCTCGATGTCAGGCCCGCCGCCGATGCGTGGCTTCAGCGCCAGATTTATGGACCCGGCGCAGATGCCAAGCGGCTCGCGATGGCGCTGGGCGTGTCCATGGAGGATCTGGAGGAAGAGGAATGACAGGCAGGAGCTACGAGCTGCCCCACGACATCACGGGCCTGGGCGGCATGGTGTCGTGGGCCGACGAGCACGACGTGTGGCACACGGAGGTGTTCGAGTTCCTGGCCGACGCGCGCTACGCGTTCCGCGAGCACGTTCGGGCCGGCGACGTCGCCTACCTCGCACGCCTGGTCGCGCTCGACCGCAGGCAGGCGCTCGACCCGGTGTCCTACGACGTCATGGAGATCGACCCCGCGCCGGGCGAGCGGCCGTTCGGCCGCGGTTGCGAATGACCCGGGCGCTGCTGGCCTCGGCCGTCGTGATGGACGCCGCAGGGTGGGCATGTACCGCGCAGGGGGCCTACGGGCTGGCGCGGGTGTGCTTCTCGGCCGCGCTGCCGTTCATCGCGGCGTGGGCACTCGCCTCGCTCTTCGACTGAGGCCGGGCCCGCCCCCGTCGCGCCACGGGTTCCGTACCGCCCCCATTCCGCGGGGCCCGTGGCGCGACGGGGCCGGACCCCTACTTCCGGCCCATAAGGTGTCCGCCGCCGACTTGGCGGGGCGGCGGCACCGCTCCCTTTGGCGGGGGAGCGCCCTCCGGCTGCGCCATTTGGTGCGGCCCTCCGGCAAGGGATTGGCTTTAACAGACGAAAGGAGATAAGGCCATGTGGATGTCTATAGCAAAGGGCGCAAAGTATGCCTGCTGCGACTCCGTGACTTTTCGAGCGATGGTCATGCAAGGGGTCATCCCGCGCTACCCGTCGCTCAACCCCAACAGCTCGCGCGAGGTGGTGCGCAGCGAGGACATCGACGCCGCCATCATGGCGCGCGGCGCGGTGCCGGCGCTGCCCTCGCCCGACTGCGTGCCCGCTCGCCGTCCGAGGCGGGTGGCGTGATGGTCGACCTTATCTGGGATGCCGGCTGCAGGCTCGGCGAGTGGTGGAACACGCTGCCCGAGCGCGTGCGCAGCGTGGTGTGCGCCGTCGTGATGCTCGTGCTCATCGCCGTCGCGGGCGCCATCGAGGGAACCGCGCCGAGCGGGATGTACTACTAGTCAGGAGGATATGTCATGCAGTTCGAGAAGAGGCAGGTTCGCCTGGGCGACATCAGGCCCAGCGAGCAGAACCCGCGCGAGGACTTCGGCGATATCGGCGCCCTGGCCCGCAGCATCGAGGCGACCGGCGGCGAGCCGCTGAACCCGCCCGTGGTCGTGGCAGACGGCAACGTCTACCGCATCGTGGACGGCGAGCGCCGCTACCGCGCGCTGTCGTCCATCTACGGGGAGGACCGCGAGGTGTCCGCGCTGGTGGCCGACACCATTTCGGTGCACGCGACGAGATCGCCCGCATTGCCGAGGACCTCGGTGTCGATGCCGACATCTAGCGAGCGCCGGGCGGTCGTGCAGCGCGGGGAGGACGGGCGCTGGTTCGCCCGTCCTTATATGGGCACCGACCGTGTGACCGGCAGGCGGATCAGGCCCTACAGGTCGTGGGACGCGGAGCTGACGCGCGAGCAGGCCCAAGCCGAGTGCGACAGGTGGGCGGCCACGTTCGACCCGTCGTCGGCACGGGACAGCTCGAAGCGCCTGTCCTCGATGCTCGAGACGTACATCTCCGACCCCGTCAACGGCCTGTCCGACAACTCCGTGGCCACGTACCGCAGCGTGGTCAGGACGATGGTGGAGCCGACCATCGGGCGGCTTCCCTACGACCAGCTTGAGCCCTGGGACGTGTCGGCGGCGTACCGCATGCTGCTCGCCCCCAGGAGCGGCAAGGGGCTGTCGCCCAAGACGCTGCTCAAGATGCACGCGCTGCTGAAGGGCGCCTACCGCTCTTGGCGACCGGCGCTGGGCCGGGACATCATGCTCGACGTGCCCGCGCCCTCGCCCGACCCCGTGGAGCCCTTCGCGCTGTCCGAGCTCGACACCGACGAGCTCTCCCGGGCGCTGGCCTCCGCCATGTCCTCGCGATCCGCCTCGGGAGCCAACATCTCGCGGCGCACCGAGGCCATGGCGGTCTACCTCGCCCTCAACACGGGCCTGCGCTGCGGGGAGATCTGCGGGCTGCAGCGCCGAGACTGGCGCCGCGCCCTGCACGACCTGCACGTCGTGGGGCAGGCGGTCGAGCACCCAGAGCTGCACCGGCAGGCCTACACCAAGGGCAGGCGCGTGCGCAACGTGGCGCTCGCCCCGGCGGTGGAGGCGCAGCTGCAGCGCCACCTGGAGTGGCAGGACACGTGGCTCTCGCGCAAGGGCCCGGCGGCGATGGTGGTGACCTTCGGGCCGGCAGGCGGCATCGCGCGCCCGTCCACCGTAACGAGCTGCTTCAAGTCGCTCGTGAGGGACCTGGGGCTGCCGGAGGAGACGGTGTTCCACTCCCTGAGGCATACGCACGCCTCATGGCTGCTCATGAACGGGTTCGACATGAGGACCATCCAGGAGCGCCTGGGACACGCGAGCGTCAAGACTACGCTCGACATCTACGGCTCGGTCATGCCGGGTCGCGACCAGGCCGCCGCCGCGGCCTTTACCGATTCGATATCACACGGAGGTGAGACGGATGAATAACTTCAACTTCAACAGGGACTTCTACGAGGGCTGCCGTGCCCTGGGCGACAGGGAGGGCATGGCGCTCGCCTGGGCGATGCTGCGCTACGGCTACGAGGGCGTCGAGCCCAAGCTGAAGCCGACGACCATGGCGGCGTTCACCTTCGCAAGGGGCCGTATCGACGCCATGGTCAACGGTAGCCTTGGGGGTCTCAGGAGGGCTGCCAATGCCGGCGGTCAGGGGTCTAGCCAAGGGGGTAGCCAAGGGGGTAGCCAACCCAGCAGCCAAGGGGGTAGCCGACAGAAAGAGAAGGAGAAGGAGATAGCCCTAGCGGGCTATAGCGCGGCCCGCCAAGCGCCCGATGATTTCGAGCCCCCGTCGGCGGAGGACGTGGAGGCGTACTTCGCCGCCAACTGCCTCCGGGGCGACGCCCGCCAGTTCTTCGACCACTACGCCGCGCAGGGCTGGACGCTGCCGAGCGGCCTGCCCGTGACCGACGTGTGGGCGCTCGCCCGCAACTGGAGCCGCAAGCAGGTCGGCTTCGATGCGGACCGCAAGGCGCGGGGCGGGCAGACCTCCCAGGAGGTCGAGCGCGCGGCGGTGTGGCAGCCCGTGAAGACCGATGACGAGCTCATAGCCGAGCTCGAGCGCCAGATAGCGGAGGCGTCATGATCACGCTCATGGAGATGCTCAGGAACGAGAAGGCTGACCCCGCCCACGGCCGGCCGCTCGACATAACGCGCATCTACATGGCGAACGTCATGTCGAGCAGGGAGGCCGTTCTGCTGGCCAAGAAACAGAAGCTTGCCGCGGCGCGTGCCAGCCGGAAGCAGAAGGCCGACCTGTACGAGGACATCGCCAAGCTCGCGCGCGGCAAGGAGCCAAGCTGGAGGTATGCCAAAGGTGTGCCAACGGCAGCGGGTCAGCTGGGCCAGCAGGCGATGGGGTTCCCGCCGCTAGAGGGCGGAAACGACGCCGTCGGGGAAGCCCCCGGCGCAAAGAACACCTAATTCTTTTGAGAAGGAGAGTGAGAGAAGTTTTGGCAGAGATCTCAGCGGTGATGAGGGCCTACCGAGACGCCCTCGACAGGCACCGGATTCCCTGGGCCGACGACACGTACGACACCGAGAGGGTGGGCGGCTACAGGCTGCGCGTTGAGCGCACCGAGACCATCCTCGACGAGCACAGGGTGAGCGTGATTTGGGGCTACCAGTGCCTGCCCGGGCGCGAGCCCACGGGCGTGACCATCGGCTACCCGAACTACCTCGAGGTGCAGTACGAGCCGATCAGCACCGAGCCGTTCATGGCCACGCCGGGCGACATCCTGGCCGACATCTTCGGCGTGAGGGGTGAGTCCCGATGAGCTACAGGTGCGGCCCTTCCGATTGGATCGACCTCGCCATCGGCAGGCTCGAGGACGCCAAGAGGTCGCTCGGGGAGTGCGACAGGCTGCGACAGGGGTGCGACATCTGCGAGGAACTGCGCCAGGCGAGGCGATGCCTCAACAAGGCGCTGATCATGGTCGCTGAGGAGAAGGAGATCGTGAAGGAATGGAGCGAGAAATGAGCGAGCGCCTTGTGGTCGATAGCTTAATGACTGCGGATGGGGAGGTGGTTCAGCTGCCGACGCTGGGGCCGCTGGGCCCAGTCGACGCGCAGGGCGGTCGTATTCCGCTGGACACCGTAAAGCTGTTCGACGCGGAGGGGAGGTTCATTAAAGTTGAGTCGTACGAGTTCTCGACCTGGTCTCAGCGGTGGGTCGTGCACCTTGGCTCCGGTAGGGACGCGTACGCCGACGACTGCTATCTCCGCAGGCCCGACAGCTTCGAGAGGCTGCTGAAGGATCTCGGTGAGGCTTTGCAACAGGACGCGAGTGGAGGGCGGAATGCGGCGCTCGAGCACGGGAAATTCGTATTCGTCGAGGTCAAGTCGTGCATGGCGGACTTCAAGAGTGGCCACGGCCTCACGTTCCTCGGCGACGAGAACTGGCTCGTGTGTCCCCGGGACCTCGCACACGAGCTGTACGATGAGCGTCTCCTGCCGTTTGGCGTGCAGGTCTACTGCCCCGACAACGGCGGCGCCCTGCGGCTTACGTACGACCTTCGGATGCAAGCCGCGAAGAGCCTGAGGGAAGATTCGACACTCTGCCTGCTCTGGGCGATGCTGATGGACTCGTACTCGAGGTGGCGAACGACGTGGGATGTGTTCAACGAGACAGGAGAGAGTTATGACCTTTAACGATGTCGAGTTCAAGGCGTGCCCCCGGTGCGGGGTCGAGCCCAAGATGGAGGACGTGCGCGAGCGTTCCCTGACCAAGCCCAACGTGATGAGCGTGAAATGCCCCGCCTGCGGGATGTCGAACAGCATCGCGTGGGGAAGCATGGACCTGCCGCCGTTCCGCCAGGCGCGCGGTGCCCGATCTGGTGACGGGTCCCGCGCGCCGGGCGCTCGCGCACGGTCGGGCCGACGCGCCGCGGGTGACGTCTGCGCAGATCGGGGAGACGGAGCGGAGGGCGCGTGCGCTGGAACGCGACCGGGCCCGCGCGCTCAAGAGGTCGAGGAAGGCTAAGCGATGAGGTTGTTTGAGAGGTTGTGGCGGATAATCATCGAGAACCGCCGAGTGCGCAAGAGCATCGAGGCGCGGCGCGCCCGCAGGTGCAGGAGGTCGATGAGATGACCGTGATGTGGGACGTGCAGGAGAGGAACTGCGCAGTCTGCGGAAGGATTTTCATCCCGCAGGCGCCGAAGGCCAAGTACTGCTCGGAGGACTGCCGGCGCAAGCACGAGCAGGACCGCGCGAAGGAGGCCCGCCGTAAGGGTACCAAGCCGAAGCGCGACAAGGTCGACCGCTATCTCGCTGGCAGCGGGCTGGTCCATGACGAGATTATGGCCATGCGCCGCGAAGTCGCGTCGAGATATTGAGTTTCCGCAGGTAGACATAGGTAGATATATAATTAAGGCCGCTGGCGTTGGAGCGCCGGCGGCCTTTGGCAAAGACGCCTCCCGGCATCCTCTATGTGGCGTAGAGCATGGTACCACGCGGGAGGTCACATGGACGCAAGGGAATACTTCGATACCGTACGGGCCGCCCAGCGCGGCATCGACCGCCGCCTGGCGGTCATCGAGTCGATGCAGGCGCGCGAGCAGGTCCGCGCCCAGCGCTACGACGCCGTGGGCAAGGGCGCGCACGGGACGGATTTCATGAGGTCCACCGACGACCGCATAGACTACGAGCGCCGCAGCGGCGCCGAGCTGTCCGAGCTCCGGCGCGAGGTGGAGCGGGGGCGCGAGCTCTGCTCGGGCGTGCGCTCCGCCAACCCGGGCAAGCGATGGGGCGACGTGCTGGAGCTGCGCTACTGCGAGGACCGCACGCTGCAGGAGATCGCGGGGACGCTGGGCGTATCGGTGAGGTCGGTCCATTCAGATATGTCATCGGCCCTAGACTGGGTCGATATGGTGGGCATCGCCACCGCAAGGGCTGGCGTGGGCCGTGCGGCAATATAGTTGGATGGCTGGTTCGCGTCGGCATGTCGGCCCCGATCGCCATGTGCGGTCGGGGCCTTTTGTCTTTATGGGACTGCAGGCAATTGCAGACGATTGCACGCTTCTGCAGACAATTGCAGACAATTGCAGACAATTGCAGATAGTTGCAGACAATTGCACACAATTGCAGACCGTTGCAGGTTTCTTCTGGGATATAACTAGGGTGTCGATTCGCAGCGCCGCCCGCGCGGTGTGCGGGTCGGATGTGCGTGGAAGCACAGATGAGTGGCCGGGGTTCCCTTCAGCAGTTCAGGGACTCCGGCCTTTCTATTACGTTTAATTCAATAGGGGATGATGCCCGTGGTCAGCAGAGAGTACATCGCGCGATCCGCCCGCCGCCACGACACGGTCATGGCGTGGGCGTTCCGCCGCGCCCTGGGGGTCACGGCGGCGCCCCGCCGCCGACCGGGGGGTGCCGGCGGCGTGCGCCTGGAGGCGTTGCGCTACGGGGGCATCGAGGCGTGCATGTCCAACCGAGGGCGCTCCCCGGTGGAGTGGTAGGGGATGGGCAACCCGCGCAAGGCCAACGGCGCCCGCCGCCGCCATGTCGTGCGGTGGCTCCGCTCGCAGGGCAGGCCCTGCTGGATATGTGGGCTACCCATAGACTACGGGGTGCCTGCGGGCGAGCCCCGGGCCTTCGAGTGCGACGAGCTCGTCCCGGTCAGCCGCGGCGGATCGCCCTTCGACCGCGACAACGTCGCCTCCGCGCACCGCTGCTGCAACAACTGGCGCCGCGCCCGCAGCGTCGCCGAGGTCTCGGCCGTCCGGTCCGCGCTCGCCGCGCGCCGCGCCGCCTGGAGCTCGCCCGAGACGTTCGTCGCGCTGTGCAAGGCGCTCAAGGACGATCGCGCCTCCGTTATTGGCCCCCCGTCCGTACCCGAGAAACAGCCGCGGGCTACGACCTCGTGGTAGGGGATGCGCCTCGGCGCTCGACCCCACGGGGGTCTTTTGCCGGAAGGTGACAGGCCACCATCCCGCGCCAGGGCCGCAATACCCCCGATTACGCTTTTTTACAGAAGTCAAGCCAAAACCGCAGCTAAACCGAGAAAAACTAGGCGGGTGTGTACGTGAAGATACACGACATCGTCCCATATGAGCGAAATGCCCGGCACAACGCCTCCGCCGTCCCCGTGGTCGCCGACTCCATCAAGGAGTTCGGGCTGCGCGGGACTATCGGTCTGGAGAGCCGCGAGCGCCCGGTTATTGTATGGGGGCACACGCGCGTCGAGGCGTGCAGGAGCCTGGGGTGGGACGAGATTCCCGACTCCAAAATCGAGTACTGCGACGACCTGACGGACGAGCAGATCAAGGCCTTCCGCATCGCCGACAACAAGACCGGCGAGGTGGCGACCTGGAATAAGTCGATGCTGCGCGAGGAGGTCCGCAGCCTCAAGGACTTCGACATGTCGAGGTTCGGGCTGGACTTCAAGAGCAAGCGCCTCGACTACGGCCACGAGCGCCTGAGGACGGACGATGCGTACAACCTGCGCCTCGTCAGCCGGTCCGACTGCGGACGCGACGGCATGCCCCGCATGAAACGGTGCATGGCCAGGCCTGCGGAAATGATCGGGTTCAACTACGCCAAGAGCACGTCCGAGGCCGACAAGGCCGACCGCTGTTGCCACTTCTTCATCGACGACTACCAGTTCGAGCGCGTGTGGGCCCGTCCCGCGGCCTACCTCGAGTGCCTGCGCGGCTTCGACTGCGTGCTCACGCCCGACTTCTCGCTCTACCTCGACATGCCCGACGCCATGCAGCGGTGGAACCGCTACCGCTCCCAGGCGCTCGGCCACTGGTGGCAGGAGCAGGGCCTCCGTGTAGTCCCGACCCTGTCGTGGGCGCAGCGCCGGAGCTTCCGCTTCGCGTTCGACGGCGTCCCGCGCCGCTCGACCGTCGCCGTGTCGACCGTCGGCGTGAAGGGGGACGAGAACTCCCTGGCCGTCTGGCGCGAGGGCATGGCGGAGGCAATGAGCCGCCTGGAGCCCGCGCGCGTGCTGCTCTACGGCGGCGACATTGGATTCGATTTCGGCGGCTGCGAGGTCGTCGAGTACAAGGGAGGCGGTTTCCGTGGGAGGTAGGGGCTCATACTCTTACTCCGGCAAGCGTTCAGCCAAGGACGGATCGACACTGTCAGCCTACGCGGTCGCATCCCTGAACAAGGGTACTGCTGGGGGAACGGCGGTGGAGTCTGCCATAGCCCGCTTTCGCGAGCAGCTGATGGACAATAGGTACGAGCACTCGGCCTATATCGATGACGCGGGATATGTCCATGCGCTGGGGTCGACTGGTAACGAAGGGTCGACCAGAGTCGCACCGCTGTCCGCCGTCGCCCATGAAAAGGGCGTCTCGACGATTATCCATAACCATCCTCATGGCGGCGCGGACGGTCGCAAATGGGGAGGCCCGCTTTCCGGCGGCGACCTGGAATACATCGCCTCGGCCTACAACAGGAGCGGAGGACGCGTCAAAAGGATCGTCGCGACGTCGAACGAGGGGACCTATTCCGCGCTCGTGACGAAAAGCGTGAGCGGCAAGGCCGTCAAGTCTGCCGCAAAGCGAGCCGACGCTTCGGTCATGAGCAGGAAATACCAGAGCGAAATCGCGATGTGGAGAGCCATGAACAAGGCCTACACCTCGGAGTTTGCTAAAATAGGCATTGAGATCAGCTATGAGAAGCAACCGAAGAAAAGCGGGCTTCTCGTGACCCAGAAGACCGGCACCTATGCGTGATAGGGGTTGATGCCAGATGGCATACGACGTTGACTACGATTTCGAGTTTGACGAGGACGAGTTCGGCACGGCGATGATGCCCAACGGCGTCAAGTGGCGCGGGAACCTCTGCCTGCTCCCCAACGGCAGGTACCTCCCGCCGGGAAACTACCGCACCGAAGACGGCGGCGACATCATCTATGAGCCGCCCGAGCTGAGCCCGTACGCCGAGATGCTCTCGCAGTTCAGATAGGCTGCCGGTATTCAGGATTTTTTAAAGCCGTCCCCCAGGGGCGGCTTTTTTATGCCGATTGGAGGTGGCGGATGCCCCTCGAGAAGCCCGCCGCGGTCGCCGGCGACCCCGTGAAGAGCGCCAAATGGGACGAGCTCACAGCCGGCCGCTCATTCACCCAGTCCGACGCGCCTACGCTCGCGCTGCTGTGCCAGTGGTACAAGATCGTCCAGCTCGCCCAGGACGAGCTCGACAGCTTCGGCGAGCAGACCGCCTACCAGAACGACATGGGGGACCTGAAGTCCTTCCCGCAGATAGCGACCCTGAAGACCGCGTCGGCGGAGATCAGGCAGCTCAACAAGCAACTCGGCATAACCGACGGCCACGAGGGGGCGCCAGATGTCCGGAACGTCCAGACCAAGCTCTTCTCGATCGCCGAGCGCCACGAGGCGCGGAAGGCAAGAGCCGCGGTATAGGGTCGCCGTGGGCGAGGTCGCCTACTCGGAGGGCGAGGACGCCGCCGAGCTCGGCGGAGACCTGGGCATGGAGCCCATCGAGTGGCAGTCCCTGGTTCTGTCCGACTGGTGCGCGTGCGATGCTGAGGGCCGCCCCGCCTACGTCACGTGCGGCCTGGACGTGCCACGCCAGAACGGCAAGAACGCCGTCATCGAGATATACGAGGTGTTCCGCCTGGCGGTCTGCGGCTGGCACATCCTCCACACCGCGCACCGCGTCAAGACCGCCAAGAAGGCGTTCAACCGACTCGTCCGCTACTTTACGGACAAGGAGCACCCCGAGCTCTCGTGCCTCGTCGAGAGGATCCGCCGCACGAACGGCGAGGAGGCCATCTACCTCACCAACGGCGGCTCCATCGAGTTCTCGGCGCGCACCAACGGAAGCGCGCGAGGCTTCGATGACATCCAGCTCGTCGTGTTCGACGAGGCGCAGGAGCTCACCGACTCCCAGTACGACGCCATCATGTACACGCTCGCCGCGTCCGCGACCGGAGAGCGCCAGATCATCTACACGGGCACGCCGCCCAACGAGGACTGCCCCGGCACCGTGTTCGCGCGCACGCGCGCGGCCATCCTAGCCGGCGACATCCCGAGCACCGAGTGGTGCTCGTGGGCGACCGACGAGTGCCCGCGCCAGGACGCCACGTTCGACGACGTGGTGGACCTCATCTACGAATCGAACCCGAGCATGGGCATCATCCTGTCGCTCGACTTCACCCGCACGGAGTTCGCCGGCGGGTCGATCACCGGCTTCGCCCACGAGCGCCTGGGCTGGTTCAGCCCCGCTGCCATGCTCACGAGGGCCATCCCGCGGGCATCGTGGGACGGCGCGCTCATCGACGCCATCGGCGACCGGTACCGCGGCAAGAAGGCCTTCGGGGTGAAGTTCTCGAGGGACGGGTCGACCTACGCGCTGTCGGGCTGCAAGCTCGGCCAGTGCACGCTCAAGGGCAAGGCGGCCGTCGAGCTCATCAGGGTCGGAACGACGGCGGGCGGCGCCCGCGAGCTCGCCGAGTGGCTCTACGACCGCCGCACGACCGCGTCGGTCGTCGTCATCGACGGCATGTCGGGCGCCGACGCGCTCATCGACCGCCTCGCCGAGATGAAGCCGCCGCGCGGCTACGTCGTGAGGCCGCAGACGCGCGACGTGGTCGCCGCCGCCGTCGGCTTCGTGGACGCGCTCAACGACGGCACGCTCGCGCACACCTACGACCCGACGCTCGAGGATTCGGCGAGGAAGTGCGTGCGCAGGAAGATCGGGTCCCGCGGCGGGTGGGGCTTCGGCTCCCCCGAGGACGCGACCGTGTCGCCCGAGCCACTCGAATCTTGCTCGCTCGCGCTGTGGGGCGCGAGGAACACCAAGCGCAACCCGCGCAGGAAGCAGAGGGCACTGTGATACAGAGAATTGGGCAGGGGGCCTCCGTCGAGACACCGAACCTCGACGCCGTACCCGAGCCGTACCGAGCCGCCGTGGAGGACATGTTCGACACCTGGGGCGACATATCGGCTCGCAACACCGTCCTCAAGCGCTACTACGACATGAAGAACGAGATGAAGAGCCTCGGCATCTCCGTCCCGCCCATGCTCGAGATGGTCAACTGCGTCACCGGGTGGTGCGCCAAGGCCATCAAGGCGCACTCCGTGCGCTCCGTCTTCGACGGCTTCGTCTTCGACGGCGCGGAGGACCAGGACCTCAAGCGCCTCGTGCGCGAGAACCGCCTGAGGTCGCTCTACCGGCAGGCGTGCGCGAGCGCCCTCACCTACGGCGTGTCGGCCATGACCGTCATGAGGGGCGGCTCCGGACAGCCCGAGGCGATGGTCCGCGTGTTCAGCGCGAACCAGTTCTGCTGCCTGTGGGACAAGGACGCCCGCCGCATCCGCTGCGGCGTCGTCCTCGCCGACGTCGACCGGTCGGGCAACGCCTCCCGCTACGTGTGCCACTTCCCGGACGCGGTGCTCACGCTGGTGCGCATCGGCTCGGGCGGCGGCCCATACGAGTGGGGCTGCGAGACGGAGCCGAACCCCATGGGGCGCCCGCTCATGGAGGTGTTCACCTACGACCCCGACCCGGACCGCCCGCTCGGCCACTCCATGCTCACGCCCGAGATCCTGGGCATCGTCGACAAGGCAATGCGCGACGTGCTGCGCATGGAGGTCGGCGCGGAGTTCTTCACGTTCCCCCAGCGATACATCCTCGGCGCCAAGGACAACCTCTTCTCCGTGAAGGACGGGGACGGCGGAGAGGGAGATGACGATGACGGGGACGAGGACGGCACCGCCGCCCCGCCGTCGCCCATCGCCAAGTTCAACGCGTACGTCGGGTCGTTCCTCGCCATCACCAAGGACGAGGACGGCGATGTCCCGACCGTGGGACAGTTCGCCGCACCGACCGCGGACAACTTCACGCGCGTCTTCGAGAACGACGCGCAGCGGTTCTCCGGCGCGACCAACGTCCCGCTGGCGCAGCTGGGCGTGCTGTCGAACACCTACACGTCCTCGGACGCCCTGGGCGCGGCGAACGACCCGCTCATCCTCGAGGTGGAGCAGATCAACGAGCATAACGCCGAGGCGCTCGAGACGGTCGCGCAGATGATGATGGCGGTCAAGGACGGCGTCCCGATAACCGGGCTCACCGACGAGCAGCGCGCCGTCCAGGCGTACTTCAAGGACCCCTCGATGCCCACCATCGCCGCGCGCGCCGACGCGTGGACGAAGCTCGCCGCCGCGGACGAGAGCATGCTGGGCACCCGCGTCTACTACGAGGGTGTGGGCCTGTCCCAGCCGACCATCGACCGCCTGGAGCGCGAGAAGCAGCAGAGCGGAGCCATCGCGTCGCTAAACGCCATGGCGGAGACGATGGCCGTACAGGCCGCGAAGGCCGCGGCCCTGCCGCCCGCCGGCGGTGAGGCGGAGTGATACCGCGCGATGACTTCGACCGCTATGCCCGCGCGCTCGGCATCAACGCCGACCTGCTGCAGGCGGCGGTCGCGCAGGCGATAGACGAGTTCGCCGGACTTTACGGCGAGGAGCTCTACCGGGCGCTGGCGCGCACCTACGCGGCGCTCGTGGCCAAGTTCGGATCTTTCGCCGCCGCCGCGGCCGTCGAGTTCTACGCCGCCATGCGCTCGGGCGCCGGCCCGGCGCAGGGATACGAGCCGCGGCAGTTCGACCCCGGCCACGGCGGGCTCCTCGCGAGCGACGTCGACGAGGCGCTGCGGGTTTCCGCGCCCGCCTCGGCCCTCGCGGCGAGGGCCGTGCAGCGCGCCATGGGCTACGCGGACGCCACGATCCAGGGCAACGCCATGGCCGACCCCGCGCACCCGCGCTGGGCGCTGGTGCCGCACGCGGGCGCGTGCGACTGGTGCCGGATGATCGGCTCGCGCGGCTTCGTGTTCAAGAGCTCGGCGACAGCCGGCGCCGAGCGCCACCCGAGCTGCAGGTGCATACCGGTCGCCGACTTCTCCGACAGCCCCGCGCTCGACGGCTACGACCCGGCGGCGCTCTACGACGAGTACCACGGGAAGCACCCCGAATGGGGGTCCAGGCGCTCGGGGTCCCGCGGCCACCGCAGGGGCGGCAAGGTAGTCGCCGCGTTCGTGGACGGGAAGAGGTTCGGGAGCATCGGCGACATCCGGAGGTACATGGAGGGGGCATCGTCCCCAGATGACCTCAAGGCCCGCATGGCCACCGCGAACAGGGCGGGTCTGGCCATGGGCTTCAAGCCCGGGAGCCCCTACGCCAAGTCGCTCGCGCAGACCGCGGCGAGCGTGAGCAAGAGGCTCTCGGCCAAGTGAGGACGCCCCGTGGGAGGGCGGGCGCGACGCGCCATCAAGCGTCGCCGGCGAAGACACGCAACGCGCCGGCAGGAACACGAGGCCGCAGCCCGCACGGGAGGCGGCCTTTTCCATGCCAAAACACCGCCAGCGCCACCGCACGGGGCGCGAGACGAGCCCCGCACGGGGCGGAAGGAGTGCAAGATGCCGACCCAACAGCAAGCCAACAACGTGACCGATCCCGTCGAGCCCCCGCAGCCTGCCGCGCCGGCGGAACCCGGTGCCGGCCAAGAGCCCGGCGCGCCGCAGGAGCCGCCCGCGATCGACTGGAAGGCCGAGGCCGAGCGATTCAAGAAGGAGTCCCGCAAGTGGGAGGCCCGGGCCAAGGAGAACAAGGGCAAGGCCGACCTGTGGGACGCCCAGGGCGCGCAGGCGCCCACCGTCGAGTCCCTCAACGACGAGCTCAACGACCTGAAGGGACGCCTTGCCGCGTCCGAGGCCGAGCGCGAGCGCGAGCGCACCCTGGCCCGCGTGTCACAGGCCACCGGCGTCCCCGCCGCACTCATCCACGGCGACGACGAGGAGTCGATGACGGCATCGGCCAAGGCCGTCGCCGACTTCGCCGAGTCGCGCCAGCCGGGCTACCCGCTCGACAAGGGCGGATCCGGCGGAGGCAAGAAAGTGAACAGGGAGTCCATCGAGTCCATCAAGGACCCCGCCAAGCGCATCATGGCCCGCGCCGCGCACATGGAACTCTACAAGTAAGAAAGGGGCAAACATGCCCGTACCCGCAAACATCTCCGACTCCACGGCCATCAACGCCTCGATGGACCAGGAGTTCATCCGCAACTTCGAGGGCGACCTCGACCGCCTGCTCGAGGTCCTCGGCATCTTCGGCGCCGAGACCATTGCCGCCGGCACCACGCTCAAGATGCTCAAGGTGACCGGTGAGCTCAACGACTCCAAGACCGCCGGCTCCAAGGAGTCCGCCACCGGCGACGCCGCCGTCCAGCTGGGCTCCAGCTCCGGCACCGCCTACGTCGAGGGCGACGAGGTCGCGCTGTCCAAGTTCACCGCCACCTACGAACCCGTGGGCGAGGCCGAGGCCTTCCCGTACCGCCGCATGACCACGCACAAGGCGATCCAGCAGTCCGGCTACGTCAACGCCGTGCTCAAGACCGACAAGCACATGGCCTCGCTCGTGCGCCGCAGCATCGTCTCGCAGTTCTTCTCCTTCCTGCTCAAGGGAACGGGCACGGCGACCGGCAAGGGCCTGCAGGCCTGCGCCGCGGCCGTCGACGCCAAGCTCGGCAACACCCTCGAGACCAACGGCGACGCCGCCGAGCGCGTCGTCCACTTCATCAACCGAGACGACGCAGCCGACTACCTCGGCAACGCGACCATCACCGACCAGAACCTGTTCGGCCTCACCTACCTCGAGAACTTCCTGGGCCTCTCGGGCGTCTTCCTGACCAACCAGGTCGCCAAGGGAACCATGATCGCCACCCCCGCCGACAACATCCGCATTTTCGGCGTGGACTTCGGCGAGCTCGCGACCTCGGGCCTCACGTACACGGTATCCGACTCCGGCCTGATCGGCGTCGCGCACACCCCGGCGTACGACCACGTGTCCGTCGAGACGAACGTGCTCGCCGGCGCGACGTTCTTCCCCGAGGTGAAGGACTACATCGTGAAGGGAACCATCACCGCCAAGTAAGGAGGCCAGCATGGACGACTACGCGTTCGCTACGGTCGACGAGTACCGCATCGACACGGGGGACGCGGCGAGCGACGAGGAACGCGTCGCGGCCGAGCTGTCGCGGCAGAGTGCCAAGCTCCGCGCGACCCTCGGCATGCCGCGCTTCCGCTCCCTGACGGGCGATGCCAGGGAGCTGGCCCGCGACCTGGTGACCGACGCGACCCGCAAGAAGCTGGTCCAGCCGGCCTGCGCGCCCATGGGCGTGGAGGACCTCACCGGCGTCTCGCAGTCGAGCTTCACGGCCAACGGGTTCCAGGGGAGCTTTACCTACCAGAACCCGAGCGGAACGGCCTACTTCGACCGTTCGACGCTCGCCGCGCTCAAGAGGCTCCTCGGGCGCGGCCAGCGCATCGGCACCGTGTGCCCGAGTTACGGGCGCAGGCCGTGATGGGCGAGGAGGTGACGGTGCTGTCGAGCACGGAGACGGGCAGGGACGCCATGGGAGAGCCCACCGTCGAGTGGGAGCCCACCGTCGTCCCGGGGTGCCTCGTGCGGCCCCTGGCCGGCTCGGACGCGGGGGACGCCGTCCGGCCGGAAGGCATCGTGGCAAGCTACTCCATCGCGTTCCCCAAGACGTACGCGGGGCCGCCGCTGGCGCGCTGCCGCATCGCCCTGACGGGGCGCGGCATGCCCGCAGACCCCGATACCGCGCTGCTGGTGGTCGGTTCCCCCGACATTACGAACCCCTGCCCCACGGCGTGGAACATGACGGCGACGGCAGGGAGGGTCCATGGCTGACAAGATCAAGTTCGGACGCTTCGTCCACAGCGACGCGGGCGTCATCGCCGTCACGAAGGGCGCGGGCGTCCGCGCCTGGGTTGCGATCGAGACCGCCCGCCTCACGGCGAGGGCCAACGCCGCGGCCGCGTCGCACCACGTGCCGTCGGGCTACCGCAGGTCCCTCGAGAAGAAATACCCGGGGACATTCGACAGCGCCCCCTACGTGGGCGTCGTCAAGTCGGGTTCCTGTGACACCCTCGGCGTCGTTCGCGCCGCGACCCCGGCCGGCGCATTCGACCAGAACCGCAACCACACCCTCGACCACCTGCTCTAAGGAGGGAACGTGCCGAGACTCAACGTGATGGGCGAGCTCAGGGAGATCCTCGAGTCCGCCCTGGGCGGCGTGCCCGTGCGGGTCGACCTGCCCGGGGAACGGCCGGGGACCGTCGTCGTGGTCCGCCGGTGCGGGGGCGCGCGGCAGGACGCCCTCGTCGACTCGCCGCAGGTGGAGGTGCTCATGTGGGCGCCCACCGAGGCCGAGGCCGAGGGGCTCGCCGAGCGCGTGGGCGACGCCATGTCGCGCCTGCCGTTCACGCGGGGCTTCTGCGCCTGCGAGGAGCTCGAGATGCGGACCGACTACGACTACGTCGCCCGGTCCCCGCGCTGGTACGCGCTGTACCGACTGAAGACATTCCAACCGAAAGAAGGATAAATGGCACCTAACAACGAGGAGGGCAAGATCGCCCTCGCCTCCGAGGACGCGACTCCCGCAAACGACATCGACCCCTCGCTCGTCACCACCGGCTCGCCCGTCGAGGGCGGCTGCGTGTACACGAGCTTCAAGGCCAACCCGACGCTCCCGGCCGACGCCGCGACCAAGATCTCCACGCTCACCGACCTCGTATCGCTGGGCGACCTGTCGCCCGACGGCTTCACGGCATCCAAGAGCGTTACGGTCAACGAGTTCAAGGGCTGGCACCAGTCCATCGTGCTCACCAAGGTCTCCGAGGAGAAGCACCAGTACAAGATGGTCTTCATCGAGTCCGTCCGCTCCTCCGTCGCCAAGCTGCGCTACGGCGCCGGCAACGTCGAGACGAACGAGGACGGAACGTTCAGCCACATCAAGGTCATCGCCAACTCCGACGTGCGCGTCCCGCTCGTCATCGACGAGCTCGAGGACACGGGCAACCTGCGCCGCACCGTCATCCCGCGCGTCTCCATCGACTCCTACGACGACGTCGAGCACAAGCCCGGCGGCCTGGTCCAGTACGGCTTCACCTTCACGGTCCTCAAGACCGCGGGCAAGCCGCTGTTCGACATCTACCGCGCTAAGCCCGCCGCGTAGGCAGGGCCATAACGAGAACGCCGCCCCGGTTTTGCCGGGGCGGCCCTTTATCTGGGAGGAAAGATGAACAAGGACTACCTGGCAATGATGGACGAGGGCGAGCTCGAGGCGTACGCCAAGGTCCTCGGCTTCACGACCGCCGCCGCGCAGACGGCGGCCGACAAGGCGAAGCTCATCGAGCAGAAGCGCGGCCACTGCGCCGAGCTGACCGTGCTCGGCATCGCCATGAGCATCCCCGTCAAGCGCGCGCACGACCGCCGCTTCATCGATGCCATGAACAAGGAGGACCGCACGACCGAGGAGCTCGACGGGGCGTTCCGCTTCCTCCTAGGCGACGAGCAGTACGCGAGCCTCATGGAGGCCGTGACCGAGGATGACGGCACGCAGGACGACGACGCGCTGGGCTACGCATACAACAAGCTGCTCTACTCGGCCGAACTAAAAAACTTCTAGAGCTCGCCGACCTCGAGGATCGTCACCTGCCCCTGCTCAGGCACGACTTCAGGGCCTACTACGGCTGCTGCTACGACGAGGTCGGCACCGCCGAGGCGTACGACCTCGTGAGGACGCTGCCCGACGGCTCGCTCACCGTGGCGGCCCTCCACCCGGAGCGCAGCTGGACCCGAGAGCAGCACCTGGCGGCGGACATCGTGGACAGCGTCTACGCGGCGGTGACCGCGCTGTGCGGCGGCAAGGCATCGGAAGCCCCGAGGGTGCCCCGCCCGCGGGACGTGGCCGCCGCCGGCGCCGCGGCAGAGCGCGCGGCATCGGTCCGCGCCCGCATCGAGAACACCGAGTGGGTGGAGGTGACGGATGGCTGAGATCGGACGCGTGGACCTGCTGATCGTCCCCAGGTTCGACAACCTTACCAAGTCGGTCGAGTCCGCGCTCGGCAAGTGCGAGGGGCAGGCGAGCAAGTCCGGCTCCAGCCTCGGCAAGAGCACGGGCTCCGGGTTCGGGAAGGGGCTGGCCGGCTCCGGCGCGATGATAGGCGCCTTCTCGACGCTCACGTCGAAGGCCATGGACTCCATCTCGGCCCATGTCGGGTCGGCGATCAGCCGCTTCGACACGCTCAACAACTACCCGAAGGTCATGCAGTCCCTCGGGTACTCAGCTGATTCCGCCAACGCGTCGATCGGCAAGATGTCCGACCGCCTGTCGACCCTGCCCACCAGGCTCGACGACATGGTCTCGGTCGTCCAGGGCATCACCGCCACGGTCGGGGACCTCGACAAGGCCACCGACGTCGGCCTCGCGCTCAACGACATGCTCATCGCCTCGGGCAGCTCGACCCAGCTGTGCTCGGCGGCGATGGAGCAGTTCCGCCAGATCCTCTCCAAGGGCAAGCCCGAGATGGAGGACTGGCGCTCGCTGACGACGGCCGCGCCGGGCCAGATGGACCAGCTGGCGAAATCCATGCTCGGCCCCACGGCAAACGCCAACGACCTGTACGCAGCGCTCGGCGGCGGGGGCAAGGACCCGACCATCACGCTCGACCAGCTCATGGACAAGATGGTCGAGCTCGACACGCAGGGCGGCGCGAGCTTCGCGTCCTTCAGGGACCAGGCCGAGACCGCCGCCGGCGGCGTCCAGACGAGCGTCCAGAACATGTCGAACGCCGTGACAAAGGGCGTCACCGGCACGCTCGAGTCGATCGGCAGGAACAACATCGCCGGGGTGCTCGACGACGCGAAGGGCGCCGTGAACGGCTTCTTCAAGGTCGTCAACGGCGGCGTCTCGGCGTCGATGCCGATGGTCAAGCAGCTCTACGGCGGGTTCAAGAGCCTGGCGCCCGAGATCGTCTCGGGGGCGGCGGGCATCGCGGCGTGGCAGAAGGCGGTGCCAGTCCTCTCCGGCGTCGCGAGCGGCGTGGGCAAGGCAACCGAGGCGTTCAAGCTCGCCCGCGGAGGCGCCGGCACGTTCGCCGAGGCGCTCGAGGCGGTGGGCGTCGGCTTCAACCCGGTCGCAATCGGCTGCACCGTCGCGGCCGCCGGCATCGGCATACTCATCGAGAAGCAGGTCGAGTGGCAGGCCCGCACGGACGCCCTGAACAAGGCCACGACTGGCCTGGTCGACGCGGCCTCAAACACCGTGGCGCTCGAGTCCTACGCCGGCAGGGTCGAGAATGTAGGCAAGAAGTCCTCATTCTCGGCGATGTCCGTCGACGAGCTCGCAGAATCGATCGGCAAGCACGTCGACGCCATGAACGAGAACACGAGGGCGGCCGAGTCGCAGATCGCGCAGCTCAACACCGCGCAGCAGATCATCGACAACTACGCCGGCAAGACCGACCTGTCCACCGACGCACAGGGCAGGCTCACATGGGCGCTGCAGCTGCTCAACGACCAGCTCGGGCTCAACATCTCGGCGCAGGACGTGGCGAACGGGAAGTACGTCGACGCGGACGGCAACGTCAAGAACCTCAAGCAGTCCATCGACGAGCTCGTCGCCTCCAAGAAGAAGGACGCCGAGGTGAGTGCCCTCACGGCGAACCTCACCGAGGCGTACCAGGCCCAGTCCGAGGCGGCCGACACGCTCGCCTCCAAGACGAAGCCCTACCAGGACCGCCTCAAGGAGCTGGCGAAGAGCTACCCGGAGCTCTCAAAGGGAGAGCTCGAGGCGCTCGCCTGCACCGAGAAGGTCGGCAGGGAGTACAACGAGGCAAAGAAGCAGTTCGACTCCGCCTCGGAGAGCATCGACGTCCTCAACGGCAAGCTCGGCGACGCAAGCCTGACCACGCAGGAGGCCGGCAGCACCTTCGAGCACTTCGCCCAGGCGCAGCTCACGCTCTTCCAGGCGCAGCTCTCGGCCAACGGCGAGACCCTGTCCGCCGTCTCCGGATCGCTCACGCAGCTCGGTGTCGACACCGAGCAGCTGGCGAGCCTCAGCGACGATCAGCTCGCCAAGCTGGCGCAGGACTACGACGGCACCGCCCGCTCCATCGTCGACGACCTCGACGGGTGGGGCGTCTCGATGGACGAGGGCGCCGCCTCGACGGTCCGCGCGGCGAGCCAGATCCAGGCCGCGCTCGATGACATGGGCGGCAAGCTCAAGAAGGCGTTCTCGAAGGAGAACATCGACTTCGGCGCGTTCTCGGACGCCTGCGCCGCCGCCGGCGTGTCGACCGAGACGCTCAACAGCATCGGCTCCGCCAACCTCGCCGCGCTCGCAAGCAACTTCAACGGCAACATCGACCAGATGGTGTGGGCCGTCCAGAACTACAACGCGCAGCCCATCGTCGACAAGAACGGCAACGTTACCGTCAACCAGGCCCAGCTCATGGACGCCCAGGGCAACGTTTACACCTGGAACGGCTCGCAGCTGATGGACAAGAACGGCGTCGTCGACGTGAGCGTCGGCGACCTGCGCGACGCCCAGGGCAACCTCGTGACTTGGAACGGCACGGCTCTCCAGTCCAAGAGCGCCAAGACAAAGGTCGACAAGAAGGAAGTCGACAGGGCGCAGACCTCGGTGGACAAGCTCAACGGCACCAAGCTCAAGAGCAAGGAGATGACCGCCAAGGCGAGCTACGGGACGCTGCCGAAGTGCCAGTCTGCGATGCAGGCGGTGATGAACGAGCCGTTCCACTCAAGGTCGGCGACGATCACCACGACCTACGTGACCGTCAACAGGACGCGCAACGAGAAGGCCGCAGGCGGCATACGGCACGCCGACGGCGGCATCCGCATGCACGCGCACGGAGCCATCGTCGACGCGCCGGTGACCGGCTACCCGCTCGACTGGGTGGGCGAGGACGGCGCCGAGGCAATCGTGCCGCTCACCAACCGAAAGTACTCGGAGCCGTTCGCGGCGACCATCGCCGAGCAGATGGCAAAGCTCGGGGGCCAGCGCGGCGACGTCTACAACATCTACCTCGACGGGTCGGCCCTTGAGGTCGACGAGCGCGTCGCGGAGGCGCTCAGGGCGCTGGTCTCCGAACTCAAGAGGACCGTCAGGACCGGAAGGGGGTAGCAGGTGGCATCAGCGCAGACGACCAGGGGAGGCGTGACGTACTACACCGTCAACCTCTCCACGTCCGTGTCGAACGTGAACGACACCACGGCCCGCATCTACTGGACCGCCACCGTCGACTTCGGAGACTGGTACTACTACGGCGTGCGCCTGCACGTCAAGGTCGGCGGCGTCTGGCGCGCGTCGGGCGACGGCTACACGACCTCCTCCTGGAAGCGCGCCGTCACCGTCAGTGGGTACACCGACGCGGAGCGCAAGGACAACGACTACGACGTCTGGGTCGAGGCGTACACCGAGTCCGTGGCAGTCAACGGCTACGGCGGGGTCGGCGCGACGACCTCCTGCGGCGAGGGCGCCAGGATCGGCAAGGTCCCGGCATACGAGCCCGCGGCCCCGACCGACCTCAGGGTCACGCGCTCGACCGACGGGACAACCGAGCTCGAGTGGGTCAACCACCCGGACGACGATGCTAGGAAGTACTACGACGGCATCAACGTCTACCGCCATACCAACGGCGGCGACACCGAGAACCCCTACAACAGCGTCACGATCTCCAACTGGCGCGACACGTCGACATCGGCAAACAATTACTACGACTACGACGTAAGGGCGCGCTGGCGAGGCGGCACGTCGGAGAGAACGAGCTCCGTGCGCGTCTACAAGACGCCCTCCCCACCGGCATCGGTCTCGCTATCGCGCTCCGGCGACGGCGAGGTCTCGCTGGTCGTCAGGGGTCCCGATATCCCGTTCTGGATTAGCGGCTTCGATGTCCGCGCGACCTCCGACGGCGGCAGGACCTACAAGCCCCGCGCCCTTACCGCCGACAGACAGGAGCCGGGCGTCTGGACCATGACCGACCCGTCTGCCGTGGCGGGAGAGAAGGTCGTCTACGAGGTCCGCACCTACCGCGAGGAGCCCGTGTCGGGCGCGGGGGACACCGTCTTCTCCGCGTGGACGGCATCCAACGCAGTGGCGACGATCTGCCCGCCGTACGCGCCCGCCGTCTCCGGGGTCGACCCCGCCTACCCGACTGGGTCGACGGCGACCATCGGCTGGACGCGGAACCACCCCGACGGGACAGCCCAGACGGCGGCGCAGATTGAGCTGGTCGGGCCCGATGGCAAGACCGTCCCGCACCACATCACCGGGCCCGCGTCGACGACATCCCTGAGCCTGTCCGCGAAGGGCACCTACCGGCTACGCGTCCGCACCAAGGGCGCCGACCCCTCATGGGGAGCGTGGTCGGAGTACGCGGTGTTCAGGGTCGCCGACCCGCCGCAGGCGTTCTTCACGACCCCCGCGGAGGACGGCGAGGCCGTCGTCGAGCTCCCGCTGCGCGCCGCCTGGGCCGCTGTCGACGAGACCGGCATCACCTACCAGCGCCTGAGGCTGCTGCGCGGCGGCTCCGCGGTCATCGACACATCGGTCGCCGCGGGCGCGCGGTCGCACGAGATCGCCTCCGGCCTGGAGAACAGGTCCGCGTACGTCCTCGAGCTCACCGTCCGCGGCGGCTCGAGCCTGTCCACGACCGTCACCCGCTCGTTCTCGACCGACTGGCTCGTGCCCGCCACGCCCATCGTCAACGTCTCCTACAGCGACGCGCTCGCAGCCGTCGTCACGGTGCGCGACGGCATCTCGGAGTTCTCCGTCAGGGACCACAAGCTGCGCGGCCCCATGGCCATGACGCCCGAGGGCAACATCCGCATCAGGGGCGGCATGTCCATAAAGGGGACGCGCGCAACCGTCCACAGCCTCCCGCCGTGCGCCTCGTTCGATATCGAGCGCGTGCTCGCGGACGGCTCGAGGCTCCTGCTCGCGAGCGGCCTCAAGTCCGGGCAGAGCGTCATCGACCGCCTGCCGCCGCTCAACGTCGGGTTCTCCTACGTCGCGCGCGGCTACGCGGCCTCCGGAACCACCTCGACGACCGAGGTGGGGACCGTGTGCCCGTGCGACGGGTTCGCCCTCAACTTCGGGCCGGACGCCTCCGAGGTCGTCGTGGGCGACAGGAACATGGGCGGCCCGCCGCAGTACTCGGCGAGCCCCGAGCGCGAGCGCGACCAGTTCCACTTCGTCGGCGGCGGCCTGCCCATGGGGTTCGAGAGCGGCAACCTCTCGATGAAGGAGTCGATGGAGTTCACGATCGAGGAGGACGACTACCTGCGCGTCCGCGGCCTGTTCGGCCGCTACGGAAGCGCCTGGGTGCGACCCCATCTGGGCGACCGCGGCTTCGCCGCCGTCACGGGGACGCTCACCAGGTGCGCGCCCGAGGACTACAGGGTGTCCGTATCGACGAAGAGGGAGCGATGGAGGGAGCCCAACGGTGTCGGATGATATCTGGCTCGCATCGTTCAGGACCTCCTACCGGTACGCCCGCGTTTCGCGGTCGACCGGTCTGGAGACCGGCGCCATCGAGTGCTTCACCGGCGGGAGCATCAGCCGCAACCAGGACACGGACACCTATGAGTCCGCATCGCTGGACTACGTCGGCAGGCTCGACATGGGCAACGACTTCGTGCGCATCTACCTCGACGCGGAGGACCCGATCTCGGGCGCGTCGCGCACCGTGTGCCTGGGGACCTTCGAGTGCTCGACGCCGTCCCGCACGGTGAGCGGCGAGGTGGCGACCGGCATCGCGACGCTCTACGGCAGACTCCACGACCTCGCGAAGGACGACTTCGACGAGCCGTACACCGTGCCGGCCGGCGCAAACGCGGTCTCCGCGGCCAAGGCGATCGCGGAGGGGTGCGGGCTCGAGGTGGTCGCGGAGCCGAGCGACTACACGCTGTCGACGGCATGGGTCTTCGGGATCGCCGCCACGGCGGACACGCCGGACAACAAGCTGGGCGCGGTCAATAGGCTGCTCTCCGCTGCAGGATTCAGGAGCGCGTCGACCGACGCCTACGGGCGCGTGCTGTTCAGGCGTTACCTGGAACCGGCGGCGAGGCCGATCGACCACACCTTCTCAGAGGGCGAGGACTGCCGGGTGCTTCCCGACCTCACCGACGAGCAGGACGACTTCGACGCGGTGAACGTGGTGCACGTCGACTTCGCTACCCAGGGCGAGAGCGTCAGGGGAACGGCCTCGGACGACAGCCCGCAGAGCGAGTGGTCGACCGTCTCCACGGGCCGCCGCATCGTGAAGCGGTACCAGTACAGCGACCTCCCGTCAGGGGAGAGCGTCATCGCCGGCGGCTCCTACCCGCTCGCCGGAGACGGCACCCACGACAGCGCGACCTTCAGGTGCAGTGGCGGCGGGGGGACCATCGAGACCGTCGGCGTTTCCGGGTGCCCGATCGGCGGCATCAGCCAGGCGATCCGCATCACGAAGGGGTCGGGCTCCGGTGAGATCGGCATCGCCCAGAACAAGATATTCCTCAAGAAGGGCCAGCCGTACACCGAGTCCGTTTACCTCTACGCGTCGCAGAGGGTGCAGGTGAGGGTCCAGCCAATCTGGCGCGAGGACGACGGGGGAGAGACCGCGACGGTCGCCATCGGGCCAGGCTGGACGAGGCTGTCGCTCACGGCCACCCCGGCCAAGTCCGAGGAATACAGCGCGGGCTACATCTACCTTGCCGCTAGCGCGCCGACCGGATCGTACATCGACGTAGCGCAGGTCAAGGTCGAGGAGGGCGTTGTGGCAACGCAGTTCGCGGTCGAGGCTGCGAACGAGAAGGCGGCGAGCCTGCTCGCCACCGAGTGCTCGGTCATCCGCCGCCCGATCATCACGGCGATCTTCAACCCGTCGGCGGACGTCTACTCGGCGTGCGCCATCAGGCTGCCGTCTGTCGGGATCGAGCTCGCCCGCGCCTGCATCCGGAAGATGGACCTCGAGCTCTCGATGGGATGCCCCATGAGGATCGAGCTCCGCATGTACATGAGGGGTGATGCCTCGTGAGCGCCATGCCGTCCCTGGCCGCGGACCTTGCCGATATCGTCGCCGGCCCTTCGGCGCCCGGCGTCTCGATCGCCTACGGCACCGTCGTCGCGGCGGACTCCAGGACCGTCGACGTGCGCATCGGGGGCTCGGTTGTCGCCGGCATCTGCATGACGACGTCCTGTCGGGGCGCGGCGCCCGGTCAGCGCGCCATCCTCATCGGGTCGCCGCCGCTCTGGACGGCGATCGGGATCATCGCTTGATTATCGTGCGGGCGCAGGCCCGCGGAAGGGAATCCGCATGGCCAACAACAGCGACGGGTCCGCCGTCTACGAGGTGAAGATCGGGGAGGACGACTATATCGACGGCCTCGACGTGACGGAGAGCGACGGTAGCATCACCACCTACCTGTTCCGCCCGGCAAACTACGACGAAGTCGAGGCGGCGCGAAAGAGGGCCGAGAGCGCCGCGTCGCTGGCGAGCAATGCGGCCGCCGCGGCCAACGGCGCGGCGTCTCATGCCGAGGCCGCCGCGAACCAGGCGCTGCAGATCGCGAACTCGGTGGCGCAGGGCGCCGGCGGCGAATCCGATATCGCGGAGCTGCGCCGTCAGAACGGCCAGCTCGCGACGATGCTCGCCGACGCGACGGGGAAGTTCATCTACATGGACGGGACCGTCTACTGCCCGGCATCCAAGGCGTCGGTGTCCGGCGACACGGTGTCGTTCGGCGGCACGTGCTCGGTCTCGGGCAGCACGGTAACCCTTGCCTAAGGAGGATAAATGGCAAATGCAAAGACACTGGTCGTCGGCGGCCAGTCGCTCAACGTCATCGACGATACCGCGCGCAGCAACGCGCAGACGGCGCTCAACAACGCCGAGTACAACCGCCAGGGCCAAATCGGCAAGTACGGCGGGCAGAACATCGCCACCATCCTGGCGGGAGAGATCGGCAGCGGCAGCGTGTACGACGCGCTGCACAAGCGAGCGGCGGCCGGCAACTTCGCGGGCCTTCGCGTCGGGGACTACATCGATGTGCCTCTCGTGAGCGCGTCCGCCGTCACCACCCAGCAATCTGCGCGGTTCCTGCTTGCCCACATCGACCCGTACCTCTACTGCGGCGACAACAGCAAGGGCCACCATATCGCGTTCGTGGCGTCCGCCCCCGTGGCCGTGGCAAAATCCGTGACAGGCGTGGCAAACGACAGCTTCCTAATGTGGAACACCACCAACACGAACCAGGGCACCGCCGACCAGAAATGCCCCTACCCCAACAGCAACCTCAAGGCGTGGGAGACGGCCTTCGAGGCCTGCCTGCCCGAGGGGCTGACCAAGTACCTGCTGACCCAGCGCGTCCTGCTGGAGGAGCGTTACAGCGCAAGCGGCGCGCTCAACGACTCCAACTCGTGGAGCTGGCAGGATATCGGCAAGGTGTTCTCGCTGTCGGAGATGGAGGTGTACGGCTGCCCCGTGTGGGGCACCAAGGGCTACAGCGTCGGCTTCGACTGCCAGTGGGACCTGTTCCGCGACACCGCTCACCGAGTCAACGGAAATCGGTGCTACTGGTGGCTGCGTTCCGTCATGGGTGGCTCGTCGTCCGACGTGTGCTACGTCAA
>CABUEK010000016.1:0-53041 GCA_902490565.1 uncultured Collinsella sp. | reverse complement strand
GGGAGGGGGCCCACACATATCGTCCCGCGCGCAGTTTCGCAGCGCAGCGAGAATGTTTGAGCACGGGATGATATGTGTGGGCCCCATCCCAGGGACGGACAATTAACCTATTCGGTCTCGCCCGGTCGAGCGCCGCGGGCCAGGGCGTCCTGGTACTCCTTGACTGCCTTGAGCCTCTGCATGGGCTTCAGTCGCTCGAACATGGTATTGCCGTGCAGGTGATCGATCTCGTGCTGCAAGCACACGCAGAACAGATCACCCGTGGCCTCATAGCGAATAAGGTTGGCATCCAAGTCATACGCCTCGACGACGACATGGTCGGGACGCTCAATCTCGCAGCTAATGCCAGGGATGGAAAGGCAGCCCTCGCTAAAGGGCACCAGATGGTCACTCTGCTCAACAATGACGGGATTAATAAGCACGTACGGATCATAGTCATTCTTGTCGCTGTAGTCGCAGTCGATGGTGACGAGCTGAATAAGCTCGCCAATCTGCGGGGCAGCCAGGCCGCAGCCGCCGTTCTCGAACATCATCTTCTTCATCTTCTCGGCAAGCGCCTCGATCGCCGGGGTGATCTCCTCGATGACGGCGCACTCCTGGCGCAGACGAGGGTCGGGCGACAGTACGATTCCGTTGGCTTCCATGGCCATCCTTTCGGGTTGTTACATCAAATCATAGGCGTCGACGTCAACGCTCACGCTCACGCCACGCACGGAGCCCACCTCTTTGAGGCAGGCGTCGATATCGTCAGAGACATGGTACCCCACGGGCGACTTCACAAGCAGATGGAAGCGGTAACGGTCCTTGGCTCTCTCGATTACACACGAAGCCGGGCCAAGCACCTGCGGCACGGCACTCCCCGCCCGCAAAAAGTCGGGCGCGGCGGCATGCCAGCGGCGCTTAAGAAGCTTTGCAATGCGCCCGATGTAGTCTTGCGCGTCGTCTCGGTTCGCCGACCACACCAAGATGTTGACCAGGCGAACAAACGGCGGGTATAGCGCGTCGCGGCGCTGTTCCAGGTCGTAGTCGGTAAAGATCGAACGGTCATGCTCAGCGACGGCGCGAATGACCGGATCCTCGGGCAGGTAGGTCTGGATGATCACCTCGCCGGGGCGATCGCCGCGACCGGCACGGCCCGCCACCTGTTCCAGCAGGTCGTAGGCGCGCTCCCCTGCGCGAAAGTCGGGCAGCTTGAGGGCGAAGTCGGCATTGACCACGCCCACGAGCGTGACCTCAGGAAAGTCGAGACCCTTTGCGATCATTTGGGTGCCCAGCAACACGGCGCAATCGGCCGCATCGAACTGCTCGAGCAGCTTTTTGTGCGCATCCTTGCCGCGCGTGGAATCGGCATCCATGCGAATAATGGCGACGTCCTCGGGAAGCATCTGGTGCAGTGCGTCCTCGATCTGCTGAGTGCCCAGACCCATTTTTGCCAGATAGCGGCTACCGCATTTGGGACAGTGGCTCGTGGGCGCGGGATACGGCTGCACGCGC
Organism: uncultured Collinsella sp.; assembly: GCA_902490565.1. GTDB lineage: Bacteria > Actinomycetota > Coriobacteriia > Coriobacteriales > Coriobacteriaceae > Collinsella. The sequence continues at coordinate 51,547 of CABUEK010000016.1, read as the reverse complement.
CAAGACGAACCGCATGTGTGACACTGCAGCGTGTGCGTGCGTTCGTGGTACGTGAGCGCGGTGGAACAGTGGTTGCAGGTGGGCACGCAGCCGCACTCGCGGCACATCAGGAACGGCGCAAAGCCACGGCGGTTATGCAGCAGTACGGCCTTCTCGCGTCGCTCGACCACACGCTCCAAGCCCTCCATCAAGGGCTTTGAGAACATGGAGCGGCTGCCGTGAGAAAACTCATGGCGCAGGTCGGCAATCCGAACCGTAGGCAGCACGGCGTGTCCCGGGCGCTCGGGCATCTCGACGCGCGTCCAGGTGCCACCGTTATACGTGCCACGGCGGCAGCGGTCGAGGGCCTCGGCAGAAGGCGTGGCGGAACCCAATACGAGCGGACAGCGGTAGCGTCGCGCTATCTCGGCCGCCACCTCGCGCGCATGGTAGCGCGGGCTAGAACCCTGCTTGTAACTGGTCTCGTGTTCCTCGTCGATGATGATGAGGCCCAGGTCGCTGAGCGGGCAAAAGAGCGCCGAGCGGGCACCCACGACCACACGCGCGGCACCGCTGGCAACCATGTCCCACTGGTCCAGGCGCTCGCCGGCCGAAAGGCGCGAATGGAACACGGCGACCGTCTCGCCAAAGCGCGAGCGGAAGCGGCCGACGGTTTGGGCCGTCAGCGAGATCTCGGGAACCAACACGCAGGCCGAACGGCCGGCCGCGAGCACGCGCTCAATCGCCGAAAGGTAAACCTCGGTTTTGCCGGAGCCGGTGACGCCGTCGACAAGGACCACGTCTCCGTGGGCGTCAAGACGGGCGCGCTCAATCTGCGCGAGCGCCTTCTGTTGGCCCTTGGTGAGCGCGACCGGCGCCTTGCCGCTTGCCGAGGACAGCGTGGTCTGCTCGCTGCAGCCACGCCACGCACGGCGCTCCTCCACCACCACGACACCGCGCTTTTCGAGCGCCTTGATGGTCGCCGACATGCTGTTATAGAGCAGGTTGAGGTCGCGCGTCGTGACCGGCCCGCACTGGAGCGCCTCGATGAGCTGACGCTGACGGACCGCGGTCTTGGGCGGCGTATAGTCGAAACCCTCGGGCGTAAGCATGACCCAGCGGTTTTGAATAGGTATGACGGCGGGACGCTCAACCGACCATGCACCGTCATCGCCCTTGACCACGCGCGGGCTTCCGCCCGGGGGCAAGAACAGGCGCAGGCACTCGGAAAGCGTCGCGACGTACTCGCGGCTCATCCAGCGCGCGATGCGGGCGGCCTCGGCGGTAAAGAGCGGTTTGCTGAGGATAGCCTCGATGGCTTTAATGCGCACGGGGTCGAGGGCGTTGTTACCCTGCAGATCGCCCAGCTCAGGCGCAATGTCGACGATATAGCCCGCGGCCGAACGGTTACCAAAGTGGACCAGGACCGTGGATCCGATCTGCACCTCATTGGCAAGGGGTTGAGGAATGCCATAGGCAAACGGCTCGGACAGCGCACGCGTCGGGATGTCGAGGACCACGCTCGCATAGGCAGCGATGGGCTCAGGTGCAGGCTCGGGCTTGGCTGGGGCAGCAGCGGATGCCGATGCCACCGTAGTCTCCTCCGGTTCCGGCGAACCAAACAGCGAAAGTTGCTCGGCCATGACCCCAGCACCTCCTATCCCATACGTCTACAGAAACAAGAGCCCCGCTCGGGTGAACGGGGCTCGGATACAAACGTTTGCGCAGCGATTACAGTGCCATCGTGCGGGCGCGGTCGATGCGCGCCAGGCAGTCGTCGCGACCGACGAGCGCCATGGTCTCGCCCAGCGGGGGGCTCACCATGTTGCCGCAGACGGCGACGCGCACGGCCTGGAACACCACGCGCTTCTTAAGGTCCATCTGCTCGGGAAGCGGCTCAAGCGCGGCGTCGATGTTGGCAGCCGTCCACTCGTCCACGCCCTCGAGCGCGGCCTTGGCGGCGTCCAGAATGGCACCCATGCCCTCCTTGGCCAGGCCCTTGTTGACGGATTTCTCGTCATACTCGAGCGTCTCGGCCGTAGCGAAGATGGGAGCGGCGACGGTCACGGCGTCGGCCGGCATCTTGGTGCGCGGCTTGACGATGGCGGCAAGCGCGTCGATCCAGTCCTCGCCGTACTCGACATTACCCTCGATGAGACCCGCCTCGTGCAGCTCGGGGACCATGATCTCGTCGGCAAACTGAGCATCGGACATGCCGTTGATGTACTCGGCGTTGACCCAGTCGAGCTTCTTGGGGTCAAAGGTCGCAGGATTCTTGGAGATGCGGTCAAGCGAGAACTTGCTGGCCAGGACATCGCGCGGGATGATCGTGGTCTCGCCGTCGAGCGACCAGCCGAGCAGCGCCAGGTAGTTGACGAAGGCGTCGGACAGGTAGCCGGCGTCGCGGTACTCCTCCACCGAGGTGGCGCCGTGGCGCTTGGAGAGCTTCTTGCCGTCGGCACCCAAGATCATGGAGATGTGGGCGAACGTAGGCACGGGCGCGCCGAGGGCCTCGTAGACCATGACCTGACGCGGGGTGTTGGACAGGTGGTCGTCGCCGCGGATGACATGGGTAATCTTCATCATGGCGTCGTCGACGACGGTCGCGAAGTTGTACGTGGGCGTGCCATCGGAGCGGAAGATGACAAAGTCGTCGAGCTCCTTGGCGTCGAAGGTCACCTCGCCGTGGACAGCGTCGTGGATGACGACGTCGCCGCGGTCCTCGGGCACCTTGATACGCAGGACGTAGGACTCGCCGGCCTCGATGCGGCGGCGGGCCTCCTCGGGATCAAGATCGCGGCAACGGCGCTGATAGCCCTGGAAGGGGTCCTTGCGCTCCTGCGCGGCCTTGCGGTCGGCGTCGAGCTGCTCCTTGGTGCAGAAGCAGGGATAGGCCTTGCCCTCGTCCCAAAGCTTCTGGGCGGCCTGCTTGTACAGGTCCAGGCGCTCGGTCTGGGCGTAGGGGCCAAAGTCGCCGCCCACCTCGGGACCCTCGTCCCAGTCCAGGCCCAGCCAACGCATGGCGCGCAGGATGATCTGCGTGTTCTCGTCGGTGGAGCGGGTGGGGTCGGTGTCGTCGATGCGCAGGATGAACGTGCCGCCGTTTGCGCGGGCGAAAGCCCAGTTATAGATAGCGGTGCGGGCGCCGCCGATGTGCAGCTTGCCCGTCGGTGAGGGTGCAAAGCGGACGCGAACGTCTGATGCCATGGAAATCTCCTCGATTGCAGGATGGATGTCTAACCGCATCAGTATAAAGCATCAAAGCAACCTCCGCACAAAGGGCACCGACCTACTCATTGGGGACAGACTTAAATGACCAGCCTTACCTAAGTGCCGACAGGTTGCCCAAAGACTGGTCATTTAAGTCTGTCCCCAATGAGTAGGTGCGGAAAGGGTGTGAATGTTTGATTTACGCGCTATGATGTGCCCTTGCATAGAGAGCCCGGCGGAATGGTAACGGTCGCTGGGACACGTTTTTGAAAGGACAATCATGTCAGAAGAACTTCGTTCCATCCCGCCCCAACACGGGTCTTTTGTTTTTACGTCGGAGTCGGTGACCGAAGGTCATCCCGATAAGATCGCCGACCAGATCAGCGACGCCGTCCTCGACGCAATCCTCGCCAAAGAAATAGAGCTGCAGGAGCAGGGCTACATCGCCCCCAACGGCGTGCCCGCCAACGTGGAGAACGTCCGCTGCGCCTGCGAGACCCTCGTGACCACCGGCACCGTCATCGTCGCCGGCGAGATTCGCACCCAGGCCTACGTCGACGTACAGGAAATCGCCCGCGGCGTTATCCGCCGCATTGGCTACAACCGCGCCAAGTTCGGTTTTGACTGCGACACCTGCGGCGTTATGAGCCTCATCCACGAGCAGTCGCCCGATATCGCCCAGGGCGTCGACGAGTCCTTCGAGACCCAGACCGGCGCGACCACCGACCCGATCGACCTGATCGGTGCCGGCGACCAGGGCATGATGTTCGGTTATGCCTCCAACGAGACCAAGACCCTCATGCCCATGCCGCACTACCTGGCAAGCCGCCTGGCCGAGCGCCTGGCCGCCGTGCGTCACGACGGTACCCTCGCCTATCTGCGTCCCGACGGCAAGACCCAGGTCACCGTGCGCTACGAAGATGGTAAGCCCGTCGAGGTCACGACCATCGTCATCTCCACGCAGCACGCCGCCGAGATCGAGGACATGGGCAAGATCAAGGCCGACCTCATCGAGCACGTCATCACCCCGGTCATGGCCGCTGAGAACATGCCGTGGGACAACGCGGACATCTACGTGAACCCCACCGGTCGCTTTGTCGTGGGCGGCCCCATGGGCGACACGGGCCTCACCGGCCGCAAGATCATCGTCGATACCTACGGCGGCTACGGCCGTCACGGCGGCGGCGCCTTTAGCGGCAAGGACTGCACCAAGGTTGACCGCTCCGCCGCGTATGCCGCGCGTTGGGTCGCCAAGAACGTGGTCGCCGCCGGTCTGGCCGACCGCTGCGAAGTCGAGCTTGCCTACGCCATCGGCGTTTCCAAGCCCCTCTCAATCATGGTCGACACCTTCGGTACCGCACATATTGCCGAGGACAAGATCGTTGAAGCCGTAGAGAAGACCTTCGACCTGCGCCCGGGCGCAATCATCCGCGACCTAGACCTGCGCCGCCCCATCTACGAAAAGACGGCAGCCTACGGTCACTTCGGCCGAGAAGACGCCGACTTCACCTGGGAGAAGACCGACCGAGTCGAAGAACTCAAGGCAGCCTGCGGCCTGTAAGCTAACTCGAAAAGCTACAGCCAAAAACAACGAACCAAAAGAAGTACCGGCCCCAACCGGTACTTCTTTTTTATTTAAACGGTGGTGAAGATGCTTCGATATGAGCCTACGCTGCGTCACCAGCTAATGAATTTTGCAGCACACGCGCCTCTACCATGTATCCTTAGTTCCGAGGGCTTTGGTATTTGGTCGATCGCGAGTTCCGCACGAGCCGGAGGCCACTTAATGTGGCCTCCGTGCGAGCAGGACTGTCCGAGCAGGCGACCAAATACCAAAGCCCTCGGGACGACGGGACAGATTAAAGGAGCAGTCATGGCAGGCAAGCCGCAAACACTAGCTACGACCTCGGCATTCGAGATCTTGGGCCCCGTCATGGTCGGCCCCAGCTCGTCGCACACCGCCGGCGCCCTGCGCTGCGCCCAAGTTGCCGCCAGCCTGCTGGAAGGCCGCATCACCAAAGTCACCTTTGGCCTGTGGAACTCCTTCGCCCACACCTACCGCGGCCACGGCACCGATCGTGCGCTCGTCGCGGGCATCCTGGGCCTCGACACCGATGACGAGAACATCAAGCAGGCCTTCGACCTCGCACGCGAGCAGGGCCTCGAATATCATTTTGACATCAAGGGCGACGACGCGTCCATCCATCCCAACACCGTCGACATCGACATGGTCGATGACACGGGCGCCACGGCACAGGTCCGCGGCGAGAGCCTGGGCGGCGGCAAGATGCGCATCAGCCGCATTAACGGCGTCGGCGTCGACATCTCGGGCATGTATTCCACGCTCTTCGCGGCACACAAGGACGTCCCCGGTGTACTCGCCGCGCTCACCAACCTGCTCGCCTACGCCAACGTAAACATCGCCTTCTGCCGCACCTACCGCACCGAGGTGGGCGGTCAGGCCTACTCCGTCTTTGAGACCGACGGCGCGCCCGACGACACCGTCGTCCCCATGCTGCGCAAGCTCGACAATGTCGATTACGCAACGTTTATCGAGCTCCCCGGTTCTGCCTCGTCGCTCTCCCCCGGCGTCTCGGCCAAGGAAATCTTCGACGACGGCGAGCAGCTGCTCGATGCGTGCGAGGAACTGGGGCTCAGCATTGGCGCCGTCATGGCCGTTCGCGAGGCGCGTCTGACCGGCGAGGCCCACGCCGTCGCTGCTATGCGCCGCGTGCTCGACGTCATGCGCGAGGAGACCACGGCCCCCATCGCCAATCCGCAACGCTCGCTCGGCGGGCTTATCGGCGGCGAGGCCAAGCTTGTCGAAGCCACCGGCCGCAACGATTTGAGTGCAAGCCTGATGGGCCCCGTTCAGACCGACGCCGTGGCCCGCGCGATGGCCGTGCTTGAGCGCTCCGCCACGATGGGAGTGATCGTCGCCGCCCCCACGGCAGGCTCCGCGGGTGTCGTGCCCGGCTGCGTGTTGGCGCTCGCCGATCGCCTGCAGCTCGACGACGAGCAAGTCATGGACGCGCTCTACTGCGCAGCCGCCATCGGCCTCAACCTCACCACAAGCGCCTGCGTTGCCGGCGCCGAGGGCGGCTGCCAAGCCGAGGTGGGAAGCGCCGCTGCCATGGCAGCCGCCGCGCTGGTGCAGATGCTCGGCGGCACGCCCGAGCAGGCGCTCGACGCCAGTTCCATCGCGCTGAGTAACCTGCTGGGCCTCGTTTGTGACCCCGTCGGTGGCCTCGTGGAGGTGCCCTGCCAAAACCGCAACGCCATTGGCGTGGCAGCGGCCTTTAGCTCGGCACAACTCGCCCTCGCAGGCATTAAGAGCTTGGTGCCGTTTGACCAGATGGCACATGTCATGCTTTCGGTGGGCCACGCGTTGCCGGCCACGCTGCGCGAGACGGCAAAGGGCGGCATCGCGCAGGCTCCGGCCGCACTTTCGGCCTGTGCAAAATGCGGTGTGTGCGGATAGCGGCAAAGAACGACTCAAAGGTGGGACAAATGTCCCACCTCTTTTGAATGCCACCGTTTCCGTACCACAAACAGCAGGGCAATCGCTATAATGCAAGCCCAGTAAAAACACGATGAACCGCAAGGCGAAAATCGAAGGATATGCATACGATGTCGCAAAACGATCGAACTCAACTGATTCCCGATCCGCAGCAGCCGAGCAGGCACGCCGGCGGCGTTCAGTCGCCGCGCCCTATCGCGCCGAGCCACAGCCACGGTCAGCAGCGTGGTGCGGCAAACGCTTCTCAACGCCCGAACCAACAGCGACAGCAGCGTCAACAACGTCAGCAGCGCCAGGCAAACGGCAATGCGCCCAAGCAGCCCCACACGCACGCTCGAGGCGATCGTGGCCCCGCGCGCAAGTCCGCCGGCAACAATAAGTCGGGCAAAAAGACGACGCTCTTTGTCGTCCTGGGTCTTATCGTCATTGTATATATCGTAGGCATCGTAGCGTTTTCGCAGCTAGCCTACCCCAACACCACCATTGCCGGCGTCGACGTCTCGTTCTCCAACGCTTCGTCCGCCGCCACCAAGGTCAACTCGGCATGGAAGCACTATAAGCTCGCCGTGACAGGCGATGACTTTAGCTGGACCTATCAGCCCGAGTCCGATGAACCCATCGTCGATGGCGAAGCTGCCGCAAAAGAGATCATCAACCACAACGAAGCCTTTATTTGGCCGGTCCGCCTTGTGGAATCCTTAAGCGGCAAGACCAAAACAACCGCTACCTCCAACGAAGTCGATCTTGATCAAGACGTCGACCTGTCCATGCTCTCCGACACCTTTGACCAAAAGAAGTTTGAGAAGGATCTGGGCGCCGCCATCAACGAGTTTAACGAGGGCCGTTCGGGCACGTTCGAGGCCAATAGCTCCTATGACGAGCAGGCCGGCAAGTTTACCGTCGAGAAGGCGCGCTCCAACGAAAAACTCAACCGCGAGCATGTCATTAAGTATGCCGAGCTCGAGCTTGCCTCGCTGGCCGAGTCCGTAGATCTTTCCAAGCTCGGCAACGATGCCTATGAGCCACTCAATGGAACGCTGACCGATGATCAGATTCAGGCCGCATGCGATGCCGCCAACAACTTCCTGGGCGTCAACGTGACCCTCAAGCTCAACGGCGAGGATGCCGGCAAAGTTGATGGCAGCTCCGTATTGCAGTGGATCAGCTTTGCCGATCCGGCCAACCCCACGCTCGATACGTCGCAGATCAGTAGCTGGGCAGCCGAGCTCGCCAACGGCTTTAATACCGTGGGCTCCACTCGCTGGTGGACGCGCGCCGATGGCAAGCAGTGCGCCGTCGAAGGCGGCGACTTTGGTTGGTCCATCGACAGCAGCTCGCTCGCCAAGCAGGTCGAGGACGCCATTAGCAACAAGCAGACCGGCGAAATCGAGATCAAGTACTCCCAGAAGGCCGACACCTTTACCGCAAAGGGAGAGCCCGACTGGAAGGCATACATCGACGTCGACCTGTTCGAGCAGCACGCGCGCTACTATGACGAGAACGGTAATATCGTTTGGGAGGCCAACTTTATTTCCGGCAAACCGGGCGAAGACGCCACCCCCGAAGGCGTGTGGCAGATCAACAGCAACGACGGCGGCAGTACCCTGATCGGAGCCAAGGACCCCGAGACCGGTAAGCCCAAATACGAAAGCCCGGTGAGCTACTGGATGCCGTTCGAGGGCAATATGATCGGCTTCCACGATGCCACCTGGCAAAACGACAAGAGCTTCGATAATGCCGAGTCGTACAAGTGGTGCGGCAGCCACGGTTGCATCAACCTGCGCCTGGCAGACGCCAAGGCACTTCACGACTGCATCAAAGTCGGCCTGTGCGTGGTTGTCCACTCGTAGTGCAACGCGCGCATTCCTACAACGTGGAACCGCTGCGACCAATCTAACAGTTCCGAAAGAAACCGTCCTATGCGCCCGCCCCAACCGGTGGGCGCATATAATTATCGAGGTTCTTTCTATAAAGGAGACGCTATGCCGAATGTCCCCACCATCACCCCGGGCGCGGATGATACCGAGCGCACGCCCGAAGATGCCACCGAAACGATTCCTCTGATTACAAACGCGCACACCGACAAGCAGAGCGGACGCACGAACGATACGGTCGAGATTTCCGATGAAGAGGCATATGCCAAGCTCAAGGCAAAACGCGCCGAACGTCGACGCAAAAAGCTGATTCGACGCGGTATTGCCGCCGGCGTCGTAGGTGCCATCGCGCTCATTGCCATTGTCGCTACCCTGGTTCTCAATGCGCAGCCACAGGGAGCTAGCGGGCCTGTGACCGACATGGTGACCGAGGGCACGTTTACCACAACGGTCGAGGCGAAAGGCCAGCTCAAACCCATTTCGTCCTCAGTGGTCTCCCCTTCTGTCGACGGCACGGTCGATTCGATCAACGTGCAGGCAGGCCAATCCGTCAGCGAGGGCGACGTGCTTATGACCATTAAAAACGACGAGCTCGATCGCAACGTTGCCGAGGCGCAGCGTGCAGTTGCAGCCGCCCAGGAAGACCTCACCAACGCGCAGAAAGCCGCCGCTGTCGCGCAGGCCACCCCAACGACGGACGTCGATGGAGCTTCCGCAGCGGCTGGCGTCTCTGACGCATCAGCGGACACGAACGCCGTATCGGCCGCGCAGCGCAGCCTCGCTTCAGCCCAGGCAAACCTAGACCAGGCGAACGCCAAGGCCGCCAGTCGCACGGTCACGGCCCCGAGCTCGGGTAGCATCGTGGAGCTTAACGCCAAGGTGGGCGCCACGGTAACAGGCGGCATGATCATGGGCGAAAGCGATACGAGCGGCGGCAAGCAGTGCATGCAGATCGCCGACCTATCCAAGATGAAGGTGACCGTGCAGGTGGGCGAAAAGGACATCGCCAAGATCGCCGTTGGGCAGAGCGCCAACGTCACGTATCCCGCGTTTCCCGATATCGTGAGCCAGGGAACCGTCACGGCTATCGCGTCGGTGGCAAACTCCGACGCCGCCAACGGCGGCGGCAGCGTGACCTTTAACGTCGACATCCTCATCGAGGCGCCTGACGCGCGCCTGAAGCCGGGCATGACGGCCGAGGTCTCGGTGGTGACCGAGCAGCTCGACGACGTGGTGATGGTGCCGACGATGGCGCTCATGACCGAAGACGGCGAACACTATTACGTCAACGTGGCAACCGATGACGAGGGCAAGCAAACCCGCCGCGTCAAGGTGACCGTCGTGACGCAAAACGACAACGAAACCGTAGTCGGCAAGACACAGGTCAAGCGCGACGACCAGGGCAACGAGATCAACCCCAACGTGCCGGTTACCAAGCTGCGCGATGGTGACGCCCTCGTCATGGACACCGGAGCGGACGCAACGGCTGACGGCGGCTACAGCGCGGATTCGGGCAGTATGTCTGCCGATGAGGACATGTAATGCGTCCCGTTATCGACATCCGCAACGTGCACCGCATCTTTGAGAGCGAGGCAGGTTGCGCCCACATCCTGCACAACGTGAGCCTGGCGGTAAATCCCGGCGAATTCGTCGCTATCACTGGCCCCTCGGGTTCGGGCAAATCAACGCTCATGAACATCCTAGGCTGCCTGGATAAGCCGACGGCAGGCGACTATTACCTGCAAGGGGTCAACGTGGCCGAGCTCGATGATGACGAGCTCACCGAAGTTCGCGCCCTGAGCATTGGCTTTGTCTTTCAGAGCTTCAACCTGCTGCCGCGCCTGTCGGTTATCGAAAACGTCATGCTGCCGCTGGCCTACACCAATGTGCCCCGTAGCCAGCGCGAACTGCGCGCCGTGCACGCGCTGCAGGCTGTCACGCTGCCCGTTGACCACTGGGACCACCGCATATCCGAGCTCTCGGGCGGCCAGATGCAGCGTGTCGCCATCGCACGCGCCCTCGTCAATGACCCGCCCATCATTCTGGCCGACGAGCCGACGGGAAACCTGGACTCCGCCACTGGAGCGCTTGTGATGGAGACCTTCCATAAGCTCCAGAAGCGCGGCAAAACCATCGTTCTTATCACACACGACCCCGGCATCGCCGCCGAGGCCGACCGTGCCGTGACCATCCGCGACGGTCGCATTCACGACGGCGCGTATATTCCACATGCACCGCGGACCCTGCGCAGCGCCGTAGATAGCCTGCCCATGATTTCCGCCTCCGCCAACCCGCCGAAAGGAGTGGTGGCATGAGCGCCCGCGATCTCATCCAGGAAGCCCTTCACTCGCTCGAGGCCAACAAGGGGCGCAGCCTGCTCACCATCCTGGGCATTGTCATCGGCATCGCCTCGGTTATTGCCATGACTTCGCTCATCGGCGGCATCCAAAACAGCTTGGTCAACAGCCTGGGCCTCAACGCAGCTCGTATGGTTCAGATCTATTCGTCCCAAGAACTTACCGAGTCGGACATCGAGAAGCTTCAAAAACTGGTGCCGGAGATAGAGCAGATCGGCATTGTCGACAGCGCGTATACCGAGTACAAGACCGGCGATAAAAGCTATACCGTCATGGCACAGGGTGTCGATAGCGACATGCTCGATGCCGTGGGGGCCAGCAAGCTCGTTGCGGGGCGCACCTATTCCCAGGCCGAGTCTCAATCAGGCTCACGCGTGGCGCTCATCAGCCGCGGCGGCGCCGATCAGCTTTACGGCAACGAACAGGATGCGCTGGGGAAAACTATCAAGGTGTCCAACGGCGAGGTGCAGATTGTAGGCGTGATAGATGGCGGCAGCGACTCAATGGGCTCGCTCACGCTGTATATGCCACGCGAAACCATCTCCGGGCTGTTTGGCGACGAGAATCCTTCATTCCCCAGCGTGACGGCACTTGCCGCCGAGGGCACGGACATGGATGAACTCTGCAAGACCATCGAGTCCAAGGTGCGCGCGATGAAGGGCATCGCGGAGGATGATGAGTACGACAGCGTATCGGCGACCTCCATGAAAAGCGCCATCGATGCGCTCAACTCCTTTATGGGCGCGTTCTCGCTCATCATGGGTGCTGTCGCCAGCATCTCGCTGCTTGTCGGCGGTATCGGCATTATGAACATGATGCTCACCAACGTGACTGAGCGCATCCGCGAGATCGGCATCCGCCGCGCTCTGGGCGCCAGTCGTCGCGATATCACCGCCCAATTTTTGGCCGAGTCCTCGGCGCTGTGCGTCACCGGCGGACTGTTGGGTGTCCTGATTGGCTATCTGCTGGCCTGGGGACTCACGTTCTTTGCCGCAAGCTCGGGCATCATGAGCAAGTTTGGAGCCACCGGGACGATCACGCCAAGCTTCTCCATTACGACAGTGTTGATCGCGTTTGCCGTATCGGTCGGCATCGGCGTAATCTTTGGCTTCTACCCCGCTCGCCGCGCAGCAAAGCTCGACCCCGTCGAGTGCCTACGCTACCAGTAAGCCAACACCAACAAGTTGCGGTGAATTAGGGACTGAATATGCTATCTAGCAGCAAAAACAGACACTATTTCACCGCAACTTATTGAAGGGCTACTTGCGCCAGTTCCGGGCGTCGTCCTCGAACTTTTGGCGGATGACGGGCTTGTACGGGTCGAGCTTGCTCGGGGCGCTCCTCCTCGCGGGCGGAAGGGCGCGCAGGCGCGGCGAGCGCCTAGCGCGCGAACTCGCGTAAAAGCGCGTCTTCCACTTCCCGAAGCGAAAGGGCCCCGCCTCCCTCGGCGGGACGGGTGACCACGATGCAGCGCGCTCCCGCGTCGCGCGCAGCAGCGAGCTTCACGGCCGTGCCGCCTACGGTTCCCGAGTCCTTGGTCACAAGCCACTGGGCGCCCACCTGCCGAAGCATCGCCTCGTTGAGCTCGCGGGTGAAGGGCCCCTGCATGCCGATGACGTGCGACGGCGAAAACCCCGCGTCGATGCACTTCGTTATAGCACCGGGCAGCGGGAGCACACGCACGAAGAAGCGCTCCGCGAAATCGGCGACACGCGTGTAGGGAGCAAGCTCCTTGCTCCCCGTCGTGAGAAGCGCGCGACCCGGGTTCTCGGAGAGAAAGCGCGCCGCGCAGGCGATCGACGCGACCGGCACGACGCCTTTGGGCAGCACCTCGGCCGGGCGCGCAAGGCGCAGGCATCGTGCACCCACGGCGAGCGAAGCGGCCCGAATGTTGCCGCTTGCGAGCGTAGCGAAGGGGTGCGTGGCATCGACGACGATGCGCGCGCCGGAAAGCTCGCGCTCCATGTCGGCCTCGTCGAGCCTGCCCGCCTGCACCTCGATGCCCGGAAGCTCGCCCAAAAGCTCGCCTCCGTACTCGGTTGCCGCGTAGGCACGGGCGGGGATGCCCGCCCCGCTCGCCCATTCGCACAGAAGGCGGCCCTCAGTGGTGCCGGCGAAGATGCGCAGCGCCGACGCGGATGCGGGGGCCGTCACTTCGGGCCGCCCGTGCGCGTGATCTGGTAGAGCAGCGCGTTCATAATGGCGGCCGCCACGGTCGAGCCGCCCTTGCGACCCCTCGCGACGATGGCCGGCACGCGTCGCGCGAGTAGCTCCTCTTTCGCCTCGACCACGTTCACAAACCCGACCGGCACCCCAACGACGAGCGCGGGCGCGATCTTCCCCGCGTCCATGAGCTCGGCGAGGCGCAGAAGTGCTGTGGGAGCGTTGCCGACGGCCACGATAAGCGGACCCTCGATGCCGCAAGCTTTGTCCATGCTCGCAACGGCGCGAGTCGTGCCCGCAGCGCGCGCGGCCGCGGCGACATCAGGGTCGGCCATGTAGCACACGGCCTTGCAGCCGAGCTTCGCGAGCGCGGGCTTGCTTATGCCTGCGAGCGCCATGTTCGTATCGGTAAGCACCGTAGCCCCTGCGCGCAGTGCGTCGAGCGCACAGTGCGCGGCGTCATGGGTGAACACGAGGGAATCGGCGTACGAGAAGTCGGCAGTGGTGTGGATGACGCGCTTCACGACGGGCTCTTCGAGCGGCGGGAACGTGCGGCCGCCGAGCTCTTCGGTGATGATTTCAAAGCTGCGCCGCTCGATGTCGCCGGGCGCCATCTCCTTGGAATCCATCTAGTACTCCACTCCTTCCCTTGCACATATCCCCTGCTCGTAGGGGTGTTTCTCGCACCGCATCTCGGTTATGTAGTCGGCCTTCTCCACGATCTTGCGGGAAGGCGCGCGCCCGGTGAGCGCTACTTCGACGCCGCGCGCGGACATATCGAGCGCGCGGTCCACGAGCGCCTCGTCGACAAGCCCCTTCGAAAGCGCGTCGAGCGCCTCGTCGAGCACGAGCAGCCCCTCCTGCGCGCCCTCGAGCTCGGCGAGCGCGGAAGCGAGGTTCCCATCGTGCAACTCGCGCGTCGCGGCAAGTTCTTCCGACGTCATGGACCAGGTAAACTTGTCCGACGCCTTCCCCGCGAACACGGGCACGCCGAAATGCTCGGCGAGCAGGCGCGCCTCCCCGCTTTCGCCGTCTTTCAGGAACTGCACAACGACGACGCGGCGGCCTGCGGCGAGCATGCGAAGGGCGAGCCCCATCGCCGCCGTGGTCTTGCCTTTGCCGTCGCCATGATACACGTGGATCATACGCCCTCCTCGATAATGCGGTAGACATACTCCATGTCGAGCGCCCCGCGCACGGAGTCGGCCAGGCGGTCGAACTCGCGCGCACGGTGATCGGCCGCGGACACCGCGCCCTCAGCACCCACGACGCTCTCGGGCAGGCCGCGCATGCGCGCGAGCGAGCGCGCGAGGGCGAGTGCCACCCCCGGTTCGTCGAACAGGCCGTGGAGATAGGTTCCGAACACGTTTCCGCAGGCCGCGCCTTCTGGTTTGCCGCCAATCGTGCCCGCAGGGGCGCAGGAGACGGTCGTTTCGCCGTCGTGAATCTCGTACCCGCGCGCCGTCATGCCGTTCCACACCGAGAACGCGCCTTGGGCGCCCGTGATGCGCAGCTCCGACTGGGCGAGGCGCTTTTCCTCCTTGAACACCGTACTTGCAGGGATGAGCCCGAGCCCGCGCGCGGTGCCAGCGCCTTCCCTGCCGTGCGGGTCGGAAAGCTCGTCTCCCAAAAGCTGGTAGCCTCCGCATATGCCGAGCACCGGCGTGCCCGCGCCCGAAAGCGCGCGTACACAGGCTCCGATGCCGCTAGCCGCAAGCCAGCGCGCGTCGTCGACCGTGGACTTCGAGCCGGGAAGCACCACCAGGTCGGGTCGGCCCAGATCGGTCGTCGAGGAAACGTAGCGCACGCCCATGCCGGGCACGCGCGAAAGCGGGTCGAAGTCGGTGAAGTTCGACAGATGCGGAAGGCGCACGACGGCGACGTCGATGACGCCGCGCGCCTCGCGGGCAGATAGGCGCGGCGCGAGCGAGTCCTCGTCGTCCAGGTCGAGCGTAAGATACGGCACGACCCCCACGACGGGAACCCCGCACATCTTCTCGAGCGGGGCCAAACCCGGGCGCAGGATTTCCACATCGCCGCGGAACTTGTTTACCACAAGCCCCCGCAAAAGCGCACGATCCTCGGGCGCAAAGAGCGCGACCGTGCCGTAGAGCTGGGCAAACACCCCGCCTGGGTCGATGTCGCCCGCGAGCAGCACGGGGGAGGACACGGCGCGCGCGAGCCCCATGTTGACGATGTCGTTTTCGGCAAGGTTGATTTCGACGGGGCTGCCGGCGCCCTCGATGACGATGACGTCGTTTTCCTCCGTGAGCGAATCGAACGCCTCCAAAATCTGCGGCATGAGCGCCTTCTTTCGCGCGAAGTAGTCCCTCGCAGCGAAGGCTCCCTGCGCCTTGCCGGCCACGATGAGCTGGCTTCGGTGGTCGCTTTCGGGCTTGAGCAGGATGGGGTTCATGCGCACGTCGGGCGCGATGCCGCACGCCTCGGCCTGCATGATCTGGGCACGCCCCATCTCGAGCCCGTCGGCCGTGACACCGCTGTTGAGCGCCATGTTCTGGCTCTTGAAGGGAGCCACGCGCAGGCCGTCCTGCGAAAGCACGCGGCACAGCCCCGCCGCAAGCAGGCTCTTCCCCGCGTTCGACATGGTGCCCTGGATCATGATGGGCTTCGCCCTACCCACGGGTATCGACCTCCTTCGCAGAGCCTCGGCCATCCGAGCCCGCCATAGCGCCGCTGCAAGAAGCGCCGCCCCGTTCGTCGGGTTCGCCTTCGCCTGATGCGCCTTCCGCCCGAAGCGCGCGGCTGAACGCCATCGCAAGCCGGGCATTCTCCTTGCGCGTGCGCACCGCGACGCGGCACCAGAAACGGGACAGTACCGAAAACGAGTCGCACGTGCGGACCAAAACCCCCTGTTTATATAGGCGCTCGGGGATGTCTTTCGCCGGCGTGCGGACTAAAAGGAAGTTCGCATCCGACGGCACGACGGAAAGCCCGAGCGAGGAGAGCTCGTGGAAAAGCCACGCTCGCTCGCCCGCCAATACATCGCGCGTGCGCGAGACGTATTCGACGTCTTCCAGGGCGGCGATGCCCGCGGCCTCGGCGACCGACGAGACGGGCCATGCCTGCCCCGCCCGGCGAATCCCCTCGATGAGTTGGGCGTTTCCGCTGATCAGATATCCCAACCGCAACCCCGCCATTCCGTAGAGCTTGGTGAACGCGGAGAGCACGGCCACATGGCGCGAACACGCGGCGCGTGCGGCCACGCTCCTTTCGCGGGCGTCGGGCGCAAATCCGAGGAAGCACTCGTCCATGACGAGCAGCGCGCCCACCTGCTCGCAGCGGCAAGCCGCGGCATCGATCACGCTGGGGTCGACGAGGCGCCCCGTCGGGTTGTTCGGATTGCAGAGGTACGCCACGTCTCCCGGCCCCTCAATCGCGCGGGCGAAGGAGGCGGGCACGTCGAAGTCGTCCGCTTCGGAGAGCGGGAACTCCTGCACGCATGCGCCGTAGTACGATGCCGCCTCCGCATATTCAGAGAACGTCGGCGCGCACACGACGATGCGTTTCGGGCGCACCGCCGCAGCGAGCCGCCAGATGATGTCGGACGCGCCCGCGCCGCAGACGATAGTATCTTCGGGAATGGCCCGGGCGCGCGCTAGGGCGCGAACGAGGGCGCGGCTTTCCCTATCGGGGTATGCGTCGATTCGAGAAAGCGCCTTGCAAGCTGCGGCGACAGCGCGCGGCGATGGGCCTGCCGGATTCACGTTCACCGAGAAGTCGATGAGGTCGGAGGCGCCCCCTTCGCAACCGATGCCGAGCGATTGCGCGCTGCCCCCATGCGTACGGGCGCGCAGGATTCCCCCGGTAGCCCGGAGCGCGGTGTGGTCTTCCCTCATGCCATCGCCCCCACGGCGAGCACGACCGCCGCGCGCGCGGCGCCGAAGACGACGAGCGCGCATACGGACGCGGCGAGCATGAGCCTTGTCGCCCGGGCGATGTCGCCCCACTCGATTTCGCGGGACGCGTCGCCTATCGTCGGTTTCTCAACGAGCTTGCCGAAATACACCGCGGGTCCTGCCAGGCGCAGCCCGAGCGCGCCCGCGCACGATGACTCGGTCTGCGCCGAGTTGGGGCTCGCATGGCGACGCCTGTCGCGGCGCCAGATGCGCGCCGCCCCGCGCGCGTCGAGCCCGACGATCGGGCACACGGCGATCATGAACAAGGCCGATAAGCGCGAGGGAATCCAGTTCACCGCATCGTCGAGGCGCGCCGAGGCGCAGCCGAAGTCGATGTAGCGCTCGTTTTTGTAGCCCACCATGCTGTCGAGCGTGTTCACCGCCTTGTACGCCATGCCCAAGGGTGCACCTCCGATCAAAAGGTAGAAAAGCGGCGCGATGACGCCGTCGCTCGCGTTCTCCGCCACCGTTTCCACAGCGGCGCGCGCGACGCCCTGCTCGTCGAGAACAGACGTGTCGCGTCCCACGATGAGCCCGACGGCTTCGCGCGCCGCGACAAGGCCGCCCTTCGAGAACGCGCTGGCCACGGCCAGGCTCTGGCGGCGCAGCTCGCATGCCGCGAGAATCTGATAGCTCGCCCATGCCTCGACCACGAAGCGCAAGCCGGGGTGAACCATGCCGCAAAGATGCAGGATTCCCCAGGTCAAAAGCCCACACGCAAGCGGAAGCGCCACGGCGAGCACAAGCCCTGCGGCGCGCGTGCCCGCGGACGTTTGCGGGAATGCGCCCCGCAGGCGGCCTTCGGCCCACGTGATCGCGCGCCCCATGGCGACGACGGGATGGGGAAGCCAGCGCGGGTCGCCGAAGGCAAGGTCGGCCGCGAACCCGGCGGCGACGGCAAGAATCGTCATCACCGGGCATCGCCCCCCAAAGCGGGGCGAACGTCGCGAAGGCAGCGCCCATCCCAGGTGGCGGCCCATGCGCCGCCCGGCTCGGTATGCACGTCGAAGTATCCCATTTTCGGGACAGCTAGCTCGGAGAGCAGCGCTTTCACGGTACCCGCGTGAACGACGAAGACGGCGCGCCCACTCCCCTGGGCGCACTCCGATTCGCACGCGTCCCGAAACGCGGCGACGACGCGGCGGGTGAAATCGCTCTTGCCCTCGCCATGCGGGCAGCGCGTCTCGCACCAGGAGTCTACCCAGGCGCGGTAGCGCACATCCTCTTTTAGCTCGGCGGCGCTTCGCCCCTCGAAGTCACCGAAATCCATCTCGCGCAGACCGGGGCACGCCATAAGCTCCGCGTTCGGGAAGAGGATGCGCGCCGTCTGGTCGGTGCGGGCCATACCGCTCGTGATAACACGGAACACGTCACGATCGCACGCGAGGTCGCGCAAAGCGCGCTCGCCCGCGCTCGACAGGGGCTCGTCGGTGCCCGCCCCGCTGTAGCGATGATCTTCCGTGCCCGCCGTGGCACCATGGCGCACGAAGACGACTTCCAAAGGCGCGCCCGCGCCCTGCGTCCCTCGAGGCGCATCGGCAAGGTTTCCTTTGATGACCTGGGGAATCCCGCACGTCATGCGCACGACGACGTCGGCGCGCGCAGCGAGCGCGCATCCCAGGCGCCCCGCGCGCTCGCGCCATTGGGCGTCTTCCGCACGCATGGGGACGACCCCCGAACCGACCAAGGGCAGAATCACTGCGTCGAAGCCGATCAGCCGCTCGAGCGCCCGGTCAGCGTCGAGCGCGCGTACGAGTTCCTCAGCACGGTACACGACACGGCCGGCAAAAGCCGCGGGCACGCCGCCCTCCGCAAGCTGCGCCGCGTCGACGAAATCGTCCGCCGCGAACCCGAGCTTTTCGCGCACGAAGGTCCTCTTCCCCGAATGCGCGCCACCTACCACGAGAATCATAGGAGCATACTCCCCGCCACCAGCATGGCAAGCATCGCGAGCTCGGCCCATTGCAGAAACCATCCGGCCAAATCACCCGTCACCCCGCCGAAGCGGGACAGGGCAACATGACGGTACCACGCGAGCGCCAAAAGCCCCGCCACCGCCATAAGGGCGCCGACGGCCTGAGCGCACGCGACCATCCCTGCAGCCGAAGCCGCAGCGAAAGCGCAAAGCGGCACGAAGATCGCCGCGCGCTTCTTAGCAGGCGAGAGTCCCGCGGCCATGCCGTCCGCCCGCGCGGCAGGCCAGCATTCTACGGCGAGCCCCGAAAGCGCGCGGGAGAACACGAGCGAGCACAGAAGCGCGAGGAACGCCCCCGCCGTAAGCGGCAGCGCGGTGAACAGGGAAAACTGCAGAATAAGGTACACAACAACACCGATGACCCCGAAGGCGCCCGCCCGCGGGTCGTGCATGATCTCGAGCTTTCGCTCGCGCGGGGCCCAACTTGCAAGCGCATCGGAGGTGTCGCAGAGCCCGTCTAGGTGGATGCCTCCCGTCACCGCCACAGGCAACGCCACGAGCACGGCCGCGACGATGGTAGCGGGCACGCCGAGCAGGTTCGCCACGTGCCCCCACGCCGTCATGAGGAAACCTTCCGCAACGCCCACCAGGGGAAACGCGGCAAGCGCATGGGTTGATCCGAAATCGGACCAGGCCGATTTCGGGACGGGGATGCGCGAGAACGTTCCGAACGCCGCGCCAATTGCCTCTGTTATCTTCACCTTGTAGGTCCTTCGCCTTTCATCCACACGGGAATCCCACATACCACTTCGACAGCGCGGTCGGCCAGCGCCGCCACGCCCGCGTTCACGCGCGCGAGCGCGCGCCTCCATGCCTCGGTCCCCTCATCGTAGCGCATCCCATCGGCGAACACGTCGACGGAGACCACCACCGTATACGCAGCGGCCTGAGTGAGTCGTTCGATGCCTCCGAGCACCTCGCGCGCCACAGCGTCGGGGTCACGTGGGGACAAGCCGCCTTCCGCGAAGAGCTCGTTCGCAACCAGGTTGCCCACGTCCTCCAAAAGAAGCGTGCAGCCGCGCGGAAGCCCGGGCACTGCGGCGCCCACGTCACGCGTGCGCTCGAGGGTGGAAAACCCCTTGCCCTCGCGCATCGCCCGATGGCGCGCGATACGGCGGGTGCCCTCTTCCCCGAAGGGCTCCATCGTTGCCAGGTACACGCGGGGGCCGTCGTGCCCGAGGCACAGGGACTCGGCATAGGCGCTCTTGCCGCTCGCGGCGGCGCCGATAACGAACGTCACCGTCATTTCCCGGCCTCGAAATGCTCGTAAGCAGCCATGCCAGTCGCCGTGAACGTCTTCCCATCCCGGTACACGCGCAGCGCCGAATCCAGAAGGGGCAGATACGCCATGGCGCCCGCGCCCTCGCCCAAGTGCATGCCTGCGTCGAGGGGTGCCTTTATGCCGAGCTCGCGAAGGAGCTCCTGGCTTGCGGGTTCGCTTGATGCGTGGGTGCCCACGAGGTAGCCCAAGACGTTGGGGCACAGGCGCGCCGTGCACAGGGCCGCCGTGCAGGATATGACCCCGTCAAGGAGCGCAGGCGCCTTCGAGGCCGCGGCCCCCAGGTAGAAGCCGCACATCGCCGCGATGTCAAAGCCGCCCACCTTCGAGAGCACGTCGATCGGGTCGGCGGAATCGGGCGAGTTCGCGTCGATAGCGCGCTCGACCACGTCGCGCTTGCGCGCGAGCGAGGCGTCCGAGAGCCCCGCGCCGCGCCCGACGAGGCTCCGCGCGTCCGCCCGGATGAGCACTGCGGCCACCGCCGCCGAGGTGGTCGTGTTGCCGATGCCCATCTCGCCCGCGGCGAGAAGGCGCACGCCGGCACGGACAAGCCCGCACGCTACGGCGATTCCGACCTCGATCGCGCGCACGGCCCCATCGCGAGACATAGCGGAGCCGTGCGCGATATTGCCGCTCCCCCGCCGCACGTTCGCGCGAACCATGCGCGCGTCTTCTATGCCCCGGGCCATACCCACGTCGACGGGCACGACCTCGGCACCCGCGAACGCCGCCATGCGGCAAGCGCTTGTGGCCCCCTCGCACATGTTGCGCGCGACGGCTCGCGTCACGTCTTGCCCGCTTTGCGACACGCCTTCGGCAACGACCCCGTTGTCGGAGAAGAATACCGCGAGCGCACGGGGGAACTCGGCCACCTCGGCGCTCCCCTGAGCCGCGGCGATACACGCGACGGCGTCTTCAAAGTCGCCCAATCCCCCCAAGGGGTGCGCGATGGAGTCCCACGCGGCGTACGCGGCGGCGCGGGCGCACTCGTCTGCGGGCGCGATCCGGGAGAGAGCGGCTTCGAGCACGGCGCCCGGCGCCGACGAGAACGCGCGCTCGACTTCCTCGCGGATGCAGGCAAGCGCGGTTTCGGTTGCTTCAGCCATGCCGTCTCCTCTCTGCGAACGACGCTGCGGCAGACGCGAACGCGCGCGCAACGTCGGGGTTAGCAGGATAATACACATGCGGGAAGCCCGCCACCAGGGACGGGGTGGTCGTCATGCACGGCCAGCCCTTGTCGCGCCGGGGCTTCTGCGCCCAGAAGTCGCCGCCCGGGCAGGTGGACTGCCAGTAGTGGAACTCGTGCGCGCGGATGCGTGTGCCGCGCGGCCCGTAGAGCCCGTCGCGTTGGGAAGTGAGCTCCACGTACCCGAAATGGGACAGCCTTCCCCCGTTCTCGCTTGCGCCTTCAAGGGCGCCCGCAACAGGCCAGCGCCGCCCCTCGCTATCGGCGATTTCACGCTGCAGGTACAGAAACCCACCGCATTCGGCGACCGTCGGCATGCCGGATTCCACCGCGCGCCGCACCGCCTCGCGCATAGGCGCGTTCTCGGAGAGCTGCCGCGCATGGAGCTCCGGGTAGCCGCCTCCCAGATAGAGGGCGCTTGTCCCCCGGGGCAACTCACTATCACACAAGGGGCTGAAAAAGGCCAGCTCGCAACCCAGGTCCTCGAGCGCGCGCAGGTTCTCCTCGTAGTAGAACGAGAACGCCTCGTCACGGGCGACGGCGACGATGGGCCGCGCTCCCGCGATCGGCTCCAACCGGTAAGGTTCCTCGCGGATATCGGGTGCCGTCGCCGCTGTTTCGAGCAAGCGGTCGACGTCGACGGTCTTTTCCACCAGCTCGGCCATCTTGTCGATGCGCGCGGAGAGCTGCTCGACCTCGTCGGCGGTCACAAGCCCCAGATGCCGGCTTTCGAGCGAGAACGCCTCGTCGGCGGGGATATTCCCCAAAACCGCGACGCCCGTGTGCTTCTCGATCGCAGGCGCCGCGTAGGCGCAGGCAGCGGCGCTCGTCTTGTTCAACACGACGCCGCGCACGTTCGCACAAGGCAGGAACTCGGCGATGCCGCGGATTACGGCGGCGAGCGATAAAGACGCCCCGCGCCCGTTCACCACTAAAACGACCGGCGTTTCCGTGTCGCGCGCAACCTGGTAGCTGCTCGCGTCGGCCACGCCGGGCGCCATGCCGTCGTAGAAGCCCATGACCCCCTCGAGCACCGCGACATCCGCACTCGCGGCGCCGCGTGCGAGCAGGGCGCGCAGCGTCGGGGCGTCGGTGAAGAAGCCGTCTAAGTTGCCCGAGCGCGCACCCACGACGCGACGATGAAAGAGCGGGTCAATGTAGTCGGGGCCGCATTTGAAGGCCGCGCATGCAAGGCCGCGGCGTGCGAGCGCGCGCAGGAGCGCGCACGTAACGACCGTCTTGCCGCTCCCGCTCGAGGGCGCAGCGACCATGAAGCGCGGGATGGTCGTGCTCACCGGGCGCCGCCTTCCCCACCTGCACCACGCGCGCTGACGAGGAACACGGGGTTTTGCGCCTTCATAAGATGGTGCGAGCCTACAGCCTCGGCGCGGGCGGCCGACACCTGGCACGCCTCGAACCCCTTAAAGCGCGAACCCGAGAGGAGCGCGCACGCCTCGGTGAGCGTCTCAACGGTGACGCATGGCACACACAGGCGAACCTGCGAGTTTTTCTCGAGCGCCGCCTCCACGATGGAGGGAAGCTCACCCGCGCTCCCGCCGACGAACACGGCGTCGGGGACGGGCAGTTTCGCGAGCGCTTCGGGGGCGACACCGGGGACCGCATGCACGTTGCCGCAGCCGAATGCATCCGCGTTCTCTCGGATGAGCCGCACGCCGGCCGCGTTGCGCTCGACCGCCCATACCGACCCCACTCGCGCGACGAGCGCCGCCTCGATCGACACGCTCCCCGTGCCGGCGCCGACGTCCCACACGGTGTCGGTCGCGGTAAGGCGCAGCTTCGCGAGCGCGACGGCGCGCACCTCCTGCTTGGTCATGGGAACGTCGCCGCGGATGAAGAGCTCGTCGGGAATGCCCGAGGAAGCGTACGGCCAGCGGGAGCTCGCGGCGCGGGATGCGCCCGCAGAGTCCGCCGCGGAAGAAGCCGCCGTGGGCGCAGACGCACCGGCAGGCGCCTCAGAGGCTACGCTAGAGCCCGCGGGCGAGCCGGCGCCGCCTGCGAACTCGATAAGCATCACGTTCAAGTCGTCGAACGTCTGACCTGCAATTTCACTTGCGGTCGCGCAGGTGATGCGCTCCTCGGGGTACGACAGGCGCTCGGCCACCGTCACGCGCGCGTCCCCGAAGCCCGCATGCACAAGCTCACCCGAAAGCCGCGAGGGGTCTTCCCCGCCCGACGTGACGAGGAAGAGTTCACCTGCGCGCTCGGCCTCGGCCACGATGTCGCACGCCACGCCGTGAGCGCTCGCGAAGCGCCAATCCTGCCATGGACGCGCGAGGCGCGCGGCGAGATACGACGCTGAGCTTATGCCGGGAATGACGCGCACGTCCACCTGCGCGTCGCCGGAGAGCGCCTCCACCAGGCGGCGCGCGCCACTGAACAGCCCCACATCGCCCGTCATCACGACCACGGCGCGCTGCCACGACGCCGCATCGGTGAGCGCGGCGACGATGTCCGCCGTCTTCACGAGCTCGCATCTCACCACGTCGGGCGGCACGTCGATGCCGGCAAGCGCGCGATGAGCGCCGATGACCACATCGGCGATGTCGATCGCGTCGAGCGCCGCGCGCGAGAGCAAGTCGGGGTTTCCGGGCCCCGCCCCGATTATCGTTACCTTTCGCATGGAATCTCCCGATACCCGCGCGGCGTGACCATACGGCCGCCTACGCGCTTCGTGTCCGCGTTGCCGACGAACACGGTGGTGAACATGTCGGCGTCGAGCTCCCCCAGCTCGGAGAGCCTGCACATGCCCGACTGCTGCCCCTCGCGCCCGATGTTGCGTACCCAGCCGCAGAACGTGTCGGGGGCCTTCCATTCGAGCATAATCTTCGCCGCGCGCGAGAGCCTGTCGGCGCGCTTTCTGCTGCGCGGGTTGTACAAACAGATGCAGAAGTCGGCGCTCGCCACGGCGGCGAGCCTGCGCTCGATGACCTCCCACGGCGTGAGCAGGTCGGAGAGCGACACGACCGCGAAGTCGTGGGCAAGCGGGGCGCCGAGCACCGCCGACCCGCTCTGAGCCGCGGTGGCCCCGGAGATAACTTCCACGTCTACATCGGGGTAGTCCTCCGCAAGCTCCAGCACGGGGCTCGCCATGCCGTAAACGCCCGCGTCACCGCTGCACACGAGCGCCACGGCTTCTCCGCTCTGCGCGCGCGAAAGCGCCAGACGGCACCGTTCGACCTCGTGCATCATCGGCGTCGCGAGATGCGCCGCGTCGGGCACGGCGGCGAGCGCGAGCTCCACGTATTTCGTGTACCCAACAACGATGTCGGCCGCCTCGAGCGCGCGCCGAGCCGCAATCGTCATGCCGTCGGGGCCGCCCGGGCCGATCCCCACCACGAAGAGCTTTCCCATCACCGCTCCTTAAACGAAAGTTCGATAGATACTTTGGAAAACGCGACGGTCACGCCGCCGTGAGCGAGCTTCGGGAAGATAAGTTTGCCCCCGCCCGCGAGCGCCGCGCGCTCGCACACATTGTCGACCCCCACCGTCGCGCGCACGAAATCAGATGGCGAAACGCTGCCTTCGACCTGCGACAACTCCTCTGCGGAATACGTCGCAAGCGGGATATTGCGCGCGCGGCAGAAGGCGAGCAGACCCTCCTCGTGCGCCTTCACGTCGATCGTCGCCGCCTCGCGCACGGCCAAAGGCGAGATGCCCGCCTGCCCGCACGCGAGAAGAAACGCCTCCCCGATCGCTTCGGCGCACGCACCGCGACGGCACCCTATGCCCGCAACGATACAGGGCACGACAAGGCGAAGCGGCTCGGGCGCAGGCGCCTGCACCCGCATGCCCGCCGGCATCCCCGTCTCACCGGCGGGCACGACCTCGTCCGTTGTCTCCGCCGCGCGAACGAACGCGCCTGCATTCGCGCCAGCGAACGGCGACACGACGATATCGGCCCGAGCGCGGTCGGACGCAATGTCTACCCCCTCAGGCGGCTGTCCCGAAATCGGCATGTCGGAATAGAGTGCCACGCGCCCGCCCGAAAGCAGCCGCGCCGACACTCGCTTGATGGCCTCGGGATTCGAAACGGCGAGCCCCGCACAGCGCGCCCACGTATCCACCGCCCACACGCCGCGGACGTCGGTCGCCGTGGTGATGACGGGGATGGCCCCTACCGCGCGGGCCACAGTTTGCGCAAGCTCGTTCGCACCGCCCAAATGCCCCGACAAAAGCGAGACGGCAAAGCGCCCTGCCTCGTCGATCACCACAACCGCGGAATCGTTTGCCTTCGAGGCGACATGCGGCGCGATCGCCCGCACGGCGATGCCCGCCGCGCCCACGAACAGAAGCGCGTCCGACGCTTCCCACGCGAGCGCCGTCCATGCGCGCAGGTCGGCCTTCCCCTCGCCGAACCCGCGCGAAACGGAAACGTCCCAGCCAGGGTCATCTTCACCTGTCTGCGCGCAATCGGAAAGCGCACGAGCGGTGCGCTCCGCCAAAGCATACCCCCTCTCAGTGAACGCTATGCAGGAAACCCTCATCTAGCGCACCACCATCGTCGAGAAGTAGCTGCCCCGATCGGGCACATCGTCGACCGAGCGGTACACGCGCTCGCCCGGAAGCCCACAGTCCTCTACGAGCTCGGCACCGTCGAAGGCACCCTCCTCGCAAAGGAAGCGCTTCGTGTCCGCAAGCGAGCGGCGCGCCTTCATGACCACCTTCGTCCCCGGCCAGCCGATTGCACGGCGCACCCCGTACAGAACGCCTTTACTCATACGTCGCCCCCAATTTCCCGATAACTGCATCGGCGCCCGACGTGCGGAAAAGCTCGCGGCGCTCGGCGTCGAACACGACCGCGGCGATGTCGCATGCGCCCGCCGCGCGGCGGCGCAACCTGTCCTCGATTGCCGCAGCGAGCGAGGCGCGCAGCGTCCCCCACGCCGGCGGCCTCGATTACCTCGAGCGCCGCCGTGGTCGTGACCGACGACAGGATCTCACGCACGGTCTTCGCGCCCGCGCCGGCCAAGGCCGCGTGGGCGGCCAGAATCTCCGCGCGGCAGTCGGCGGTACGCGAATGGGTGTCCATGATGCCGCCCGCGACCTTCACCAACTTGCCGATGTGTCCCACAAGAAGGACATTAGTAAATCCCTCGCGAACGCAGCAATCAATCGCATCGCCCACAAAGTTGGAGATAAAGACCACCGGCGCACCGTTTAGGTGGAAATGCCCCGAGATGAACTGCCCGCCGTAGTTGCCGGGCGTGAGCACGACTCCGCGCCGCCCCATAGCCGCATGCTGCCGAATCTCGAGCTCGATGCTGTCGCGCAAAGCAGCGAGGCTGCGCGGCTCGACGATGCCCGTCGTGCCCAGGATGGAGATGCCGTCCTTTATCCCCAGGTGCGGGTTGAAGGTCTTTTCGGCAAGGGCAACACCCTCGGGTACCGAAATCGTCACAGCAATATTTCCAGAAAAGCCGTGCGCGGCGCACACCTCGCGCACCGCCGAAGTGATCATCGCGCGCGGCGTCGCGTTGATGGCGGCCGCCCCCACCGGCTGCTCGAGCCCGGGCAACATCACGCGCCCCACGCCCACGCCGCCATCGACGGAAACTTCCGATTCGCGCGCGGGCACGCCCTTGCTGCCCGCAGCGCCCGCGCCCGAGCCCGCATGTTCCACGCGCGCGTACACGAGCACGCCGTCGGTCACATCGGCATCGTCGCCTGCGTCCTTTCGCACGGCGCACTGGGCGCACCCCTCGCCGATGCATGCGTCGACCACGTCCACCTCGACGGGCAGCCCGCCGGGGGTGACGATCGACACGCGGCCGACGGGCTTTCGCGACAAGAGCATCTCGCAGGCCGCCTTCGCCGCGAGCGCGGCGCAGCTCCCCGTGGTGTAGCCGCAGCGCAGGCGGGTCGTCCCGGTATATATGTAGTGCTCGAAGGCCACGCTAGCTGCTCGCCTTCCGATACCCCGTGGCAAACGAAGGGTCATAAAGCTTGCTGCGCTCGTAGGACTCCGCTTGCGCGCCGTCGTGCGCAAGTCCGCCGCGAGCTCCGAGCACGCGGCCCACCACCACGAGCGCCGTGCGGTCGATGCCCTCTCGCGCGCCCGCATCGGCGAGCGTGCCCACTGTGCATCGCACCACGCGCTCCTCAGGCCAGGTCGCCTTGTACACGAGCGCCGCCGGCTCATTGGAGCTGCGGCCCGCGGCCAAAAGCTCGGCGGAAAGCTCGGCGAGCATACCCGAGCTCAGGAAGATGACCATAGTCGAGCCGCTTTCCGCCATGGTGCGCATGCCCTCGCCCGCGGGCATGGGGGTGCGTCCGGAAAGCCGCGTGATCACGACCGACTGGCTGATTCCCGGCAGCGTGTATTCCTGGCGAAGCGCCGCCGCGGCACCGCAAAAGCTCGACACGCCGGGCACCACCTCGTAGTCCACGCCGCGCGCGTCGAGCGCGTCCATCTGCTCCTGGATGGCGCCGTACAGGCACGGGTCGCCCGTGTGCAGGCGCACCACTTCCTCGCCCCGTGCATCCGCCGCGCACATCACGTCGAGCACTTCCTCCAAGGTCATGTGCGCGCTGTCGTAGACGACGCAGGATTCCTTGCACTCGGCGAGCAGCTCGGGGTTCACAAGGCTCCCCGCCCAAACGACCACGTCGGCCGCGCGCAGAAGGCGCGCCCCGCGCAGCGTGATAAGGTCGGCGGCGCCCGAGCCTGCGCCAACGATATGAATCATCCGAGCCTTCCCTTCCCGTTTCTCATCGCAACCGTTTACGCCGCCATTCGCGCAGCGGACAAAACACGGCGCCTGCGGCGGCAATCGGCGCAAATACGCAGGCAGGAGGCGCAATGCCGCCCGCCCTGACTTTGACACGTTCACAAGTGCCCTCTATCATAGTAAAAGTTTCGGCAACGAGCATATGACAATCGGATAAAAGGAAATGACCGGCGCGGCGCCCGCACAGCCCGCGCTGGCTTGCGGAGGGAACCAGGTGGGAATCCTGGGCAAGGGACATTACTGTGTAGGACGCGCAGGCGAACCGTCTCGCGCCCCAAGCCAGACTGCTTCGCCTTTTCCTCACGGCATCGCCGTGGCGTTAGCTCCTTGTGAACCCCGAGGGGCGCGCTTTTCTTTCGCTTGTGCCGACAAGCAACTGTCGCCGGGGGACCGGCAAACCGAGGAAAGGAAAAACCATGTCCGACCAGATGTCACGCCGCGGCTTCATGGGCGCCGCAGCAACCGGAGCCTTCGCGCTCGCCGGAGTCGCGCTCGCGGGCTGCTCCAGCACCTCCGCGAGTTCCGAGAAATCGAGCGAAAAGGAGAAGGCCGTGAAGCCGGTCATCCTCGTCACGAGCTTCGGCACGAGCTACAACGACTCGCGCCACATCACCATCGGCGCCATCGAAGACGCTATCCGCGAGAAGTACTGGCAGGACTACGACATCCGCCGCGCCTTCACCGCGCAGATCATCATCGACAAGCTGAAGAAGCGCGACGGCATCACGATCGACAACATGACCGAGGCGCTCGACCGCTGCGTGGAAGACGGCGTGAAGGAAATTGTCGTGCAGCCGACGCATCTCATGGCTGGCCTGGAATACGCCGACGTGAAAGACGAGCTCGACAAGTACGCCGACAAGTTCGACAAGATCTCGCTCGGCGACCCGCTGCTCACCTCCGACGACGACTACAAGAAGGTGGCCGCAGCCATTAAGGAGAACATGGCGTCCTTCGACGACGGCAAGACGGCGCTGTGCCTCATGGGCCACGGCACCGAAGCCGATTCCAACGCCGACTATGCCAAGATGCAGGAAGTGTTTAAGAACGAGGGCTTGACGCAGTTCTTCGTCGGCACCGTCGAGGCTGAGCCGACCTGTGAGGATGTTATCGCCGCCGCGAGCGCCGCAGGGTACAAGAAGGCCGTGCTCGCGCCGTTCATGGTGGTCGCGGGCGACCACGCGAACAACGACATGGCAGACGAGACCGACCCCGACAGCTGGGCTGCAAAGTTCGTGGCCGCTGGCTTCGAAGTGACGTGCCTGCTCCAGGGTCTGGGACAGAACGCCGCGGTCGACGACATCTACGTCTCGCACGTGGACGACGCCATCGCCAAGCTGTAAACTCGCCGCGCACGGGGGCGCCGGTCGCGTCCCCGTGCAACGGGCATGCGCCTTCCCCGACCGACGGCGCATGCCCGTTGCATTCGCATCCCGCCCGCCCACCGCACGGCGCGGGCGGTCGAAGCGATTGAAAGGAACCCCCTCCATGTTGAAGAAAACCCTCGCCTTCGCCCTGTCGGCGGCGCTTTTCGCGTTCTCGCTCGCCGGCTGCGGCGGAAATTCAATCGACAGCGCAAAGGCAAGCGATGCCGATTCCCAGGAAAAGACCGAACAGGCGGCCGATGCGCCCGAGGGCGCAAGCGCTGCCCCCATCACCGCCGACAAGGTGGCCGACGGCACCTATCCGATCACCGTAGATTCCAGCTCGAACATGTTCAGGATTGTGGACGCCCAGCTCATCGTGGAAAACGGCTCCATGCACTGCGTGATGACACTTTCCGGCACGGGCTACGGCAAGCTCTTCATGGGCACGAGTGACGAGGCTGCCGCCGCGAGCGAGGCCGACTTCATCCCCTATGTGGAAAACGCGGAAGGCAAGTACACCTACGACGTGCCCGTTGAAGCGCTCGACGAGGACACCGCCTGCGCCGCGTGGAGTATTAGAAAAGAGCAGTGGTACGACCGCACGCTCGTGTTCGAATCCGCCGGCGTCGATCTGCGCGCCGACGCACTGAAGTAACGCCATGCGGTCGATTCTTCCCAAGGGGGAAAACAGAAAGCGCCACAGCATCGCGGCGCGCGCGATCGCCTGCGTTCTCGTCGCCCTGCTCGCGCTTCCCTTCGCGGGGTGCAGTGCGAGCCCGAACGCGACCGGTGCCACGACGGGCTCTCAGGAATACACTGTGAGCGTCTCGCTTTCCGGCGGGTCAGGGCGCGCAAGCATCGCCTCACCAACCACAATTGTGAAGGA
This sequence comes from uncultured Collinsella sp., assembly GCA_902490565.1. GTDB lineage: Bacteria > Actinomycetota > Coriobacteriia > Coriobacteriales > Coriobacteriaceae > Collinsella. The sequence goes on along the minus strand of CABUEK010000016.1, from coordinate 21,085 downwards.
TGGCGACACCTACACCGCGACCATCACCTGGTCGAGTTCGAACTACGACAAGATGACCGTCGACGGCGTGGACTACGCGCCCATAAACGACGGCGGCAACTCCACGTTCGAGATACCCGTCACGCTCGACGAGGACATCGCCGTGTCGGCCGAGACCGTCGCCATGTCGACGCCGCACACCATCGACTACACGATCCACTTCGACTCATCCACCATGAAGGAGAAATCGGGCGACGAAGCAAGCGGCGGCTCCCCTGCGGGAACGGCTTCAAGCGCCGCGGCCGACTTCCACAACGCCGATTTGGGCTGCGGCTGGAAGCCGACGGGGACGCTTCAGCTTGAATACGCCGAACACTTCACTGTCGACGAGTTCGAAGGCGGCCTGCGGCTTATCTGCATTTCGAACGGGGAGCGCTTCCTCGTGGTGCCGCAAGATGCGAAGGTACCTGATGGGTTGAGCTCCGACATCGCGGTCATAAGGCGCCCCGCCGACAAGGTGTACCTCGTGTCGTCGGCGACGATGTGCCTGGTCGACGCGCTCGATGCGAACGACAATATCATCATGTCGGGCACGAAGGCCGACGATTGCTCGGTCGCGGGCTTCAAAAGCGCACTCGAAAGTGGGGCGATCGCCTACGGCGGCAAGTACAGCGAGCCCGACTACGAGCGAATATCGGCCTCGGGCTGCACGCTCGCCATCGAGAACACCATGATCAACCACACGCCCGATGTGAAGGAAAAGCTGCAGAAGCTCGGGCTCGTCGTGCTCACCGAACAGTCGTCGAGCGAGCCCGAAGCACTCGGGCGCGTCGAGTGGATTAAGCTTTTCGGCGTCCTGTTCGACAAGGAAGACGAGGCCGCGCACCTGTTCAACGAGCAGAAGACCCGCGTCGAGCAAACGTCGGGGCTCGCGTCGTCAGGTAAAACCGTGGCGTATTTCTACATTAACTCGAACGGGGCCGCCGTCACGCGGCGGGCGGGCGACTACGTGGCGCAGATGATCGAGCTTGCAGGCGGCAGCTACGCGCTCGATGACGCGCAGACGGCGTCGACGTCAGGTTCATCAGTAACGCTCGAAATGGAGCGCTTCTACGCGACGGCGAAGGATGCCGACATCATCATCTACAACGGCACCATCGACGAATCGGTTGCCACCTTGAACGACTTCGTAGGCAAAAACGCGCTATTGTCGCAGTTCAAAGCCGTGAAGAACGGCAACGTCTGGGTCACAAGCGCCGACATGTACCAGCAGATGACTTCTACCGCCGACATTATCGACGAGCTGCACGGGGCGTTCACCGGCGATGACGCGAGCGACTTCCATTATCTGAGAAAGCTCGGCTAGCGCCATGAGAAGCCGGCTTTCCATGGCATACGACGAATCGGGGCGCGCCGCGCGGTGTCGCGTCGTGACGGCGCTGCTCGCTGTTGCCCTCATCGTGCTCGTCGGGGCCAACCTGTGCATCGGGAGCGTGCTCGTGCCCGCAGACCACATCCCCGGCATCCTTTCGGGCGGCGCGGCCAATTCCATGGAAAGCCAAGTCATCTGGGAGATTCGCCTGCCGCGCGTGCTTTCAGCCGTGCTTCTCGGCGGGGCACTTTCGCTCTCCGGGTTCCTGCTGCAGACGTTTTTCAACAACCCCATCGCCGACCCGTTCATCTTGGGCGTCTCCTCGGGCGCAAAGTTCGTCGTCGCGCTTACGATGATTGTACTTCTGGGCGCGAACCAGGCCATGTCCTCCCCGGCCATGGTGGCCGCAGCGTTTCTGGGCTCGCTTATCACCATCAGCTTCGTGCTCCTCATCGCACGGCGCATAAGTTCCATGGCCATGCTCATCGTGGCAGGCGTCATGGTGGGATACATCTGCTCAGCGGCGACGAACTTCCTCATCGCCTTCGCCGACGACCAGTCCATCGTGAACCTGCACAACTGGTCTTTGGGTAGCTTCTCGGGTTCGAGCTGGGACGACGTCGCGGTCATCGCGGTCGTGGTGATCACCGTGAGCGCATGCGTATTCGCGATATCGAAGCCCCTTTCCGCCTTCCAGCTGGGAGAAGCCTACGCGAAAAGCGTCGGCGTGAACGTCGCACGCTTCCGCGTGGTGCTCGTCCTTCTAGCGAGCATGCTCTCCGCCTGCGTGACCGCTTTCGCTGGTCCGGTGTCGTTCGTAGGCATCGCAGTTCCGCATCTCGTGAAGTCGGCGCTGAAGTCGTCGAAGCCCATCCGCGTGATTCCTGCGTGCTTCTTGGGAGGCGCCATCTTCTGCGCGGGCTGCGATTTGATCGCGCGCACGCTGTTCTCTCCCGTCGAGCTTTCCATCAGCGCCGTCACCGCCATCTTCGGCGCGCCGGTGGTTATCGCGCTCATGTTGAAGAAACGAGTGAGGTAGATGGGGGAATTCATGCCGCGGCCCAAAACGCTCGGAGGGGGCATTCCATGCTTAGACAGTCCTGAGCTCGCGCGAAAGCGCCAGAAGGCACTTTCGGCTCGTGCGGGACTGCGCGCGGAACGCCTCCTCCGAGCGGAGTCGAACCTCGAAACCCCGGTCGAAACGCAGGCTGACGGAGCACCGCTTTTCCGCATAAGCGACCTGTCGGCGGGCTACGACAAGAAGGTCGTAGTCGAAGGCGTCGATCTGGAGGTTCGCGCGGGCGACGTCGTGGCGCTCATCGGGCCGAACGGCTCGGGCAAGTCGACCATCTTGAAAACCATCACACGCCATCTGGCACCGCTTGCCGGCGCGGTCGAGCTCGACGGGCGGGAGATTTCCCGATGGAAGACGGCGGAGTTCGCAAGGAACCTTGCCGTTATGCTGACAGATCGCCCCCGGACCGAGCTCCTCACCTGCCGCGATATCGTAGAGGCAGGAAGGCATCCCTACACCGGGCGAATGGGCACACTCTTGCCCGACGACCATAGTCGGGTCGACGAGGCCATGAAAACCGCACATGTGGAAGAGCTCGCCGAGCGCGACTTCATGCAGATAAGCGACGGGCAACGCCAGCGCGTCATGCTCGCACGCGCCATCGCGCAGGATCCGCGTGTGCTCGTGCTCGACGAGCCCACATCGTATCTCGATATCCGCTACCAGATCGACCTGCTGCGAATACTTCGCCACCTTGCGAAATCGCAGAATGTGGCTGTCATCATGTCCATCCACGAACTCGAGCTCGCGCAGAAAAGCGCCGACAAGGTGATTTGCGTGAAGGACGGTCGGGTCTTCCGCGCCGGCGCACCCGAGGACATATTCACGCGCGAGACGATTGGCGAGCTCTACGGCCTTCAACATGGCACCTTCAACGAGCGCTTCGGCAGCGTGGAAATTGGGCGCCCGCACGGCGATGCGCACACGTTCGTCATCGCCGGCGCGGGTACGGGGTCGGCTGTGTTTCGCCAGCTCATCCGGCAGGGCAAGGCGTTCTACGCGGGCGTTCTGCACGAAGGGGACATCGACTGTGAGCTCGCGCGCGACCTGGCGGCGGAATGCGTGGCCGAGCGCGCCTTCGAGCCTATCGGGGATAAAACCATAGCCCACGCCAAAGAGCTCCTCGTCCACTGTGCGCGCCTTATCGTGTGCCCCGCCGCCTTCGGCACCATAAACGCCCGCAACGCAGAGCTCGTCGAGTTCGCACGCTCGCATGGTATCGAGGTCATGCGAGCGTGCGAAGGCGCATCGGAGGATTCCCAATTGGAGTGGGAAGGATAAACTGGACTTTTTTAAGGATCCTCAGGCTACAGCTCCTACGCCGGCGAGGTCTCCAAGGCGCCGGAGAACCTCGTGAACAGGAATTTCCACGCCGACGAGCCCAACTAGGCCTAATCCAAGCGAGATTCCAGACTCGAAAGGCCGTTGAGCGTGAGGTCGTTGGCAACCTCCGAGACGCGCTCGATAGGAACCGAGCCATCAGACAATGCCCACGTGCGATAGATACCGATAATACCCGACAGCAAAAACGACAGATAATAGTCGAACATCTCGTCCTTGAGACCTTGAGGCAGCAGATCGCGCTCGGCAATCTCGTGCTCGAGCGGCGCACGAAGACGAGCCATAAAATCATCGAGCGGAATGTTCTCGATAAGTTGACGATTAAGCACCAAGTTGTTGCACAGTGCCTCGTTAACGGTTTTAAAGAAGGTCGCCGCCGCGCCAAGAGCGCGCTCGTTGGTGTCGCCGTCCATTGAAGCAAGCGTTTTCTCGACCGAGTCGACAATCATCTCCACCACATCGACGGCAATGGCATCGAGCAGGCCGTCAACCGTACCAAAGTGAACGTAAAAGGTCTTGCGGTCGACATTGGCCTCGCGCGCAATAGCACTCACCGTAATGTCTGCCAGCGGCTTTTCCATGAGCAGGCGCTCGAAAGCCGAAAGGATGGCATTACGGCTGCGAACGATGCGACGATCAAGACGCGGTTTGCTGGTTGCCATGGGCGTGTCCCTTCGATATGCGAGCATTCATCAACAGATGAGAGATAATCTACGTAAGAGGATTATCCCCCATACAGCACAAATATGCCTCGCATCATGAAGAACGCACGACTGCCCTACTGCGACTTAGGGTGCTTCTTCTTATTGAGTGCCGACGGAGATACGCGAATACCGTCTCCTGTCTGACGCACATAGGCCTTATGAGCCGGCTTTGCGGTCCCAGAAGCCTTCTGAGCGTGCTTCTTGGGATCAACGGTAACAGCATTCGTGGGGTGCGGCTTAGTGGGCGCAGAGGGCGTCTGAGGCGTGCGGCCGAGCTTGCGCATCACGCGATCCCAGCGCGCATGGATGCTCTCGTTGTGGGCGCTCTTAAGTCCCAGCAGGGGCGCAGCCAAAATGGTAGGCGCAATAAACGTAATGAGACGCCACAGCAGATAGCCGGCGGTCGAAGCCGAACCGAAGAAATGACCCAAGAACAATGCAAAGCCGCCCTCAGCGCCACCAGTTCCACCGGGCAAGGGAACCGCAGAGCTTAACAGCTGGACAAAGGCGCTCGCGGCCATGACCGAGAAAAAGTCGACCTCGTGGTGGCCAAAGGCAAGCATCAGGAAATACGGAACCAGATAGAAAAACGCGAGCTGCAGCATGGTGATAAACACGGTGAGCAGCATGGAAGAAAAATGTCCGGCCGAAAGCTTGAACTTCTCGGAGAAGGAGTAGATCTCGCCATCGACAAACGTGCGCCAACCCTCGATCTTAGTGGCCGAGACACCAATGCGCTCGAGCCAATTGATGATGCAATGGGCGACGCGCGTGACGGTCTTAGGCATGAGCGCGACGGCGAAGATGCCAAGCAAGATGCAGCAGTGTCCACCAAAGCTAAAGACGCACAGCAGCGTCATGTCGCCGTAGCGTTCGGCAAAAAACGGCATACGGGCGAGCAGCAGGATAGCGCCCCAGGCGACCAGGCCAAACTGGTACACGATAAAACGCGTGAATTGCGTGGCGCCGGCCTCGCCCACGTTTTGGCCCGCCTTGGTCAGGCGGTAGATCTGGGCGGGAGTCGAGCCCATCATCATGGGCGTCAGGTTGCCAAAGAAGATGCCACTCGCCTCGACCGAGATCAGGTCGCGGATGCCGACGGGCGAATTGGGATCGAGCCAGACGGCGATCGCATAGGCCACAATGCCAAAGAACAGGTACATGAACATGCAAAGACACGCGACAACGAGCCATGACGCCTGGACGCTCGACATAGCGGCCCAGAACTGCCCCATCTGCCCGGTTACCACCAGATAGACGATATAACCTACCAGCACGACGCCGATAAAGATGGCGCCGCGGCGTGCGCTCTTATTGTCATCTCCGCCCGAGGCCTCAACCTCGACCTGGGGCTTAGACGTATGCTGAGAGGACTCCGTCATGAGACTCCTTCTAACAGTCAAAATATCTTGGTTATTGTACCCGTAAGGGCCATAGGCAGAACGCAAAGCTCTGGTTCAAACGGGAATTGCAGACGGTTGTTTGAAAATAAAAAACCCGGCCTTCCATGGGAAGCCCGGGTATCAAATGCGTGGTAGCCCGTACCAGATTCGAACTGGTGATCTCCGCCTTGAGAGGGCGGCGTCCTAAACCGCTAGACGAACGGGCCATAAGCCTCAGCAGAAAAGAAGTGGTAGCCCGTACCAGATTCGAACTGGTGATCTCCGCCTTGAGAGGGCGGCGTCCTAAACCGCTAGACGAACGGGCCACATGACATCTGCACTGCCGTGCTGCGAAGAAATATATTACGGGACAAAAAACGTCAGCGCAAGAAGAAATTCCAAATTGCCAAAAAATTGTCGGCAGGTTATGGAACACGCAGGTAAACTGGGTAGCTAATTCAAGTTGAGATGGACCAAAAGAGCTTCGCGATCGTTGGGAATGTTGTCTTCGATCACGGCGTCGAGGGCGGAGTTGAGAAGCTGACCCAGTTCCGGCCCGGGCTTGACTCCGGCACGGATCAGGTCGCCGCCGTTGATGGAGAGCATCTTGAGCGTATAGGGCTCCCCTGCCTTCAGCAGCTCGTGCGCCATCGCGCGCATCTCCTCAATCGTCTCAACGTAATAGAAGCACGACGGGGCCTTGCCAAGTGTGTCGGCACGCTTAAGGTCCATGAGCTCGTCAATCAGGCGGGCCGTGTCGACGCCCTCACCCGAAAGCGCGCGCATCATATTGAGCAGACAGGAGCGCTCGGGGCGCAGCGGCTTGTCATGGTATTTGATGAGCAGGCACACGTCGCGCACCAAGTCGTGCGAGAGCGCCAGGCGATCCATAATGACGCGCGCCTTCTTGGCGCCGAGCTCGGGGTGACCGTAGAAGTGTCCGCTACCGGCATGGTCGACCGTGAAGCACTCGGGCTTGGACACATCGTGCAAAAACGCCGCCCACATAAGGCTCGACGAGGGCGCGACGCCGTCACACAGCGCGAGCTCCCCCGCCACCGTCAGCACACGGGCAATATGCACGTAGACGTTAAACGCATGATAGACACTGCGCTGATCAAACCCGCGACCCGCTGCCAACTCGGGCACGGCGGCGCAGATGAGCTCGGGATAGCGGAGCATCGCGTCTCCCCCATGACCGGTCGAAAGAATGCCCTCGAGCTCAATACCCACACGCTCACGCGCCACGGCATCGAGCAGCGGCGCGCACTCGGCAAGCGCACGCTTGGTCTCGGGCTCAATCATAAAGTCTAGACGGCAGGCAAAGCGCACCGCACGCAGCATGCGCAGGGCGTCCTCGTTAAAGCGACGCTTGGGATCGCCGACAGCGCGAATCAGCTTGCGCTCCAAGTCACCCTGGCCGTCGTAGCGGTCGACAAGCCCGCGCTCGGGATGCCAGGCCATGGCATTGACGGTAAAGTCGCGGCGCACCAGATCGTCCTCGAGCGAGGCGGCACGCTCCACACTCTGGGGATGACGACCATCGGTGTAAAAGCCATCCAGACGGTACGTGGTGACCTCGATACGCTCGCCATCGGAAATAGCCGTGATTCCGCCAAATTTAATGCCCGACTCCACAACCGCGATGCCGGCGGCCTCGAGCGCCGCTTTGGACTCCTGCCACAGGCCGCTACAGCACATATCAACATCGTGGCTGGGGTACCCCATCAGGGCGTCGCGCACCCAACCGCCCACGTACCAAGCCTCAAGACCAGCCGCCTCAAGCGCGCGCAGGACGCGCAGGGACGCATCGGACGGTTGAGTACCGTTGAGCGAAACATTGCACATGCCTATGGCCTCCTGCGACTATCAAATTGGCTATCGATTGCGTCTGCAAAAAGTCTAGCAAGAAACAGCCTCCACTGCACACGCAAGTCCGATAAACAAAAACGCATCCGTCCTAGTCTAAGACGGATGCGAAATAATCAAACTATTCAGACAAGGTGCCGGAACTAGCAGACCTGGCGAACCTCGATGTGCTTCTTATATTCGTCCACCTTGGCAAAATCACCCAGACCGGGGCACTCGACCACGTTGGCGCCAGTGGCCATCGAAAGGCGCAGGGCGTCCTCGACGCGCTCGGGGGCGTCGTGCCACACGGACAGGAAGGCAGCGAGCGAGGAATCGCCGGCGCACACAGTCGACAGCAGCTTGACGTCGAAGGTGCGGTTGGCAAACCAGATATGCTCGCCGTTGGAGAAGTACGCACCGGCGCCACCAAGGGTCAGCAGCACGTTCTTGGCGCCCTTGGCGTGCAGCTCGGCCATAGCGCCCTTGACGGACTCGTCGCCACCACCGCTCACCTTGATGCCAAAGATGTCAAGCAGCTCGTCGTCATTGGGCTTGATCAGCAGTGGCTCCAGAGCAATGAGGTCTGCCAGCTGATGGCTCGAGATATCGAGCACGAACTCGGCGCCCTTTGCCTTCACGCGACGCAGGACCTCGGCCAAGAAGCCCTCGGAAGTGTTGGGAGGCAGCGAGCCGCTGATGACCAGGCAGGTCATGTCATCGAGCGAATCGATAAGTTCAAACATCTCCTGCTCGTTGGCCTCATTGATGGCGGCACCGGCATTGACCATGTTGTACTCGGTGTCGGGACCGGCGTTGAGGAACACATTGACGCGCGTAATACCGTCGGTCCACACGGGCTTGACGGGCACGCCCAGGGCCTCGGCGCCCTTAACGATAAACTCACCCGAGAAGCCGGCGAAGAAACCCAGGATCGTGGTGTCGACACCATAGTGGTCAAGCGTAAACGAGACGTTGAGGCCCTTGCCGTTGGGCGTGTAGACGGCATTGCGGGTACGCGTGACGGTGTTGGCAGCAAGACCGTCGCAGGCGATGTTGTAGTCAATGGCGGGATTTGCAGTGAGCGTGTATATCATGAATGTTCCTTTCACGAAGCAACGTATTAATGAAAGTATATTCCACGCATCGGTAAAAGGCTAGGACAACTCGGTGAACGGTGTGGAAGCGATGAAGTACGGCAGGACATCTCTCCCCTATGACGGAACAAAAAGGCGCCCTGGCCGAAACCGGGGCGCCGCATGCGCACGAATATGTCGCGTTTCGATTACTGACGATCGAGCTTGCGGACAGCAACGCGCTTGCTGTACTCGTCAACGTGACCAAAGTCGCCAATGCCGACGGACTCGGCAACGTTGGCGCCGGTGGCCATAGCGAGCTTCATGGCCTCCTCGACGTTGTCGCGATCCCTGTACCACTTGTGCAGGAACGCAGCGAGGGTGCAGTCGCCGGCGCAGACGGAAGAGACCAGCTTGATGTTGAACTCACGCTTGGCGTACCAGATGTCCTCGCCGTTGGAGAAGTAAGCGTCGCCGCGGCTACCACGGGTGAGCAGCACGTTCTGAACGCCAGCGTCGTGAGCCATCTTCATGGCGACACGAACCTCGTCGTCGGTGTCGACCGGCACGCCGAAGATGGCCTTCATCTCGTGATGGTTCGGCTTGATGAGCAGCGGCTTCTTGTGAGCGAGCTCCTTGAGCTTGTCGGAGGACAGGTCCAGGACGACGTCAGCGCCACGAGCCTGAGCGTGCTCCATGACCTGAGCCAGGAAGTCGGGCGTAGCTTTGGGAGGCACGGAGCCGGAGACGATCAGGCACTCGAGATCGCCCGCGGTGTCCAGGATGTTGTAGAGCTCCTCCTGGTGCTGCGGCGTGATCGGGGCGCCGGGGTTCAGGATGCCGTACTCGTGCTGGCCATCGTTGACGTAGGTGTTAATGCGCGTGATACCGTCAGTCCAGACCGGGCGGCAGAGGCAACCCAGGTTCATGACCTCCTCGACGATGAACTTGCCCGTGAAGCCAGCGAAGAAGCCGAGCGCGACGGTGTCGACGCCCATCTTCTTAAAGGCGAAGGACACGTCGAGGCCCTTGCCGTTAGCCGTGTAGCTGGCCGAACCGGTGCGGACGTTCTCGTCGGGCTCGAGCGGAGAGCTCGAAACCGTCATGTCGACAGCCGGGTTAGCGGTTAGCGTGTAGAACATTTACAGTACCCCCTGTATATGTGAGGGCCGCGTGGCCGGCCCATTCCAACCACGCGGTTACCTCTGATACCAAATTAGCGAGCTGCGGACTCGAGCAGTGCCTTGACCTCGGCGGCGGTGTTGCAGGCGAGCGCCTTCTCGGCGAGCTCGTCGCACTCGGCCTTGGTCCACTGACTGATGGTCTTACGGGCGCGCAGGATCGACGGAGCACTCATCGAGAACTCCTCCAGGCCCCAGCTGATCAGCAGCGGCTCGAGCAGCGGATCGGCAGCGGCCTCGCCGCACATACCGACCATGATGCCGGCCTTCACGCCGCTCTCGATGATGTTCTTGAGCGAGCGGAGCACGGCGGGATAGTAAACCTGGTACAGGTTGGAGATGGTGTCGTTGCCACGGTCGGCGCACATGGTGTAGCCGATCAGGTCGTTGGTGCCGATGGAGAAGAAGTCGGCGACCTCGGCAAGACGGTCTGCGAGCAGCGAAGCGGCGGGCGTCTCGACCATGATGCCGACCTCGATGTTCTCGTTGAACTTGCGCCCCTCTTCGGTCAGCTCGGCCTTGCACTGCTCGACGAGCTCCTTGACAGCCAAGACCTCCTCGACGCAGGTGACGAGCGGGATCATGATCTTGACGTCACCGAAGGCGCTAGCGCGCAGCAGAGCGCGGAGCTGGACCTTGTACTGGTCGGGATTGGCCAAGCAGTAACGCACGGCGCGGAAGCCCATGAAGGGGTTGTCTTCCTTGACCATATGCAGATACGGAATCTCCTTGTCGCCACCCACATCGAGCGTGCGGATGATGACCGGAGCACCCTTGAGCGCGCTGGCGACCTTACGGTAGGCGTTGAACTGCTCCTCCTCGGAAGGAAGCTCAGCAGAGTCCATGAACAGGAACTCGGAGCGGAACAGACCGATAGCCTCGGCGTCGTGATCGAGCGCGTTGGGCACGTCATCGGGGTTACCGATGTTGCAGGCGATGATCTTCTTGATGCCATCAGCAGTCACGGACGGCTTGCCACGGAAGGCCTCGAGGGCTGCCTTCTCGGCAGCGAAGGCCTCGGCCTTGGCGGTGTAGGCAGCGAGCGTCTCCTCGTCGGGATCGGCCTCGACGATACCCTTGCCGCCGTCGACGACAACGGTCATGCCGTTGCGCAGTGCGGTGCAGCTGTTGGAGACCGAAAGGACAGCCGGGATCTCGAGGGCTCGCGCAATGATCGCGGAGTGCGACGTGCGGCCACCGGTCTCGGTGACGATACCGGCAACGTGGGCCTTATCGATCGTGGCGGTCATGGACGGCGTGAGGTCGTGCACGACAACGACAGTGTTCTCGGGCAGGACGGAGAGGTCGACGACCTCCTTGCCCAGCAGCTCGGCCAGAATACCGGTGCGGATGTCGGCGATGTCAGCCGCGCGAAGACGGAACATCTCGTCGTCCATGGACAGGAACATGTTCTCGAACATGGTCGAGGTGTCCATGAGCGCCTGCTCGGCGCAGGTACCGCCGTCAATGGCGGCGTTGATGGCGTCGGTCATACCCGGGTCCTGAGCCAGGACAATGTGTCCGCTCATGATCTCGGCCTCGGCCTCGCCCACCGTCTCCTTCATGTGGTCGGCCTGAGCCTGGGTCTTCTCGCAGAAGACCGAAAGAGCGGACTGATAGCGCTCCTTCTCTGCTGCCGAATCAGCAACCTCATGCGGCTCAAACGTCAAGTCGGGATCGACGGCGACCATGACGGTGCCGATACCGATGCCCTCGGAAGCGTTGACTCCCTGATACATTCCCATTCCTCTCTCCGTGTCATGTGATAAAGCGTTTTGCCATATCCATGACAAAAGAGCGCAGTTACCTTACAACAGGTCACTGCGCCCCCAAATATGAACTTAGTTGTTCAACATGCGACCCGTTTGAGTTCTACTCGCCAAGACCGCTCTTGATGAGCTCGATGGCAGCAGCCAGAGCCTCGGCCTCGTCAGCGCCGTCACACTTGACCTCGACCTCGGTGCCGCAGGGGATACCAGCAGCCATGAGGGCCATCGGGGACTTGCCGTTGACCTCCTTCTCGGGGGTGACGACCGTCACGTCACAGGCGTACTTGCCCATGGTGGAGGCGAACAGACCAGCCGGACGCATGTGCAGACCCTGAGGATTAACGAGGGTAGCCTTCTCAGAAACCATAGTTGACTCCTTTTTTGTGTTTAACCCCTGTCATGTATGTGGCAGGAGTCAGATTCACGACGTTGTTTATATTAACTCACATCAAACGGTTTTTCATTATGTTTCGGACGAATTGTTGGACAGATGTGTTTGTCGTCCGCTTGCTCGCCCACAGGGGCCCGTGCGCGGCCTGTGAGATTTCCTGCTCTACAGTCCTGCTCGCACGAAGAGCACATTAAGTGCTCTTCGGCTCGGGCGGAACTCGCGATAAATCTCACAGGCCGCGCCCGGCCCCCTGTGGGCGAGCAAGCTGCAGAAACTCGGTCGGTCCAGAGCAATATCGTGCGAACGGAATTCTGGCTAATGATCTGTTCGCGACAAAGACTCGATAGGTAGCCCCCTCTATGCCCTTTTGTAAGTTGCGGTGAAATAGGGACTGAATTTGGGGTTGAATCGTTTAAACAGTCCCTATTTCACCGCAACTTATGGGAGGGATAGAAAAAAGGCGGAGGCCCTGGGGAGGGACTCCGCCTTATATACAGGGGGCGATGTTATTCGCGGGCTGGGGGATTAGACCAGGCGGGCGTTGATCGTCTTGGCGATCTCGGCGGCGTCGGTGGAACCCTTGACGGTGGCACGGAAGTCCTCGTCCATGAGCGCCTCGGCGACCTTGGACAGGATCTTAAGGTGCGTGGTGCCGGCCTGGGCACCCGGGATGAGCAGCGCGATGGCCACGTTGACGGGAGCGCCGTCCATGGTGTCCCAACCGGTCACACCGGACTCGTCCTTGACGACGATGACGGCAGCCTCGGTAATGGCGTCGGACTTGGCATGCGGGATGGCGAAGCCCTCCATCATGCCCGTGGTGCCCTCGGCCTCGCGGGCCAGGAAGGCGTTCATCACGGCGTCGGCGTCGCTGGCGATACCGGCCTTGACAGCCTGGTTGGAAACGAAGCTCAGAGCCTCGTCACGAGAAGCGAAGTCCTCGGCGACAAAGACATTCTCGACCTTCACGAAGTCGGCAGCCTCGGCCTTGGGGGCCTCGACGGCAGCGGCCTTGGGGGCCTCAACGGACCTGGCTACAGGAGCGGCCTTCTGATTCTTCTCGAAATCGTACTTCTTGAAGGCCACGAACAGGATGCCACCGACCACAGCGCCGATGAGGATCGCGAGGACCCACAGCGGACCGTTCTCGACAACGGGCAGGACCAGGAAGCCGCCGTGAGGCGCCGGATCGTGAACGTTGAAGAAGATGGTCAAGATGGAAGCGATGGAAGAACCGAGCATCATGATGGGCATGACGGGCCAGATGTTCTTGGTCATGAACGGAATGGCGCCCTCGGTGATGTGGGTGCAACCAAGGATGAGGTTGACGATACCGGCGTCATGATCCTCCTGGCTGAAGTACTTCTTGCCGACAACGACGGCGAAGGTGGTGATCAGCGGCGGAACGATGCAAGCGGCGGAGACGGCAGCCATGAAGTTGGTGCCGAAGTTGTAGGTCTCGGTGCCGACGCCAGCTTCGAGAGCGGTACCGAGCAGGAAGGTGCCAGTAGCGTAAGCAGCCTTGTTGACCGGGCCGCCCATATCAAAGGCGCACATGCAGCCGATGGCCAGGCCAAGGATCACCGGACCGGAGTTACCGAGGCTCTGCAGGAAATCCATCATACCCTGGTTAATGGCAGCCATGGGGCCGGAAATACCGAGCATGACCAGGCCGACGATGGCGGTAGAGCACAGCGGATACAGAAAGATTGCCTTCAGGCCATTAAGGCTCGCGGGAATTTTAGAGAAAACCTTCTCGAGCAGCAGGATGACATAGCCAGCAAGGAAGCCGCCGACGATGCCGCCCAGGAAGCCGAAGCCCACGCCGGCGCCACCGGCGTCGATCATGCCGGTCTCGGCGTTAACAGGCAGGCCCTGGATGGCAATCATACCGGCAACGAAACCGGGGACGAGCGCCGGGCGCTTGCCGATGGATTCGGCGATGTAGGCGGAAAGCACCGGAACCATAAGGTTCATGGCGATGCCGCCGATGATCTTGAGCATCGCAGCAAAGCTGTTGTAGTCGGCAGCCGTCGAATCAAAGGACGTGATGCCCCACAGGAACGAAATGGCGGTCAGAACACCACCGGCAACGACGAAGACCAGCATGTGGCTGACGCCGTTCATGAGGTGCTTGTAGATGACGTGGCCGATGGACTCCTTCTCCTCGACCTCGTCCTCGACATCGGCGGCAGCGGCAACCGTGTCGTCGCCCTTGGCGGCGAGCGCGCGGTCGATCAGCTTTCCGGCAGTCTCGACAGACAAGGCCTTGGAAACACCAACGGAAACCATGGGCTTACCGGCGAAACGCTCAGCCTGGACATCCTTATCGGCTGCGACGACGACGGCCTTGGCACCGGCGATCTCGCTCTTGGTGAGCTCGTTCTCGACACCGACCTGGCCATGAGTCTCGACCTTAATGGTCAGACCGCGCTCGGCAGCTGCCTTCTCCAGCGCCTCCTTCGCCATGAAGGTGTGCGCAATGCCGGTCGGGCAACCGGTCGCGGCGATGATGTCAAACTTAGCCATGTGTCCCTCCTTCTTGAGTACAGCGCCCGCGGGCGCTCCCCTACACGCGCTTCGATGCGCGTTTTTCCACAACTGAAAGATACCAACCTACCGTCCGCGTGAGAAGAGACAAGGCGCAATTCTCCGGTGAAAGGTTCTTTCATAACCGTAAACGGCAAGTGAAAGTTTACCATCAACACTTGAAACGGCAAGGTGTATCTTGTAATTGAAAATGCCCGTATACTATGGCATTGCAAATCAAGTTAGATTTTCATGCCAACCAGGAGCCATCCATGACCGATAGTAGCAAAAGCGCACTTTCCCTCATTAGTACCCACCAGGGATACAGCGAGTCCGAGCAGCGCATTGTCGACTATATATTGGAGCACCAGTCCGAGGCGCCACGCCTCACGGCGGCTCAGCTCTCGCGCGCTGCCGCCACGTCCGAGGCGACCGTTTCGCGTTTCTGCCGCAAGCTGGGCTTTGGCAGCTTCCGCAGCTTTCAGTTTTCGTTGGCGCGCGACTTAGAGAGTCAGCGCAACGAGGGCCTGACCGACGAGGTCTCGCTCGACAACATGGAGCAGAGCCTTAAAAATATCCTCGCCGCCAAGGTGAGTGAGCTTAATGCGACCATCGACGGCATTGATCACGACACGTTGGCCGCAGTTGTACACGCGCTTAAGAATGCCGGCGTTATTGAGTTTGCGGCCGTAGGCAACACCAACGCCGTCGCGCTCGACGCGACGTTCAAGTTCTCGCAGCTGGGCCTTCGTTGCATGGCAAGCACCATCAGCGAGACCTCGATTGGTTTTGCGCTCACGCTGCGCCCCGGTGACGTTATCGTGCTGATCTCAAACTCCGGCAAGTCGCGCCGTCTGAATCGCATGGCAAAAGCGGCTCGCGACTGCGGCGCAACCGTAGTCGTCATCAGCAGCGACAGCAAATCCCCGCTCGCGCGCCTGGCAGACTACACCTTTAATACCGTCAACCACGAAGCACTACTGACAACGGGCGACTTCGCGTTCTCCAAGATGAGCGCCACGATGATCATCGAGGTCATCTACAACTTCCTGCTGCCCGAAATCGAAGACGCCCGCGAGCATATCAGCTACTACGAAGAGCTCATCCAGCCGGATAAGGTTGTGGAGTAAAATGCGTAGTGGGACAAAAATTTCAGTCTATTTTGTCCCACCAACACCGCTGATACGACCTAACCTCGAGCTTCTTCGAGCATCTGCTTTGCGTGCGCCAGGCTAGCCTCGGACTGATCGCCGCTCAACATGCGGGCGATCTCGGCGGTACGCGCTTCGCCGGTTACCTCGTCCAAATGCGTCTGGGGAACATCGCCTGGTTCCTTGCTGACAACATAATGCTTGTCGGCCATGACGGCGACCTGCGCCAAGTGGGTTACGACAATCACCTGATGCGTAGAGGCGAGATCTGCCAGCACGCCCGCGAGTGCACGCGCCGTGGAGCCACCGACACCGGCATCGACCTCGTCAAACACCAGCGTATCGACACCGTCCGC
Source organism: uncultured Collinsella sp. (assembly GCA_902490565.1). Taxonomy (GTDB): domain Bacteria; phylum Actinomycetota; class Coriobacteriia; order Coriobacteriales; family Coriobacteriaceae; genus Collinsella. The sequence goes on along the minus strand of CABUEK010000016.1, from coordinate 4,931 downwards.
GTTACCGAGGACAACCTTGCTTGCAAGCATGACGCGGCTGAGCTCGCCGCCCGACGCAATGCGGCGCAGGGGACGTGGCGTCAAGCCGGCACCGCTGCGGTATAGCAGCTCGTAGCTCGAAGGACCAACGGGCGTCCACTCAGCACGGGGAAGATCGCGCGACTCCCAGACGAGCTCGGCACTACCCATCTCCAAGCGCGCCATCTGGCGGCCAACCTCGTGGCAGAAGCGCGGGGCCGCCGTATTGCGTGCGCGCTTAAGTGCCTTGGCAGCGGCAAACAACTCGCGCTCGGCGCTCCCGAGTGCCTCACGCGCCTTTTTGATCTGCTCATCGCCATCATCGACCAGGGACAGCAGCTCTTGCGAGCGATCGCGCATGGCAAAAACATCGTCCATGGTGGGACCCCACTGACGCAACAGGCCCTTGAGGTCGGAATATCGCTCACGCATGCGTGCGAGCTCGCGCGGGTCGAAGGCGACGCCATCGCGATAGGTACGAAGCTCGTTCGCGCAATCCTCAAGGGAGATACAGGCATCCGAAAGCGCATCGGCAATGTCGCCCAGTTTGCGATCGACGGTAGCCATTCGGGAAAGTTCTGCCACGGCGCTGTTCACGGCGTCGAGCGCTCCCCCTTCGGAGGCAAGCGATGCATGGGCATCGTTAGCTGTGGCAACCAGTACCTCGGCATGTTCGGAGCGCGGCAGCAGTTCCTCGAGTTCCTCATACTCGCCCGGTTTGGGGTCGACCTCGCCGATGCGCTCGAGCGCAAAGCGCGCTTCCTCGACGCGACTCCCCCGCGCACGTGAGGCCTCCTCGACGCGACGGACCTCCTTGGCAGCCGCGCGCGAGGCTTTAAAGCAAGCACGGTAGTGCTCGAGCGCCTCGAGCGCAGAGCGTCCCGCCCAGGCATCGACCATCGCAACGTGATGCGCCGGATCGAGCAAGCGCTGGTGCTCGTGCTGGCCGCACAGATCCATCATCACGCCGACGCGCTCCGAAAGCTCGCGCACACTGGCAATGCGACCGTCAATCTTCACGCGGCTGCGGCCCTCGGCAGAAAGGCTGCGCTGTACGGTGAACCCCTCCGTGTCGTGCGGTCCGTCGAAGAGTCGCGCCTCGACGCTCGCCAGTGCCTCGCCCTCGCGCACCGTCGACGAATCCGCACGCTCGCCCAAAATTAGCTTGAGGGCCGAGAGCAGCGCGGTCTTGCCGGCGCCAGTCTCGCCAGTCAGGACAGTCAGGCCGGCACTCGGCACCAGCGTCGCCTCGCGAATGAGTGCAATGTTATAAACCTGCAGCTCATCGATCATGACGGACTCCGTAGAATACGCGGCTCACCGAGTTATAGAAGCTCTCGGGGCCGTAATCCAGCAGCAACACATCTCCGGGCCCGCGGCGCACCGCCACGCTCTCAACGGTGCCATCGCAGGTAATAAACTGTCCATCGATAGCGATCGCCGGAACGCTCGGGCGATCATCGGACATAAAGATTTCGACGACATCACTCGGCGAGGTCAAAAAGGCACGAGCCTGAATGGTGTGCGGCGCAATGGGTACGCAGACCATGCCCGTATAGTCGGGGCTCACGATGGGGCCACCGGCACTGAGCGCGTAACCCGTAGAACCAGTCGCCGTGGACACGACCACGCCGTCGCCACGCAGACGGTCGATATGATGGCCGGACACCGTGATGTCGAACTCGACCATATCGGACAGCGGACCGCGGGTAAGCGCCATGTCGTTGAGGGCGAAGGTGCGCACGACATCCTTCGTACCGTCTTCGCGCACGGACACGATATCCGCGGCGATGGTGGCGCGACGGCTCACGTGCAGCTCACCGGACAGGGCGTCGCTCACGACCTGCAGGATGTCGCGCTCCTCGGGGCTCGCAGCAGTTAGAAAGCCCAGGTGACCATAGGAAAGACCGAGGATAGGAATCTCACGATGGTTGAGGATGCGGGCAGCGCGCAGCAACGTACCGTCGCCGCCGAGCGTAATGACCAGATCGGAGCCGTCAATATCAGGCGTGCTCTGAATCTTGGATCGCTGGTCGGCAGCCCATGCGACCTCATAGCCCTGGCGAGTCAGCCAAAGCTCGAGCATCAGGCCGCTCTCGACCGCCTCTTGCTTGTAGTAATTGGGAACCAGAAAGACCTTCATAGCGTTGCAGCTTTCTCGCTCATAACCGATACCTGGGATTGCAGCTCGTCTTGCGAGCGATCGCCGGGGTCAAATCTCGTGCCGTACAGGAAAAACTCAACGTTGCCCTTGGCACCATGAATGGGCGACACGCACACATCGACCGGGAACAGGCCCTTGGCAGCAAAGAGTTCAACCGCCGCCACGAGTGTATCGCGGCGCACGGCGGGATCGGTCACAATGCCGCCCTCGCCCACCAGCGCCGCCGGAGCCTCAAACTGCGGCTTTACGAGCGTGCAGAATGCACCCGTAGGCGCCAGGCACGCCAGTACCGCATCGATAATGTTCGCGATGCTGGTAAACGAGACATCACACACAGCCAGGTCGATAGTGCCGGCATAGCCAAGCTCAGGCAGCTGCGTCACGTTTGTGCGCTCATGCAGCGTCACGCGATCGTCCTGGCGCAACGACCAATCGAACTGGGCGCGACCCACGTCCACCGAGACAACGGTCGCAGCTCCGCGCTTGAGCAGACAATCGGTAAAGCCGCCGGTAGAGCAGCCCACATCCAGACAGGCAAGGCCCGTCGGATTGATGCCAAACGCATCAAGCGCGCCTTCGAGCTTAAGACCGCCGCGGCCAACATAGGGAATGCGCCCCTTCACATGCAGCGGCAGCCCCGGGATCACCTTAAGGCCCGGCGAAGTCAAGCGCTCACCGCCACTCGAGACCAAGCCGGCCATAAGAGTGCGAAGGGCATCCGCGCGATCGGCGCAGATGCCCTGTGAAATCAGTTCGTCATCAAGACGCACGCGTTTCATGAATGCCATCAACCATTCGTATCCGGAGATGCGGCCTAGCTATCCTGGGATTCGTTTGCCGCATCCTCATCGTATTCCTGCTCGAGCTTGTCGGCCTCACGCGGCGTCAACTCAAACTTGTCGACCATATCGACCGCGCGGGAGCCCAGCTCAATCGCTTCGTCAAACAAATCGAGCGAACGCTCCAAGGAGGTATCCTTGGAGCGAACGGTAGCGATGATCTGATCCAGACGGTCCGAAATCTCATCAAAGTTACGGACAGAACCCTCTGGCATGGCTACTCCTCGACGGAGTCGGCCTCGACGGCCTCAGCAGCGTCCGCATCCTCGGCCAACACACCAGCCTCAGCCTGGGCAACCGCAACCTTAGCGGCAGCCTCGGCAGCCTGTGCCTCCTCGCGAGCGCGATCCTCGGCCAGCAGCTCCTGGTATAGGTCCTCGCCCGGCAGCTCCTCGCTGCGAGCGATCTTGCCCAGCACGCCGTTGACGAACGACGCGGACTGGTCGGTGCCATAGGCCTTGGCAAGCTCGACGGCCTCGTTGATCACGATGGCGTCCGAGACCTCCTCGTCGGTGAGGAAACGCATCTCGTAAACGGCGATACGCAGCAGATTGCGGTCGGCACCGGGCATGCGCATAAGATCCCAGTTCTTGGCAACGGAGCGCAGAGCGCAGTCGATGCGGTCGATATGCTCGTAGGCACCGCGGCACAGCTCCAGCGCATAGGGGTCGAGGGGACCCTTCGAGATCAGGAAATCACCCTCGAGGACGCGCTCGAGCGGGCTGTCCGTGGCCTCGGCCTGGAACAGCAGCTGCAGCGCCTGACTGCGGGCAAGCGTACGCCCGCGATAAACCTTAAGGCTCAAAGGTTACTCCTTGGGGAAAACGAGGCCGTCGATGCAAACGTCAACACGCTCAACCTCAACGCCAACCTGGGCATCGATGGCAGCGACCACGGCAGCGCGAACGGCCTCGGCGAGTTTCTTGAACGGATAGCCAAAGAACACCACGACACGCACGGTGAGTGCGAGCTTGTCGCCAACGACCTCGGCCTCGACAGCCGGCTCGGAAGCCGGGGCCTTGGACGAGAGCATCATGGAGACAAGGTTGGTGGCAAGGTCCTTGACGCCAACGGAGGCGATGCCCTCGACATCCGACACGGCGCGCGAGACGATGGCGGTCAAAACATCGGGCGAAATGCCGATGCCGTCAATCTTGATTTCCTGGGGCATGAGTCCTCCTAGAAGAGTTGGTTGCTAGACGCGGGAGACGAACTTGCCGTCGCGGGTGTCAACCTTGATGACCTCGCCCTCGTTGAGGTACATGGGGACCTGGATGACAGCGCCGGTGTCGATCGTGGCCGGCTTGGTGGAACCCTGGACGGTATCGCCCTTAAAGCCCGGGTCGGTCTGGACGATGGTGGTCTCGATGAACATCGGCGGGGTCACGCCCATGAGCTCATCGTCGGCGAAGAGCAGCTGGCAGATGTCGTTCTCGCGCAGCCACTTGGAGTTCTCGCCCACCATGTCCTCGGGAACGGGAACCTGCTCATAGGACTCGTTGTCCATGAAGATGTAGTCGGTGCCATCGTTGTAGAGGTACTGGAACTCACGGGTGGTGAGCATGACGCTCTCGAACTTGGTGCCGGCGTTGCAGGTGTTCTCGACGACGCGGCCGCTCTTGATGTCGCGGGTCTTGTAGCGCACAAACGCGCCGCCCTTGCCCGGCTTGACATGCTGGAACTCGACGATGGTGTAGACCTTGTCCTTGATACGGAGACCGAGGCCGTTCTTGAAGTCGGCGGTAGAAATGGTAGGCATAGCGACCTTTCTTGTTATGGGCAGAACGCACAAGCGTCCAAATTACATACGACAGAAATTATACACTTGCAGACGGCGCCTGCGGCGAGCGCATAAAAATCAGAACCACCCTTAAAAAGGGTGGTTTGCTCTTAGGGTATAACCCACGGGC
>CABUEK010000015.1:0-53722 GCA_902490565.1 uncultured Collinsella sp. | reverse complement strand
AATCGTAGCCCGAGACGGGCCCGGGCTGACAATTTCGACTGTAATGGACGTTCTTAAACGACTAGTCATTCAAGAACGTCCCCAACGACTACCTGAAGTTGCGGTGGAATAGGGACTGTTTTGGCGTCTGGAACCCCCAATTAGTCCCTATTTCACCGCAACTTAAAAGGGGCGCTGACCGGGATAGTCAGCGCCCCTTTGTTGAATGGATTAACCACCAAGATAGGCCTTGCGGACGTTGTCGTCGTGCAGAAGCTCTTGGCCCGTGCCGGTCATGGTAATCTTGCCGGTCTCGAGCACGTAGCCGCGTGTGGCGATGGAAAGCGCCATCTGCGCGTTCTGCTCAACCAGGAGCACCGTGGTGCCGGCCTTGTGCAGGTCCTCGACAATCTGGAAGATCTGCTCAATCAGAATCGGCGCCAGGCCCATGGAAGGCTCGTCGAGCATGAGCAGCTTGGGGTTGCTCATAAGGGCGCGGCCCATAACGAGCATCTGCTGCTCGCCGCCCGAAAGGGTGCCGGCGACCTGGCGACGGCGCTCCTTAAGGCGCGGGAACTGCTCGTAGACACGCTCAAGGCCCGGAGCGACCGTGGACTTGGGCTGTGTATAGGCGCCCATCTCCAGGTTCTCCTCGACCGTCATCTGCAAAAAGGCGCGACGGCCCTCGGGGACCTGAGCCAGGCCCTTACCCACCAGCTTATCGGCGGGCGTATGGGTAATGTCCTCGCCCATAAACTTGATGGAGCCGGTCTTGGAACGCAGCAGGCCCGAGACGGTTTTAAGCGTCGTAGACTTACCAGCACCGTTCGCACCGATCAGAGCAACGATCTCGCCCTCGTTGACGTTAAAGGAGATGTCCTTGATGGCGTGGATGGCGCCGTACCAGACGTTGATGTTGTAGACGGAAAGCATCGGCTCTGCCATTTAGTTCTCCCCCTTATCCTGCTTGCCCAGATACGCCTCGATAACGGCGTCGTTGTTCTGGATTTCCTCGGCCGTGCCCTTGGCGATGACCTTACCAAAGTTGAGCACGCAGATGCCCTCGCAGATGTTCATGACGAGCGACATATCATGCTCGATAAGCATGATGGCAATGCCGAAGGTGTCGCGAATCTTGACGATGTTCTCCATGAGCTCTGCGGTCTCGGACGGATTCATGCCGGCGGCAGGCTCGTCGAGCAGCAGCAGCTTGGGATTGGTGGCAAGTGCACGGACGATCTCCAGGCGGCGCTGAGCGCCGTAAGGCAGCGAGCCGGCCTGTTCGTTTGCCAGATGTTCCATATCAAAGATGGACAGCAGCTCCATGGCACGCTCGTGAGCAGCCTTCTCGTGCTTCCAATACGTCGGCAGGCGCAGCACGCCCTCAAAGCCGGAGTAACGCTCCTGGTTATGCAGGCCGACCTTAACGTTATCCTCCACCGTCATGGTGTTGAACAGGCGAATGTTCTGGAACGTACGGGCAATACCCATGCGGTTGACCTGATAGACCGACTTGCCCGAGGTGTCCTCGCCGTCGAGCAGGATGGTGCCGTGCGTGGGCTGGTACACCTTGGTGAGCAGGTTGAAGACCGTGGTCTTGCCGGCGCCGTTGGGACCGATCAGACCGGCAATCTCGGTCTTGCCGATAGTCAGGCTAAAGTCGTCGACTGCCTTAAGGCCACCGAACTCAATGCCCAGGTGGATGCACTCGAGTGCAGGGCACTCGCCCAGGTCGCGGTCGGGAACGATGGCGCCAGAAGGATACGGGACCATCTTGCCCTTCTTGAACTCAAATTTACTGGGCATCGGCTGCCACCTCCTTCTTGGAAGCAAAGCGATCCTTGACGCGACCGAAGAACGCCTTGAGCTGCGGGTTGTTGGTAAAAATCATGACCAGGATCAGCACGATGGCGTAGATGAGCATGCGGTAGTCCGAGAACTGACGGAGCAGCTCGGGAAGCACCGTGAGCAGCGCCGCCGCGATGACGGAGCCGCGCATATTGCCCAGACCGCCCAGGACCACGAACACCAGAATGAGGATCGACGTGTTGAAGTCGAACTTGGTGGCGGAGAGCTGCGAGAAGTTACCGCCGAAGAGGGCTCCGGCAGCACCGGCGAGGGCAGCGGAAACCACGAAGGCGATCATGCGGTACTCGGTGACGGAGATGCCTACGGACTCGGCTGCAATCTTGTTATCGCGCACGGCCATAATGGCACGGCCGGTACGGCTGCGAACCAGGTTGAGCACGATCACGAGTGCGACCATGACCAGGATGGCACCGGCGAGGAAGGTCGAGTACGTCGACACGCCCGAGGCGCCCTGGGCGCCCTTGATGATGGCGGTGCCGTCCTCGAGCAGGTGCAGGTCGTCGATCGTGGAGTTGCCCGTGATGTTAAAGATCACGTGCAGGCCGCGGGAGTCGACGCCCACAATGAGGCAGGTGACGATCTCTTTGATGATCTCGCCAAAAGCCAGGGTCACGATAGCCAGATAGTCGCCGCTCAGGCGCAGGACCGGGATGCCGATCAAGAAGCCCAGGATGGCGGCAGCGATGGCGCCGACCACGATGCTGATGATAAGGCGCACCGGGTCGGAGGGAACGGCGCTCTCAAGGGCGACCGCGGTGACGATGCCCGTGTAGGCGCCGACGCTCATAAAGCCCGCATGGCCCAGCGACAGATCGCCCGCGATGCCGACGACAAGGTTGAGGGAAATGGCCATGACGATGTAGGCCGTGATGGGAACCAACTGACCGGCGATCATGCGCGGAATCATGTGGTTCGACTGCATAAAGAACACGATGGCGAAGGCCACGATGCACATGGCGTACGTAACAAAGTCGTGACGCGTCTGCTTATCTTTAAGAAACTTCATACCGCTCACCTACACCTTCTCGGGGACGTACTTGCCCAAGAGTCCGGCAGGCTTGACGAGCAGGACGATGATCAAAACACCAAAGACGATGGAGTTGGCAAGGCTCGTGGAAATGTAGGCCTGCGCCATCGCCTCGATGATGCCGATGAGAATGCCGCCGACAAAGGCGCCGGGGATGGAACCGATGCCACCGAAGACGGCGGCGTCGAAGGCCTTGATGCCAGGCATGGCGCCCGTCGTAGGCTGCAGCACCGGCGAGTAGGAGCACAGCAGCACGCCGGCGATGGCGGCAAGGGCAGAGCCTATGGCAAACGTCATCGAGATGGTGCGGTTGACGTTGATGCCCATGAGCTGAGCGGCGGCCTTGTCCTCGGACACGGCACGCATGGCTTTGCCCATCTTGGTCTTTCCTGTAAAGAACATCAGGCCGGCCATGATAACCAGGCAGGCGACGATGGTGACGAGCGAGACGGCGCTTACGTTGAACTTGGCCAAGAACTCCGGCACCTGGAAGGTGACGAGCGAAGTGAAGTTCTTGGGCGTGGCGCCCCACAGAAGCTGCGCGGCGTTCTGCAGGAAGTAAGACACGCCGATAGCCGTGATCAGAACGGCCAGCGGGCCCGCCTGACGCAGCGGCTTATAGGCCAGACCCTCGATGAGAACACCGAGAACGGTACAGACCACACAAGAGAGAACTACAGATGCCCAGCCCGGGAGGCCGAGATACGACGTGGCGCAGAACGAGACATAGGCACCGACCATGATGACATCGCCGTGAGCGAAGTTGAGCATCTTGGCGATACCGTAGACCATGGTGTAGCCCAACGCGATGATGGCGTAGACGCTGCCCATGGACAGGCCGTTGACCAGGTATTGGATAAAGACCGTCATGTTCCACATCCCCCTTTCGAATAGGTTTCCAGTTAATGTATGAAACAGGGACGTTACATCGTCCCTAGATACCAAGCAAGCAGGGAAGGCCAAAACCTCCCCTGCTTGGGATCAAAACCGCTCTATGTAAGGCGGCCTATTAGGCCTGTACGTACTTGCCATCGGTGATGACGTACGCCGTGGGCTCCTTCTGAACCTGGCCCTTATCGTTCCAGGTGAGCTTGCCGGTCAGACCGTCAACGGTAATCTTGAGCATAGCCTTGGACAGCTTCTCGGCGGCCTCGGTCGGATCGGCGTCGACTCCAAGACCGGCCTCCCTGACGGCCTCGGCCACCGCGTGCACGCCGTCGTAGGCGTCGGCGGCAAACTGGTCGGGGGTATCGCCGTACTTATCCTTGTAAGCGTTGACGAAGTCGGCGTTCTTCTCGTCGTCGGCAGAGAACGGGGTCATGAGCAGCAGACCCTCGGCAAGAGAGGTATCGAAGCCCTCAACGCCCAGGATGCCGTCCATGCCGTCGCAGCCCATCATCTTGACGTCGTAGCCCATGTCCTTGGCGTTCTTGAGCAAAACGGACGCCGGCGTGTAGTAGATCGGCGCAAAGATCATGGTGGCGCCGGCCTGCTTGGCCTTGGTCAGCTGGTTGGTAAAGCTCGTGGCGGAGTCGTCCTTAAAGGTCTCCTCGTCGACAATCTCGAGCTTGGACTCAGCGGCCTGGGCCTTAAAGGAATCTGCGATGCCCGAAGAATAGGCGTCGCCGGAGTTATAGAACAGCACGAACTTCTCGTCCGCATACTTCTGCGCCAGGAACTTGGCAGCGTTGACACCCTGGTTGGGGTCGGTGAAGCAAACCTGGAAGACGCAATCCTTGCCGTCGGTGACGTCCTCGGAGGACGCGGACGGGGTGATCATGAACGTCTTGGGGTCGTTACCACACTCTGCGGCAACGGCAACCGACGCACCCGTGGTGGTCGGACCGACGAGGGCCTGCATGCCCCAGTCGAGCAGGGTGTTGAAGGCGTTGACGGCCTTCTCGCCATCGGCCTGGTCATCCTCGGCCTTGCTGGCAAGCGGCAGCTCCTTGGTCGAGAAATCCTTGCAGCCGAGCTCGACACCCTGGGTAACGGACTTGCCGTAGGACGCGTTGGCGCCGGTCAGCGGGCCGATGGTGCCGATCTTAAACGAAGCGTCGCTCGAAGCGGAACCGCTGTCGCCGCCGTTGGAGGAGCAGCCAGCTAGAATGGACATCGCCCCCAGACCTGCTGCGCTCGCGATAACGCTCCTGCGATTCATAACAGGGTTCAATGACTTACCGGTGAGGCTCGACATGCGGCTCTCCTCTCAAATCTCGTCGGGTTTCGGTTGCCCGACAGGCCATCCTTCGCCGTGTTCGGCGTTCGCAAAATAGTAGACGCTTTAGTTGAGAAAAGTGGCGATTATTTCAACTTTTCTTTTGCTTTGTCCATTTATCCATATTTATGCGTATTTCTATCGGTTTATGCAGTTTAGCCACTTTATTATGTGAAAGTAATGTTTCTGTTCTGTTACAAGCGCCCTTGCCCTGAATAAAACGGCCTCACCGGTAGCGCTTTATGCGCACTTAGGCGGCGATGTACTTGCCATCCTGAATCACATAGGCCGTAGCGGGCTTTTCGACCTGGCCCTCGTCGTTCCACGTGAGCTCGCCCGTCAGGCCCTCAATCTTGATCTTGCGCATGGCCTTGGCAAGATCGTCGGCAATGTCGGCACCATCGGCCGTAATATCGATGCCCGCCTTGTCGATGGCCTCGGCGATGGCGTGGACACAATCGTAGGCGTCGGCGGCAAACTGGTTAGGCGTCTCGTCGTAGGCATCCTTATAGGCCTTGACGAAGTCGGCATTCTTCTCGTCATCGGCGGAAAACGGGGTCATGAGCAGTACGCCCTCGGCAAGAGAGGTATCGAAGCCCTCCACAGAGAGCAGGCCGTCCATGCCGTCGGTACCCATGAGCGTCATGTCGTAGCCCATGTCCTTGGCGTTCTTGAGCAAAACGGACGCCGGCGTGTAGTAGATCGGCGCAAAGATGAGCGTGGCGCCGGCCTCCTTGGCCTTGGTGAGCTGGTTGGTAAAGCTCGTGGAGGAATCGTCCTTAAAGGTCTCGGTATCGACGATATCAAGTTTGGACTCCTTGGCCTGCTCGGCAAAGGCATCGGCAACACCCGAGCTGTACGTATCGCCGGAGTTGTAGAACAGGGCGATCTTGGCGTCCGCGTATTTCTCGGCCAAGAACTTCGCAGCGCTGGCGCCCATGGTGGGATCGGTGAAGCAAACCTGAAAGACCGTGGTCTTATCCTTGGTGACGTCGAGCGACGAGGCCGAAGGCGTGACCATGAGCATATCGTCGGCGATCTCGCCCGAGACGGCGACGGCGGCACCAGTCGTGACGGGGCCGACGAGAGCCTGCATGCCCCAGTCGCACAGGGTATTGAAGGCGTTGATAGCCTTCTCGCCGTCAGCGACGTCATCCTCGGACTTAAGCGAGAGTTTGAGGTCCTTGGTCGAGAAATCCTTGGCGGCGAGCTTGGCACCCTTCTCGGCCGAAACGCCATAGGTTGCCGCGGCGCCGGTCAGAGGGCCGATGACACCGATCTTGAAGGTCTTGCCGTCATCGGCGGAGCCGCCCTCCGAGCCACCCGACGAGCAACCAGCGAGTGCCACGGTGCTGCCGAGCGCCGCGGCACCGGCGAGAAAGTTCCTACGGCTGAGCGTGCTGTTGATGTTGAACATGGTGTCCCCCTTTTCGCTGGCCGCAGTGCGGCCGTCTTGCGGTACGGGGCAAACCTTATGGCGCAAACGTTGACAGTTTGTTACGGAGTTTCGTTTGTAGCGAGCATGTTTCCAATGTTTCCGCAGCGTTTCGGGGGTGCCGTTTTGTGCGACTCCTGTTGCCTGGCGAGCACGCGCCCTCGGTTCACGCTAGAATGCACTCAACCTTTAAGCGGTTAATCCATCCATAAGATGCACGAAGGAGCTATCTATGAGCGAACCCCTGCGCACCGTGAACGTCGGTCTGATCGGTCTGGGAACCGTCGGCGGCGGCGTGGCCCGTCTGATCAAGAGCCACCACGATGAGTACCTGGCAGCCTACGGCATCGACCTTAAGCTGACCCGCGCCTGCGCGCTTGCTTGGGAGCAGGCCGAGGCGGCAGGCATTGAGCGCGAGGCCTTTACGAGTGACTGGCACGACGTCGTCACCGACCCCGCCGTCGACATCGTCGTCGAGCTCATCGGCGGCGAACATCCCGCAACCGAGATCTTCACCACTGCCTTTGAGCACGGCAAGCACGTCGTCTCTGCCAACAAGGCCCTGCTGGGCCGTCACGTCGAGACGCTTGCCGAGAAGGCACGCGCGTGCGGCGTGCAGATTAAGTGCGAGGCCAGCTGCGGCGGCGGCATCCCCATCGTGAGCACGCTTGAGCATGACCTGGTGGGCAACAAGATCCTGACCATCGCCGGCATCCTTAACGGCACCACCAACTACATCCTGTCGCGCATGAACGCCGAGGGCGCCGATTACGCCGACGTGCTCGCCGACGCACAGGCTAAGGGCTATGCCGAGGCCGACCCGTCCGCCGACGTCGACGGCTTCGACGCCGCCAGCAAGACGGCGATCCTCGCTTCCATCGGCTTTGGCACCCGCGTTACCACCGACGATGTGTACCAGCAGGGTATCCGTACCATCGGTGCCGAGGACATCGCCCAGGCCCGTGAGCTCGGCTACACCATTAAGCTGCTCGGCATCGCCCGCAACACCGACGCCGGCGTCGACGTCCGTGTGCATCCCACGCTGATCCCCGCCGACCACATGCTTGCCAAGGTCAACGGCGCCATGAACGCTGTCTACGTGGTGGGCGACGCCGTGGGCGAGACCATGTTCTACGGTGCCGGCGCAGGCTCCTTCCCCACCGCGAGCGCCGTCGTGGGCGATATCCTGTCGCTCTCCGAGCAGATCAGCCGCGGCGTGGCTCCGCTGCCCGAGATTGAGCCCTATGGTCACAACCTCGCCTTTAAGCCCATGGACGAGCTCCAGACCAAGTACTATGTGCGCCTGAAGGTCGCCGACCGCGTGGGCGCCCTGTCCGAGACGGTCGATATCTTTGCCAAGCACAACATCTCGATCTCGCTCATCAACCAGGTCGAGGACGGCAAGTCGGGCGTCAGCGATGCCTGCTCGGTCATCTTCCTAACGCACCGCGCGCTCGAGAAGGACGTCCAGGCTGCCGCCGCCGAGCTTGCCAGCGTCGACTGCGTGGCCGAGGTCGCCAACGCCCTGCGCATCGAGGACGTCGAGGCCTGGACAGAAGGCGTCATGGCCAACTAGTCCACTACTTCGAACCTCAACGAAGCCCAACGCAAAAGGCGCGCTGTCTGCATCAACCGCAGGCAGCGCGCCTTGTTCTGCTTGCAGGGGAAGCTGCGTCCCGGTATTTCAGCTCAGAACGGGGCGCAGTTTCCCTCAGGGCCTTCTTTCAGAAACTATGTCCCATTCTGGGCGCGGATTCTGGGACACGCTTTCCGTAACGGGCCTCTCGCGGAAAGCGCGTCCCACTCTGGACGCGGATTCTGGGATGCATTTTCCGCGACGGCGTTGGCTACCTGCCGTCGTCGTCCTGGGCTTCATCGCGCGCATAGAGCTCCAGCATGCGGCGGCGGTATTCGCGCACGGCGAGCTTGGCGCGCTCCAGGCGACGGCGTTCGAGCGGGGTGAGCTTGCCGGGGTCGATCTCGTCGCCGTAAGTCTTATCGGCAAGCAGGTGCGCCGCGTCCACGATGCGGGCATCGATGTGGTCGCTCGCTGCCTCGGCGGAAAAACGCTCGGCAATCGTATCGAGCGTAGGCAGGCCCTCGAATACGCGACCATGGCCATGCGAAGTCAGCAGCTCATGCTCGCGCGCGAGCAAGCTCGCTAGGTCGTGATGGGCGCGCAGGATGTCGAGCGCATCGGATGGATGCTCGGCAACCTCTGCCACGGCGGCGACCGGCGCAGCATCCACCACGCGGTAGAAGAGCTGTGCGAGCAGCGGCATCAAGAACACTGTGATGGCACCGGCGGCAACCATGACCGACGCAATATCTTGCGACAGCGCGCCCGCGTTGACGGCAACACTCGTCACGGCAACGATGATCGGCAGGGCCGTGGTGCAGTACAGGGCCACGGTAATACGACCATACGCCGACACATCGCGCGTCGCAGGACAAATGCTCATAGAGATGAGAATGGGCACGGCGCGAATGATCAGCAACGCCACGATAAAGCCTGCGAGCAGCCCGGGGCGCGACGCCACGGCCGTCAGGTCGATCTTTGCGCCCGATACGGTAAAGAATACCGGAATCAAAAAGCCGTAGGCCAGGCCATCGAGCTTGGTCTCGAGCGTATGGTTGCCCTCGGGGATGATATAGCGCAGGACAAAGCCGGCGGCAAAAGAACCCAACACGATGTCGAGATCAAAGACAGCCGAGAACGCCACGAGTGTGACCAGGATGAGCACCGTCAGGCGCACGAAGGTCTGCGACGTGGTATCGGCGCGTTCCTCGACAAACGCAAAGAAGCGGCTGCCGACGCGCTTGGAGCGGCTTGGGACCACGGCCAGCAACACGCAAACCACCGCAAACAAGCCAAGGATTACGAGCGTTTGGATGCCAGTGCGGGCAGACAGCAGCACCGACATGGCGAGCACAGGGCCGAGCTCGCCCCAGGTGCCATACGCGAGAATCGAGTCGCCCACACGCGTGCCAGTGAGCGAGCGCTCACGCATGATGGGCACGAGCGTGCCGAGCGCCGTCGAAGTGAGGGCAAGCGTCACGGCGATACCGTCGAAATGACTGACTGAGAACCACGGGGTAAAGCGCACGGCAAGCCAGGCGATACCAAACGTGACGACCCACGTCGCCAAGCCGTAGCGCCCCTCGACGCCCGTGATGCTCTTGGGGTCGATCTCAAAGCCGGCAAGCAGGAACAAAAAGGCCAGGCCGAGCTCGGACACGAGCGAGACCTCGGCATCTACATGGATAATGTCGAGCATATGGGGTCCCAGCACCGCGCCAAACACGAGCAAAAAGACCGTCTCGGGAACGGGTTTCCCGGGAATCGCCGAGGCGATAAAAGGACTCGCAAAGGCCACGAGTGCGATGATGGCGAGCGAAACGAATGCCATGTGATGCCTTTCTCTTGTTTGCGCTTCACTGTAGCACCCTCGCCGTCCTCAACGCGCCGCGAGCTGTCGTATCATAGTGAGGTTTACAAACATGTGGCTCAAGGCGACCGCGAGGCTTGCCCCGTAAACCGACCGCTGCCGCATACCGTACCGTACGCCCAACCGATCAGGAAGGCAGGAACCAATGGTCTCTCGTATCTACGTGGAGAAGAAACCCGGGTTCGACGTCGAGGCTCAGCAGCTCAAGGGCGAGCTGACCGAAATTCTCGGCATCAAGGGCATCGAGGCCCTGAGGATCATCAACCGCTACGACGTCGAGGGCATCGACGAGGAGCTTTTCCGCTCCTGCGTGCCGACCGTCTTTAGCGAGCCCCAGGTCGATGTGACCTACGACGAGCTCCCCGCAAGCGATGGCGCCGTCTTTGCCGTCGAATTCCTGCCTGGCCAGTTTGACCAGCGCGCCGACTCCGCCAGCGAGTGCGTGCAGCTCATCAGCCAGGGCGAGCGCCCCGCCGTGCGCTCCGCCAAGGTCTATATGATCTCGGGCACTCTGGACGAAGCCGCCATCGATGCCATCAAGCACTACGTGGTGAACCCCGTCGAGGCGCGCATCGCCTCGCTCGACCTGCCCGAGACGCTGTACATGGAGACCCCCGAGCCCCAGCCCGTCGAGGTGCTCGACGGTTTCCGCGAGCTCGATGAGGCCGGCCTTGCGGCTTTTATCGCCGAGCGCGGTCTTGCCATGGACGAGGCGGACATCGCCTTCTGCCAGCAGTACTTCCGCGATGAGGATCGCGACCCCACCATCACCGAGATCCGCGTGATCGACACCTATTGGTCCGACCACTGCCGCCACACCACCTTCGGCACCGTCCTGGACGACGTGACAATCGACGACGCCGTGGTGCAGCAAGCCTTCGACCGCTACATGGAGATGCGCCACGAGCTCGGTCGCGACGCCAAGCCCGTCTGCCTCATGGACATGGGCACCATCGGCGCCAAGTACCTTAAGAAGACCGGCGTCATGACCGATGTCGATGAGTCCGAGGAGATCAACGCCTGCACCGTCAAGGTGAAGGTCGATGTCGACGGCGAGGACCAGGACTGGCTGTTCCTCTTTAAGAACGAGACCCACAACCACCCGACCGAGATCGAGCCCTTCGGCGGTGCCGCCACCTGCGTGGGCGGCGCTATCCGCGACCCGCTCTCGGGCCGCAGCTATGTGTACCAGGCCATGCGCGTCACCGGCGCCGGCGACCCCACCGTCCCGGTTTCCGAGACGCTCGAGGGCAAGCTGCCGCAGCGCAAGCTCGTGACCACCGCTGCCGCCGGCTACTCCAGCTACGGCAACCAGATCGGCCTTGCCACCGGTCAGGTTAATGAACTCTATCACCCCGGTTACGTGGCCAAGCGCATGGAAGTTGGCGCCGTCGTGGGCGCCACCCCGGCAAACCACGTTCGTCGCGAGTGCCCCGCCCCCACCGACAAGATCATCCTGCTGGGTGGTCGCACCGGCCGTGACGGCATCGGTGGCGCCACCGGCTCCTCAAAGACCCAGAACACCGAGTCCATCGAGACCTCGGGTGCCGAGGTCCAGAAGGGCAACGCCCCGGTCGAGCGCAAGCTGCAGCGTCTGTTCCGCCGCGGCGACGCCTGCCGTCTGATCAAGCGCTGCAACGACTTTGGCGCCGGCGGCGTCTCGGTCGCCGTGGGTGAGCTTGCCGACGGCCTGTATGTCGACCTTGACACCGTGACCAAGAAGTACGACGGCCTGGATGGCACCGAGCTCGCCATTTCCGAGTCCCAGGAGCGCATGGCTTGCGCCGTCGCCGACGGTGACGTCGAGGAGTTCATGGGCTACGCCGCCGAGGAGAACCTGGAGGCAACCGTTATCGCCGAGGTTACCGCCGAGCCGCGCATGCGCATGGCATGGAACGGCGTCGCCATCGTCGATCTATCCCGCGAGTTCCTCAACTCCAACGGTGCACCCAAGCACCAGGTCGCCCACGTCTGCGCCCGCAGCGTGTGGCAGCCCAGCTGGGCCGGCACCACACTTGCCGAGCGCATGACCTCGCTCGTCACCGATCTTAACGTCGCCTCCAACAAGGGCCTTTCCGAGCGCTTCGACTCCACCATCGGTGCCGCAACCGTGCTTATGCCTTTTGGCGGCAAGACGCAGCTCACCCCGAGCTCGGCCATGGTCGCCAAGTTCCCCGTGGACGGCGAGACCACCACGGCAAGCGCTATGGCATGGGGCTTCAACCCCTACCTGATGGAAGCCGACCAGTTTGCGGGCGCCTACCTGTCCGTGGTCGAGTCCATCGCCAAGCTCGTGGCTGCCGGCTTTGAGCACAAGCGCGCCTACCTCTCCTTCCAGGAGTACTTCGAGCGCCTGCGCACCGAGGCAGAGCGCTGGGGCAAGCCCATGGCAGCCGTCCTGGGCGCTCTCATGGCCCAAGTCGACCTGGGTGCCGGCGCCATCGGCGGCAAGGATTCCATGAGCGGCTCGTTTGAGGACGAGGCCGGCGAGCTCAACGTTCCGCCCACCCTGATCAGCTTCGCTGTTGCCGTGGGCCGTGCCGCCCGTGCCGTCTCACCCGAGTTCAAGGGCCTGACGCATCGCGTCGTGCGTATCGCCCCCGCCACCTATGGCGAGGACTACCGCCCCGACGCCCAGCAGCTGCTCGCCGCGTTTGATGCCGTCGAGGCGCTCACCGCCACCGGTGACGCCCTGGCCGTCTCCACGCCCGGCTACGGCTGCGGCGCCGAAAGCCTCTTTAAGATGTGCGTCGGCAACCAGATCGGTATCGAGCTTGCCGAGGATGTGGACGTGGAGAGCCTCTTCACCCCGCTCTATGGCAGCTTTATCGTCGAGCTCGCCGAGGATGCCGAGCTGCCCGAGGTCGCCGACGGCGTTGTCGTCGAGCCCCTGGGCACCACCGTCGAGGGCTATGTCATCGACACCGGCTCCGAGGTCATCGAGCTCTCCGAGCTCCAGGAGGCCTGGGAGAGCGGCATCGAGGGCGTCTTTGCCTACCGCAGCGCCGACGAGACCCCCGAGGTCGAGACCATCGACTTCCGTGCCAAGGACATCCACGTGTACAGCGGCGCCAAGATCGCCCGTCCGCGCGTGATCATCCCCGTGTTCCCCGGCAACAACTGTGAGTACGACAGCGCACGTGCCTTCCGCGCAGCCGGTGCCGAAGCCGACACCTTCGTGATCAACAACCTCACGCCCGAGGCCGTCGCCGAGAGCACCCACGAGCTTGCCCGCCGCATCCGTGCAAGCCAGATCGTCATGATCCCCGGCGGCTTCTCGGGCGGCGACGAGCCCGACGGCTCTGCCAAGTTCATCACGGCGTTCTTCCGCGCTCCCGAGGTCACCGAGGCAGTCCGCGACCTGCTCAAGGCCCGCGATGGCCTGATGCTGGGCATCTGCAACGGCTTCCAGGCCCTGATCAAGCTCGGCCTGGTGCCCTACGGCGACATCGTCGACGCCACGCCCGATGCGCCCACGTTGACGTTCAACACCATCGGCCGCCACCAGAGCCGTCTGGTGCGCACCCGCATCTCGTCCAACCTGTCCCCGTGGCTGTCGCAGTGCAGCCTGGACGACCCCTACACCGTCGCCATCAGCCACGGCGAGGGCCGCTTTGTCGCCAATGACGAAGTGCTCGCCCAGCTGATCGCCAACGGCCAGGTCGCCACGCAGTACGTGGGCGAGGACGGCAAGCCCAGCATGGATCTCTCCGTCAACCCCAACGGCTCCGCGCTCGCCATCGAGGGCATCACGAGCCCCGACGGCCGCGTCCTGGGCAAGATGGGCCATGCCGAGCGTCGCGGCGACAACCTGTACCGCAACGTGCCCGAGCATGTCCCCGGCGATAAGTTCATGCCGATCTTTGAGAGCGGCGTAGCCTACTTCGCTTAAAGCTTTCCCATCGGGTACAATCCCCTCGGGTAACAACGCCCGCCACCGGCACCCCCGGTGGCGGGTTCTTTTTTGCTTCGCGCATACAGGAAGGACATCATGGAAAGCCGCAAGCCGTATCTCGCCACCCTGCCCGGACTCATCCTGGGCTGTCTCGTTTGCTGCGCGCTCTGGGGCTCCGCCTTCCCCTGCATCAAGATCGGCTACGGCCTCTTTGGCATTCCCGCGCACGACAGCGCCTCGCAGCTGCTCTTCGCGGGTCTGCGCTTCACCCTTGCCGGCATGCTAGTCATTGTTGGCATGAGCGTGGCCCAGCGCCGACCGCTCGTTCCGCAAGCGCGCGATATCAAGCCCATCTGCATCTTGTCGCTCTTCCAGACCATCGGCCAGTACTTCTTTTTCTACCTTGGTCTCTCCCGTGCAAGCGCTATGTCGAGCTCCATCATCGAGGCTAGCGCCAACTTCTTGGCTATTCTCTTTGCCGCCCTGGCGTTTCGCACCGAAAAGCTCGATGCGGCCAAGGTGCTCGGCTGCGTACTGGGCTTTGCCGGTGTCGCGCTCGTCAACCTTTCGGGCGCGGACGGCACCTTTGGCTTTACGCTCGACGGCGAGGGCTTTATCCTGGCCTCCACCGTCGCGGGTGCCCTTTCGACCTGCCTGATCGGCATCTTCTCGCGCGAGCACGACGGCGTCTTGCTTGCCGGGTGGCAGTTCTTGGTCGGCGGCCTGGTCCTCACCGCCATCGGCTTTATGATGGGTGGCGCGCTCTCCCCCACGGCGATTGCCCCCGCCATCGCGCTCATCATCTACATGGCGCTTATCTCCGCGGTCGCCTACTCGCTGTGGTCGCGCCTGCTTGCCGTCAACCCCGTCAGCCGAGTCTCGGTTTTTGGGTTTATGAACCCCGTCTTTGGTGTGCTGCTGAGCGCACTGCTGCTCGGCGAGGGCGCTGGCACGAGCCCCGTTACCGTCATCGTTGCCCTGCTGTTGGTCTGCGGCGGCATCATCATCGTCAACAAACCCAAAAAAGCCTAGCGAGCTCACCTTTTTAGGGAGGGTGTTCACACACTTTAGCTTAATGGGGTGCGCTGGTTCTCGTTGATTTCGTACCGAGCGCGGTGGCAGACGCCCGTCTTGCCGCAACGCGCCTAGGCATTATGGCCGGTGGCCCCTACAAACGCAAAAGGGGCGCATGACCATCGCAACGGTCGTGCGCCCCTTTTTTCTAGCGAACCTGGATGCCGGATTTCTTTTTGGCGTCCTTGATGCGATAGAGCTCCGCATCGGCAGCGCGCAGAAGCTCTTGCCACGTGTTGATCCCATCGCCGTAGCGCGCGTAGCCAATAGACATTCGAAGCGAATAGGGTGTCTCGGCGCGCGAGAGCTCGCTATTGATCGCCGAACACAGGCGGATAATGTCGTGCTCCGTCGCCCCCTTTTGCAGTACGACGAACTCATCACCGCCATAGCGCGCAATAAAGCCGCCGGACGGCGAACAGGCGTCCTTGAGCACTGCGGAAACAACCTGAAGAGCATGGTCGCCCTCCACATGTCCATACTGATCGTTAATCTGCTTAAAGCCGTCGGCGTCCATCATAAGCAGATACACATCATCGGCCTGGTCCACATTTGAAAAGAGCGACAGCATATAGGTCTCAAAACGGTTGCGATTGTTAAGGCCAGTCAACGGGTCGGTCGAGATCAGTTGCTCCTGACAAACAATGTAGAGCTGCAACATACTTAACATGATGCCGACACTAAGGCAGGGACCCGAATAAAAGACCTGAAAGACACCGGCCACCAAGGCCGGAATGGCGAAAAATGCCAAGGTTTGATAGATGGCCTTCTTTTGTAGGCTCTCGACCTTGCAAGATTGTATAAACGCATGCAGGGACGTATATATAACGTAGCAGTAGCTGACGATGGGCTGGATCATATAGACAAAACCGCGACGATACGCGCCCTGCGCATCGATATAGAACAGGGCATGCGTCCAGTAGCTAGTAAACGCCAGTACGACTACCAGCACCGCAGGCAGCGTTACAAACGCCATCCTATAGCGCGCGGTCAAAAGGCGAGAACCCTGCACCGTCTCGGAATAGATAAACCAAATGAGGCACGCGGCGGCAAAGAGCGAAAACGAAACCGCGTTGGAAATCCAGTTGGCAGCAATGCCCAGCGTGCCGCCCACACCGTCCGAAAGCGTCCAGATTATATCGAATAACATGTACGCGGCAGAGGTGTAGCCGAGCGTACTAAACAATAACTGTTGGGTACTCGAGAACAAGGAGTGGCGACTTCGCGCGGCAAGCCCGATAAGAACAATCATGCATAGCAGGAATATCTCGATCTTGAGTGCCTTAACCACTAGACGCCATCCCCTCAATATCCAAGTGGTCAGAATCGCCCGATTCGTGTCTGGGCAATAAACGCCCCTTACTCCGCAGGGGTAAGGGGAATAATAGCAGAGCGCCCGCACGTTGCTGCAAGACAGCTCTCGTTCGGGCGCTCTGACGGCGCGAGTTGCACGCCGGAATCAATTATCGGTAACGGACGTTACTCACCGTCGATATCGGTTGCGACAGCCTCCTCGATAGCTTCGACGCCAGCAGGCGACAGGTCTTCCTTGCCCTGACAGAACTTCTTGTCGACCCAACCGGTCAGAATCGGAGCCATGATTGCCGTGATGATAACGGCGGTGGCGATCTGGGCGTACGCAGTGGGTGCAAGCTCGGCGTAGCGCGGCGCGACCTCGGCAAGAGCAACCGGCGTGGTCATAGCCGTGCCGGCGATGGTGGAACAAGCCACGGCAGCTTTGCCGTTACCACCGCACAGGCGCTCGAACGCAAAGGTGATGGGACCGACGATAAACAGCGTGACAAGGCCCAGCAAGATGCCGGAAATACCGCCGGTGATAAAGCTCGACAGGCTCATGGACGCACCGAGCTGAAATCCGATGACGGCGATCGCGGGATTGGCGCCGGGAACCAGCAGGTTCTTGATGAACGGGAAGAGGTTGCCCAGAACCATGCCGATAACGAGCGGCAAAATGGAGCCGATGATGGTACCGACAGGGATGTTGGCGAGACCCGAAACGCCCAGGATGATCATGGTGACGGCGGGACCGGCCGTAAAGAACAGAATACCCACGGCGCCCTGCTCGGATTCGTCGCCGAACTCGCCCATGATGCCCGTGTAGAGCGCCATGTTGCAAAACGTAATGCCGCCGATGATGGAAACCGAACTCAGGCCCAAAAGGTTGTCGTTAAAGAAATACGCAACGCCCAGACCCAGCGCGGCTGCCACCACAAGCTTAGGAATCAGCACGACGATGCCGGTCTTGATGGCACCCGGCGTGGACTTAAAGCTGATGCCGGCGCCCACAAACAGCAGGATCGCGGCGACGATGGTATTGGAACCGCCGCGGCAGGCAGCCGTAAAGAAGCCGCCGATCTCAAAGACCTGCGGACAGAAAGTGTTGAGCAAAAGGCCAACGATCATGGGATAGATCATGATGTCGCCCGGGATACGCGGGACTTTGAATTTCTTTTGCTCGTTGGCGGTCGCTCCCTGTGCCATGAAACCCCCATTTCCGCTGACGCGGAACAAAAGACCACGTCATACTTTGCTACAGTAAAGTTTGATCATGGTACCAGAAGAAGCAGACCAGCTCAGTGAGAAATTCGATTCGTTAGGCCGGGACGCCAAACGTGCCCCGCTCTTATATGAGGCTCAAAACGATATAGAACACGATGCCCGAGACGCAGCAGAAATATCAACCTGCGGCAATAAAGTTCGCCTACAATTGCCACCGGATCGAAAGACGTATCTGTAAGGAAGTCATTATGACAGCTATCGATCGAGCTCGGGCGTCCGAGGCCTTTAAAACCTATACCGATGCCTACGATGCCGCCAACCCGCGTATCGCCCTCAAGATCGAACATACCTATCATGTGGCCGAGACATGCGACGCCGTGGCACGCGAACAGGGCTGGGTGCCAGAGGATATTGACCTGGCATGGCTTTGCGGCCTGCTACACGATATGGGCCGCTTTGAACAGCTGCGACGCTGGGACACCTTTAAGGACGCCGAGAGCATGAGCCATGCGGCGCTCGGCGTCGAGGTCCTCTTTGGCAAACATCCCGCCGACGCACCCGCCACGACAAACATCCGTGACTTTATCGAAACCGATGCACATGACGAGCTCATCCGCGCAAGCATTGCCTATCACAGCGATTTCCGCCTACCTGCACAGCTCGACACACGCACACGGCGCTTCTGCGATATCGTGCGCGATGGCGACAAGATCGACATTATGCGCACCATCGCCGACAGCACCGTCGACACCATCCTCAAGGTTGATGAGGATACATTTCTCGCCAGCCACTTCTCGGCACCGGCGCTTGTCGCCTTTGCCGAACACCGCTGCGTCGCACGCGACGAACGCGATGAGCCGGCCGACTACTTGGTGGGGCTCATCTGCTTTATGTTTGAGCTCGTCTACCCCGCAAGCCGCGCGCTGGCGCGCGAGCAGGGCGATATCTACCGCCTGCTCGACGCGCCCTTTGGCATTGTGCGCCCCTTTACCGATCCCGCCACGCAGGCGACCTGGGAGCGCCTAAAGAAAGAGATGCGAGCCTGGCTAGCCGGCGCCTAGCGCTCGAGCTGGGCCAGGAGCTCCTCAACGACCTCGACGGCGTCGCCGACGACCTTGTACTGGGCGGCGCCAAAGATGGGGGCATCCGGGTCCTCATTGATGGCGATAATGCACTCCGCCCCACCGATGCCGGCAAGATGCTGGATGGCACCCGAGACACCAATGCTCACGAGGAGCTTGGGTGAAGCCGACACGCCCGTCTGGCCAATCTGGTGGCGATACTCCAGCCAGCCCGCCTCCACGACGGGTCGTGTGCAGCCGAGCTCGGCACCCAGGGCTTCGGCGAGCTTTCGCATCAAGGGTAGGTTTTTCTTGGAGCCGATACCGCGACCCACAACAACTAGACGCTCGGCATCGGCAATCGAAGCCTGCTGGCCCCATTCCTCAGCGGGAATCGAAATCTCGACACGAGCCTTGGCGTCTTCCGCAAGGAATACCTGGGTAATCGTGCCAGAGCGGCTGTAGTCAAACTCGGGCGCTCCAAAGATACCGGGACGCACCGTTGCCATCTGGGGACGCTGATTGGGGCAAATGATGGTGGCCATCAAGTTGCCGCCAAACGCCGGGCGCGTCTGCTGCAGCAAGCCCGTTTCCGTATCCATCGAAAGCACGGTGCAGTCGGCCGTAAGGCCCGTCTGCAGGCGCACGGCAACGCCAGGCGCCAACTCGCGGCCAAAGGCGGTCGCACCGTACAGAATGGCTTCGGGCTTGCGCTCGGCTACCAAATCGCAGATGAGACGAGCATAGACCTCCGCGTTGTTCTGACGCAGGCGCTCGTCACGACAGACCAGAACTTCGTCCGCACCGGCGCAAACCAGATGCTCCAGGTCCCCGAGCGAGCCCTCGGGGCCCATGCCGACCAGCGCCACCAAGCGACAGCCGCGCGCATCGGCAAGCTCGCGGCCCTTGCCCACGAGCTCGAAGGCCACGGATGCCACGGCATCGTGCTCGTCAGTTTGCACGAAGACCCAAATGTCTCGATATGCGTCAAGGTCTACCGCACCGGTGGTCTCATCGCGCTCGATCGAAATAGCGTTGACGGGGCAGGCGTCGACGCACCCGCCGCACAGGATGCAGCCGTCGGTTACGCGGGCACAGCGATTGGGACGCTCGCCCTCCACCACAATACCGCCCGAGGCGCAGGCGCGAACGCAGCGACCGCAGCCAATGCAGGCTTCGCCATCGATAATCAGTCCGCTCATCTATGCCATCCCCTCGATAATCTTGGCGAGTTTTGCCGCCTGCTCGGACGCCGTGCCCTCAACAGTCTCACACGTTTGGTCGCGGTCGGGCACAAACGAGCGCACGACCTGCGTCGGCGAACCGGCAAGACCGCAACGCGAGGGGTCGGCGTTCACGTCGGCAGCGCCGACCACGCGCACGTCCGCTTCCTCGGCCGCGCGAATGCCAGCGATACTCGGCATGCGCAGCTGGCCAATCTCCTTGGCAGTCGTCATCGCGCACGGCATCTCCAGATACACCGTTTCCTCGCCGGCGTCACAGCCGTGGACAAGCGCCAGCGAGCCGCAGGTCGTAAAGCCCGCGCCCTGCACGCAACTCACGTCGGTCACGCAGGGAATCTCAAAGGCTCCGGCAAGCTCGGGACCAATCTGGGCCGTATCGCCATCAACTGCCATCTTGCCGCAAATGAGCAGGTCAAAGTCCTCGTCGAGCGCCTCGATGCCACATTTGAGGGCATAGGTGGTAGCCAAGGTATCGGCACCCGCAAAGGCGCGATCGGTCAGCAACAGCGCGTCATCGGCGCCGCGGGCGATGCAGTCGCGCAGCAGTGACTCGGTCGCGGGGATGCCCATCGACACCACCGTCACGCGCACATCCATGCCAAAGCCGATAAAGTCATCCTTGAGCGACAGCGCGCATTCCAGAGCGCTTGCATCGAACGGGCTGATGACCGCCTGCTTGCCGTCACGCACAATCGTATTGGTCTTGGGGTCCATCTTGACCTCGGTGCTTCCCGGCACCGCCTTGACGCACACCACCATATGGAATTCGCTCATCTTCACGCGCCCCCTTTCTGAACGAGTTCATCCAAGAGCTTCTCCGAAAACAGGTTGCCGCGGCCGAGCTGTCCAGCAGGGTCGAGTTGGAGCTTGAGTCGAGCCGATTCGACCATGGCCTCGTGGCCGTACATCGTCTCCAAGAAGCCCGCCTTGATCTTGCCGACGCCATGCTCGGCAGAGACGGCACCACCCATGGCCGTGATCTCGGCCGCCCACTGGGCAAAGAGCTCGCCGCCGGCGCGATAATCCTGCGCGTCGCGCGGCAGGATATTCACATGCAGATGGTTGTTGCCGATATGCCCCCAGGCGGCAGACTCAAGCCCGCTTTCGGCCAGCGTGCGACGATAGAGGGCGACGACATCGGCCAGACGTGCATTGGGCACCGACATATCCGAACCCAGCTTGGTAATGGTGAGGTCCGTGCGGCGACGCTCGTCGATGAGCATGTTGACGCTCTCGGGAACCGCGTGGCGGAAGAACCGCTGGCACTCGCGATCGACCTCGGTGCGCGCAACCCATGTCGCGTCGTCGCGGCCGCCCGCAAGCTCCAAAACCCATCCCAAGTGGTACAGCTCCTCGGTCGCCTGTGCCTCGTCGTCGCAGTCGAGCTCCACGTAGACGCAGACCTTTGCCTCATCGTCGAGTGCCGGCAGCGAGGCAAAAGCAGTCGACTGCTCGCGCTGGCGGCGAAGGATATCCAGGGCGCCCGCATCGAAATACTCGATAGCAGCCGCGTGGGACAGGACCGGGCGCACGGAATCGGTAAAGGCAACGGCCTTGTCCTCGCTATCGAAAAAGCAGCTCACGCCCCACACAACCGCGGAAGCAGGCTGCAGGGCGATCTCGAGCTCGGTGATAACGCCGAGCGTGCCACATGCGCCGATAAAGAGATCGATGGCGTCCATATCGTCCGCAACATAATAGCCCGAAGCATTTTTGGTCTTGGGCATGGTGTAGTCAGGAAGATCGAGCTCAAGCGAACGTCCTTCCGCCGTCACAAGTGAAAGGCGACGGCCCTGAGCAAAAACCTCACCGCGGTGAAGCTCGAGCAGGTCACCATCCGCCAGGGCAACGTGAAGGCCCGTGACATGCGGACGCATGGGGCCATAGGCATAGCTGCGGGCGCCGGAGGCGTTGCACGCCGCCATACCGCCCAGGCAGGCAGATGCCTCGGTGGGGTCGGTGGGAAAGAACTGCTCGGGGGCAGCTTGGAACTCCTCGTATGTCCGAAGCGACGCCTGGTCCCAGCCGCCTGTCGGCAGCGCCTTTTTGACCAGCTGTTTGCGCAGCTCCGACAGTACGACGCCCGGTTCCACGCGCAGCAGAAACCGGCCCTCGTCATCGCAGCGAAGACCAAGGTAGCGATTCATGCGCGAGGTGTTGAGGATATGCCCGCCATGAGGCACGGCGCCGGCAGCGAGGCCCGTTCGGGCACCCTGGACAGTCACCGAAACACCGTCGGCATGGAGCTGCCGCAAGATAGCGCGCACCTCGTCTTCCGATGTCGGAAACGAAATGCTCGAAGCCTCGCCCGACGAGCGAGACTCGTCGCGACCGTATTCCTCGAACTCATCGGTGAAGGGTTTGATGGTTGCAGACATGCAGACTCCCCTTTAGCTAACTACAGTGTTTGCAGGGAGATGTTACCGCATCGTTTCGTTGACGTGTTCGAGACCGCCTCCATAATTGAGGTTTTTTACGCGCATGCAATTCGGCGAACGGCCGAGTTTCCTCGGCAGGCGATGCTTTTGACACATATCGTTCCGCCGCCAGCGATCGAAAAATGTCGCTCGAAAAAAGTTGAAGTATTTTTTACCGCCCTTTACCTGCGGGGATGTCAATCCGTCAAGCATTTGGTCAGCTTTTGGTCAAGTTGCGGCTGATACGGTCGGCATCGACAGCCAAAGCCGATAGAAGTTTTGGCCCAAGAGCAGGGAGGTTCCCATGGCATATTACTGGCCCCAGTACGGCATCGCCATCGAGGTCGACGACGACCCTTATCTCTTACCCTTCGATGAAGAGGCATTCCCCGATACGGCGGTCTACCACGTCACCACCGATGTGATCTGCGACCCCGAGTCGTTCTCGGCGCTCGCCCACCACATCGCGCATATCCACGACATCGAGCTCCCTCCCGACTTCGACGAGCTTGTCTACTCACGCCGCCTGATGCTTCACATGCTCTTTGGAGCGAACCCGTCCACCTTTGCGCGCATCTATACCGCCAAGGATGCCGCATGAGCGCGAAGAAGCCACCCCACTTTGCAGGCCTGGGTCGTCGCAAGAAGCTCATCGTTGCCTGCTTGGCCATCGTCTGTGCCCTTGTCGCCGTAGGACTATACGCTTGGCAGTCGCAGCCCGTACCCGAGGCGGGCGCTTCGGTTACGACGGCCGAGGGCAAAACGCGTCAGGAAATCCAAGATGAGCTCGACGCCATCGTCCGCGACAACATGATGACGATTTCGGTCGCACCGGTCGCTCAGCTGCAGGAGGACGGCAAGCTGCGCGTCAACGTGCAAAACGTCCAAGACAATAAATTTCCCCAGCGATTCCGCGTCATCCAAAACGACGAGACCATGTACGAATCCGGTGTGGTCGAGACCGGCAAGACAATCGAAACGTGCCCCGCCGGCGACATCAAAGAAGGCGAGGCGTACATCGAGATTCAGGCGCTCGATGCCAAGACCCTCGACAGCCACGGCAATCCGACACGTGTCAAGGTGCGGGTTGAGCAAGCCGAGAACTAGCTTTTCCGGCCGACGCGGCACCGCACGCAATTCACCAGCATTCGTCCAATCATCGCGGGGACGGCCCGCGGCGAATAGAAAGGAACGACCATGGACATCACCAGGAACATGAACGGAGCCAGAGCGCTCGCCGTGGGCGCAGGGCTCGCGCTCGCGCTCGCAATGGGCGCCGCCCCGACGCCAGCTATGGCAGCCGGGCGCGTTGGAACCACGAAGGTAATGGTCAGGACCGAGATCGACAACGTTGAGTTCAAAGTTCCGACGGTTATTCCCTTCGTCGCCAAGGCCGACGGCACGCTTCAGGGCCCCTCAGAAGACGCGACCACCATCGACAATCATTCGGCCTACGGCATCCATGTCACCAACATGAAGATCGACGCCATGAACACCTGGACCATTGCCGCCGACGCCAAGGCCGGAACCGCGCAGAACTCCATCGACTTTAAGGTCGGCCCCGACGGCGCGCTCCAGAACGCCAGCGCCGCAATGCAGGGAACGGGCCTCGATCTTTCCAAGAATGCAGCCTTCGACATGGGCTACCAGGGCATTGCCGGTGGCACGGACAAAATTAAGCTCAAGACAAGCGGAAACGTCGCCCGCGTCACGCGCGACATCTTCCGCGTAACCGGCGAAGGCGATCAGGTTGCAACGATCACCTGGACGGTCGAGCCCGGTGCGCACACGGCATAAGGCCGTCGCCCTGGCCGCCGCCGTCAGCATCCTAGCGTTTGGGCCAGCCATGGCCTTTGCCCAGCAAGAACAGGCGCAGGCCGCCACGCAAGTGACGGTCGACCTCTCGGAGCTCGACCGCAGCGACCGCGAGGAACCGTTGGCGCAGACAGGCGACAAACGATGGCTCTTGGCAGCAGGCGCCGCAGCAGCAGGCGCGGGAACCGCCGGCCTCGGTCTGCACATCAAACACAGCCAGAAACAAAACATGAACAGGCCGCACTAAATTAGCTAAGGAGACCCCATGGCATCGAAGAACCTTTTGCCCGTCGTCGCACTCTGCGGCGCGCTCGCAACCGGAACGCCTGTCGCCGCTTGGGCGACTCCTGTCATGGCAGACTCCTTACCAGCGGCCCTAAGCTCCGCACCAAATCCGTCGAGCGCCATTGCGTGCAAGCGTTTTTCGATCGCACAGGCCGCAATCTCAACCTCGGGATGCCTTCGTCGTAATACGGACGGCTCGATAGTCGTGGATATCAATCGTTCGAACAAGGCAAACGGCTCCCAGGCGGGGTGCGCCGTCTGCACGTGGCGCTCGGTTGTGCTCGATGCAGATGGCGATCCATGCAATTTAGAGCTGCGCATCGACATCGCTTCGGTCGATGACTCGGCGAACGGAGCGAAGGTCGCCTTCGACGGTACGTTTTTTGAGAAAGGAGGCGGTATATGTCTGGGCTGCGCCGCCGCGAATGCAGACGACACGCAGCCCACCCTCTCATTCACGGCATCGTTGCGGCTGACCAAAGCCGGTACCGATGCCATCGCGGCGGGAGAAGCGTCCCTGCTGTTCTACGCCGTCAGTACCAAAGACACAGACGCTCATTTCGAGAAGCCAGCCGGATCACTCAGCCTTACACGAGGGATAGAGGCAGGCCCTATTGAAATCGATGCCCGCGCGCAAAGCAGGCAACGCATTCTTGCCGACCCGGCGCTTCTCGAAATGGAGTGGAACGGATCCGGAGCCATCGGAATTCTCCCCTCCGCGTTTGACGCCAAGACGCTCCCCCCAAACGACGAACCCATCAACGCAACCATACAAGAAGAGAGCGCGGACAAAGAAGCAGGTGCGGGCGACACGCCGTCGCCGACAAACAGCGTCCCAGCTTCTTTCGAAGCGCCGAATGAGCCCGCTGCCGATCCAAACGATCCCGAGTTCGCGGACAGTCTGGGGCTTGCTGATCCTCAAGAGATCGATGAAGGTAACTACTGCGTGCTTGCCGCGCTCGACCACACGGAGGTCATCGACGCTGCGAACATCGAAGTTGCCGCCGCCAATCAGCCCGTCCGCAAGTCGGCTATCATCGCATTTCCTGAATCCATCGAAGTCGTCTTTTTGCCATCGGGCGAGGTCGTGGCCCCAACACTGCTCACCTTGTTGGGCGCCAAGAATACTCGAAACGAAATTAAAAAGGTCACGGTTGTCGACCCTGCAACCACCGCCAAGCTGCGTCTATACGCCGTTGCTCCAGACGGAGGCAAGACCTTGGAATTCGATGGTGACACACTCCTAGCCTGGCGACGTCTGGACATTATGCAAGACGTCTCGTATCAGATCGAACTCGAAGGGTTTGATCGTGCCCGCGATGCCAATATCATCGCCGCGGCTATTGAATCCCCGCAGCGGCTTATGACACTGCGCTTTGAATACTATCCCTATGTCCCGACAACCACCTGAGGCTTAAATGCTGCACATCATTCCTAACACCACTTATATAACGTATTAGATGAGTCGCGATGTGCCTCGCATTTCGTTCTGCTACGATTGCCACGTTGGCATCAATACAGGAGGGCTCATGCCGGGCTTGGGAACAATCATCAACGTTGTGCTTTTAGTTGCGGGCGGTCTTTTGGGATTAGCGGGCGGCCGCTTCATCACACCGCGCATCCAAGACACGCTCATGAAAGCATCGGGGCTGTGCGTCCTGTTTATCGGCCTTGGCGGCACCATGCAAAAGATGCTCCTTATCGATGGGAAGGCGCTAGCGACCACCGGCACCACCATGCTCATCGTCTCATTTGCGCTCGGTTCGCTCATCGGCGAGGCCGTCAACTTGGAAGCCGCCATCGAGAACCTTGGCGAATGGCTCAAGCGCAAGACCGGCAGTGAGGGCGATAACGAGTTCACCAACGCTTTTGTCTCGACTTCACTCACCGTGTGTATCGGCGCCATGGCAATTGTGGGATCGATCCAGGACGGCCTGCTCGGCGACTGGTCAACGCTTGCCCTCAAGGGCGCACTGGACTGCATCATCGTCTGCACCATGACGGCGTCGCTCGGACGCGGCTGCATCTTCTCGGCCCTGCCCGTAGCCGTGTTCCAGGGGACGATCACGTTGTTTGCCGGCGCGCTCTCCCCCATCATGACCACAGCAGCCCTCAACAGCCTTTCGCTCGTAGGCTCCATGCTCATCTTCTGCGTCGGCGTCAACCTCATCCGTCCTCAGACCTTCCGCACGGCCAATATGCTCCCCTCCGTCGTCATCGCCGTCATCTACGCCCTCCTGTTCTAAATCTATCAACGCAGCGGTATCTCGAACACCTGTTTGATGCTGTGCTATGATATGAGGTCACCGTAGCTGCGTTCGAGAGGAGGAGCGGTGGCCGACCAGGACATCAAGATGCTCATCGAGCGCATTATGGCCGAGGCCCGGACCCATCAGTCTGCCCGCTTCTCACATGAAGTCTACGCAGACGAGCCGATTCTCAAAACCGGCCGACAGATGCAGAATTTCCTCCCCGACCAGTACCGTAAAATGCGCGAGATATCGCGCTGGCAGGATGACCCCAAGGGCGGTGCGGGCCGCTGGCTTTCGGAAGCCGAGCTTTTTTACCGCCAGGGCCTGCTGATGGCCGACTTTGAGGACGACTGTCCCTACAACGGCACCTTTAAGTCGTACTTTCCCACCTACAACGCCATGAGCGACCGGCAGCTGCGCGGCTACTTTACCTGGCGTGCCCAAGTGCGCCGCGGAACCGTCGAGGAAACGTCTACGTCCTTTGCCTTTCTGTATCTCTATGAGCTGATTTGCGGCATTGGCGTAGATGACCCGCTCGACGGTTTTAACAAGATCAAGGCCTTTTGGGATGTCTATCGCGCCTTCGAGCCCGGCATTGATCGGTTTGCACGCGTGTGGTTGCAGGATTACGCCGTATTCCATGGGC
Organism: uncultured Collinsella sp.; assembly: GCA_902490565.1. Lineage (GTDB taxonomy): Bacteria > Actinomycetota > Coriobacteriia > Coriobacteriales > Coriobacteriaceae > Collinsella. The sequence continues at coordinate 26,536 of CABUEK010000015.1, read as the reverse complement.
TCAACCCCAAGCTGCTTCGTGACTCTAAAACCGTCATGTTCGATAACGCCCTTATCGAGCTGCGGCGCGCAGCACGAGACCTTGTACCGGCACCGGCACCGTCCGACCAGACCCCCAAACGTCGCAAAACCTCCGAGCCCACGCTCCCCCTTCCGCCCGATGAGGTGCGCGAGGAGCGACTCATGGCCGCCATCAACGCCCTCTCCACGTACAACCTAAGTAACTCGCGGCTCGACCGCAGCCACCACCGCGATCTGCGCCACGCGGCATGCGCCGTGTATGTCCGCATGGCGCGCTACTATGACACGCACCGAAAGACCGGCATCGTGGCGAGTTTATTTGGGGAGGAGACGGCCATGCCCTACACCATGTTTGCCTCGGCCGTATTCTTTGCGCCCGAGCGCCACGAGGACTGCGAATATCGCCTGGATCCTATCCATATCTACCGTTGCCAAAACGACTTTTGGGAATGCATGCGCATCCACGGTAGTAGGCAAAAGAGCAGCAAGCTCGGTGAAATGATGCGCGCCTGCGACCAACGCCTGCGCCTGGCGCTGGACCCCGCCCATCCCCTTAAGGAAGAAAAGGTCCCCAAATATCTGGCCAAAATTATCGATGACGAGATTGTGGCATGGCTTTCGTGGGACGCCGTACACCAGCCCGTCAAGATCGATATCGATCTGAGTCAGCTGGGGCACATTCGGAGCGCCGCTGCGCAAACGCGCGAAGCGCTTTTGATCGACGAAGAGCGCGAGGACGATGTGCCCACAGAGGTCGATACGGCGGAATCCGAGCAACCGGAAGCCAAGCCTGCGACCGACGTGATGGCCGAGCCGATCGCGGCGCCTACGGAGCGCAACAAAGCCGACGAGCCAACCATTTCCACCGAACAGTTTGGCGTCGTGGCACCGCTCCTCGCACCGACGCCAGCGGTCGTATCGACTGCACCCGCTGGCACCGCAACCGAACTCGCGCCCGCCGCAGATGCCTTCCTTCGCGCGCTGCTCGAGCAAAACGCAGCGCAAGCGACATTGGCGGTAGTGCAATCGGAGCAGAGCGAGGACATGCTCGTCGACAGCATCAACGAGGCGCTCTTTGACCTGGTGGGTGACACCGTTATCGAGTTTGGAGCGGCAGGACCGCAGATCATCGAGGATTACGAAGCAGACGTGAGAGGATACCTAGACCATGAGTGATACCGCATCCACAGCACCCCGCGTGCCCAAGCGCGTCGCTGCCGTCATTCTCAACTCGCTCAAGGGCGGCGTGGTCCCGCGCATCGGCCTTCCTTACATCACCGTAGGGCGCGAGGTCGAGATCCGCGCCCTGCTCACCGATCTGAGTCTCATCGCCGACGGTGGCGCGAGCTTCCGCTTTCTGGTCGGTCGTTACGGCGCCGGCAAGAGCTTTTTGCTCCAGACCATCCGCACGCACGCCATGGGCGAAGGATTCGTCGTCGCTGATGCCGACCTGTCGCCCGAGCGCCGCCTGCAGGGCGGTCAGGGACAGGGCCTTGCCACCTACCGCGAGCTCATCCGCAATATATCGACCAAGACGCGCCCCGAGGGCGGTGCGCTCAACCTTATTTTGGATCGCTGGGTCGCCTCGTGCGCCGACGTCGACGAGTCGGTCGTCAATGCCCAACTGGCCCCGCTCGAGGAGATGGTCCACGGCTTCGACTTCACCCGCATGCTCCGCCGCTATCGCATGGCCGTATCCGAGGGCGATGAAGAGGCTATGAGCCGCGTGACCAAATGGATTCGCGGCGAGTACCGCACCAAGAGCGAGGCTCGCGCCGAACTGGGGTCCTCAACCATCATCAGCGACGATGACTGGTACGACTACGTCAAACTCATCGCGCGTTTTTTGGTTTGCAGTGGCTACAAGGGCATGCTGGTGCTCATCGACGAGCTCGTGAATCTGTATAAGATTCCCAACGCCATTACGCGCCAGTACAACTACGAGAAGATCCTGACCATGTACAACGACACGCTCCAGGGCAAGGCGCAGTACCTGGGCATGATCATGGGTGGCACGCCAACCTCCATCGAGGACCGTCGCCGCGGCGTGTTCTCCTACGAGGCCCTGCGCAGCCGACTCGCTCAGGGCCGTTTTGCGCGCGAGGACCTTAAGGACATGCTCGCGCCCATCATTCGTCTGCAGCCACTCACCTATGAGGAGCTGCTGGTGCTCATCGAAAAACTCATGCAGATCCATGCCGGCTACTTTGGCTGGACGCCCACGCTTACCGAGAACGACTTGGTGGACTTTCTCAAGATTGAGTTTGGCCGCGTGGGAGCCGATACGCACTTGACGCCGCGTGAGGTCATTCGTGACTTTATCGAGCTGCTCGACATCCTATGCCAAAACCCCGACGCCAACGTGGCCGAGCTACTGCAAAGCGTCGGCGGCGACGCGCTGGCGCCGGCAACAGCAACAGGCGACACCGGCACCGCAAGCGGCGACCGCAATTTCGCCGAATTCACCATCTAACCCGCCAAAAAGGGACAGGTTTATTTTGGCAGGCTTTATCTGGGCAAACGTCGAGGCAGTGATGCGGCAAGCCACTGCTCACCGCGTTAAGAGGTTCGTATTTGAGAGGAGGCCCCGTGAACGCCTTTGACCGCTACGCCCCGTTTATCCAAGACTTCATCTACTCCCACGATTGGGAGAGCTTGCGCTCTATCCAGGTTGCGGCAGCTGATGCCATCTTTAACACGCAAGATAATGTGCTCCTGACGGCATCCACGGCTTCCGGCAAAACCGAGGCAGCCTTCTTTCCCATCCTGACCGAGTTTTGGGAGAACCCGCCCGCAAGCGTGGGCGCCCTCTACATTGGCCCCCTCAAGGCGCTCATCAATGACCAATTCGTCCGCCTCAACGATCTGTGCGAAGAAGCCGATATCCCTGTCTGGCACTGGCATGGCGATGTCTCGCAGTCGCACAAGGCTAAGCTCATCAAAAAACCGAGCGGCATCTTGCAGATTACGCCCGAGTCACTCGAGGCGCTCCTGATCCATAAGCACATGGCGATCCCTCGTATGTTCTGCGACCTGCGCTATGTGGTTATCGACGAAGTCCATTCGCTCATGCGCGGCGACCGCGGCGGGCAGACGCTCTGCCTTATCGAGCGGCTCTCGCGCATGGCAGGCGTGCAGCCCCGCCGCATCGGTCTGTCGGCAACCATCGGCGACCCCGAGCGCACGGGCGCCTTCCTGTCGCAGGGGACGGGACGCAACTGCGTCATCCCCCGTTTTGAGGAGCCGCGCCGCGTGTGGCGCATCTCCATGGAGCACTTCTACAACTCGGGTCCCCAGGCGCAGCAGCGAAGATTCGAGAGCATGGGTCCTCAAGAGGCCGAAGTGCTTGCGTGCGAGCGCATTGAGGCAGTGACACCCGCGGCGCTGCCCGCATCCGGACAAGACATGCGCCACAGCGGACAGCTCACACAGGCGGAACGTCGTCAACGTCGCGAGCAGGCGCGGGGCAAGGACGCTCCCAAAGACCGTCGCACTTCCTCGGCCCCCGAGGGCGAAGTCGACATCCCACGAGCGACCGAGCAGGCGCTTCTCAGCCCCACCGACACAGCGCCAGACAACGCCGACCCCGGCATGGGCTATATCTTCGAACACACCCGCGGCCGCAAGTGCTTGGTCTTTGCCAACTCGCGCGAGGAGGCAGAGGCCGTGTGCTCCATGCTGCGCAGCTACTGCGAAAGTCGACACGAGCCCGACCGCTTTCTAATCCATCACGGCAACCTTTCGGCATCGCTGCGCGAGACGGCCGAGGAGCTCATGCGCGACGAGGAGCAGGCGCAGACAACCGTCACCACCTCTACGCTGGAGCTCGGTATCGATATCGGCCGCCTGGAGCGCGCCTTCCAGATTGACGCGCCGTTTACCGTCAGCTCCTTTTTGCAGCGCATGGGGCGCACGGGACGCCGCGACCTTCCGCCCGAGATGTGGTTTGTCATGCGCGAGGAAGAACCCGAGCCGCGCACGATGATGCCCGAAACCATTCCCTGGAAGCTCCTGCAGGGTATCGCGCTCGTACAACTCTATCGCGAGGAAAAGTGGGTCGAGCCGCCCGAGCTCGATCGACTCCCCTACAGCCTGCTCTATCACCAGACTATGTCGACCCTCGCCAGCACCGGCGAGCTCACGCCGGCCGAACTTGCCCAGCGTGTGCTCACGCTCAGCTATTTCCACCGTATCTCGGCAGACGATTACCGTGTGCTGCTACGTCACCTCATTAAGATCGACCATATCCAGGTCACCGAAGGTGGCGGGCTCATCGTGGGTCTCGCGGGCGAGCGCGTCATCAACAACTTTAAGTTCTACGCCGTGTTCCAGGAAAACGAGGAGTTTACCGTCCGGAGCGAATCGGCCGAGCTGGGCACGATTGTTAATCCGCCCCCGCCCGGTGAGCGCATCGCCATCGCCGGACACTGCTGGATTGTCGAGGAAGTGGACTGGAAGCGCCACACTGTCTTTGCCACGCAGGTCAAGGGCCGGGTGCCGGCCTACTTTGGCGACTGCCCCGGCGACATCAATACACACGTACTCGAGCGCATGCGCAAGGCGCTCAACGAGCACGCGACATATCCGTACCTCATGGGTAACGCACGGGCCCGCTTGGCGCAGGCTCGCCATACGGCCGAGATTTCGGGTGCGGGAACCAAGCCACTCATCAACCTGGGTGGCGACACCTGGGTACTCTTCCCCTGGCTGGGCAGTTACGCCTTTTTGGCACTCGAGCGCATGCTCAAGATTAAGTGTGCCGCGGAGCTGGGCCTTCGCGGACTCGACCCATCGCGCCCGTACTTTATGCAGTTTAAGATGAAGGCCGACGAGGAGACGTTCTTTGAGGTGCTCGCCGCCGAGGCCGAGAAGGACTTCAATCCCATCGAGCTCGTCTATCCCGGCGAGGTGCCTTATTTTGATCGCTACGACGAGTACGTTCCCGAGGAGCTCGTGCGCAAAGGCTTTGCCGAAGGCGTGCTCGACATCGAAGGCATGAAGCAGCGCGTTCTCGGCTGGCGCGACCACGCCTAAGACCAGTCTTTTTGGGACGGGGAGACCTATTTGTCGTGAAGAACGGTGCCGAGGAAGTCGGTGTCGAAGGGCACGGCTTCGGCAAAGGCGTAGTTGCCGTCGCTGGCGATGAGCAGGTAGTTCTCCTCGCCGCCGAACTCCGCATCGCCACATGGGACCACCCAGGCGTGGGCGAATACCTCGAGTGCCGTGGCAGCGCAATCGCGCAGGAACGTCACATCGCTCCCCTCGCTTGCGCTCACGATATTGGCAACGTAGACGCCACCGACATTTAGGCTGCCCCGCACCAAACGCAACGCTTCAACCGTCGCCAGCTCGCGTACGGGCTCGGCACCGCCAAAGCAATCGCTCACGACCACGTCGTAGCGACGATGGCCCACACTCGTCACACCCAGATACGAGCGAGCCTCAGCAGTAATCACCCGCAAGCGGTCGCCCACCGTGCGCTCCAGCTCGTCCAGATAGAACCAACGGCGCGCCAGGCGCGTAATCTCTCCGTCATACTCGATGACGTCCATGCGCAAGCCCTCGTGCGACATCAGGGCGAATTTAGGATAGGCAAACCCGCCGCCGCCCAGCATAAGCATACGGTCGATGCCGTGACCATAAGCGTCGCGCATCGCATCCTCGGACTCAAACACGTCGTCAAACGCACGATAGTACGCAAAGACGGGCTCGGCCCAACGCTCACCGACATAGCTCGCGCTTTGGTAGACGCCGCCTTGCACCAACACGCGAATCTCATCGCCGCCCTCATCGTGCACGCGTTTCACACGCGCCAACCCATTGCGGGTTCGCGCAACCTGCAGACAGGCAGCGCGAACAGCGACGGCGGCCGCACCAAGCGCCGCGGCTCCCAGAGCAACGCCGGCAACGACGCCGGCAGAAACACTTGGCTTGTTCATCTAGAGCTCCTTTTGCAGATAGAGTCCATGGTCGTAAAAACCCAAATGGCGATAGTACTCGCGTGTGCCAATCGCGCTGATCACGTTGATGCGCGCATAGCCCGCGTCCCGAGCAATATGGCACGCACGCTCTACGAGCAAACGCCCCAATCCATGGTGCTGGGCTGCCTGGCCTTGATCTCCCACGCGCGCCGCCATGCCATACACGTGCACCTCGCGAATCATCGCCTCGTCCGGTGTCGTCGGCAACTCATCCGCATGCGCGGCAACAAAAGCACGATCGGGCAGAGACAGACGCAAAAAGCCCGCGATCTTGCCCTGCGGCGTCACCCACTGCAAAAAGCGCTCGTGCGTCACCGGCGTCTCGTACGCCACTTCCTCGTCAAGGGTCAGCTCATGCAAGTCGGCGCCCGCCGTGCTAATCTCGCGATAGCGAATCTCACGCACTGTCGCGCCTTCCCCACGAGCCGACAAGCGGTTTTCAACGAGCTGACGCAGGTTGGGCTTCTTGTTGCCCACCATGATGTCGTCGGAGCTAAAGTCGCGGATCATGCGACTGATGCGGCAGAACGCCGGCGTCACCACGATGTCGTCGGCCAACACATCGAGCAGCTCTTCCTCGGTATAGGGACGCCACTCGCCGCGCTCATAGCAGCCCACCAGACGCGAGCCCTCGATGAGCGCGCACGGGTAGACCTTGACCTCGTCGGGCATAAAGGCCCCTTCGGTCATAAAGCGCTCGTAGTCGCGCTTGTCCCCCTCGGGTGTGGCGCCCAATAAGTTGAGCATAAAATGCGCATGGATCTTAAAGCCAAAGAGGCGCGCAAGCGAAAACGCCTGCTCGATCTGAGCCACCGAAATGCGACGCTCGTTGATATCGAGCAAATGCTGGTCGAGGCTCTGGATGCCCATCTGAATCTTGGTGCAGCCCAGACGACGAATGAGCGTGAGCGCCTGTGGCGTCACGGCATCGGGGCGGGTCTCGATAACGAGCCCCACCACGCGATGCTTCGCCGTCTCGTTGATGCGCTGCTGACGCTCAAGCTCCTCCATCGTTTCCGTCTGCCACTCGGCAGCCTCGCCCCATGGCGTACCGGGGCCGTACAGACGACGCACTGCGCGGTTATAGCCACCAACGACAGCATCCACACGCCCCTGCTCGTCGGCAACGCCGCTCGCAAGCTCGGCCTCGTCGGTCGCAATGCCGGCAGCCCGATAGCGCTCGCGGCGCTCTGTTACCACCGGCGGCAGGGCATCGGCGGGAGCGTCATCGAGCAGGCGCCCTGCCTCGGCACGGCTGATGCCCGGACGCGCCAACATGGGGTTTGCCGCCACACCGGCGACGGCATCGTCATTGAGCGCACGGAAAAGCTCCGACATAAACCACGTCTGATAGCCTTCCGGATAGTCGCTCCAGGTACCGCCGAGCACAATGAGCTCTATCTTGTCGGTCGCATGTCCCATCTGCGAAAGCGCAGTCAGACGAGCGCTCACCTGCAGATACGGGTCGAAGCAGTTTTGCTCCGCACGGGCGCACGCCGGCTCGGCGTGCAGATAGCTTTTGGGCATGCGCAGATCGTTGGGGCAAAACAGGCAATCGCCCGAGCATGGCCAGGGCTTGGTAATGACGGTAATGGTCGCCACGCCCGAGGCCGTTCGGCGCGGCTTCATACGCAGGACCTGCAGCAGTTGACGCTCCAGATCGGAATCGACATTCCACGCAGCCCACCGAACCGGCTCCTCACGTTTAACCCGCTGGTAGAACGGCAGCAGACGGCGCTTGGCCAAATCGCGTTTGTCGGCACCCTCACGGCGCGCCTCGGCATGTATCAGTTTGACGAGCGCTTTGTCGTCCACGGTCTCGCCGCGACGCAGAGCCTCGAGTATGTTCAAGATAATCTGTTCCATGTCCCCATTGTAAAGGCAAAGGCGCCGAAGCCCGTCACGGCTCCGGCGCCTCCATCAAAGAGCATGCCTATATGTACCGATCTCCGAAAACCGCATGTCACTCCGGATCAAACGACATGTCGCCCGAACCGACCTCAAAACGATACGTAGCAGACTTATCGCCGTTATCGAATTCAAGATTCAAAATGGTCTCGCCGTCGTAGCCAAGCGGAAGGAAATCGCTCTCAAAGTCGCCGCTGCCCAAGGTGAGGCTCGCCTTAAAGCCCGTCGAGTTCGGAACCGTCATCTCCACATCGCCCGAGCCCACACTCACGTCCATCGACTTCGCGGGGGCCTGGTAGAGCTCGAACGTCACATCGCCCGAACCGACCTCGGCATTCAGGGTATCGGTCACGGTGCCCGTAAACTCAACGTCTCCAGAGTCCAAAGTCAGGTTGAGGTCATGACACGCAATGCCCGCGACCGTCAGGTCACCCGATCCTACATTCGCTGTAATGCCCACCATGTTATCGGCAACTTCGCGCGGCAGTTCGACGGTAACCGTGCGGTCAATGGCGCGCTCGTCATCGCAATCGAACTGGCGAATCTTGAGCGTAGAGCCCTTGATTTCGGCCAGGTTCTGGGTTGCCGCATCGAAGGCAACGGTCCCCGTTGCCACGCGACCGCTTTCAATTACGCGCACTGGCCCGCTGGAGACGTGTTTGACCTCGACCGTGCCCGACGTCACGTCCAAGTCAAGCGATGTGAACGCGTCGGCATCAAAGGTTTCGCTCGAAAGCTGCTGAGGCTGAGCGGAATAGTTACCGCCATCCAAAAGATCGTCCTCGTCAACCGCATCGTCCATACCAGAGAAGCCGGATACAACATCGTCGAGATCCCACGGGCCATCAAAATGAATCAAAGTCCGCGAAGTGCCAAAGACAAGCCCGATGATGAGCACAAACGCTCCGATGCCAACGCCCAAGCGTACCTTGGATTCATGCGAAAGCTTCATCATTCATCACCCTCTTTGGCAATCGGGTCAGCGGTAGTCACGGTAGCCACGTCAGTATCAACCGGAGCGGAAACATCCTGAGCCCTAGCGACCACCGGCGCCGAACCAACCTGAATATCTCCGCGCGCCCAATCGCCATCGAGTGCACGCGCCACCCAGTGATAGATGGGAATCGTAAAGAAGATCAGCGCAGCAAAGGGGCCGGCACCAAACAGGAACATCAGCAAAAAGAACAGCAGCCAACACACGGCCCAATACGGGAACGACTGGAACGGGCCCTTCACCGGAGTCGAGCCAACTGCGCCGCCACTCGTCGCCTGCGCCGTAGCGGCATTAGCGGCCTGTGCACTCCAGCTTGCCGCTTGCGCCGCCTTGGCGGCGGCGTCACTCGCCTGTGTTGCCGCCTCGGTAGCTCGTGCCGCCGCCTCATGGGTGCGTGCGCGCTCTGCCGCCTCGGCCTCGCGCTGACGAGCGCGGTCCTCATTCTCAAACTCGATATCGTCCTCAATCTCATCGCTCGGATTGAGCAGCTCGTCCAGGCTCACGCCATAGAGCCTGGCGAGCGAGATCAGGTTCTCGGTATCGGGCGAGCTCTCCGCACGCTCCCATTTACTGACCGCCTGGCGCGACAGCCCTAGCTTTCGCGCCAGCCCTTCTTGGCTAAAACCCTTGCTGCGACGAAGGTCGGCGAGCCGCTGCGCAGTTTCTACATTCATGGTTCCTCCTATGTGATGCCAGCCGTGCCGCCGGACCGTTTTTGTTCTTAAGGCGCCTTGCACAGTTAAAAATCTATCCGCCACCGCCAAAAGCATGCCACCTATTCTAGTGAGATTTTTGACAACCGGCGGTTGCGGGCACATATGAGCTGCGGAAATGTGTCCAAACAAAGCAATGACCCACGGCTCGGTTGTCCCCGTTGCGGCGTTAACGGTAGTATGGTCGTACTGTTTATTCCGCACCGCCAACGGAGGGAGTTCCGCGCCGTGAACCGCGATTTCGCCTCATCGCTCATCCAGCTCAACAATACGTTCTATCGCGAGCACTCCGCTTCCTTTTCCGATACGCGCCAGGCCCCGTGGCCCGGCTGGGTGCGCACCATGGACATCGCGCTCGGGCAGCTCAACGCCGCCACGATCGAGCATCCCGTCCGCGTCTTCGATCTTGCCTGCGGCAATATGCGATTCGAGAACTTTGCCGCCGGCGGCGCACTTGCCGCCAAGGGCGTCGACGGCGCAAACCCCTCGGCAGATGCCAGCTGCCCGTTTGAGTTCTATGGTGTCGACTCGTGCCAAGACCTGGCTATCGATGCACATGGCCACGCGCTTCGCATTCCCAACCTGCACTTCCAGGAACTCGACGTGCTCGACGCCCTCATGAAGCTCAACCCCGCCGAGACGCCCGACGTGCTTTTCGACGCCCCGCTCGCCGACATCTCGGTCTGCTTTGGCTTTATGCACCACGTGCCGTCGTGCGAGTACCGCGTACGCGTACTCGACGCCTTGGTGCGGCAGACGCGCCCGGGCGGCATCATCGCCATCAGCTTTTGGGAGTTTATGAACGACGAGCGCATGGCGCGCAAGGCCGTTCGAGCCGAAGCCCGCGCCGAGCTCACCCCGCCGTTTGAGGGTTACGATTCCGCGCAGTTTGAAGCCGGCGACCACCTCATCGGCTGGCAAAACGACCGCCACGCCTACCGCTATTGCCATCACTTTGACGATCAGCAGATCACCGACCTGGTGCGCGGCGTCCGTACGTTCTACAAGAGCGGCGAGGTCCCCGTGCGCGAGCTTGAGCGCTTCCATGCCGACGGTCGTAGCGGCGAGCTCAACCGCTATGTGATTCTCAAGCGCCTGTAGGCACCGACGACTCGCCGCCGAGCCGCACCACATCTTTCGGGCAATCTATGCCCGCCCTTTTCAACCCATTGACGGAACGCGCGGCCATGCGTTTCGCATTTATGACCAAGGAGCCTCATGGGAGCCGTCCACGTTCGCACGCCTAAGAACTTTGTGCTCGAGGAGCGCCTGGAGCGCTACGCCGATGCGATCGAGACGAACCCCGAGGCTTATGCCGGAGATTGGCGCGAGGCTTGCGCGCCAGCTGGCAGCAAGCCCTTCGAACACCTTCACCTGGATCTTGGCTGTGGCAAGGGAACCTATCTGGTCGAGCGCGCCCACCGCGAGCCCGACACCCTCTTTATCGGCATGGACCAGGAGCCCATCTGCATCGCCTATGCCGCGCAGAAAATCTGCGAACAGGGGCTATCCAACGCACTCGTCCTGCCCCGAGGCGCCGCATCGCTGCCACAGCTGTTTGCCGCAGGCGAGCTCGATGCCATCACCATTAACTTTCCCACGCCGCAGCCCAAGGCCAAGTACGCTAAAAAACGACTCGTCCATGTCGACCATCTGATGCTCTACCGCCCGCTCTTTTCAGCCGGCGCTACCGTCACGCTGCGCACCGATAGCAAGCCGTTGCGCGATTACGCCCTGGGACAGTTTGCCGCGGCCGGCTACGATACGCTTTGGGTAAGCGACGACGTCCGCCGCGACCATCCCGAGCACCCCGAGACCGAATATGAATGCCGCACGCGCGAGATGGGTGCCGCCGTCTATGGCATTTGCGCCACACCCGGCGCGCAGCCCAGCGATGAACAGCTCGCGGCGGGCCGCGCGCAGGAGCAAAGCCTTGCCTGCTACCTGCCCGAAAACCTCGATGCGCTCACCTATGTACCTCTGGGCATGGAAGAGGCCGTCGAGAACTTTAGAAACCGCGCCCGCAAAAGCAAGAAGCGCCTGCCGCAGGAGTCCTAGGGGCTTCTGATGGTCGCGGCGTCGGCAAACAAGTGAAAATAGGCGTCAGCGAACGACCCTCAAACCTAAGTGAGTAGACTTTTTTGCAATAGCCAAGCACAACCCGCATAACGAAAACTAAAACCGCAGGTAGAGCTCTTGCGCAAAAGCCATGTGCTCGCGATATTGCAAAAAGTCTACTCACTTAGCTGGCAACTGCACCAAACGGCTGGGCAGAACGCCCATTTCCTGCATTTTCTCGCGCGCTGGCACCCCGCGCCGCTGCTACGCCATAATAGTTGGCGGACAAACGGCGAGAGAAAGCAACCACATGGCACAGACCACGACAGATACTTCCGCCAGCACCGTTTCTGGCGCCGGCGCCGCCAGCTCGTTCTCGGGCGGCACGGGAACCGAAGCCGAATTCGGCTCGCTCGGCGCGCTCTCCCCCACCTGGTGGGAGCCCGAGGATGGTAGCGAGCCCGAACCATGGCTCACGCCCGATCAGGCCTTCGAACGCTTCTTTGAATGGACAAGCGACCGCGGTATTGAGCTGTGGGACCACCAGGAAGAGGCCCTCATGGATCTAGCCGCCGGTGACCATGTCATTTTGGGAACACCGACCGGATCGGGCAAGTCGCTTGTCGCGCTAGGCATGCTCTTTATGGGCATGGCACAGGGCAAGCGCTGTTATTACACGGCCCCCATCAAGGCTCTGGTCAGCGAAAAGTTTTTCGACCTTGTGCAGGTGCTCGGCCGCGATAACGTCGGCATGATCACCGGCGACACGCATATCAACACCAAGGCGCCCGTCATCTGCTGCACGGCAGAAATCCTTGCCAACGATGCACTGCGCGAGGGCGAGGGCGCCGACGTGGGCTGCGTCGCCATGGACGAGTTCCACTATTTTGCCGACCCCGACCGCGGCTGGGCCTGGCAGGTGCCACTGCTCACCCTGCCTCACACGCAATTCATGCTCATGAGCGCCACGCTCGGCGATGTCACTGCCATCGCCGCCTCACTCGAGGAACACACCGGCGCTACCTGCGACTTGGTCGTCGATGCCCCACGCCCCGTGCCGCTGAGCTACGACTACGTGACGACCTCCCTCGAGGGCACCGTCGAGCTCGCGATGCGCGGCGGAGAGGCCCCGCTCTATATCGTGCACTTTAGCCAGGATGCCGCCCTTGCGACGGCACAGTCGCTCGCCAACTTTGGCATTGCCAGCAAGGAGCAGCGCGAGGCCATCAAGGAGGCGGCCAAGGGCACGAGCTTCTCGACGGCCTTCGGCAAGATCCTCAAGCGTTTGCTTGGCTGCGGCGTCGGCGTGCACCACGCCGGTATGCTGCCGCGTTATCGTCTGCTGGTCGAGCGTTTGGCGCAGCAGGGCCTGCTGCCCGTCATCTGCGGCACCGATACGCTCGGCGTCGGCATCAACGTACCCATCCACACCGTGGTGCTCACCGCGCTCACCAAGTTCGACGGCTACAAGATGCGTCGCCTGCGCGCCCGCGAGTTCCATCAGATTGCCGGTCGCGCCGGCCGCTCGGGCTTCGATACCGAGGGCATGGTCATCGCCGAGGCCCCGGAGCACGAGATCGAGAACGCCAAACTCATGGCCAAGGCGGGCGACGACCCCAAGAAGCTCCGCAAGATTAAAAAGAAGAAGGCCCCCGAGGGCTTTGTCACCTGGAACAAGCAGACCTTTGAGCGCCTGATCGAGACGCAGCCCGAGACGCTCAAGCCGCGCCTTCGCATCACGCACTCCATGGTGATTAGCGTGGTCGAGCAGGGCGGCGATGCCCGAGCCCGCGTACACGACCTCATCGAAACAAGCCTGCAGACCCCTGAGGAAAAGGCAAAGCTCGAGGTTCGTGCCGACGAGATCTTCGCCACGCTCATCGATTCCGGCGTCGTCGTTCGCACCGAGGTGCCGCCCGCGCCCGACGCCCCGACTGACGCCGCGCCAGACATCGACTATGCACTGACGGTCGATCTGCCCGAGGACTTTGCGCTCGACCAGCCGCTCTCGCCGTTTTTGCTTGCCGCGCTGGAGCTGCTCGACCCCGAGAGTGAGACCTATACCATGGATCTGATCTCGATGGTCGAGGCAACGCTCGAGGACCCCAAGCAGGTATTGCGCGCGCAGGAGCGCGCCGCGCGCGACCGCGCGATGGCCGAAATGAAGGCTGACGGCGTCGAATATGAGGAACGCCTGGAGCGCATCCAGGATGTCACCTACGAAAAGCCGCTCGAGGACTTGCTCGATGCCGCCTTCGACAAGTACTGCCAAGAAGTACCTTGGGCCAACGACTACCAGCTCTCGCCCAAGAGCGTCCTGCGCGACATGCTGGAGAGCGCGAGCGACTTTAAGGGCTATATCCAAAAGCTCGGCATCGCCCGCTCCGAGGGCATTTTGCTGCGTTACCTGGCAGAGGCCTACCGTTCACTCGACCGCACCGTGCCCATCGAGAAGCGCGACGAGCGCCTGCGCGACATTATCTCGTGGCTGGGCTTTGTGGTGCGCTCGGTGGACTCGAGCCTGGTGGATGAGTGGGAGAACGCCGGCAACCCGGCAGCCCTCGATGCTGCGCCGCCGCAGGGCATCGACGAGGTCGTGGCGGACCGTCGCGGCTGCACGCTATTGGTGCGCAACGCGCTCTTCCGCCGCGTGACCCTTGCCGCCCGCGAGCACGTTCGCGACCTGGGCGAGCTCGACGACGACTGGGGCATGAGCGAGATCCGCTGGCAAAAAGCACTCGACGCTTACCACGAGCAGCACGAGGAAATCCTCACCGACGGAGATGCCCGCAGCGCCGCGATGTTTTCCATTGACGAGTCCGACGAGAAGACCGCGCACGTATGGCACGTGCACCAGATCTTTGCCGACGAGGATGGCGACCACGATTTTGGCATCATGGGCGATGTCGATCTGGACGCCACGCAAGACGGCGGCGAGGTCATCTTCAAAAACTACCGCGTCGGCTTTATCGAGGACCTGCTCGAGGACTAGCCGAACATACTGGAACGAAACGAAGCGGGGCCGCTGGCAATATAGCCAGCGGCCCCGCTTTTGCGCTATACGCTATGCCTTACTCGGCACCCTCGACCTCATACGAATCCGCCTCGGCTGGCTCATCGTTTGTCTCTGTCGCAGCCCCGCGCGCCTCGTCAAACGCGGCCTTCATGGTCTTGTTGCCCCACGTGAGCTTGCGAATGGTAAGATCGTCCGCCTTCTTGTTGGCTAGGCGCAGATTGTTCTCGGAGGACAGCAACGCCTCCTTGGTTTTCTGCAGGTGGCTAATCGTCTTATCGATCTCATCGATCGCCGTTTGGAACTTGCGGCTCGCGATCTCGTAGTTGCGGCCGAAATCATTCTTGAACTTTTCCATCTTGGCTTCGAAGTTCGTGACGTCGATATTCTGCTGCTTGTACTCCGCCAGCTCCTGCTTATAGCGCAGCGAACCCATGGCGGCGTTGCGCAGCAGCGTGATCATGGGAATGAAGAACTGCGGGCGGATCACGTACATCTTCTCATAGCGGTAACTCACGTCGACTATCCCTGCGTTATAGAGCTCGCTTTCGGGCTCGAGCAGTGTGCAGAGCACCGCGTACTCACAGCCTTTCTGGCGACGATCGTGATCGAGTTTCTTAAAGAAGTCCTCGTTTTTGTGCTTGGTCGCGGTCTCGTCGTTCTCGTTTTTCATCTCGAACATAATCGAAATGACCTCGTTACCGCTTGCGTCGCACTCGCGGAAGATAAAGTCGCCCTTGGTGCCCTCGGACGCATCGTTATCCTTCTCGAAGTACGCGTTAGGAAACGCCGTCATGCGCAGACGGTTGAACTCGGTCTCGCAGTGCTGCTCGAGCGACTCGCCCACCATCTTGGTGGACAGGCGGACCTTCATGTCCTTAAGGCGCTCAATCTCTTCGTCCTTGTAGCGAATCAGGTCATCGCTCGCGCGCTTGGCCTGCGCAAGCTCGAGCTCGTGTGCCGCCTTGACCTGTTCCTCGCGAGAATCGCGCACCGCCAGCTCGCTCGTCAGTTTGGCACGCGCCTCATCGCGCTCTCGCTCCGCCGCGGCGACCGCCTCTGACAGGTTCATTTTTGCCATCAGTTCCTGCTCGCGCAGCTGGGCACGCAGGCCCTCGGCCTCTTGCTCGGACTGAGCCTTTGCGGCGGAAAACTTCTCTTGCACCTTCGCGCGATAGTCAGCAAGCGCGCGCTCGGCCTCGCTGCGAGCGGCATCGAGCTCACGCTGCGACTCTGCCGCGGCAGCGGCAAGCGCCATCTCCTGGGCCTTGTCCGCCGCGGCAAGCCTGGCCTGCAGCTCGGCAATCTGAGCGTCGCGTGCAGCTAAATCGTTTTGAGCAGCGTTGCGCGCCGCCGACTCGGCAAGCTTTGCTTCGTCATCTTTGCGCCCAAGCTGCGCACGCAGGCTATCAATCTCACGCTGGAGTTCGGCATTCTCTTTTT
The DNA here is from genome assembly GCA_902490565.1 of uncultured Collinsella sp. Taxonomy (GTDB): domain Bacteria; phylum Actinomycetota; class Coriobacteriia; order Coriobacteriales; family Coriobacteriaceae; genus Collinsella. The sequence goes on along the minus strand of CABUEK010000015.1, from coordinate 10,406 downwards.
GAGCATTGGCTCGTGCCTCAACCGCCGCGCGCTGGCTTGCACTCTCGCGCTCTGCGGCAGCGCCCTCGAGCTTAGCGCGCAGCTCGGCAAGCTCAGCATCGCGCTTGGCAACCTCTTGCGCCAGTTTCTGATCCGCAGTGTTCTTCTGCTCGACAAGCTGGGCATTGCGCTGAGACTTTGCCTGTTGCAAGGCAGCCGTCGAACGCGAGCGCTCAAGCTCCAGCGCCTGCTCACCCTCACGCTGGACTGCCTTCACACGCTCATCCAGGTCGCGCGAGAACTCGGCATCGCGCACCTGCTTGACGATATCCGCATAGCCGGATGCATCGACCTTAAAAACTTCGCCGCAATGCGGGCACTTGATCTCGTTCATAGCAGCTCCTCGATGGACGCAAATATCAACCGGCTACACTCTACCGCGCCGCGCGGACAAAAAAGGCGCCGCCGCCATAATGGCAACGGCGCCAGAACCACCACAAAGGTGCCTGTCCCCTTTGTGGTGGCTCTGGCGCCCTATAACCCAAAGAAGCTAAGAATCTGATCGCGGCTTACGGGCTTGTACTCGTTGGCATCGAGACCGACATCGTAGCGAAAGATAGGGCGCTCGCGATCGCGGTTGCGTGCGTTGGCGCGGTCACCTCTGCTGTGGATATGCCCATGCAGCATAATGGCGCCACGTGCCTTGCCGTTCCAGCTGAGCATGGGGTAGTGGCTCATAACCAGACGATGGCCCTTGGCATAGCCGGGAGCAATCTCCAGGTAATCGCGCACGTCTTCCCAAATCCGCGGTACGTCGGAATCTTCCCAGTCGCCGTCATGGTTACCGCGGATGAGCGTCACGTTCTGGCATTCGATACGCTCGCGCAGGCGCACCGCCTCCGCCAGGGGCAAACGATAGGTAAAGTCACCCAGAATATAGAGGCGGTCGTCCGCAGCCACGCACTCATTGATGGCATCGATGACCTTGCGGTTCATCTCCTCGACCGAGCCAAACGGCCGGTCCATGTCGTGCAAGATATTCGTATCGCCCAGGTGCAAGTCGGCGGTAAACCACATCATCGTCTGTGTCCTCATTTCGCAACGTGTTCAACTCGTGCTAAGTATACAGACGCAGCGATGCGGCGGTTATCCAAAGAGCCCGCCGAACAGTCCGCGGCGGCGCTTGTCTTGCTTTTTCGAAGCGTCACCCTAAGTTTTCTTGTCCCGCCGTTTCTTACGGTCCTGTTCCAGATCATCGTCGTCGAGCAGCAGATCCCACTCAAACGGATCATCCGTCAAATCGAACAGGTCATCGTCGTCAAACATGGCCGCCTCCATTGCCGACTAGCGGGCATCCACCACATAGAGGCCAACGCGCACCTGGTGCCACGGGCTGCGCTCGGGGGCAACCTGTTGCACGCGGGCCTCAAATACGTCCTCGTGGCCGTAATACATCATCAAGGACAGCGGGCCGACCTCGTTTCCCGGAACGTAGCCAAGTTTGGTCTTGCCATAGTAGATCGCAACTGCCTCGGGGTCATGGGGATTATCGCGCTCGGCACACAGCGTCAGCTTATCGCCCGCTTTAAGATCGCCCAGGACCAAGGCGCCATCGGCATACTGAAATCCTGCAATGTGAAATGACAGAAGAACACGTGAAGGCTCGTACATAGCAGCTCCTCTAACGGCCGGATAAACCGGTGTGTAACCTTATTGAGAAGTCTACGGTCCCGCGCGGACACAAATACATCCTGTCTGCGTCCTTCAATCGTTTGCCTCAACGCTTGCGCGACAGAACGCTTGCAGATAAGATAGGAACACGGATGGCACCCGTTGCCGCGGGTCTTGCCAACTCCGATACACGTTTTCATCGTGAGAAGTGGCCGTCTTCGCTTACGCGGGGGCGGCTATTTCATTCGGCCGATAAACAGACCGAGTTCGATAGCCGCAATCAACAACGCCAATAACGAAATAACATCGCTTACGTTCATACCAAATCCCTTCTAAAGGGAGTTGGCCCATCCGTGCTCCATAACAGTAGTCTAACGCAAAATGCAGGTAATAGGAACACTTGTTCGTATTACCTGCGCCCTTTTCTAATGCACAAACATGCGCACGAACTTGTGCTTCCAGCTTGCGTAGGGCGCATACCGAAACGGCACGTCCAGCCAAGTTGCCTTGTTCACGATGCTCTTCTTGTGGCTAAACGTATCGAAGCTCTCGCGTCCATGGTACTGCCCCATACCGCTCGCGCCCATGCCGCCAAAGCCCATATGGCTCGTAGCCAAGTGCATGATCGTGTCGTTGACACAGCCGCCGCCAAAGGGCACGTAGCGCACAAAGCGTTGCTGAACCGAACGGTCCTGGCTAAAGATATACAGGGCCAGCGGCGTCGGACGATCCGTAATAAACGTCTCGGCCTCGTCTAGGCTCTCAAACGTCAGCACCGGCAAGATGGGACCGAAGATCTCCTCCTGCATCACGGCGTCATCGGGGGTCACGCCGTCTAGGATCGTCGGCTCAATCTTGAGCGACGACTCGCGCGCCGTGCCTCCCAGCACGACCTTATCGGGATCGATCAGCCCGCGCACACGCGCAAAATGCTTGGCGTTGACGATATGCCCGTAGTCCTCGTTATCGAGCGGATGCTCGCCAAACATACGGCGGGCCTCTTCCCTGATGAGGTCCAGCAGCTCGTCGTGCACGCGCGCATCGACCAGCAGGTAGTCGGGCGCCACGCAGGTCTGCCCCACGTTGAGCCATTTACCAAAGGCGATACGCCGCGCCGCAACCTTCATGTTTGCCGTCGCATCCACGATGCAGGGGCTCTTGCCGCCCAGCTCAAGCGTCACGGGCGTGAGGTTTTTACTCGCGCGCTCCATGACGAGCTTGCCGACCGGAACGCTACCGGTAAAGAAGATCTTGTCCCAGCACTCATCGAGCAACGCTTCGTTCTCGGCGCGCCCGCCCTCGACAACCGTCACCAGGCGCGGATCAAATGCCTCTTCACAGATTTGCTTGAGCACCGCGCTCGATGCCGGAGCATAGGCACTCGGCTTGATGACCACGGTATTGCCCGCGGCAAGGGCGCCGGCGAGCGGCTCGAGTGTTAGCAAAAACGGGTAGTTCCACGGAGCCATGATGAGCGTGACGCCATAGGGCACGGCTTGCGTTTTGCACGCGCTCACGGCGTCGGCAAGGTCACACGGACGCAGGCGCGGACGACTCCATCGAGCCACGTGAGCGATCTGATGACGAATCTCGGAAAGCGACGTGCCGATCTCGCACATATATGCCTCGTCATGCGACTTTCCCAAATCGGTCTTGAGTGCATGGGCAATATCGGCCTCGTGCGCCCGTACCGCATCGCGTAAACTCACGAGCGCGCGACGTCGGGCATCAACATCAAACGTAGCGTGCGTTTTAAAGTAAGTGCGCTGATCGCCGACGATGCGCGCAATTTCCTCGGTGTTCATGGCACCCTCCTAGTTCTCGTCCTCAAACATACCACCCGCGACGACCTCGTACATACGCTCGAGCTCCAAGCGGTCCATCAAAAGCGGAACGGGGTACAGCGGATTGGCCTCGGCATCGGCATGCGCCGCCATCTCGGGAATGTCGGAGCGGCGAATGCCCGAGACATATTTGGGGATTCCCAGGATCTCGTTCATGCGGTCGACCCAATCGAAAAAGGCCTCGGCCGCAAGACTATCCTGCGCGGTAGCCGGCGCAATGCCCGCCATGCGAGCAAGATCGGCAAGCTTGGGGGCGGCGGCGTCACCATAAGCGCGAAGCATGTGCGGCAGGATGATCGCGTTGGCCAAACCGTGCGGAATTCCGTATCGGCCGCCCAGACTGTGCGCGATGGCATGCACATATCCGACATAGGAGCGGGTAAACGCAACGCCCGCCTTATACGCCGCCGAAAGCATATTGCGACGAGCGCGCATGTCGTCACCATGCTCATAGGCCTCGAGCAAATTGTCGTGGATAAGCTGCACCGCCTGTCGCGCCATCTTGCGCGTATAGGGCGTGGTGCTTCGCCCGATAAAGGCCTCAACGGCATGCGTCAGGGCGTCCATGCCCGTCTGCCCCGTAATGGAAGCGGGCAAGCCGCACGTAAACTCGGGGTCGTGGACTGCAAAACGCGGGATGAGCACAAAGTCGTTAATGGGGTATTTGTAGTGCGTCTCGTCATCGGTGATAACCGCCGCGAGCGTGACTTCGCTTCCCGTACCGGCGGTAGTGGGAACCGCAATACGCAGCGGCAGGAGACGATGAATCCGCAGTAGGCCGCGCATCTTGTTGATGGGCTTGTTTGGCTGCGCAATGCGTGCGCCCACGCCCTTGGCACAGTCCATGGCCGAGCCACCGCCAAAGCCGATAATGGCCTGGCAGGCGCTCTCTCGATACAGGGACGCCGCTTCTTCCACGTTTGAAACCGTGGGGTTTGCACGCGTTTCGGCATAGACCGTAACGCCAATCCCCCTGCATGCGAGCGCCGTCTCGAGCGGTGCCGTGAGCCCCAGACGGGCAATGCCGGGATCCGTCACGATAAGGACCTTCTGGATCGAGCGCTTTTGAAGCACCGCGGGCACATCCTCGGCATGCTCTAAAATGCGCGGCTCGGTATAGGGCAGGATCGGCAATGCAATGCGAAAAACCGTCTGATATGTTCGGCACCAGGCACGACGGGCTAGATGCATAAAGGAAACTCCTTCATTTGTTGATAGGTCAACATTTGCTCGCCCGATTGTACTCAGCGGCGGTCAAAGACGGCCTGCCAATCGTTAATCAATCAACATCTTCATATCTCAAAATTGTTTTATTAAAAATCATTCCTAATAGGCTTCACATTTGGTTGCATTTATGGATAATAGAACTCGTCAAGACGCACGTCCGGAGAGGGCCCTTACGGGACCGGACGAGCGCACAATCGCCATAGATCGAAAGGATCGAATCATGAAGTTTGTTTGCCCCGTTTGCGGTTATGTGGAAGAGTTCGACGGCGACCAGCTGCCCGAGGACTTCAAGTGCCCCCAGTGCGGCGTTCCCGGTTCTCGCTTCCTGAAGCAGGAGGAGGGTCAGCTCGAGTGGGCTGCCGAGCACGTCGTGGGCGTCGCCAAGATGGAGGGCGTCTCCGAGGACATCGTTGCCGACCTGCGCGCCAACTTTGAGGGCGAGTGCTCCGAGGTCGGTATGTACCTGGCCATGGCGCGCGTCGCTCATCGCGAGGGCTATCCCGAGATCGGCCTGTACTGGGAGAAGGCTGCCCACGAGGAGGCCGAGCACGCTGCTAAGTTCGCTGAGCTCCTGGGCGAGGTCGTGACCGACTCCACCAAGAAGAACCTCGAGATGCGCGTTGAGGCCGAGAACGGCGCCACCGCCGGCAAGACCGATCTTGCTAAGCGCGCCAAGGCCGCTGGCCTCGATGCCATCCACGACACCGTGCACGAGATGGCTCGCGACGAGGCTCGCCACGGCAAGGCTTTCGCCGGCCTGCTCAAGCGCTACTTCGGCTAAGCCAGCAACCTGAGACATAACCTCTAGCTCGATGAGGCCCGGACCGCATGGTTCGGGCCTTTTTCGTGCCTCACAAACTTGTTAACTACCTGAAATAGGACCGCCTTCGGCATCGGCTTCTCGTCAAAAACTAAGTGAGTAGACTTTTTGGAACTTGCCGAGCAGACCATCCATATCACTTTATAAAGCCGCAGGTAAATGCCTTGTTGCAAAACGACCTAGTCGCCAAAGTGCCAAAAGTCTACTCACTTAGATTCGCAGCCGTCCACGATCGAGCCATTTTGTGTCTAGCGGGCATCTTTCCGTCGATTACTCCCAATTTTGTCCAGTCAACGAATAGTTCAGACCTGAGTAATGTCTCAGCCCTTTGCTCATCTGAGCTTTTATCACGATATTCAGCATCGAGCATCCTGCATATGGCCTTAACGATCGCGCGGAATCTATCCTCATCCGATATCTGTCTGTGTGTAAGGAGAAGCACATCGTAGCCCATGGCCTGAAGGGCCGTCATGCGGTCAGCGTCACGCAAGCCATCCCCTGCGCGTCCGTGCGAGGCCTTTCCCTGACATTCAATGGCCACCTGTCGCCTACCGTCCGGCGAAGAAAGAAGTAGGTCGATATATACACGGGACTTTCCCACAATCGCTCGAGCACTTGTGCTTAACGTCACTTCGACATTGAGCTCTATGCCGCAAAACCCTTCGCCTCCCAGGGCTCGCGGCAGTCCAAGCAACAAAAACGCCTCGACCTCAAAAGGCGACGCGGCACCCAATGGAACGAGTTGCGATACCGCCATAAATCTATTGCCGTAACGCATCCCGCAAACATCTGAACAAAAACGGTCAAGGTCTCCGCCCAAAACCAAAGCGTCTCGACGCCATAAATTTGAGGCGATGCCGTCCTCGGACGGGCAGCGCACCCAACCGAACGTTGTCGAAATCGCGCCCGAATCAATTGCACGCGAAAGATCCGCCTCAAGTGCCGCCGGCAGGGCACACACCGCAAACAAGCCACACATCTCCGCCAATACCAAAAGAAGCTGAAGATCCGTCAGATGCCGCGACATGATGAATGTCGTCAGTAGAGGAGATGTAACCAAAAACCCATGCTCCGTTTCCAGCACGGATTCCCTGGGGAGCTCACCAAGAAACAGCCGCTGCCTGATACTGGCAGGACAAGTCCGCTTGTTTCTCGTCCGGACCAATGTATACAACGGAAAGCCGAGCACAACCGCAGCCGTCGGGTTACGGGCAAGGTCATATCGCTGCCGGTCTTCTTCCGGCCGTGGAAGCGGCGGACACAAAGCGCGGACTTGAGGAGGCAAACGCCAGTACCTAAAAGCCGATATGTCACAAAGTAGATCCTTCATAGGCACAGGAAAACACGAATTTCAACCCAGTCAGTCACGTATTGGCGCGAACGCACCAAAAATGGCGCCGAACGGACTGCCAAGTTTTCAACAGCACTCCCCAACTGGCCAAAAGCTTGCCGAGAGCTGGACGAAGCCCTGTTGAAAACCCCATTTTTTTCTCATGCAGGAGCTTTGCGCGGCAAGTGAGTAGACTTTTTTGAACATCCCGAGCAGGCCGGTCATCCTGCTTTTCAAAACCGCAGGTAGATAGCTTGTTACAAAACTGCCTGGTCGCCAAAGTGCTAAAAGTCTACTCACTTAGGTTGCAGAGTGCCCCCCCCATTAGCTGCAATTCCAAGCTAGTTAGCACTTTTGGACTCAGATCGTCATACTGAACAAGAATTTGAGTTGAGTTTTCAGGGACAGATGCGCCATCGGCACACCAAAAACAGTCACCAATATCGATAAAAGGGATGCTCGAGCGCGTGAGGGCCCGTGCAAAAGTGCTTCCGCCCGTTCCACGCTCCGCAACCACGATACAGTAAAGGCCCGCGTCTGCATGCTCGATCGAGACTTCCCCTGCCGGAAACGCCTTCCGCACAAGCGCCGCCAGGCCATCGCGCGCCTCGCGAGCGCGCACGCGCACGCGGTTCACATGTCGCTCGTAATCACCCGATTCCAGCAAACGAGCCAAAGCGACCTGGTCAACAGAGCTAACCGACGAGGCGTAAAAACCAAGGTTGCGCCTAAACCGCTCCATTAGCTCATCGGGCAACACCATGTACGCTAGACGCAACGCCGATGACAGGCTCTTCGAAAACGTGTTGGTGTAAATAACCGACTGGGCGGCATCGATCGATGCGAGCGCAGGAATCGGCTTGCCAGCAAGGCGAAACTCACAATCAAAGTCATCTTCGATGAGATACCGACCTGGTCGCTCGGCGGCCCAGCTCAGAAGCGCATAGCGACGCGCAATGCTCGTCACAAGGCCGGTCGGATACTGATGGGACGGCATCAGGTGAAGGACATCGGTCCCGCTTTTCTGCAGAGTGCTCAAGTCCACGCCCTCATCATCCAACGGGATATGTCGAACTTGGCAGCCCATAGCCTGATAGATACGCGTCAGACGCAAATAGCCCGGATTCTCAACCGCATACACCTTGTCCGCGCCAAGCAACTGAACCAACATGGTATCGAGCAGCTGGGCGCCCGCACCGATAACGATGTTGTTGGGGTCGACATTCATACCCCTTGTCCCGTGCAGATGGTGAGCAATTGCGCGTCGCAGCCGAGCAGTGCCCTGCGCCGGTGCGGGCGAAAAGATTTCGCGCTCGTCTTCGGATGCCAGCGTCGCCCGTAGCGCGCTTTGCCAAAGCCGCGCCGCCTCCAAAGCAGAAGGAGAAAGCGCATCGAATCGCTCGACCTGTCCGTTGACATCATGCACGCTGGGGCCCACAGAGACGGCATCTCGGTCGATGCCCTCCGCAGCCGAAGCCAAAACCGGTGCATCCGGAAGCTCGCAAGCGTAGTAGCCACGACGTGGTATTGAGCAAATATAGCCCTCAGCGAGTAACTGGCTATATGCATTCTCGATGGTAATAACACTGATTCCCAGATGACTGGCAAAGGCGCGCTTAGACGGCAAATGCTCCCCCGCCACAATGCGTCCAGCTACGATATCATCTCGAATTTGCTGGTAAACATACTCATAGAGCGATGCTTCGCCGCGTTTTTCCAAATTGTAGTCAAGCATGAGCCTATCACCTGACCTTATTAAGTCATTCAATCTGGTATTAGTCTGACCTTGTAATTATCTCGAAAACTGAGTATTTTGTCATACCCAGCTCCCCGATAGGATGTTCCGTCAAGCAATGCACATGCCAACCAAGGGAGCAACCATGGCAGAACAGAACAGCAAGGCCGACCGCGTCAAACTCAATCGCGAGCTCGCGCAGATGCTCAAGGGCGGCGTCATCATGGACGTTACCACGCCCGAGCAGGCACGCATCGCCGAGGAGGCAGGCGCCTGCGCCGTCATGGCCCTCGAGCGCATCCCGGCCGACATCCGTGCCGCAGGCGGCGTCTCGCGCATGAGCGACCCCAGGATGATCAAGGGCATCCAGGAGGCCGTCTCCATCCCCGTCATGGCCAAGTGCCGCATCGGTCACATCGTCGAGGCGCAGGTCCTGCAGGCCATCGAGATCGACTACATCGATGAGTCCGAGGTTCTCTCCCCTGCCGATGACGTCTATCACATCGACAAGACCCAGTTTGACGTGCCGTTTGTCTGCGGCGCCCGTGATCTGGGCGAGGCGCTGCGCCGTGTTGCCGAAGGCGCCACGATGATTCGCACCAAGGGTGAGCCGGGTACGGGCGACGTCGTTCAGGCCGTGCGTCACATGCGCAAGATCCAAAAGCAGATCCGTGACGTTGTTGCCCTGCGCAACGACGAGCTCTTTGAGGCAGCCAAGCAACTGCAGGTTCCGGTCGAGCTGGTGCGCGAGGTCCATGCCACGGGTAAGCTTCCCGTCGTGAACTTTGCCGCCGGCGGCGTAGCGACCCCCGCCGACGCCGCGCTGATGATGCAGCTGGGCGCCGAAGGCGTGTTTGTCGGCTCGGGCATCTTTAAGAGCGGCGACCCCGCCAAGCGCGCAGCCGCCATCGTCAAGGCCGTGGCAAACTTCACCGATGCCAAGCTCATTGCCGAGCTTTCAGAGGACCTGGGCGAGGCCATGGTGGGCATCAACGCCGACGAGATCGAGATTATCATGGAAGAGCGCGGGCGCTAGTCCAGCAGAAAGGATCGCACATGAGCGATTATGCAGACCAAACGGTCGCCGTGCTGGCGGTCCAAGGCGCATTTGCCGAGCACGAGGCAAGACTATCCGAGCTGGGCGCGCGCTGTATTGAGCTGAGGCAGGCGGCTGATTTAAAGCAGGACTTTGACCGTCTGGTACTTCCCGGCGGCGAGTCTACCGTTCAAGGGAAGCTGCTAGATGAGTTGGGCATGCTCGAGGAGCTTCGCACCCGCATTGTTGAAGGCATGCCCGTCCTGGGCACCTGCGCCGGCCTGATTCTGCTGGCTCACGACCTTGCCGCCCATGACGATAAGGGCACGCCGCGCCTGGCAACCATGGATGTGCTCGTTGAGCGCAATGCCTACGGCAGGCAGCTCGGCAGTTTTCGAACCAAGGGGCAGGTAGCTGGCATCGACGGTGAAGTGCCGCTGACGTTTATCCGCGCGCCCCGCATCGTCGAGGTCCACGGCGACGCAAAGGCCTTAGCGAAAGTCGACGGCCGTATCGTCGCCGCGCGCCAGGGCAACCAGCTCGGCGTAACCTTCCACCCCGAACTCGACGAAGACACCCGCCTCCACGAAATGTTTCTACAAATGTAGGCATCGAAATCAACAAACAAAATGAGAGTGGATAATCTCCCACTTTGAGCTTGAATGCAGACTCAAACCGGGAGATTATCCACTTTCATGCTATGCAATCGTTGGGTGTTCCTATAGTTTTGTCAACCGTCGGGGCTACTCCCGGTAGGGCACCCG
>CABUEK010000014.1:0-58263 GCA_902490565.1 uncultured Collinsella sp. | reverse complement strand
GGGCCGTGTTCCGCTATGCGGTTGTCAATTTGCGAAAGAAATTATGCGTCACCAAGCCAACTCGCCGCGTCATGCCCGTTGGAGAGGCGAGCATGACCCTCATGGGTAATCAAGACACACGAAACAAAGGGGATTCGACAAGTCGCAAGAAAGGGGAGTGCATCACCTTTTGGGTTACGGAAGAGCAGAAGCAAGAGATGAGCACCTACGCGGCGGAACACAACACCACGGTATCAAGGATCATCATCGAAGGCCTTGAGATACGCATGGGTATAGGGCAATCATTATAGCTTAGCCTTCTGCAATTGCTGCGACTCGATGCGGTCCTATCGATTTGCGCAACGGTGTGACGCGTTATCTAGACTGACGATCGTTTCCGCTGCATTTGCCAGCTCATTATCATGTGAAACAATGATAATGAGCTGTTTCAATTTGTTGTTTCTGACATACGAAGCGAGTTCGGCTCGGCTTGTTTCATCCAATCCAGTTGTAGGCTCATCGAGCACCAAGACTGATGGATTACGGGAAATTGCCGACCACAAGTATACACGGCGCAGCTCACCACCCGAAAGTTCAGGACAACGTTTCTCAAGCAAGCCCTCTATGCTGGTTGTCAACGACGGTAGCTCATTCATATGCTGGTGCTTTGTAAAAAATGGGGTGTTGAAATAATCCAACAGGTCCCGAACCGTCTCATCTGGAGCGAAGCACGGTTGGGGGCAGCACGATATCGTGTCTGAACGTATGTAATCCAAATTGCATTTTTCAATCGGCATGTCGTTGTATGTTACTTTGCCTGCCGATGGATACAGCCCAAGGAGCAGGTAAAGGAGCGACGTTTTTCCTCTTCCATTTTCTCCGGTTATGCAGTATGTTCCAGGGCCGGAGAAATCGAAGGAAAATCCGTCAAGAACCTTTCGGGGAGATCCGTCTGGAAGGGGTACCGTAAAATCCAACTTGGAAACAGAAATGCGATTTATTGTGTCAATCTTGACTAAACCTGTCTGATCTTGCTCTGGTTCCGGTCCTACCTTTCCCATGGCGCTCATCCTGTCCCACGAAGCCTTGGCATCCTGATAGGACTTGAACAGGTTCATCGTGTTTTTCAAGGTTTTAAATTGGACGGCAAAATATGCACCGACGATGGTGTATTCGCCTATCGTCATGGTTCCATTGATGATTCGCACTCCGGATACGATGAGTATTATCGCTTGAAACACGGCAGCAAAAAGGCTGTCAATCGATGTTAGTGAGAATGAGAGCTTTCCCGAGTGCAAGACCTTTGGAAAATACTTTTCAAATCCGGTGTCAAGTGCTAGCTCGCTTTTATTGTATGAAGACGTTAACTGAATGTTGAGAATCTGATTCAACTGCGATGCTATTACGGCATAGAAAGCGCTATCTGCCTCCTTCTTCTCGTACATGACTTTATATAGAAGCTTTCGCAATCCGGTAATAACGAAGAGATATGCCACAAGAAGGAGGATGGAGAATAGTGCGAGGAGTGGATCAACCGACCATATGACGAGCAACACGAAAGGAATGGCGACAACAGACAGGGGAGCGCTGATAAAGTTTGTTAGAACGAAAGAAGAAACAACACCTGAGTCAGTGAAAATCCTTTGCGTCGTATAGGCTGAGTCGGTTGTTCGGTTCGTCAGAAAATTAACTCGCTCAAAGCGCAAGACGGTTTCCCTGAGTAGGTCAAAAGAAAGCTTTGTGGATATACGGATAGATAACGTTCCTGCAAAATATGAAAATAAGGCAGAAAAGACCCCTATTGAAGCTACGAAGAGCGCAAAAAGCACAGCATCCTTCTCGCTGCGATTGGCAAGAAGGAAATCTAAGAACTTTCCGTTCACATATGGTGCGGCATAGGAAAGGGCGATTCCAATCGTCGTGATGGCAATGAACGTGAAAGCACCCTTTGTTTTACTAAACTTCGATAAGACGTACCGAATCAAGAATGGCCCCAATCTATCAGGTATGAAATACCAACTGATGACACCTTACACCGCGGTTCGGTGGAAACGAAGCGGCGACTAATCGGCACGAGCGCTTCCATAGAGAGTCTTTGCGAGCTGGATCCTCATAGAAACGGGAATTTTATGTTCGATCAATAGGCCGCGCACGGCAGTCGGACGGCTGAAAAATAAAACAGCCGTCCGACTAAAGCTGTAAATTTTTTCATTGTTTGTTGGGCATGCGCCTGAAGTTTCATGCAATAGGAAATCCATTATGACCATGGTCGAAATGTGAACACTACGATCGTTAGCAAGGAGACGCCAAGACCGGCAAAGATTATGATGAGCGGCAGAATGAAAGCCGCCGATGCCGATAATGGGATTTGGGACGCAAAGGCAATGATGCCCGCGAGAACGAGACCGGCTCCCGTCAACGCTATTCCGAGTCCGACCAATCTGGCAACAAGAGGAATCTTCTCGCTTGGAATATGAGCGATATGGTAACTGTGAATCAGGCCGGGATTGCCGGTCTTTACCATTAACACCCCGACAACGAGAAAGCAGATTCCTCCTACCATGCCGCCAATGGATGATCTTAGCGCTTCAGGACTCATTGCTCGTCTTGGCCACCTTGCTCGCTGAGGGGAAGTGCTGCGGCAAAAGTGATGAGGACCAGTTCATAGGCTCCAACTGCGGTGACTCCGACCGCCACATTTGCTCCCCACACGATGTAATACATGTCGAACCAAGTTTCCGTTCCAAGAGTCGATGCTCTGGTCGGATTCATGTTGTCTACTACGGGCTTCTCGTACATTTAACCCAACATCTCCTTCAACGATGAGTTCAACAGTTCATCCGCGGTATCATCAATCAGGTCAACGTGTAGATCACCTCCCATATCTATATCGCAAATTGTGTCGGACATACGCTCCATGTCGTCAATGGTCCACATGTGGTTACAGAGGTCTTGAACCAGTTTTGTGGACCAAATTGAGCTAAGTCCGTTGTTCCAGTAATCCTCAAGAGGGTGGTTTCTGATGTTGCCAACCACTAACGGGATATACGGAGAAACGACGATGTCGCCGTTTGCGTGCACTGAAACCTGATCTAATAGATATCGGTTATCAGAGAAGCGAATTAGATGGTCGACGGGGTCGCCCCATTGCGGTCGGACATTCGGGTGCTTCCGAAGGAAGTCGTCCTCTTGAATGGCGTGAATCAACGTACGGTATTGGGAATAGTCCGGTCTAATAAATGTGTTCTTTCGCGCACGGCCCAAAACCATGAGGGGTTGGACACGTAGTTCGATAAAGTCACCCGGCGTCCTCTTCGGCCTGTTAGATTTGGTGAAAATCTCATCTAATAGTGAGATGACATCGGGAAACTGTTCGGTGTTGAACGACGTGGGCGTAAATGCGATAGCAAGGTGCAAATCGGAATGGTTGAGTACGGTGGCAACTGCTTCTTCGACGATTTCGAAGGCTCCCTCATGTCCCCTCAGCCTATCGTGAGCTGACCCAATGCCGTCTAGGCTAAATTGGATGCTTTTGAGTCCGGAATCTTCTAAATCTCGGAGAAGGGATTCCGTGAGGAGAAGCCCGTTGGTTACCAGGCTCGCTGCAACATTCCCATCTCGCAATATGGGAAGGCAGCGCAAGATATCTTTACTGCGCAACAAGGTTTCTCCTCCACAGAAACACATGCTGTAAAGCGACATGTCTGCCATTTCCTTTGCGAAAACAAAAAGTTCATCTGAGGTCAACTCGTCGTGCATGACCTCATTCTCGCCGCTGCTGTTATAGCAGTGCAGACATCTCAAGTTGCACTTGTTTGTTATGTCAAGGGCGACGTGATGTGGCGCTCTGAGAACGTTGGTGTACTTGTTTTCCGAAACTCGTCCCATGGTTCCTCTTAACAGACTTCTGAAAAACAGTATACATTCATGCAGTCGCCGTCGCTGCACTCACCTGGAAAAGTGCCAGCGCAAGTGAATTCTGGCTCATTGATAAGATTTCGAATTCCTTCGTTTGATGCAATTTCCTTGCTGGTTAGGTTCAGGTGGAAAAAATTGGGAACATCGCAAAATTCTTGACGATAGAAGCTGGCCGCAGCGGCAATACATTGAACGGCGATGCTTGCGGGGCACAAAAGAAGACAGATGTCTGCGTATCTGAGTAAGGGATTGCTGGAGGGGGCGAGGCCGAGTAGACCGGTTGGTCTCCCTGACTCATATACAATGAAAAATTCCTTGCTCAGATTGAACAATCCGTTTCGCACCTCTAGCGGTCGTTCATACTGCTCGACGGAAAGAGGCCAACCGTAGACAATTGTGGGACTTTCTGGTTCTGATGAGCTCGCCTGGCTTGCCAGGGAGCAAATCAGGCGAATATCGTTTTCTTGGGCAAGCCGTATATGGGTCCCATTGTCCACGCAAATCTCATCGGCAATGGGTGTGCCATTTTCGGTCGGAGTTTTGACCCATCCTATTAGTCTCGATACGCTGAAACCTCTCATTGCCGAGGCTAAGTCAGATTTGAGCATGTCCGGATTGGCGTCTGGAAACTTGTCGCACATCCGATTAAGGATTGTTTCGACGGTGTTTTTACCATCGCACAGAGAGACGATGTAGCTCCCGCTTCCGTTCAACATGATATAGTTCAGCTCATCGCGTCCGGTTAGAACAGAGCGGTACCCGTTCTTTTCCTCTCTTGAGTATGGGAGAGAAATCGATTTCGGGATAAATCCCCTTATTTCGTCAAAGCTCCATTCCATAATTAATCCCTCCTTGTGTCTGTTTGAATATGAGCCGATTTTAGGCTCTTCGGTAGTTTCTGTGGGCGAGACATCAATTTTTCCGCAGGTGGATGCAAAAAAGTTCCGCATATAAGGGAAACGGCCCCGAGAGGGGGCCGTTTCCGCGCCGGGCAGGGTAGGATTTCGCTTGCTACATCAACCTACCGGAAAGGCCCTGACGCATGAACAGGATACTAAGCCGCGCGCTCGCGCTGGTCCACACCGTGATCGAGTACGCCAGCATCGACGGCGGCAGGATAATCGTCGGCGTCAGGCCGTGGACGAGTTTCGGGCTGCGGTGCCCCGTCTGCGGGAGGGCAGCGAATGCTACGACAGGTCGCCAAGGCCGCGGCTGTGGCGCGCGATGGACCTGGCGAGGTCGACCTCTCCGCGCTCGGGCTGCACGAGATGGCGGCGTCCCTGCCCGACTACGTGAGGATGGTCGCCGCGGGCGAGCGGGGCTTCGCCTCCGCCTTCGAGGAGATGACGCGCGTCGAGGTCGCCGCCCGGGAGGTCAGGATCACCAACCAGCGCATTCGGTCGTCGGGGTTCCCCTACGTCAAGGGGCTGGCGGACTTCGACTGGGACTTCCAGCCGTCGGTCCCTCGCGCCGAGATCGAGGAGCTCGCGACCCTCAGGTTCGTGGAGCGGGCCGAGAACGTCCTGTTCGTGGGAAGCCCCGGCGTGGGCAAGACGCATCTCGCCGTCGCGCTGGGCATCGAGGCAGTCAGGGCGGGGCGCGAGGTCAGGTTCGTGGACTGCGCCCGGCTCGTCGAGGACCTTGAGGACGCCTCGTCGCGCGGCATCCTCAAGAAGAGGCTCAAGTACTACGCCCACTCGAGGCTGCTGATCATCGACGAGCTCGGCTACCTCGACGTCGGCAGCGTGGGCGCGGACCTGTTGTTCCAGCTGATATTGACGCGCTACGAGCAGCGCTCGACGATCATCACCGCCGACGTGGGGATCGGCGGCTGGGGCAGGGTGTTCGGGGACGACGTGGCGGCGAGCGCGATCGCGGACAGGGTGTGCCACCACTGCCACCACTGCCACCTGGTCAAGATAGCCGGCAGGTCCTACAGGCTGAAGGACCTGCCGAGGGACGGACCCGTCAAGGCGTGACCGGAATCGGTGAAAATACGTTAGCGCAAGCGGTGAAGCCGCCTTTGCGCGAACGGCGCGTTTGATTAGTGAAACTGGTGAAAATTAGATTGACGCTAACAGGGGCGTGCCCGTCGCGGCGTTTCACGGGGATGTCTCGCGCCATCCCCGGACCCCTTCGCGCCAAGGGGACTCGTCCCCTTGGAACCCCGGGCCGCCGCCGGCGGGCCGTGAACGGCGGGACAATCACTCGGCTTCAACTCGCGATCGCCCCGCCGGCTCTCGCTCCGGCTCCGTTCGATGGCTCCCCTGGGTCGCCATCACTGCGCCTCCGCTCACCTGTCCCGTTGCACTCCGGTCGATTCGGCCTACGCTTCTCGGGGCATGCAAGATATGTATTCCGTGCAACGGAATATCTTGCCCGGCCGAAGCCGGGATGTGCGAACCGCTCCAAAGTCGCTCCCGCAGAACCGTGCAACAGGCTTACCGGCTGTTGCACGGACCTCAGATATGAAAGTCAGTCCCGGCCTCTTTCGTCATCCACACCCTCGCGAGCCAGCTCCCACGCGGCCCGTATGGCAAGGTCGATTCCCCTTGCCGTGAACCTCATAATCCGCCCGGTCGAGCGGTTGACGGCGTAGCCGAGCCTCGCGCCGTTGATCTTCCTCGTCTTGCCGAGGGACTCCGAGTGATAGCGGTATTGCAGCGCCCCCCGCTTGGATCGGGCGATCTCGATCCCATCCGATTCCAACCGCCTTGCAAACTCTCCGAAGCGGTCGGGGCAGCTCTTGAGCCTCCCGACCTCCTCTGCCCTCTGGGCGACAATCGCTCGGACCCTTGCGTTCTCGGATTTGTCGGATCTCCCCTTCTTTGCCATCTCGCGCTCCTCGCGACCGGGCTGGCGCGCGTGCACCTTCGAGTTCGAGAGGCCCCTTTCGAGCTGGCTCAGGCCGTACTTCGTATCGAGCTCCTTCACCGTTCTCACGCGGGATTTCGCCGCCGCCCTCGCCGGCCCGTCGTTCAGACGCCGCCCAGTCTCGAGGTCCGTCCTATTGATGGCGAGGTGAGCGGCGAATCGGGCCGATCCATCCGACCTGCACCTCTCCTCATGCAGCACAATCACGATCTCCTGGTTGGGATAGCGCTTGGCGATGTAGTCCCTCGCGTACTCCATGCAACGCGAGGGCGTCATCGGCCCGCCGTTGCAGGAGCACTCGTCCGGGTTGAAGCCGATCACCTGATGCTGCATGTACGTGCACCTTGCGCCCTGCTTCCCGGGCCGGTTGTGCCCGGCCGCCTCCCGGGTGGCGTCCATTTCCTCGAACCATCGATCCTCATCGATGATGTGCTGGGTATCGTGGTCCAGGACTTTCTCCCTGTCCCAATCGAAATACCGCTTGAGGTTTTGGAGGTGCTCCCCGCTCATGACGCTCGCCTGCTTGATTGCGGTCATTTTCCAACTCCCTTCAAAAACCGCCGTCAGTCGACGAAGAGGCCGGACCATCCGTCGGCAACAGGCGGCTCCGCGGCCTCTTCCTCGAATTCGGGAGTCCAGAGATCGACGCCGTCCTCACGACCCATTTGCCTTGATATCAGCCTGGCCTGGTATTCCATCCTCTTGGCCGCCTCGTGCTCGCGCGTCCCCAGATCGAAGTGCTCCTTCGTCGGCATCCGCGTGCAATCGCAGACAGGGGCCCGGAAGCACCCCGCATGTTCCCTGCCCACGCCGTTCTCCGCGGTCTTCACCACGATGACGCCGTCCTTGTCGGGGGACATCTCCGTCCACTCCCAAGGATGAATCAGGTCGTCGGCGTGCTCGCTGTAGGATGTCGACCCCGTACCGCCCGAAGGCCCCCTGCTCGAGCTGGTTCCCATGGTGTGCCGCGTCGTCTTCCCGACTAGCTCGGTGAAATACTGGCGGTCCTCGGCCTCGCCAGTTTCATGGCGACCTTGACGCCGCAGTTTGCCAGGATCTTCTTCCGTCCGTCGCGCTCGCCGTACTTGTTCAGCTGAGAGATGTTCTGGACTGCGCCCATCCAGAACAGGTCGTACGAGCGCCCAAGGCTGAGAAGGCTAGGCAGGCACTCGACCTTCGGCAGGTTCCCCCATTCGTCGCCGAGGATGGACACCGGCCGCGGCAGCTTTCCACCAGCTGCGTCCGCGATGGAATACACGGCAGCGTAGAGCTGCTCGAACAGGACCGCCGCGATCGCGTTGTAGGGGGAGCCCTCGTCCATCACGTGGAGGAACAGCGCGGTCTTCTCGCTCAGGATTCTACTCGGATCGATATCATCGCCCGAGACCATTCGTGCAATCGGCGCCGAAGCGTAGATCCTCAGGTTGACCTTTAGCGTGGAAACGATGCTCCTCAGCTCGTTGCCGCCGCTCGAGATGAACTGTGAGGCACGCGAGCGGGCCGGATGCCCCTGCGGCAGGGAACGGAACAGGCCCTTCAGCGGCTCACACGGATCCTCGCCGGCCCCCTCCGTCCCCAGGCACATGATGTGGTAGACCGTCGCGAGGTGCTTGCAGCCCCGCGGGCAGCCCTCGTCCAGCACGACCAGAAGGATCGTCGCGGCGAGCAGCGACCGCGCGGATTCCGTCCAGTGGCTCGCCTTCGCATCGCCCTCCCCGGCGATGAGCGTACGGGCGACGGCATCCGCGGCCTGCTCAGCCCCCGGCAGATTCCCCCCGTTCGCGAGCCTATCGACCATTTCCAGTGGATTGAACGTGTCGCTCTTCTCGGGATGCTGGGCGTCCAGCAGAAGCACCCGGTACCCGCGACGCTCCAGCTCGTCGCCCGTCAACTCGATGAGCTCACTCTTCACATCGGACACGATAATGGTCTGCGGCCTCGATTCCCCGTCATCCGCCCCATACGTCAGCAGATCAATTGTCGGGATCAGCAGCGATCTTGATTTTCCGGCACCCGTTGAGCCGTCGAGGAACATGTGCCGCCTCGGTTCGAACAGATACTCGGAGCCGAACAGCGTCTTCTCAAACCCGTACACGAATCCTCTGCTTTTCGGCTGTCCGTGCCCGTCCCAAATCTCCGAGCCCCGGATGGTCTCCGGCCCCGTTTTCACCCGCGCCTCCCCAAGTACACCTCCGTCGGCGGCTCGCTCCTTCGAGGAAGCCGATAGCTGCATGAGCACGAATACCGACAGGAACAGCGCGAACGAGGCGAGACAGCCAGGGACGCAATGAGGCCCCACGTTAATCCACCACCAAATGGTGTTATCCACGCTCAGGGTGAATCCGATCGAGCTCAGCTCGATTGGAAATCCGAGGATCATGCAATCGAGGGGAATGGCGATAAGTGGCGCAAACCCCGCGGTAAGCAGCGCTGCGAAAACCAGCGCCATGACCACCTTCTCCTTCACGAGAACCACCTACTCTCTCGCACGGGCGAGTAGGTCGTTGACCCAGCCCACCGCCGTCGAGACGATTGATGTCGCCCGGTTGAGATTATTGAGGACGACCGGATCGGACCCGTAGGTGTTGAGGGCGCGGACCGCCTGGTTGAGGTTCGTGCCGATCTTCTTCAACTCAGTCCTGATACCGGCAAGTTCCCCCGCGTCGGCGACCCTGACCGGCTTCTCGCCGCAGAGCAGGGCGGCATCGCGCATGAAGGAGGACGCCGGCATGTTCATGGCCGCCGCCCTCTCCTCGATAGCCTTACGCTGCGACTCACTCATCCGTACGTTGATATGCGTATTCATGGAAGTCATAACCATCCAATCCGAGCGGGGCCGACGCATCGGCCCCGCCCCTTTTATTAAGTTGAAATTGTTTGGAGCATCTGACCGATGCGCCCAATCCTCACCCTCGCCCAGACATCGAAGGGGACTCCCGGCAAGCTGCCGAGATATATACGGTATGGTCGCCATTGTTCTCTATAGATATCGAGAGCATCGAGCAGGCGCTTCCATTCCCAAATGAGCTCATCGGCCGAGAGCAGAGGAAGATCCCTGTTCTCGGCGCGCGCGAGCTCATCGGACGACAAGCATGGATTGGGAGCCCGGTATCCACCAATGTAGGGTCCGGGCTCCATAATTAGCCGATTTCGGTAAACATCGCTGCTGGTGCGTTGAACTCAAACTCGACAATACCGCAGGAACCGTAACGGTTCTTTGTGATTGAAGCAATGACGGGCCGTTTTTTAAGCAACATATTGGCATTACGCTCTTCGGGCTTATCGCCCTTAATAGAAAGCGACATAACGAGATCTGCCGAATACTCGAACATGTTGCACCCGCCTATCGCCTGAAGCCCGGTGGTCTGCTTGTCGTAATTAACGCGGTTAATTGATGAGATAGCGAAGAGCGGACAATGGGCCTCATCCACGATTCGGCGGAGCTCGGAAGCGACGAGCTTGAGACCGATACGCTCGTCGGCAATGCGCAGTTCCTGCGGCAAAGAGACGATTTGCGCGTAATCAACAATAACCAGTGGCGGTTCGCCATGTTTATCGGCAACCTCTTCGATTGCCTTTCGCATCCCGGCATATTTAATTTCACCAGGAATGATATACATTCGCTCGGCGATGCTGCGGGCGTAAATGTCGAGAACCTTCTCGAAGAGCCCGCGTTTGTCCTCAGACATGCCATCGCCGTTCATATCATCGTGCGTGAGCTCGCCGCCCGAGATGCGGGTGAGGCTCTTCGCGAGCATGCTGTCTCGCCCGAGCTCGCCCTCAAAGATGACCACCGGATGGCCAGCAATGGCCCATCCGTCGGCGATTTGCTGCATAAACGTTGTTTTACCCGTACCGGGTCCGCCGGGGACGATGCACAGGTATTGACGAAGACCTCCGAGGATAGTATCCAGCGCACCGTGTTCGATATGCCCAAGCGGCCTATTCTTTAAGATACGCAAGGCGGTCTCGTCGAGGCCGACGCTCATGGGATTTAAAGCCGGCACGGTTCGCTCGCCTCCAATTCATGGAGGTATGCAAAGAAGCTCGATTCAAGGATGTAAATGCGGCGGTGCAACGCAATCGCGCGCCCGCTCTCCTTCATCATCTTCGAGGCCGTAACCGGACTCAAGCCGGTTATCTTGCACACTTCAGCGATGCCAAGAAGGCGCTCGTGGCCCAAGTTGGAATCAGAAGAAACCGCAGTTGATGCTTGTACGGCAGCGTACGGTTCAGGCTCTACTATCATGGTAGAATCCTTTCAGGCTAGCTCGCCCCTCCCCCTTCGTCGCCAAACTTAGATAGGGAAGGGCGGGCGGCTTTTTAATCAATGACCGAAAATAAAATAACTCCTTTCAAACAAGCTGGTCAGGCGCTTACTGTTTATATTGTAACACTGTCTGTTGCACAATCATATCTAGTTACAGTTCTAATTTCTAATTCACTTTCTGACTGTATAGACTTTATTGTCTGACTGATTTAATATATATACAACGATGATTGGAGTGGTTATGGGACGTTTACCATTATCCGGAAGTAAGATGCGGAAAATTAAGTTCGGAACAACTGTTCAGGCGACGACCCCGGAGAAAATCGAAGAGCTACGCCTCAAGAACCCCGAATCAGTCAGAAGCACCGGCGAGGCTATCGACTATCTATGCAACCTGCTCACGGGGTTGCAGCCGAGGGTCGCCAGGGCCCTCGATGAGGCGTGCCTCAGGGAAGCTCGGCAAATCACCAATGAAATGAAGGCCCTTCCCGTTGACGGATCAGAAGAAATGAGTTTTAGTCAATTGGAACTTTATCGAGAGCAATTCCAGAGGCTCCACGACCATTTCTCTTTATATTGCGAGAAAGAGGAGAGGCCCCAGGGAATGAGACGGGTCGATCTCCTCGGCGGCGATTACGCTGTCCTCCCCTCCTCTTGGACTTTATTGGAAACAGAGGAATGCGCGAAGTCTTGCAGCCAGGTCGGAATTATCGAAATTCGCGGCGGCGCAAAATACGATGCGCCTCATTTTGCCTTCTTCCATAACGGAGAGTACAGTCAAAAGGACAAATTGCAGCGCGCAACCAAACTCTGGCCCCGCATGACCGACGTGATGCGCGACGAGGTCAAACTGGTCACAGATGATGAGGGACATTACCTAAATATGGACGAGCACCTAGCCGCCCCCATCATTTGTTATTTCAACCTTCTAGATGCCAGCTACTATCAGTCTATGGAGCTGGAGCCGCCATATGGCGCAATGATCTACCGAAACAATGTCGCTTAAAAAAGAGGCCCCTTTGGGGCCTCTTTTTTAGCCCTTTTTAGCCCTTCAGCAGATCATCCAGCACTGATGCTGCCTTCTGGTCATTTGCCTCGATAAAGTGGCTATAGATAGACAGCGTCGTCGATGGGCTAGCATGGCCCAAACGCGCCTGGATCGTCTTAATGTCCGCATTGGCACCAACGAGCAAAGTCGCTTGCGTATGTCTAAGCTCATGAGGCTTCAGCCCGCTATAACCCGTATAGCGGGTACGTTTGACGCCGTCACTCCCAATGACTTCCCTGCTCTCCTTAAAAGTACCGAAGCCGTTTTTCGCCGCAAACAGCCTAAACGCCCTTGAATAGTTATGTCCATCCATCCGGGTCACAAGAGCCCGTTTGCCGTTGGCGGCGTCAACGATCCCAATGGAATGGACAATGGGCGTTTCTCCAGTCTGCCCCACTGCAAAGGAATCGAACTCACTCCGCTGAATGGCTTTCCACCTGTCCAGATAGTCGGCAAGTTCATTTCCAACCGAAATCTTACGCCTGCTCATCTTTGATTTAGGCGGCCTCAATGTCCTGTCGTTCGTATATTGCTTTACTATCCTCAGAGTCTTGGCGTCGGGGTCATAATCCTCCCATGAGAGACCAAGGGCCTCCCCCTTCCTCAAACCGCAGAGAAGTAGAAGCATTGTGCATGTGATAAAGGAAGATGGCTTCTCCTCCAAAAGGACCGCAAGAAGCCTTGCCGCCTCATCGGCGCTCAGCGCCTTACGAGCCTCGACATTCTGCTTGGGCAGTTTCACTCCCCTACAAGGGTTTTTGCCCACGAGGTCGTTATCGACGGCATCCTCCATTACCTGTTTGAGCTTGATGTGGATGCGGCGAATTTCACTTTCGCTGAATCGGCCTTCTTTTCTAGCCTTGGCATAAGCAGTGCGAACGTCATCCGATTTAAGCCGAGTGAGATCGGGATTGCCGAACAGCTCGCGTATGTGACGAATGTCCAAACCTTCACGCTCATAAGCAAGAGGTGATCCCATGGTCGACTCCCTGTTCGCGTGAAACCTGTCCGCATAATCTGATAGGCCCAGAGGACCATTGCCACGGTTGGAAGCGCCCTCAAGTTCAGCTCTATAGGCCTCCAGCGCCTTGGCGACTTCACTCGGCCAGTTTTTCGGGTTCTTGCTTCTGCAGTGAACCCTGCGTGACGGACTACGGCGGTACCGTCCTGTCTCCGGATCTTTTCCCAGGGAAAAATAAATCCGATAGACGCCTTTGCTCTTATCGATGCATTCCGATGTGCCGCGAGCGGTCTTTTTTATCAATCCCTGCAATCATATCCCTCGTTAGATTTTCGATTAGGCTTGCTGGCAAAGCCTTTAAAGCTTTGCCAGCAAGCCTAATCGAAACTTTTCACACTTTCAAGTCTCTCTAAGTGTGAAAATAGTGGGAAATATGATTCTAATAGCTAGCTCAATAATTGTTAATTACCTATTTCTACCTGCGCTTCCTTTTAATTCAGTGAAATTGGCCTCATCTCGTCAAATGCCGAATTCACGTACTCGTAAAGCGGGGGTCACCGGTTCGAGCCCGGTCGCTGGCTCCATTGCACAAGATAGCCGCCTTCGGGCGGCTTTTTTGTTGCCGATTTCGGGCGCGCATCCGCCAATCCAAGCACAACGCCGCCGGAAACTCCCCTACTCAACAAAAGCCCCGCCAACCGCAATCCCCAAAGGAACCGCGATCAGCGGGGCCCAAGCGAGCTCCCCCAAGGGATAACGCTCGCAACACGAACAGCTCAGCCGAGCAGCGCGCTACTCCTCCCAGTAAGCATCTGCAAGCAGCTTAAAGCAAATCTTCTTGACCGGTTGCGCGCCATCGCCCGGGAACTCGAGCGTGGGCATGTGAGGCTCGCCGGCAACAAACAGCGCAAACTTGTCGTCAGCAAGATCGCCGGCGATCGAGGCGTCGGAATCGACCAGATCGTAGTCGTCCTTCTCGTCGAACTCCTGGACCAGCGTCAGGCTGCCCGTGGCAACCTTAAAGGCCTCGCGACCCTCGACGTCGATCTGCAGGTCGTGATAGCGCTGATGCGTCTCATAGTAAGCCTCGGCTTCGGGACGCGTCGTGGGAGCCATGACGTTCGCAAAGACCTTGTCGCCCAGAATCGGATGGCTGCCGACCTCGAGCTTCGCCGGATCGTTCTCCTCGAGCCAATCGATCAGCACGTCGAGGCCCTTGAGCATTCCACGGTACTCCTCGATATCGCCCAATGCACCGTAAATCATCTAAATCCCCTCTCGGATCGTTTCTTTGGCGGCTACTCGGCAAACGCATTACCGACGCTGTTGCCACCCACATGCGTCTCGACCAGGGTAAGGTCGGGATTGAACACGACAGTGTCGGCGTCGCGCCCCGGCATAATGCTACTGCACTTGTCGTCGACATGAGCTAGCAACCGATGCCGGGGCCGCAGCACAAGCTCCTACAGCTCGGTCACGACAACGCCGTTGTAAACCTCGTCCCAACGATCCATAACCAAGTGGCCAGTCATGGGATCCATGGCATTGAGCTTGCCGCAGGTGTTGGCGGTACGCAGCACCGTCTCGTCGTCGGCGCCGGCAGCAATCGCATGTGCGAAGCCAGCAATGGTCGAATCGCCAGAGCCCGTAGCGTTAACGGCGGGGATATCGGGGGTCTTGGCGCGGAACGCACGGCCATTGTGGAAGCCAACTGAGCCGGCAGCGCCCATGGATACGACGACCCAAGGGATATCGGAGAAGCGGGCGTCAGAGGCGAGCGCGGAACGGAGCTCGTCCACATCGTCGGTGGTAAAGCTCGTGCCCAGAAGGCCGTTAATTTCGGTCAGGTTAGGCTTAACCAGCTCAGGCTTGACCTCGGACTTGAGCGCAGCCTCAAGCGAGGCACCCGAGGTATCGAGCAGCACCTTGGCGCCGGCGTTCTCGGCAATGCCCGTGATCTTGGCGTAGTAGTCCGCCTCGACGCCGCGGGGCAGCGAACCCGAGATGGTAACGACATCGGCCTTGCTCGCAAGCTCGGCGAACTTGGCGGTAAAGGCATCGAGTTCCTCGGGGGCAATCGTCGGGCCGCTCTCGAGCAACTCGGTCTGGTTGCCAGCATGAAGGATATTGAGACAGATGCGAGTCTCGCCCTTGATGGGCACAAAATCATTCTTAATGCCGTTGGCATCCATGAGCTCGGCCATATAGGCGCCCATATGACCACCAAGCAGGCCGGTTGCCACGACATCGTCGCCCAGCTGGCCCAGGACGCGGGCCACGTTGAGGCCCTTACCGCCGGCGGTCTTTTCGGGCGTCACGCGGTTGACGTCGTCGATAATGAGCTCATCGAGCTGATAGCGCGTATCGACGGACGGGTTCATCGTAACGGTGAGGATCATTTCTAGCTCCTTATCTCGCAGGCTCCTTATGCCTTGCAAAACGAATTGGCTACATGCGACTACAGAATCTCGATTGTGAACGAGCGCACGATGGTTTCTTTGGGCTTGGCGATAAGGCAGCCGCGCTTGTGCTCAAGCACGTCATCCTCATCGGAACAGGTCGAGAGGCCGCCCCAGGGTTCAACTGCCACAAAATCACCCTCGGGCTTGCTCCACACAATGAGGTACGGGAAGCCCTCAAAGCTCAGGCGAACGCCCTTGTCCTCGCCCTTTTTGGAAAGCGTGACCTGACGGCTCTCCAGCACGTCAAAGATGGTCTCCGCAAAATCGAAGAGCTCATGCGACAAAGGCAGCGTCTTTCCCACCATGGGGTTCTTGGAGCGCCTGTCCACGTCAATCAATCCGGTCGAGGGAACGGCGGTGCAGAGCTCCGCAGCCTCGTCTTTCTCAAAACGCAACTCGTAGTCCGTATAGGACTCGCCCTCGTCGAGCGGACACCTAAAGCCGGGGTGTCCACCGATAAAGAAAGGCATGTCCTCGGTGCCCTCGTTGGTAACCTCATAGGAGACACGCACGGCGGCGTCCTCGAGCGTATAGCGGGCGACAAGTTTAAACGGATACGGATAATCGCTCAGCAGCGCGGCGTTATCCTCGGATGCCAGGCACATAGCCAGCTCGTTTGTGCTTTGGCTCAACAGCTTCCACTCCTGCTTGCGCGCAAAGCCGTGGCGGGCGAGCTTCACATGATGTCCGGCAAACGTCATGGCGCTGTTATCGCGCAAACCTCCGCAAATCGGGAAGCAAATCGGTGCCTGGCCGGACCACACGGCGGGATCGCCCTGCCACAAGTACTCGCGACCTCCAGCCTCAATCGAGGTAAACGAGCCGCCGGCCGTGGAGACCTTGATAGAAATCGAATCGTTGGAGAGAGCGTATTCCATTGTCCATCCTTTCGAACAACTGCTTTTTGCTCGCAAGAACCCGTCTCGGCCCTGACCAAAGGACAAACCCGCACGTTCATCGATGCGTCCGGTTTCCCAGCCATGCAACGGGGTACCATACAGACATTGATGCAATTACAGCTGAAAGGCCTTCTTATGCGAACCATCATCCTTTATGCCTCACGCCACCACGGCAATACGAAAAAGCTCGTGGACGCCATCGTCGAGGCGCACCCCGAAATCGATACCCTCGACGTGAGGTCACTCGGTAAAAACGAGTACCCCGACCTGCACGAATATCATCTGATCGGCGTCGCCACGGGCATCTATTACTCCGAGATCGACAAAGATATGGCGCGCGTGCTCACGAACGTACTGCAGCCGCAGGACAAGGTGTTTGGCCTTATGACCTACGGTGGCAAAAACAAGTGGTACGGCAAGGATATCGATGGCATCTGCCGCATGAGACAGGCCATCTTTATGGGTGTCTACGGCTGCCCCGGCTTTGATACGTGGGGACCGTTCAAGCTCGCCGGCGGCGTCCAGAAGGGGCACCCAACTGCCGAAGAGATTAAGGGAGCCGTCGATTTCTTCAACAAAATCGAAGACGAGTACGGCGACATCATCGTCGAAGAGTACGCCAAGCGCGAGAAGCGTCTAGCATACGAAAAGGAGCATCCCGCGGGGGGTCTTGTGGCCGGCGTCAAGCGCACGGCAAAGAAGATCGTTAACAAGCTGTAACTGTTAAGGTGCTTTTGAGCGTTTAACCCATACGGCGGGTCCGAGCAGATTCGGGCCCGCCGTCTTTTTCTATCGTTAATCGGTAAAGGCGTTGCCGACGCTCTGGCCGCCAACATACGTCTCGACGAGGGTGAGCTCATGGTCGAACACGACAAAGTCGGCGTCGCGACCCGGCATGATGCTGCCGCACTTATCCTCGATGTGCGCAGAGCGAGCCGGCACCTCGGTTGCCATGCGAATGGCGATATCAGCGCTGGCGATGCCCCAATCGACAATGTTCTTGACGCCCTGGGCAAGCGTGAGCACCGAGCCGGCAATGCTTTTGCCGTCGGCGAGCCAGCACAGGTTGTCCTTCATGATGACGTCCATGCCACCACTGGTGTAGCTGCCCTCGGGCATGCCGCCGCAGCCCAGGCAGTCGGTGATGAGCACCGTGTGCTGCCAGCCCTTTGCCTGCAGCAGTGCCTTGATGGCGGCAGGGTTTACGTGCTTGCCGTCACAGATGATCTCGGCGTAGGTCTCGGGCGTGGACATGGCAGCACCCACGACACCGGGCTCACGGTGATGCAGACCGCGCTGGCCGTTATAGGTATGCGTAAAGCAGCTGGCACCGGCATTGATAGCGGCGATGCACTCATCGTAGGTGGCGTCGGAGTGACCGATGCTGGTCACCACGCCCTTGGCGTTCAGAGCAGCCGCATAAGCAGCGGCACCGTCGCGCTCGGCGGCCATGGCGCTCTTAACGATGCGACCGCCCGCAGCCTCCTGCCACTGGTCGAAAACCTCCTCGGAGGGGTCAATCAGGTAAGCGGGGTTCTGCGCGCCCACGTGCTTCATGGTAAAGAAGGGGCCCTCCAGGTAGATGCCCTGAATGCGGGCACCGCAGAAGTCGGGGCCGCGGCCCTCGTCCGCCTTGGCGATAGCAGCGCAGGCGTCCTTGATCTGTTCGACGCCATCGGTGAACGTCGTGGGCAGCCAGCTGGTGGTACCGCGACGGGCGAGCTCGGTTGAGCTGATATCGATGCCCTCGGGATCGTTATCGGTAGTTGAGTGGTTGTAGAAGCCATGGATGTGAGTATCGACCATACCCGGTGCGATCCACGATCCCGTGTAGTCCTTAATCTCGCAAGAGGGCTCGTCGGCCTGCCAGGCGCCAAAAACGCCATCCTCGACCATAAGATAGCCGCCCAGTTGCGGGCCTGCCGGCAAGAAGAACTTGTCAGCCTTAATTGCGTACGTGCTCATATGCACTCCTCGCTTCTAAAGCAGTTGACTGTGGTAATGCTTATACCCAGCTCACGTAAAACAAAAAGCGCCCGCCCGCCGTTATGAGCGGACGGGCGCCCTTACAGGGGGACGCGATTAAGCGGTGAAGGGGTGAATCGTCACGCCCTTAACCACGCGGTTGACCGTGCCGGTGGGGCTCGGCGTATCGGGCGTGTTGCCCACGCGGACGGAGTTGAGCAGGCTGATAGCCTGGGCAAACATCACGAACGGCAGAGCAAGGTAACCCTCGGGAAGTGCCTCGTAGCCCTTAAAGGTGAAGGACTCACCCTCATAGACGGTGGCACCTTCCTGCTGAACGGCGATGGTGTGCTGAGCGATCTCGTCGCCACCGATCTCGTTGAGGATGTCGATGTCGTACTGACGGGTGTAGGCGTC
This sequence comes from uncultured Collinsella sp., assembly GCA_902490565.1. Taxonomy (GTDB): domain Bacteria; phylum Actinomycetota; class Coriobacteriia; order Coriobacteriales; family Coriobacteriaceae; genus Collinsella. The sequence goes on along the minus strand of CABUEK010000014.1, from coordinate 39,470 downwards.
GTTGTTGACGAACACGAAGACGAGCGTCTTATCGTCGACGAAGGACTTAGGTCCGTGACGATAGCCCATGGAGGTGTCGTAGGAAGTAGCGACCAGACCGTGAGCGAGCTCGAGGATCTTGAGCTGGCTCTCCTGAGCAAGGCCACCGAAGGAGCCAGAACCCAAGTAGGTCACGCGGTTGAAATCGCCAGCCAGGTAATCGGCGATCTCGGGCTCACGGGAGATGACCTCCTCGCCCATCTTGGCAATCGTCTCGACCCACTCGGCCTTCTGCTCGTCAGAGGCAGTGTCGAAAATAAGGGTGGAGAGCAGGGTCATGCAGGAATAAGAACCGGTCATGGCGAAGCCCTTGTCGTTGGCGCGCGGAATGAGCAGCGTCAGCGCATTGGGATCATCGGCAGACTCGACGGCAAGCTTGCCCTCGGGAGCGCAGGTGATGTTGAGGAACTTGACGTTGTGGACGAGCTCCTTGGCAACGGCAACGGCGGCAAGGCTCTCGGGGCTGTTGCCAGAGCGGGCAAAGGAAACCACGAGCGTGGGATCCTCGGCGCGCAGGAAGTCGCGCGGGGCGCTCACGATGTCGGTCGTGGCGATGGGCTTAAAGTCGTAGAGATCAGTGTTGCCAGCGTGACGCAGGTACGGGGCGCAGGTATCGCCAACGTAGTCGGACGTACCGGCACCGGTGAAGACAACGGACAGACGACCCTCGCCCATAGCGCGAGCCTCGGCCAGGAAGGCCTCGATGGCCTCCTTGTTCTCGCGATAGATGTTGAGCGTATCACGCCAAAGCTCGGGCTGCTGAGCAATCTCGGCCGTGGTGATCTGGGCGCCGAGCTCGGTGAGCTCCTCGACACTCTTCTCGAACATTTCTAATACCTCTCTCTAGAAGTAATCCTCTGACGTGCAATTATACACTTCGGTTGGTTATCTGGTAGTAACCAGTTAAATGCAAAGAATCACCATATGGAAACGATGCGAGCACTAGTTACTGCGCTGGTGGTAAACCTTGTATTTAAACTGATCGGCACGAGCAACCGAGAGTGTGTACTCCACTACCTCGTTTGACTCGTTATACGTAGTCCTGACCAAATCGAGCACAGGCGAGCCCTCGACAATTCCCAAAAGGTAGGCATCGGTGGGACGGGCTATGCTCGCATAGAACTCCTCTTCGGCCACGCGAATCTTTTGCTGAAAGTCCTGCTCAATCACATCGTAAAGCGGCTTACGCTCCAGCAGCGGTCGCTTTAGGGACAGAAATTGACGAACCGGTAGATAGCTGCGTTCGACCATCATGGGCATGTTGTCGGCAGAGCGAAGACGCTTGAGCTTAAAAATGCGATCACCGATGCGCAATCCCATATGCTCGGCCAGATTCTTATCGGCCTCCATCTCGCAAAACTCGAGAATCGTGGTCTCGGGTTCTCGACCCATCGCGCGCATCTGCTCGGTAAAGCTGTAGGACTGCATAAGATTGGTTGCTTTTGCCGAACGGTCGGTCACAAAGGTACCGCGACCGTGCTGCCGAACCACCAGTCCTAAACGCTCCAGTTCCTGCAGAGCCAGGCGTACCGTAGTGCGCGAGAGACCATAGCGCTCCGAAAGTTCGCGCTCGGAAGGAATCATGTCACCGGCGCGATATTCATGGTCAATCTTTTCGGTCAGAATATCGACCAGCTGATCGTACAGCGGTTGCTTACGCGCTCCGATCGCCATCCTATCCTCCCTTTTGCTCGAATTCGGCTAACTACCTAGGGTGTTATGCATTATCTGTCTGCCACACCCGAATCATTAAGAAAACAAAAGCCGCGCGCTCTTTCGAGCACGCGGCTTTTAACATACACATGGCTTAAGGGGTCGGGGTGTGAGCCGCGTAGGGACACACCCCTCAAGCTAGAGCCTTACCAGATGCTCGGCCAGAGACCAAGCGGGCCAGCGCCCAGGATGCCAAGGACGAAGAGCAGGAGAATGCCCTTGGTCGGGGTCCAGCTGTGCTTAGCGAACATGTAGTAAAGCAGCAGCGTAAGCATAAGCGGGACGAGCTTCGGGACGATGGTGTTGAGGGTGTCGGCAACAGAGAAGTTGACCGGATCCTCGGTAACGGTGCCGTAGGTCACGGACTCCATGCCGTTACCCAGATCGGTGACGCCGCACTCGACAGCGTTGCCGTCGGCATCGGAAGCGGTAAGGGCGTTGCCGTCCTTATCGGTCATGGCGATGGTACCGGCCTCAGCGGTCTCGGTATCGATGCCCTCCATACCGGTGAAGTTCTCGGCCTCCTTCTCGGAGACGATCACGGTAGTAGCGGAGAGGCCACGGGTGGTGCCGTTGGGGATCTGGAGGTTGATCTGGGTGCCACCCATGGTGACGACCAGACAACCGACGACGAAGACGCCCATGATGGAAGCGGCACGCGTGAAGGCCTGCATGTTGGCGGCCAGAGCGTCAATAGCGCTGGTGCCAAGCTTGTAGGACCAGTTCATGAGCCAGAAGCGCAGAGCGAACTGGACGACGTTGAAGATCACCAGGAAGATGATCGGTGCAGCGGCGTTGCCGTTGATGGCCATGTTGGAGGTGATGCCGGCCGTGATAGGCACGAGCGTCAGCCAGAACAGGGCGTCACCGATACCACCGAGCGGGCCCATTGCGGCGACGCGGACGGCGCGGATCGTGGGGATGTCAACCTTGTTCTGCTCGAGCGAAAGCACGATGCCCATAACAAAGGTGACGAGGAACGGGTGGGTGTTGAAGAACTCCAGGTTGTGGCTCATGGAAGCCGCGAGGTCGTTCTTGTTGGTGTGGATCTTCTCCAGACCGGGGATGATGGAGTAAAGCCAGCCAGCGGCCTGCATGCGCTCGTAGTTGAACGATGCCTGCAGGAAGCAGGAGCGCCAAGCCATCTTGTTGAGGGTCTTCTGGTCGAGCTGCGGAGCAGGAGTGAGATCCTCGTAGTGCTCCGGGATCACATACTCATTAGATGCCATCTTCGAAGTCACCTCCGTCAGAAACAGCTGCACCCTTCAGCTCGGTCTGCTGCTGGAAGTCCCAGAAAGCGATGCCGAAGCCGATGAGAGCGAGGATGAGCAGAGCAGGGGTTGCCAGCGAATCGTTGGCAACGGTGATGAGCGCGAGGCCAAAGCCCATGAGGAAGAAGCCCCACATATCGCGGTTCATCATAACCTTGAGCAGGACGGCGAAGCCGACAAAGCGCATCATGCCGCCTGCAGCGGAGAGACCGGTCTGCAGCCAAGTCGGGATGGCAGAAGCGATGGTCTGACCGATGGTAGCGCCAGCGATGAAGAACAGGGTGACGACGACAGCGAAGATCAGGCCGAGCAGAGCCATGGCGAAGTAGTTCAGGCGCTCGATGCCCTTGGTGTCCGCGTTGTGAGCCATGTTATCGGCCGTGGACATAAGCGGGGACATAAGCGTGAAGACCAGGGTAACGCCAAGCTGGCCAAGCAGAGCGAACGGAATGGCGAGGCCGACTGCCGCGTTGGGCTCGAGGCCCGTGGCGATAGCGAGAATGGCTGCCATGATGCCGCCGATGACGGCGTTAGGCGGCTGAGCGCCTCCGATCGGCATGTTGCCGATCGTCATGAGCTGATAGGTACCACCCACGAGAAGACCGGTGTTGAGGTCGCCAAGGATAAGACCGATGACGGCGCCGGTGACGATGGGCTGATAGAGAGACTCGAGGAAGTCAAACTGGTCGATTGCCGCGATGAACGTGACGACGAAGACCAGAGCGATCTGGATGATCGAGTATTCCATCTTGCTCCTCCTTTCAAAATGTATGTACGCACTTTGGATTTCACGTACAGAACGTCAGGGTTTCACTCCTGACAACGTGGATCACGAGGATTACGAGAAGAGCTTGCTCGTGTCCTCAACAGGCGTGCTCGGAACGCGCCTGATCTCCAACTCCACCCCCAATTCCTGCAGCTCTTTAAACGCAGCGACATCCTCGTCGTTAACTGCGACGGAGGTGGCGACTTGGCGCTTTCCTTCCGACATGTGCATGTTGCCGATGTTTACCTTCTTTATAGGCACACCGCCCTTGACGAGCGTAAGCACGTCTTCCGGTGTTTCGGCCACGATGAAGATCTTCTGGCGCGGGCTCGCCTTGCCAATGACGTCGATGGTCTTCTGCAGAGAGAAGAAACGCGTAGCGACGCCGGCGGGAGCGGCCATCTTCATGAGGTTCTGGCGCATGGTGTTGGACGCCACGTCGTCGTTGGCGACGAGGATGAGGTTGGAGCCCAGGGTGGAGTTCCACTGGGTGGCAACCTGACCATGAACCAGTCGGTTATCGATGCGGGTAAGAAGAATGTTGGGTTCTGCCATGTTGATCAGCTTCCTTTCGTTATTTGCTGACGACAGTTACTTGATCTCCTGAATCGCGTAACGCGAAACATCTACGACGGCTCCGGATCGGACTTTGATCTGGACCTTCTCGCCTTCGATGCCTTTGACGGTTCCGTAGATACCGCCGGCGAAAAGAACCTCTTGACCCGGCTTGAGCTCGGTGTGCAGCTCCTTGAAGTACTTCTGCTTCTTCTTCATGTTGATTTGCGACCAGATGGTGTAAATCAAGCCCATGATGACAAGCAGGCCTAAAAGGGCGACCGAGGAGCTCAGGACGTTGGCTCCGAAATCGGCCATTAGATGCCGTCCTCGTCGCCGAAGATATCCTCTTCGTCGGAGCCGGCAACGGATGCGACCGTCTGGGCGGTGATGCCCGTCTGGCCAACGGTCACGGCCTGCTCGCCAAGCTCGGCGAGCGTGGCGTTGCCGCGGAGGAACAGAAGCTCAATAACCATGGGAAGGTTGGTGCCGGTCAGAACCTCGACGTTGTCGACATCCTGGGCAATCATCATCGCCTGGTTGAACGGGGTGCCACCAAGCAGGTCGGTAAAGACGAGCACGCCATCGCACTCCTCGCGCATGGCGGTAATAGCGGCGCGGAGATCCTCACCGTAGGAAGCAGCCTGGTCGCCCTCAAAAGGAACGACGGTAAAAGCGGGCTGGTCGCCAGCAACCATAGCGATAGCGCTTGCGAGGCCGGGTGCGAACTGTCCATGACCGGTAAGAATAAAGCCAACCATTCAAATTTCCCTTCCGAAGGTGTGTACGATCTGAGTCCGATGATTTTCGGAAGCCAGCGGGCGCTCGCCCTTAAAGCTTCTTAGAAAGCGTACTTTGAAGACCAGTGGTTTCTAAACTGGTAGTAACCACGTGACGTGTTGTTGTCACTATATCACCCCAGAAGAGGTCGCTTTCGTTGATTCATACGGTAAAACGTTTTTGCACCGCTCACGGTGATAAATCGACCGTTTACCGGTCGTTAACACTTCTACCTGCGGTTTTGAAACCGTTCCGAAATGCTTTGGCAAAAGATCGGATCTTTTCCTGTGTCTAAACAACGCAGGGCGGCTAAAAATAGCGTGTAGAAAAATTGCAGGTCATTGTGAAGATATGTGAATTGGTCTTTTTGACTTAATACCAGTTAGAACCAGTTTTGAGATTATCGGTGAACGGTAGTTTTCGACCGTTCACCGGTTACTTGCAATCGTTTGCAGTCGTTTTCCCAGATGAATTAGGGAAGCGCGATGGAGCGCTTGCGCGATCACGGGAAGTTTTTGGCATTTGTCCTCATCCCCCGAACGCCAAACTCCGGCATCCAAAATGAGCTAATAGCTCACGCTAATCGTTTTCAATCATTACTTACTCAGTATACGTAATTATTTATCGTTTATCGTTAATTTTGATATGATACAAGTATCATACAAAACGCCGATTGGAGGGGTTATGGTCCATCGAAACGCGTCTATATCGAATGAAACCATCAGCCGCGAACAGACGGTAGCCAAACTGAGGAAGCTCGCTCGCATCTGCAAATGGGCCACGGTCTGCATTACCACCGCGCTCGCTCTGGGACTCCTCGCAGTCATTGCGATTGACCTTCTACTCATATTGCCTGGCCTCTCCCAAGGCTCGTGTCTCCAATCCGTAGAACTTCAAGCCGGCGAAGGGCCGTGCCTTGCTATCGTCGGTACCGATGCGCAGGCCCCACTTATGCTCGTCGCACACGATGGCCACACTGCCATAGGGAGCCTCTTGATGACATGCCTCGCGCTTACCATCGCGATAAGCGTGCGCAGGCTTTTCTTCAACATTGAAAAGGAAGGCAGGCCCTTTGACCTTGAATGTAACCAGACACTTCGTCGAGTAGGACATTTATTCCTTATCGGCGGCGTTGCCGTGAGGCTTCTTGGTGCCGTAATCACGGGAATGATACTCTCAGGATTTGGCGGCAGCTTTACGGATGCGTCCGTCGGCCAGTTATTCGAGCCCTCCATGCTCTTTGCAGGCCTGATTATTTGCCTGATTGCCAGTATCTTCCGCTACGGGTATATCCTGCAAAAACAAGATGACGAATTGCTCTAGGGGGAATCCATGATTATTCTGCGGCTTGACCGCATGCTCGCCGAACGCAAGATCTCATCCAAAGAGCTTGCGGAACGCGTGGGCATCTCCCAGGTCAATATGTCACGCATTAAGACGGGCAAGGTTTCTGCCATACGTTTTTCAACTCTTGACGCGATATGTCGGGCACTCGACTGCCAACCGGGCGATGTACTGGAATATATATCCGACGATGAAGCCGATAGCCTTTTTGGACTTAAAGATGAATAGCCATAATTAAGCCGCCAATCACGCCCTCAACGCAAAAAGTCCGCCAGAACGACTTCCGTACTGGCGGACTTTCTGCTGTCTATCGGCTAGATGCTCGATGAGCCGTGCGACTCTTTACGCAAACAGGCCGTAGATGCTGATGTTGGCCTTGGCATACAGGCCGTTAGCATACTCGGTCCACTTGGAGCTGGCGCTCGAAGCCTGCGAAGAGTACTGCTGGTAGGCGGTGTAATAGGCGGTCATGGCCTGCTTGTAGGTAGCGCTATCAGCCGTAAAGGCATCGTCAGCGAAGGCCTTAGCGTAGGTGCTATCGGCTTCCTTCCAGGTGCCCTTTTCGCTATCCCACTCGTCGCCGGCAAGTTTGATGATGTAATCGGCGTAGTCCTTGCTCGCGGTCTCCTCGTTGCCGTCAGCAGGCTCGGTCGGGGCGGTCGGCATGCTTGCGGAGCTATCGCCCACCTTCTTCTTGTAGAGCTTCTGCAGCGTCGCGGACTGACGGACGATCTGCTTGGCCTGGTCCTTGGACACGCCATACTGCGTGGCCATGGTCTTGTAGTCCGAAGTGCCGATGGAATCCTCGGCGTACTGCTTCATCTCCTTAGAAGAGACGGTGATGCCCTCGTCCTCGGCAGCGTCGAGCAGGATCTTGTTGCGCACGTAGGACAGGATGACGTCGGCAGAGGGAGCGGTGTAGTTGCCATCGCCATCCTTGACGGTGTCGAGGCTGTACTGGCTCTCAATGGCCTCGCGCGCGGTGATGTCGCTCTTCTTGCCGTTGTAGCTGTAGCTTGCCACGGTCGAATCGAGCTGGTCCTCGGTGAGGGTCGCCGAGCCGACACCCTTGCCGCCAAAACCACCATTGCCAATAAAGAAGCCAATCACGGCAGCAATCACGACTGCAACCACAAAGGCGGCAATCATCGTCTTCTTGTGCTTGGATGCGCGGTCGTCTTCGTCGGAACCCAGGATATCGTCGTCCTCGTCCTGCTCCTCGGGCATGAGGTTCTCGTCGGCGGCGTCCGCGGCGATCTTTGCCTCCAGGCGAGCGTCCTCCTCCTCGGCCGTCGTACCGGCGGCAATATGTTCGGCAGACGTACCGGCGACCAGATCGATCTTCTCCTCCTCATCACCATCGGGGCCTTCGCCGCGCTCGATGATCTGGATGCCGTCGATCTCGTCCTTCTCGTCCTTCTTTTGAATCAGACCCATATCAGTTACTCCTTGTTAGGAAACATAGTCCGCAATAGAATACGCCCGACAAAGCGCCGGGCGTATTGATTCTCAGGTTATACGCAAACACTTAAGTACTATTTAGGCGTTTGCAGTCTGCATGCCTTAGGCCAGGTGCGCGATAACGGCATCGGCAAAGGCCTGCGTGCCCACAGCGCCCTCAACGGAGCCGGTCTGGGCACGACGAACGTCGCCGGTAACCTGCTCACCCTCGTCGAGCGTGGCAGAAACGGCGGCGCGAATGCGATTGGCCGCGTCGTTCTCGCCCAGGTGATCGAGCATCATAGCCGCGGACAGAATCTCGGCCGTGGGGTTAGCGATATCCTGGCCAGCGATATCGGGCGCGGAGCCGTGCGTCGCCTCGAAGATGGCGCAGTCGGCACCGATGTTGGAACCCGGAGCCATACCCAGTCCACCTACCAGACCGGCGCACAGGTCGCTCACGATGTCGCCGTACAGGTTGGGCAGCACCAGGACATCGAAGTCGTTGGGGTTCTGGACCAGGCCCATGCAAGTGGCGTCGACAATCTTGTCGTTGAACTCGATATCGGGATAGTTGGCGGCCACCTCGCGCGCAACGCGCAGGAACAGGCCGTCGGTCGCCTTCATGATGTTGGCCTTATGCACGGCCGTCACCTTTTTGCGGCCGCAGCGGCGGGCATACTCAAAGGCATACTCCACAATGCGGCGGCTCTTGGCGATGGAGATGGGCTTGATCGAGATGGCGGAATCGGCGGCGAAGGTCTTCTGACCCGAGCGCTCGACAAGCTGCGAGAGCTCCTCGACCTCGGCAGCGCCCTCATCGAACTCGATGCCGGCGTAGAGGTCCTCGGTGTTCTCGCGCACGATGACCAGGTCGACATCGCGGAAGCGCGAGCCGTCGCCCGGCTGCGACAGGCAGGGGCGCACACAGGCATACAGGTCGAAGTGCTTGCGAAGGGCAACGTTAACGCTGCGGAAACCCGTGCCGACCGGCGTGGTGATGGGACCCTTGATGGCAACCTTGGTCTCGGCGACCGCATCGAGCACGTGCTGGGGCAGCGGCGTGCCAAACTCGTCCATGACGCCGGCACCGGCCTCCTGGACATTCCAATTGATCTGGACACCGGTGGCCTCGACCACGCGGCGCATGGCCTGCGTAATCTCGGGACCGATACCGTCACCGGGAATCAGGACTACATCGTGCGCCATAATCTGTTACTCCTCGTCTTCGGCGGCGTCAGATTTTTTAACGCTAGCACGCTTCTTCTTTTTGGAGAGATCAAGGTCAAAGCGTTTAACAAGCATTTCGCAAATCTCGCTCGAACGGGCCTTGAGATAGCTGCCCTTGCCGTTCTCGGCATCGAACTTAAGGCGCAGCGCAAGCTTCTCGGCGACCTCGGCGTCGATCTCGCCCTGGCCAAACTCGTACAGGCAACCGAGCATGTCGCGATACTCGAGGTCGCCGTGGTAGCACTGAATGGCCTCGTCCAGGATGGGCCAAGCCTCGCGCGAACGCTCGACGCTCGTGGCGCCCCACACGCACAGCAGGCGGAAGGCGGCATAGCGCAGCGTGGAGGAAATCTCGTCGAACAGTGCGGTCTCGGCGCCCTCAAAGGCATCGCCCAGCTGCTCGGGACAGGTGGTGGCAAGCGCCGTCAGGGCATCGAGGGCCTCCCAGCGGGTCTGAGCCTCGGGGCGGTCGAGTGCCTCGATCAGCGCGGGGACGCAGGGCACGACGCGCTGCGGATCGCGCTCGGCGAGCAGGTGCAGCACGCGGGCGGCAAACTGGCGGATGCGGCGCGTGGGGCAGCCGAGCTCCTGGACCAGACGGTCGACGGCATTCTCGTTCTCCTCTGCCAGCTGAAGCTGCGCCAGCTCCTCGTCGGTGAGCTGTTCGTCTTTGTTTTCTGCCATAGTTACCTCTTTTTACTATTTCTTAGCGTGCTTGCCAGCACCCTTGCTGTCATCGGTGACCGAGATGAGCTGTCGGTCGGCAGCGCCATTACGACGCGCACGGCGGCGTTCCTCGGCATCGCCCGCGTCGGCGGCGGCGCGGTGTGCCTTGTTGACGTTAAAGACCTCGTCGTGCTTGCGCCACGGACCGACGGACTCGCCAAAGCTCATCTTAAGGCCGGCGATAAAGCCGCCGAGCCAGCCGATCGGCGCAAACTGCACCAGCGGGAACAGCGAGAACACCCAGGTCAGCAGGACGACTGCCGCCGCTCCCGCAAAGTTGGCAATCCAGTAGTCGCGCTTGGTGATGACGCGCTTTTCGCACGCCCACTGGCCGCACAAAAAGCCGATGTAGATCGCGAAGAGAAAGAGCGCCAGCGCAAGCACCACGAACGTCCAGCTCATGGGCGCTACTCCCCGTGATGGTGGCCGCAGCAGCACTCGTGGCCGTCGTCATGACCGTGACCGCCGCAGCACTCGTGGTCCTCGCCATGGTGGTGTCCACAACCGCACTCGTGGTCGTCCCCATGCTCGCCGCAACCGCAGCCTTCCTCGTGAGCACCGTGCTCCTCGGGACGATACTGCGACCAGTCCAGACCGGCGGCGATGGCGTCGGCCTCCTCCTTATAGAGGACCGTGACGGCCTGGGTGCCCAGCTTGGCACCACCGATGGCATCAAGCATGTCGTAGAGCGTAAAGGCCACGTCGGCGCCGGGCAGCGCAAGCTCGCGGTCGTCGGCATAGGCGAGCGCCAAGCGCAGGTCCTTAATAAAGTGCTCGACCATAAAGCCGGGCTTGTAGTCGCCGTCGAGCGCCTTAGGCGCCAGGCTCTCCATGGCGCCGGACTTACCGGTGCCGCCCAAGATCATCTGGCGGGTTTTCTCCAAATCGAGGCCGCTCAGCTCGGCAAATGCCATGGCGTCTGCCATGCCGACCATGCAGGCGCCCAGCGACACCTGGTTGGCAAGCTTGGCAGCCTGGCCCTTGCCGGCGCCATCGAAGCAGCAGATGGTTGCCGCAAAGGTGGAAAGGATGTCGCGGACCGGAGCGATGTCGTTCTCGGTGGCGCCCACGATAGCCGTAAGCGTGCCGGCGATAGCTCCCGACTCGCCGCCGGTGACGGGGCAGTCAAACGCCATACGGCCCGTGACCTGGGCGGCCTCGGCAATGTCGCGCGCCAGCTCGGGCGAGCTCGTGGTGAGGTCAATCAGGACCGCGCCGGGCTTAGTGCACGCGAGCAGGCCGTCGCCCGCCAGGTAGAGCTCCTCGACCTCGGAGGGATAACCCACCATGGTAAAGACGACGTCGGCGTTCGCCGCGGCATCTGCCGGCGTATCGGCCCAAACGGCACCGCGCTCAACGAGCGCTGCGGCCTTGGACTTGGTGCGGTTGTTGACCGTGACGGGATAGCCAGCGTCCAGAATGTGGCCGGCGATGGGGGCACCCATAATTCCGGTGCCGATAAATGCGACGGAGAGCTTGTTTGCCATGAAACCTTTCCTTTTGGGTTGGGTGTTGTTACCAGGTTGAATACTCGGTGCCAGCGTTTGGGCTGTGAGTCGAGGGCGATTACGGACGCAGCGCTTGCCTACTGACCGCGCACGCGGCGGGCGATACGGTCGGAAAGCGGCGCCTTGTCGGCGCGGTTCTTACCCCAAAACGCGCAGCCCACCATGCCGGGGCCCACGTGCGAGCCGATGGTGGGACCCACGGAGCCGCGAATGATCGTGACGTCGGCGCAACCCTCCTCCTTGCGGATGGCGGCTTCGAGCCAGTCACCATCCTTTTCGGCATCGGCCGTCATGATGGCGATGGGCATGGTGCGATCGGGCACGTAGTTCTCGCGGAACGACTTGAGGATGGACTTGAGCGCCTTCTTGCGGCCGCGGTTGACGCCGATCAGCGACAGCGAGCCGGCCAGGTCGTAGGAGAGCTCGGGCTTGACGTCGAGCTTTGCCGTGAGCTGCGCCGCCGCGGGAGGAATGCGGCCGCCGGCAGCCAGTGCGTCGAAGCTCTCGAGCGTAAAGTAGCCGTGCACGTAGGTCTTTGCCTCGTTTGCCCAATCGACCAGCTGCTTGGCGGTCAGTCCCGCCGAACGCTGGCGCACGGCCTCGAGCGCCAAGAGCGCACCGGTCGCGCAGGGCAGAGCGTTGTCGACCACGTAGAGCTCAAAGTTGGGATACTCGGCGCGCACGACATCTGCCGCCTGGCACGCGGAGTTGTAGCTCGACGACAGCGCCGAGGTAAAGCACAGGTAGACCGTGGGCGTGCCCTCTTTGGCGCACTCGGTAAAAAACTCGATATAGCGACCGAGCGACACAGCCGAGGTGGACACGCGGGCACCGGCGCGCATGCGGTCGTAGAACTCCTTAGGGCTCATGCTCGACCAGATGTCGTCTGTGCGCTCCTCGCCATCGATAATGAAAGGGAAACCCAGGATATCGACATCGAGGTTCGCGGCGACCTCGGGGCTAAAGTCGCAGCAGGTATCGACGACGATGCGGCAACGGTTCGAATGACCGGCGGATGCGGCCTTGTCCATCAAAGCGACTCCTTACGTAAAAAGGCGGCCACCCGCATGGGATGGCCGCCAACCGTTAACTCATGCAAGTTAACGTATTTTACTCGTCAAGTGTTTCGATGCGGGGCTTGATGATGCCATATCCACCATTCTTACGGTGATACACCACATTGATGAGACCGGTCGTCGCGTTCTCGAACACGTAGAAGTCGTGGCCCAGCAAATCGGTCTGCACCAGCGCCTGCTCCTCGGTCATCGGGGTGACATCGATGACCTTCTCGCGGACGAGCAGGTCGTCGTCCTCCTCGGGCAGCAGCAGGTCGGCCAGATCCTCAACGCGCTCGACCGGCGCGACATCCGCGGCACTGGCACCACCCTGGCGGTTGTCCACGACCTTGGTCTTGAACTTGCGCAGCTGGCGGGTGACCTTATCGGCGGAGAGGTCGATGGCAGCATACATATCTGCGCCGTGCTCGGCAACGCGAATCACCGAACCGCGGGCACGAGCCGTGACCTCGACGATTGCCGGGTTGGGGTTCGAGGGGTTCTTCTCATAACGAAGCACGACGTCGACTGTCATGGGCTCGATGTCGAAAACCTTGAGCGCCTCGCCGATTTTCTCATCCACATGCGCACGCAGAGCATCGGTTACCGTCGTCTTGCGTCCAGAAACCTTGATATCCATACGTGGCTCCAATCTGCCTCGGGGACTTACTGTACTGGCTATGTACCCATTGCCGTGCATTTAATCACGCGATTTCCCAAAGACCCGAATAACGACTGCTTGATACCGCATACCGAAGTCTCGCACTTTTCCGTGGCAAAGTGCGCTATAGGAAGGCGTCGGCAAAGCTAGTTTTTCTCCTGGAAATCAGCTTTTACCTGCCGTTTTTACCAAAATAGAAAAGCCGGGCTCCCCTATTAGGGAGACCCGGCTATGCGTGTTGAAACCGTGAAGAAGTGCCTCGTTCAATGTATGGCAGGCGCCACCCCTACCAATAACTAGCTATTGAGCTTGTTGATGTCATCGTCGGTGATGGTGCCCTCCTGGCTAGACGACGGGCTGTCGCCGTTGTTATCAGAGGCGTCGTCATCGGAGGACTCGGTCTCGTTGGACGTGGAGTCGGATGCCTGCACATTGGCCCCCGAAACGGTCTTGGCGGTAAGGTCATAGGGCATCTGTCCGTACCAGACGCAGTGGACTGCCTCGAGCGTGCCATCGACCGTGATGCCATCGAGGGCATCGCTCGCGGCACGGCACAGCTCATCGTTAGAGCTTAGGCCTGCGACGCCAAGCGTGGAGGGCGCCTCGAGCGTACCGACATAGGAGATCTGGCTCATCAGACGCGCGAGGTAGCCACCAGCCGTGGAATCACAGATCACGTAATCGACCTCGCCCGACTCGAGCGCCTCAAAGCACTCATTGATGTTGGAGAAGGTCTTTTGGTTGGCGGTGATGCTTTGCTTGGCGAGCGCCTCCTGCGAGGCCGAGGAGGTCTGAACGCCCAGGGTAGCGGTGTTAAGCGTTTCGGTGGAAACGCTCAGCGACTCGCCGTCACTGCTCTTGCCGAATACGGCGGGGGCGTCGTACAGACAGGTGCCAAGTGAGCTGATATCGCCGTCCGTAGACCTGGCGTCGCCAATAAAGATGTCGGCCTTTTTATCGCTGAGCGCGGAATCGGCCGAGGACGCATCGACAAAGGCGACTTTGAGACCCATGCGGCATGCAAGGGCACGAGCGGCATCGACCGCATAGCCCGTGAGGTTTCCGTCGGCATCCTGCATGGCTTGCGGGGCATCGGAAGTATCGAGGGCGACCGTCAGGGTTCCCGGCGTGACCAGGGCATCGTCCGATACCGTGGGGGTAACGGTCTCGCGCTCGATCTGGTCGATCGTGGGCGTCGTGAACGTGGACAGTGGATTGAACGCACATCCACTCAGGCCCAAAACGGCAATGACCACCGCGGTCCCAGCACCTAACCGAGCCGCATGCATCAAGCTGCCCCTCACCATGTCCACTACCCTGCCTTCTGTGTCGTATACAATCCGTGCCCTGCACGGAATATCGGGTTGTTCCCACCAGCTGACCTGGTATTTGACCCCACACTTGCGCACCGGGGCGTTTGCTCGGGAGGCCGCAGCCACCTTCACGACTGGCCCGCTCGCCCGCGAGGCGGTATTGCCCCAAAGAAAGTAGAACGGACGGTGCGGCTTACATCTAGGACGCGCCATGATCGCGCCGCGCGCACGCGGTCGCTTACGTGGATCCCTTTGACCGCGTCTGTCTTGGACTAGGATGGGCATTTCGTCCGTCCGCAACCACAGCCTGGCAGGAACGTAGGGCATTATAGCTAAGTTCAAGCTATAGTTTAAGGTTAGGGACGTTATTCGCATCGCGAGCACAGATTTCGCAGGTCGGGGCGGACCATTCGTGCCCCCATGAAGCCCGGAGCTCCCCCACGGGGAGCCCCGGGGCACCCGTCTCAGGGTGCCGTGTGCAAAAAACGGCAAATATGAGTACTGCTACCAATTTAGTAGCAGCGTATTTCCGCCCCACGAGCCCTTTTTGAGTTCCGCACAGCCCGCTTGGCGCCAAGATATTCCACATTCGTTTATTATCTCTTCGCTGAATCCAGTTTTTCGGCCCAAGTTTCTTTATTTTTGCTGTCACTAATCTAGTAACAGTACTCATATTTGCCGTTTTTTGCACATGGCATATAAACAGACCCCCTATAAAGCCATAGTTTTACGCCGGCTTGAGCCCAAAGCACGCTCGGAGCGTATTCAGCAGAGCATCTTGCCTCTTTCGACGAGCCTCTACACGATTCTGATATCGTTTACCCATACGCTGGTGGATGCGCCATGCGAGCGCTTCCATCGCTTCCATGTCGCAGAGCATCTCGTTGTTGACCGTCGCGACCTCGATTCCCATGGACGCCAAACCCGTATTGCGTTTTTCATCGTGAATGCGCCCGCCGCGAGACGAATGGCCCTGCTCACCGTTGTATTCCAGGTCAAACCGAGCTGCTTCCTGATAGGCATCGCAAACCGCATACGGCATCCCCGAGATCGCCTGCGCACGGTCGTTGAACTCGATCTTGTGGTCGGTCTTAAAGGGACCGCAGGCAAATCCGCCATAAGAAAACGGAAGCGAAAACATGGCAAGCATGATGCATTCCATGGGTGAGCGCAGGTTTTCCGACAGAAAGGGGCACAGCCGCCGCAGCTGCTTGGCCGCGCTCCCCTTGCATGCCGCAAGGTAATCTGCCAGGCGATCGGGCGTCAGCACTTGCTCGACCTCAAAGTAGCCCACATCTGACGGCTGGTCCTTATCCTTTGCAAGCCTGTTCACGGTAGGCGAGCTGTAAGGGGGCAGATACTGCCCGCGATCGCTCAGCGAAATCTTGGAGCACAGCTCCTGGGCCAGGGCAAATGCCTGGATACAGCCGACTTCGCGCGCAACGGCGGCACAGAGGGCCTCGGGAGACAAGCTGTACACTCCCGGCTCCACCTCCAAAATCGAGGCGTCCGGCAGGTCTGTAGAACAAACGGACCAGCTTGCACCAGGCATGCGGCGACGCTGCTTCGCCGACCCCACCAGCAGGCACAAGTCTTCTTGGACCTCGCCACTCACGGCCCCGATCCGCACCAAATCGGGAAGATAAATGTCCTCGGCCGAGGGAGACGATGTATGCAGCACACGGCGCTCTTCATCGGGATCGAGGTCTCTCCAGCTGATGTAACCCATTTGTCGGCGCTCGGCGCGCATCATGCGCAGCGCCGAGGCACCGGTCAGGACTACGGAGGCCGCCAGTTGCTCGCTTGTCGGCTCGATGCGCCGCGCTATCTTCACTGCCACAAAACCACCCCCTACCAAACGCGTGCGATAGCGAGGCCATCGACTGCTGCGGCGCCGGCACGCTTGAGCTCCGCCGAGGCTGCTGCCATGGTCGCGCCCGTGGTAATGACATCATCGATGAGCAGCAGACGGCGGCCGCGCACATCCTCGACCGTCTCGTACATGCCCCGGGCATGCTCCCGGCGCTCATCGCGGCCGAGCTCTCGCTGGTCACCATGACCGTATTTGACCAGGGCGTCCAGCAACGGGACACCCGAAAGATCGCAAAACGAGCGCGCGATTGCTTCCATATGGTCGAATCCACGCCGCCGAAACGCCGCCGCAGTCGCGGGCACAAACACCACCGCGTCCGCACCGGACAACACACCGCCGTAGCGATCGGATGCTGCCACCTGGGCATGCAAGGCAGTGTCGTAGAGCAACTCCGCCAGATACGGTGCCAGACGGCGCTCGCCCGCATCCTTGTACGCCTTGATGATGCGCGGCAGCGGATGTGCATAGACGGCACACGCCAGGCAGCGATCGAGCGCCTCGGCCATTGCCGAAGACGTGCCCTCGACCGAGCACTCGGTACACAGCAAATCCCCAAACGGGGCGCCGCATCGGATGCAACTATGACACGGATCGATGAGCGCGAGCGATGCCAGACAATCCTGGCAGATCAGCGCACCGGAACGCTCGCAGCCAGCGCATCGCGTGGGCGACAACGCCTCGAGCGCCTCATACGTCGCGCGCTCGGCAAGCGGTAGCAATTCGTCCGCAAACGGTAGGACGCCTGCGCCCTGCAAGCGAGTCAATACGTTCAGATGTCTCTTCATGACACAACCCTCCCTACGCGAAGGCGAAGGGAGGGTTGTCGGTGTAGAGCCATGATACCCAGAGGTGCTGGGGTCAGGCGGGTTACATCCGCTTACGGACGTTATTCGCCGGCAGGCGGTTGCGGTACGGACGAGGTGCGGGTCGAGCCTTCGCCACCGTCCTGGCGCGGCTTGCGGGAGCGACGGCGACGGCGACGCTTTTGACCCTGGTCGGTCGAGCCCTCGCCGCCGCGATCCTCACGCGGTTCGCACTCGTCGCGAGCGCCGCCGTGCGAAGCCTTGGCGGCAGCTCCTCCGCCATCGCCGGGGCGACGGCGCGTGACCTTGACTTCGCCATCCGAAACCTGATCGGCCACAGAAGGAATCGAGGGTTTCTGCTGCGCGCCCGAGGAATGGCGACGACGCGGACGTGACGCGCGCTCCTCCTCGCCACGCGGCTTGCCAGCCTTGTCGGCAGGCGCGTCGGAGGCCGAGGCGCCCTTGGGAGCGGCACCGGCCTCGCGAGCAGCTGCGGCGCGGAAGGCGTCCTCGCGCTCCTCGCTCGACAGGTGACGGCGACGACGGCGCGTGGGGTTCATGCCACCGCCGCGATTTTGCTGCTGGGGCTGCTGAGCCTCGCGCTCGCGGGAAGCGTTCTTACCCGCGGCCTCGCCATTGTCGACGGACGCCGTGCGCTTGCGGCGGCGACGGCCATCGGCTGCTCCCTCGGTCTCGGGCGCCTCGGCCTTGCCGCGGCCCTTTCCACGGCCACGGCCCTCGCCCTGGCCCTGAGCGGTGCGAGCATCGGATTCGGCATCGCGACGACGGCGCTTGGGCATCGATGTGCCGGCCAGACGATCGGCGCTCGACAGGCCATCGCCCACGTCGACGCCGTTTTCGCGATCGAGTTCCATGAGCGCCAGACGCATCTCGGGCGACTCGATGCGCTCGAGCACGTCGCGCGTCACGCAGTCGGGGCGGCAGTTGCAGCCCTGCTCGGCGGCCTTCTTTTTGCAACCCTCCGAGCACGTCATATCGGCCAGGTTGACCTTAAAGACTTTGCCGTTCTCCAGGCGCAGCACCAGCTGCTCACGCGGCGTGTCATATTCCTGGATGCGCGCCTTGCCAAGCGGCGTATCGATAAGCGTCTTCTTTTTGGGCGCGCGGCTCTTAAAGTCCTTGTACGCCTCGAACTCGTAGCGCAGGCAGCACATCAGGCGGCCGCAGACGCCACTAATCTTGGACGAGTTGAGCGGCAGGTCCTGCTCCTTTGCCATGCGGATCGAAACCGGCTCAAACTGTCCGCCAAAGCGCGTGCAGCAGAGCTCCTGGCCGCACTGGGCATAGCCGCCCACCAGGCGGGTCTCGTCGCGCACGCCGATCTGGCGCATGTCGACGCGAATGTGCAGCGTCGAGGACAGGTCCTTGACGAGCTGACGGAAATCGACGCGCTCCTCGGCCGCGAAGTAGAACACAGCCTTCTCGCCGCCAAACAGGTACTCGACGCCGACCGGCTTCATCTCGAGGTCGAGCTCTTTGACCAGACGACGGAAATCGACCATGGCCTCGTCGCCCTGGATGGCCAGGTCGTCGGCAAGCTGCAGGTCGATGTCGCTCGCCACGCGCAGCACGGGCTTGAGCGGCTGGCCGATCTCATCTTGCGGCACCTCGAAGGGATCGGCCGTGACCAGGCCGATCTCGGTTCCGCGCTCGGTGGAGCAAATGGCATAATCGGCCTCGAGGATATCCAGATCCTGCGGATCAAACCACAGGTCGCGCGAGGCGTAGGTAAACTTAACGGGTACGACTAACGGCATTTCAGTGCCTTCCTGATATCGAACAGCATGACCTCGATGGCCAGCTGGGGAGTAACGTTTCTGGCGATGTTGCGCTCGGCGGTCGCGACCGCCTCGAGCGCCCGGGTGGCACCCGCAACATTCGTCGCGGCGGCAAGCCGCCCGATCGTGTCGCGCACGTCTTCGTTCACGACGTCGGCCGCCTCGTCCTGAAGTGTCAGCAGCACGTCGCGCATGAGCGTCCGCGCGCTCGCCAGCGCTTCCATGATACCCGAACGCTCGCGCGCGTTGAGTTCGCGCTTGTTGCGGTCCTCAAGCTGCTTCAATGCTCCACGCGACAGGTAGTCGGCGTTTTGCTCGAGCACCTTTTCCTGTGTGGACTTGACCTCGGCGAGCGGCGCCTTAACGGCGACGATGAGCGACTTGGCGCGGCTGAGCACATCAGCCTCGTCGGCAGCGATGAGCGAATCGATGGCGCGGACCATTTGGCGGCGAGCATCCTGGCGCTCGGCACTCTTAAGGAACTCGATGCCGCGTGTGGGGCTTCCCGCCACGGCGACCGCCATGCGGCAACGCGCGAGATCCTGACCCGTCGCGCGGCTCACGGCCTGCGCGGCCACGGTGGGCGACACCAGCCGAAACGGCACGCACTGACAGCGGCTCACGATGGTGGGCAACATCACGTCTGCCGAGGTGCCCAACAAGATGAACATAACGCCCTCGGGCGGCTCCTCGAGTGTCTTGAGCAGCGCGTTGGCGGTGTTAGCGCGCAGTTGCTCGGCACGATCGATGATGTAGACCTTGGCCTTGGCACGGATGGGCGCCAGCGGCACGTCATCGAGCAGCTCGCGGGTCTGGGCAATGAGGTAGCCTGTGGCGCTCTCGGGCGTGTAATAGTGCACGTCAGGATGCGTATGCCGAGCAACGCGTACGCAGCTGTCGCATGCTCCGCAGCCGTCCTGCTCGCACAGGAAGGCCTGGGCGAGCGCCCATGCGGCATCGAGCTTGCCGGCACCGGGAGCGCCCAAAAACAGGTAGGCGTGCGATGCGCGGCCGCTGGCGACGGCGTTGGTCAAAAAATCGCGAACGCGCTCTTGGGTGTCGAGCTTGGCCAGCAGGCTTGCCTGAGCGGGGGCCACGTTACTCGGCCTCCTTGGCAAGCGCGGCGGCGACAGCATCTTGCGAAATGTCGAGACCGTACGCGCGAATCTGCTCGACCGTCTTCTCGAAGACTTCCTCGACGGTCGCAGTGGCGTCGATGAGCTTTACGCGGTTTGGCTCCTCGGCAGCAATGGCGCAAAATCCCTGGTAAACGCGCTCTTGGAAGGCTATGCCTTTTGCCTCCATGCGATCTGCCGCACCACGAGCTGCCATGCGCAGCGCCGCCTGCTCGGGCGTGATGTGGTAGACGAGCGTGAGCGCCGGATGCGTACCGGCGACAGCCAGGTTGTTGGCATCGCGTACCATCTGACGGTCGAGGCCATCGGCAAACGCCTGGTAGCAGGTCGTGGAGTCGTAGAAGCGATCGCACAGGACTACCTTGCCGGCCGCGAGGGCGGGAGCTATGACCTCGTGCACCAACTGGGCACGCGCCGCCTCGTAGAGCAGCAACTCGCAGGTGTCTCCCATCGCCGTATTGGCGGGGTCGAGCAGCAGAGCACGGATCTTTTCGCTGATGGCGGTACCGCCCGGCTCGCGCAGGCTCACAACCTGGTAGCCAGCGAGTTCGAGCGCGCGGGCAAGCAGACGCGCCTGCGTGGACTTGCCGGCGCCGTCGACGCCCTCGAGCGTGATAAAGCTATGTTGAGCGGGCTCAAAAGCCATGGGCGCAGCCCCTTCCTACAAGGCGCGTAAATGCAGATATATCAACTAAGCCATGATACCCCAGGGGCAGGCGCGCCCCCAATGGCTAAAGGTGTCTTTCCAAAGTTGCGGTGAAATAGGGACTGATTGAAGCTCTGAGACCGCCAAACAGTCCCTATTTCACCGCAACTTATGATGGGGACTTTTGGACGCTGGGTATAATCGTCGTATTAATTTGAAATGTGGCGAAAGGAGTGGCAATGTCTCGGTATTGCGCCTCGTGCGGCAAGCTTCTTGCAGATGATGCCAAGTTCTGCACCTCGTGCGGTGCACCCGTTGAGCAGACAACCGCAAGCAATGGCCAACCCGCGTTTGAGAAGACCGGCTCCCTCGATACGCCGCAAGCTAAGCCGGACGACCCCCTCGCCTATCGCCCCGACCCCGCCGCCGGCCCTGCAGCGGTCGAAACGACGCAGCGCATACCCGTCGCGGACACCCCGCCCCAACAGCAACCGGCGTCTACATACGCGTCTGGTTCACCGCAGGCCCCCGCCGCCAAAAAGAGCAGCACCAAGGCGCTTATCGCCGTTATCGTTGTGCTGGTGGCAATCATCATCGCCTTGGTCATCTTTTTTGTGATCAAGCCGTTCGACAACTCCGCTACGCAGACGACTGCCGAGGTAGCTAAGCTGCACCATGACGTCGACGACGATGATCTAAAGCCTCTCGGCAATCCCAACAGCCTGTACGACGATGATGACGATGACGACGAGGATGGCGGCGAAGCAAGCCTCTCCGAACAGAACCTCTACCGTCGCCTGAGTGAATACTACGACCTGCTGGAAGATCTCGATAGCCAGGTCCGTGCCTGCGCAGAGACGTTTAATGGCAGCTATCTGGAAGAGGATCGTACCACCCGTCAAAATCTCGCTGACGTCGCCGAGCGCACGGAGGACACCATCGAGCAGTATTACGACATTGTCGAGGACCTGGACGTCCCCACAAGCTCTAAGAACTACAGCTCGTGGAAGGACATCATTGCTCTGTACGACGACCTGGATCACCGCATCGATGCGATCTGCGATGCCTGGGAGATCAGCTTAAAGTACGCAAAGCCCGCGGACCATAAGAACGAGATCGTGACGCCGCTGTCGCGCGACAACGTGGCGGGCACCAATGACAATAAGTACCGCCTAGACTTTGAGGAGCGCTATCCCGGCGCCAAACCCGTCGAAGTGAACTAACGCCTTGTCGTTTCCGAGCCGGCAGTTAGGGACGTTCCTAAACTGCCGGCAGAAAAAGGAATGTCCCTAACTGCCGGTCAAAAAACGAGCGAGGATCATGGGACCCTCGCTCGTTTTTTGGGCAATGTTTCGACTGCGCCGTTACTTGTCGGCGGCTGCTTTCTTGGCAGTCGACTTCTTCGCGGTCGTCTTCTTGGCGGCAGTGGCTTTCTTAGCCGTCGTCTTCTTCGCAGTCGAGGTCTTCTTCGCCGTGCTCGCCTTGGTCGCAGTCTTGCGGCCGCGGGCGGGCTTCTTCTCCTTGGTCGGGCAGTCCATGTTGACGCAGATACGCCACGGACCGCGCGCCGTGTTGACCACCACGATGGGAGCGCCGCACTCGGGACAGGTCTCGCCCGTCGCCTCGAGCTTGCCACGCGCCGGCAGCGGATAGCTCACGCCGCAGTCGTCATAGTTGGTGCAGCGGATAAAGCGCTTGCCGCTCTTCTCGCTCTTGTGTGCGATCAGGTCGCCATGGCGTCCTGCCTCGGCGCACACCTTGCACTCGCCCACCTTAAGGTCAGGCTCGTAGTTGGTGGGGCATGTGGGGTTCACGCAAATCTCGAAAGCCTTTTGGCGGAACGGCTGGCACTTAATGCGCGGCGCACCGCATTCGGGGCACACAGCAGCCTCGCCCTCGAGCGGGCTCACCTTGACGCCGCTCGGCACCGGATAGGTCACGTCGCAGTCGGGCCAGCCCATGCAGCCGATAAAGCTGCCGCGGGTCTTGGCGCTCGTCTTCATAACCAAGTCCTTGCCGCACTTGGGGCAGGCGCCCACGCGCGCATCGGCCGTGACGGCGTCGCTGATAGCATCGCCCAGTTCCTGCGTATGCTTGAGCAGCTCGTCGAGCACACCGGCCAGCAGCGCGCGCGAGTGCGTCACGACATGCTCTTCGGTGTCCTCGCCGCGCTCCACGCGGGTCATATCGCCATCGAGCTCGCTGGTCATATCGGGGCTCGTGATGCGCGGGGCAAACTGCGACAGTGCATCGATGATGGCGATGCCCAGCTTGCTCGGCTCCACGGGATCGTTTTTGAGATAGCGCACGGCGTACAGGCGCTCGATGATGCTCGCGCGCGTGGACTTGGTGCCCAGGCCGCGCTTTTCCATCTCCTGCACGAGCTTGCCCTGGCTGTAGCGTGCGGGCGGCTCGGTCTGCTTGGCCTCGAGCTTAATGTCGAACACGTCGACCGTATCGCCCTGCTCCAGCGGCGGCATCTGCTCGTCGCGCTTGAGTCCATACGGATACGCCTCGCGGAAACCCGGGGTCACGAGCACATCGCCCGAGGCCACGAACGGCTCACCATTGACGTCGAGCTCGAGCTTGGTGTTCTCGATGGTCGCGGGACCCATGAGCGTTGCCAGGAAGCGACGGGCGATGAGGTCGTAGAGCTTGCGCTGGCCACCGTCGAGCGCGGACGGATCGCCCTCGCCCGTGGGATAGATAGGCGGGTGGTCGGTGGTTTCGACTTTGCCGCGCGTGGGCTTCATGGGGCCGGCGAGCACCTTTTTGCACACGGGCGCCAGCGCCGGGTTGATCTTTGCAAGGTCGCTCACCACGGCGCCCAGATCGAGCGTCGCAGGGTACACGGTATTATCGACACGCGGGTAGCTGATGAGGCCCGCCATGTAGAGGGACTCGGCGATGCGCATCGTACGCGCAGGCGAGATGCCCTCGGCCGCGGCGGCAGCCTGCAGCGAGGTGGTCGCAAACGGCGTGGGCGGCTGCTGCTTACGCGAGCGCTTGGTCACCGCGGCAACGGTCGCCGTCGTAGCGCCGTCAACGTGGCCGTACGCTGTCTCGGCAGCATCCTTGTCGGTAAAGCGTGCCGTCTTGTGCGCAATCTTAAAGCGGTCGTCCTCGGCAGCACCCTGTGCGGCGCCCATGCCGCGGATCTGCCAATAGTCCTCGGGCACAAACGCCATGCGCTCGCGCTCGCGCTCGACCACCAGGGCAAGCGTCGGCGTCTGCACGCGGCCGGCAGAGCGCACGTTGCCAAAGCCGCCAAACTTGGCGAGCGTCAGGTAGCGCGTGAGCACCGCACCCCAAATGAGGTCGATGTGCTGACGGCTCTCGCCCGCGTCGGCCAGGTTCTGGTCGAGCGAGACGAGATTATCGAAGGCCTGCGTGATCTCGGCCTTGGTAAACGAAGAATACTGGGCGCGGGCGACCGGCAGGTCGGGCGCAACCTCGCGCACCTTGTTGAGGGCGTCCGAACCGATCAGCTCGCCCTCGCGATCGAAGTCCGTGGCGATGATGACGCTGTCGGACTTCTTGGCAAGGTTCTTGAGCGAGCGAATGAGCTCTTTCTCGGCCGGCAACTTAATGACGGGCGCCCAGGTGAGATAGGGCAGGCTCTCGAGCTTCCAGCCCTTGATGGAGATGCCATCGGCAAGAAACGGCTTGCGCTTGGTATCGTAGGGCGGACGCGCCAGGCCATCGGGTATGTCGGCCGGCAGCATCTCGCCGTCCTCGGTGACCGAATACCAGCCCAGCTTTTTATCGAACAGCACACTGTCGCAAAAATCGGGCGCAAGGATGTGACCGGCAAGGCCGATCGTCACGCACTCCTCGCCCTTCCACTCAAAACGGTAGATGGCGGTGTTGTACACCTTGTCCTTTTTGGGCTTGCCCGTGGACAGACGCTCGGCGATCTGACGCGCGGCGTCGTTTTTCTCGGCGATGATGAGCTTCAAAAGAGGCTCCTATCTCGTATCTCTGCGGCTACGCCCGCCCGTATGGCGGCCGACTTACGCCCTTGCTTGCTCAATCTGCCCGATGAGCCAATCGCACCAGGCATCCATGCCCTCGCCCTTGCGCGCGCTCACGGCAAACCGCGGCGCCTGCGGATTGAGGTCATCGAGTGTCTTAGTATACCTATCCATGTCAAAATCGAAAGCCGGGGCCACGTCAACCTTGTTGAGCAGCTGCGCGCCGGCGTGTTGGAAGATGCCCGGGTACTTGATGGGCTTGTCGTCGCCCTCGGGCACCGAGAGGATCATGATGGACAGGTTCTCGCCCAGGTCAAAGTCGACTGGGCAGACCAGGTTGCCCACATTTTCGATAAAGATGACGTCGATGTTATCGAGCCCAACGGCCTGGTCGAACGCGTCAACGGCTTCCATGATCATGTTGCCCTCGAGGTGGCACAGGCCGCCCGTGTTGATCTGGATGGCAGGCATGCCGGCTTCCTTCATGGTGATGGCGTCGACGTCCGAGGCGATATCGCCTTCGATGACGGCGCAGCGCAAGCCGGCCTTGTCGCGCAGGCGCTCGTTGGTGCCCAGAATCGTTGTTGTCTTACCCGAGCCGGGGCTCGACAAGACGTTGATCACGTAGGTGTTTGTCTCATTAAATCGCTGACGCAGCTGATCTGCCAGGCGCTCGTTGCGCGACAGGATCGGCGACGCGATATCAATCGTTTTCTCGGCCATACTCGGCGCTCCTTACTTCTACCATTTATACCCCGTCCCCAGGTTGCTGGCGGGCTAATCGTCGGGGGTCTCGATCTCGATACTTGCGATGTCGAGTTCGCGGCCGTGCAGCAGACGCACGTTGGCGCCGCCACACTGGGGACAGCGGCAATGGAAGCGGTCGTGCTCGAAGACCTCGCCGCAGTCCAGACACTCGCTTTGTGGATGGACCTCCTCCACGGCAAGCTCGCAGCCGCGCGTGAGCGGGTCCTCGTCGCGAAATGTCTCCCACGCAAAGTCGAGTGCTTCGCGCACGACCTCGGTCATATCCCCGATACGCAGCGTTACCAAAACGGCGCGCGAGGCCCCCGCCCCACGCGCCGCGCGAATCACTGTATCGAGTATGCCGTTGACAATGCCAACCTCGTGCATACCGATTTACTCCTCGTCGTCCTCTTCGTCGTCCGAAAACAGGTCCAGACGGCTCACAAACAAGCCCTCCTTGCCCTCGCGCGCGGTAATGACCACGCGAGCGATGGCGAGCGAAATCTCGTAGAGCGAGAGCAGGGCGCCATACATGAGCCCCAGCGTAACGGGCGAGCCGTCGGGCGTAATCACAGCCGAGCCCACAAGCAGGCCAACGTATACATAACGCCAGGCACTGCGGAAGGCCGCGTAGGACACGATGTGGAAGACGGACAGGTAAAAGATGATGAGCGGCAGCTCAAACGCCACGCCAAAGCCAATCATAAAGAGCAGCTCCATGTTGACGTAGTTCTCCAGATCGGGCAGCGCCGTAGCGACGGCCGAGGTCTCGCCGATGAGCCACTCAAAGCCTGCAGGGATGATGATGAAGTAGCAAAAGATTGCGCCCAGGAAGAACAGCACCGTCGAGGCGAGCACCGTGGGCACGACCCACTTGCGCTCGTTGGGGCGCAGCGCCGGCAGGAAAAACGCCAAGATCTGCCAGATGATCATGGGCGTGCACATGACAACGGCCATTTTGATGGCCAGCGAGAAGCGCAAGCCAAAGCCGCCGAGCGTGGTAGTGATGTAGAACTTACCGTCCGGCACAAAGGAGCGGATGGGATCTTCCAGGATGTCGAGCACAACAGGCGTGGCGAAATACAGCACGATAGCGGCGGCAAACACCGACACGACCACGATGGTCAGGCGGCGACGGAGCTCTCCCAGGTGATCGAAGAGCGGCATACGCGCAGGTCCGATAGGCATTACTCATCGCCTCCCTTCGGGGCGTCGGCGGCAGCAGCGTCGTCTTCGGCCTCGAGCTCGCGAGCGAGCTGGTCGACGACGGCCTTGCGCTTACGGGGACGACGGGCGTAGAGGTCAGCCGTCGTGGGCTCTGCAGGCTCAGGCTCGGGCTCCGGCTCTGCAGCAGTCTCGGGCTCGACGGCAGCAGCAGGCTCTGTACCCTCGGCCTCATCAACAGCGCCTTCGCCCTCAGCAGCACCCTCGCTTGCGGCCTTCTCGGCAGCAAGACGGGCGCGACGCTCGGCAAAGGTCTCCTTCTTGGCGGGCGCTGCCGTCTCGGCGGCATCCTCGTCCGCATCGGAATCGTCGTCGGTCGCAGCGGCCTTCTTGGGCTTGACCGGGGCCGACGCGGCCTCGCTCACCGGATCGATAATCTCGGACTGAACAACGGCCGTCATCTTTTCCTGCGTCTCGCGGAACTGACGGATGGCACGGCCGATCGTGCGGCCCATCTGCGGGAGCTTATCCGGGCCAAACAGCAAAAAGCCGAAGACCACGATGATCGCGAGCTCACCCTCTCCAATACCAAACACACATACCTCCAAGGCTCGATGTGAGTCGAGCCCGCACCGCGCCATTCGGCCGGAACTCGTCTATTCATTCGGTCAAGTATAGCGCCCGGACGCCAAAACGTCCGAGCGCATCACAAACATATGCCAAACGGCACGCCCTTTTGGGGGCAAAGATTATGCAGCGGTGATCGAAATCTCCTGGTCGACGCCCAACAGCTGAACCACGCGCATCACCGGGGGCTGCACGTTGACGCAGCTAAAACGCTTACCATGATCAGCTGCGTGGTGTGCGGCGCCCACAAGCACGCCAATGCCCGTCGAATCGATGTAGCTCACCTGGGCAAAATCGAGCTCAACGGCCTCAGTGGGCTGCTCGAGCGCCAGGTCGATGGCATTGCGCAGGCTATCGGCGTTAGAGATATCGATCTCACCGGTCACCTTAATGGTGTAGAGCTCTGGCGTGGGGTTGGTGGAAATACCCAAATCCATGTATACGCTCCTTTACGTATCGAAAGTGCGGATAGTACTAGGCGCGGACTTGCGGGGCCCTACGCGTTAGGCGCGCTCGGCACGCGCAAGCTCGGCAGCGACGAGCTTGACAGCCAGCACCAGCACATCGAGCGCGGCCTCCAGGTCCTCGACCGTGGGATAGCTCGGCGCGATGCGGATGTTGGTGTCGCGCGGATCCTTGCCATAAGGCCAGGTGGCACCAGCCGGCGTGAGCTTGACGCCCAGGTCGGCACAAAGCGCGGCGACCTTCTGGGCCGAGCCCTCGGGGCCATCGAAACTCACAAAGTAGCCGCCATGGGGATGAGTCCAAGTGGCGCAACCCGTGTTGCCCAAGCCCTCGGTGAGTTTACGCTCAACGGCCTCAAAGCGCGGGCGCAGGAACTCGGCATGCTTTTTCATGTGCTCCTTGACCGCCTCGATGGTGGGAAGGAAACGCACGTGACGCAGCTGGTTGAGCTTGTCGGCGCTGATGAGGCCGGCCTTCAGGCGCTTGGAGAACTCGGCGATAACCGCGGGGCTCGCACCAATAAAGCCGATGCCGGCGCCCGGGAAGGTGATCTTGGACGTCGAGGCAAAGGCCACCACGCGATCCTCGGTGCCCGCCGCGCGAGCGAGGTCAAAGATATTTGCGAGCTCGTCGGTCTCGTCGTACAGGTCGTGCACGCAGTAAGCGTTGTCCCAAAAGATGCGGAAATCGGGCGCGGCCGTGGGCATCTCGACCAGGCGGCGCACAGTGTCCTCGCTAAAGGTGATGCCCGTGGGGTTGGAATACTTGGGCACGCACCAGATGCCCTTGATGGAATCGTCGGCGGCAACCAGGCGCTCAACCTCGTCCATGTCGGGGCCGTTGTCGGTCATCGCGACGGGGACGTTCTCGATGCCCAAGTCGGCGGTGATGCCAAAGTGGCGATCGTAGCCGGGAACGGGGCACAGGAACTTGACCTTCTTGCCGTCGTGCGCGGCCTCGTAGGCGTCCCAGGGCTCGCTGCCGCACGAGCCGCAACGCCAGAACATACCGGCGATGTCATGCTCAATCAGCAAACTCGACGAGCCCAGCACGAGCGTCTGCTCGGCAGGGCACCCCAGGAACTCCCCCGCTAGCTTGCGTGCCGAGGGAATGCCCTCAAAGCAGCCGTAGTTGGAGCAGTCGACGTTGCCGTCGTGCAGATCGGCATCGGCATTGAGGATATCGAGCATAGGTCGAGAGATGTCCACCTGGGAGGGCGACGGCTTGCCGCGGGCCATGTCGAGCGCCAGGCCCTTGGCCTTGACCTCGGCGACCTCGGCTTTGAGCGCCTCGATGGCGGCATCGAGTTCGGTGGTTTCCATCTTCTGGTAGATCGTCTGCATGGGTGCGACCTTTCGCGAAGCGGTACGTTGCAGTTCGTCTAAGTATAGACCGCCACCGCCACAACGGTATGAAGCCGTGATAGATTAAGTTCATCGCAATGAATTACGAATCGCCGCGCATGGCGGCGTGGGGCGCCCAAGGAGGCACTATGGAGTACGGATCGTTTAGGGCCGAGGAATTCGGCGACCTGCAGCGCCTGGTCGACGGGCTGTTTTACGACCGCCATGCCATCGACCGCCTGGACCTGATCGTACAGGCCGAAATCTTGGACCTGGCGCCCGATCTCATGGAAATCGTCAACCTGCTACCGCCCGGCTATTACGACCGCCAGTCACTCTGCGACCAGCTCAACTCCGCCTTGGCCGCCCACGGCTGGGGCGCCGTCTACGGAACGGTGGAATAAGCCTCGAGGCCGGCGATTTGGCCCGCTTCCCGACCTTGGCGAGGCTTGTTTTAGGGCTTGTGGCCAAAAAAGGGCAAATATGAGTACTGTTACCTTTTTAGTAGCAGCGATTTTTGGTCGAAATCGGCAAAACTCGACTTGAAACTTCCTAATCACCGTCAGCTAGCGCCAAATTGGAAGTCGATGGTCACTCATTAACGTACAGTTCTTATAACTTTGTTCATTATTTTCCGCACCTAAAATGATACGCCGTTTGTGACAGTACTCACAAACGGCGTTTTTTGACCACTGGCGTGTCTGGCAGGCGGCAAGCACCGCCAGAATCCGCATTTTGGACGCGCCCGAATCGGTTCTGGAGCCGGTTTTCGCGCTCTTACTCGTCTTTGGGCGAGGGATGCTTGCAGACCACGCTCATGTAGATCATGCCGAGCACGGCTGCGGTGACCGAACCGGCGAGAATAGCGGCCTTGGCTGCAAGAACCTCAAACTGGGCCGTCGGGAAGGCAAGGCCGCTGATGAGAATCGACATGGTAAAGCCGATACCGCCCAGAATGCCCACGCCGGCAATCATGTGCCAGTTGACATTGTGCGGCAGCTCGCAGGCCTTAAGCTTAACCAGGGCAAACGTCATACCAAAGATGCCGATCGGCTTGCCCAGCAGCATGCCAAAGTACACGCCGAGCGTCACCGGATCGGTGAGCAGCGTGCTCATGTCCACGCCCACTAAACGAACCTGAGCGTTTACGAACGCAAAGATCGGCAGGATCACAAAGTTGACCGGCGTGGAGATCAGACGCTCCATGCGGATAAGCGGCGGGGTCACGCGGTGCATGACGCGCTCGACCTTGGTAGTCGAGACGGTAAAGTCATGCTGGCCCAGGATGTGTGCCTCGTCGTCGTAGCGGTCATCGAGCAGCGGCAGGCACTCGCCCAGCCAATCGGTGAGACTATCGAGCTTGACGCCGCACTTAGCCGGAATGGTGAAGGCCAGGATGACGCCAGCAAGCGTGGCATGTACGCCGCTCTTGAACATGCAGAACCACAACAGCAGCCCCAGTACCGAATACGGGGCAAGGCGGTAATGCTGCGTCTTGTTGAGCCACACGAGCGCGCAGGTCACAAGCGCGGCGGCGCCCAACCAAAACGGATTGGGGCTCTGACCGTAGAAGATGGCGATGGCGGCGATGGAGATCAGGTCGTCGGCGATAGCGAGCGTCGAGAAGAACACGCGCACGCCGTTGGGAACGCGGTTGCCCAAAAGCGACAGCACGCCCAGCGCAAAGGCAATATCGGTTGCCATGGGGATGGCCCAACCGTTGCGGGCGCCGGCATGGTTAAAGATCAGGTAGATGCAGGCGGGAACGACGACGCCGCCCACCGCCGCCAACATGGGAAGCATGGCCTGACGCGGATTCTTGAGCTCGCCGACCGTCATCTCGTACTTAAGCTCAATGCCCACCAACAAAAAGAAAATCGCCATGAGGAAGTCGTTGACGAAAAGCTCAACGGTGAGACCAGCCGTAAGGTTGCCCAGGCCCACATACAGCGGGGTCTCCAAAAAGTGATGGATGGCCTCGTAGGCATCGGTGTTGGCGCAGATAACGGCGGCGATAGCGGCGAAGACCATGACGGCGGCGGAAATCGTGCCGTTCTCGGCGATGCGCTCCCAAATGTCGTGACGTTCAAAGCGCTTGCGCTCACGAACGTTGAACAGCTGCTCAGTTGCTGCCATGGGCGGCTCCTTTCACGGGAAAGCTCCCGTCTTAAAAAAGCACGGCCCGCCCAAGTGGCGGCGCCGCGCTCTAACGTATTACGCTTGCATCTAGCCTACCCTGCACGACAAGCACGCAGGCGTGGCCGAAAAGCGGAACCACAGGTTGAACATTATTTGCTCAACGGCACGGGCACGCCTGTCCAAGAGACGACGCGGCGCCGTGCACAAAAAACGACCGGAGCGCGGGACGTCCGCGATCCGGTCGTGGCGTTTGGTCAACTAAACCTAGCAGGCGGCCATGATGGGGGCAGCGACCTGCTTCTTACGGGAGAGGACACCCGGCATCCAGACGCCGTCGTGCTCGTCGGCAATGCCCAGGCCCTTCTGAGCGGCCTCGGTCTCGCCCTCGAGCAGGACCTGCGAGCCCTCCTCCATGATGTCGGTGATGCACAGGACAATGCCATCGGCACCCTTCTCGGCGGCGTAGGCGCGCATGGCCTCGCGAATCTCGTCGATCATGCCGAGCGCACGACTCTTGTCGACGGTCTCGTACTGGCCGATGAGCAGCTTCTTGCCGGCGGGCTCGAACATCTTGATGTCGTTGCCGACCATCTCGGCTGCGGTGAAGGAGCCGGACGGACGGGTGAGGAAGACCTCCATGCCAAACTTGACCGGGTCGACACCCACCTGCTCGCCGAGCTTGGCGGCGACAGCGCGGTCGACATCGGTGGTGGTGGGGCTCTTGAGCATGAGCGTGTCGGTCATCATGGCCGAGAGCAGCAGCTTGGCCTGGACGTCGGAAAGCTCAACGCCGAGCACGCCGGCGAGCTTGGTGACGATGGTGCAGCTGGAGCCCCAGGGCAGGCAGATGTAATGCAGCGGGCCGGCGGTCTCGAAGTCGCCGATGCGGTGATGATCGACAACGCCAAAGACCGTGGCGTCCTTAAGGCCGGCGACGGACTGGGCAGACTCGTTGTGGTCGGTGAGGACGACGAGCTGACCGGCCTCGACGGACTCGATCACGCGGGGCTCGGCGATGCCGGCGTCGGCGAGCAGCTTGGCGGACTCGGCCGGAAGCTGACCAAGGGCGCAGGCCTCGTAGGTGTTGCCGGCATACTCAACCTGGTTGAGCAGCTGGGACAGGACGACGGCGCTCATGATGGCGTCGTTATCGGGGTTCTGGTGACCAAAGACAAGAACGTTTGCCATGGATATCCTCCACTTGATATGTGTACTTGGACGTAGCTATGGTAGCACGCCGATGCCGAGCCTTCGCAGACGGAAGGGCTACGGCATATTTTGGGGCAGGCATGGAGGCCAAGGCTGTCCCTTTTGCACCATGTTGGTGCAAAGTAACCTGGCCCCCTTGCACCAGCTATTTGCCGGCGGCGCGCAGGGCTACGTAAGCGGCACCGATGATGCCGGCGTCGTTGCCGAGCGAGGCGACCTCAATGGGCGTCTCGCGCGAGGCGGAAAGCGCGTAGTGCTTAAAGTGCTCGCGGACCTTGTCGAGGTAGACGTCGGCCGAGGCGGAGGCGCCGCCGCCGATCAGAAACATCTCGGGGTCGACCACGTTGGCGATAAGCGCCAGAGCGCGACCGAGATAATCGGCCATGGTATCAGCCGCGGCCAGCGCAAGCTTGTCGCCCTCGCGGCAAGCTTGGAACACGTCCTTGGAATCGGAGGGGCCGGTGAGCTCGATGGGCTCGACGCCCGCCTTCTTGCATTCGGCAAGGTAGTTGCTCACCACGCCAGTGGCGCTGGAATACTGCTCCAGGTGGCCATGGCCGCCACAGCCGCAGGTGCGCTCCTCGTCGGGATTCAGGCACATGTGGCCAATCTCGCCGCCGGCGCCCACAACGCCCGACACCACGTCGCCGTTGACGATAACGCCGCCGCCCACGCCGGTACCGATGGTGACCATCACCACGTTCTGCACGCCCTTGGCAGAGCCGAGCCAGGCCTCGCCCATGGCAGCAGCGTTGGCATCGTTCTCGTACTTAACGACCGCGTCGGGGCAGTGCTCCTGAATGGCGATCCTAAGCTCGGGCAGGTTAATGGCAATGTTGGCCTTGACCTTGGCATCGCCCGAGGCCGGGATGGGGCACGGAACGGCCAGGCCAATGCCAGCCACAAAGGCACGCGGAATCTGCGCCTTGGCGACCACCTGGTCGATCGCCTCGGTCACCGCGGCAAAGCCCGCAGCGTCAACGATGGGAGGCGTGGGTACGCTGGCCTTGGCAAGCAGGTTGCCGTCCTCATCGAACAGGCCCTCCTTAACCGAAGTGCCGCCGACGTCGATGCCGATGTAGTACTGCTTAGGTTCCATGGGAGCCCACCTTTCTCGTTTAAACATTGCCTGTATGGTACCGCTCCTAAGACAAAAACCTGCCAAAAAGGGACAGGTTTGTTTTGGCAGGTTTTATCTGGGAAAATGCGAACGCCCGCTCATCAGCTCGCGCAAGGCCTTCGCCAAATATAAAGGCGCCGGAAGGCGGAGGCTCCCGGCGCCCGTGAAAGGGACTGAATTGTCTGGTGGGCCGAACGGTCCGTCGCGGCGATAACGCCGACTAGGCCGTGCGCGCCTGCAGCAGCTTGTGGACCTCGATGAGCTCCGTGGCCATGACGCGCATGGTCTCGGTGCCTGCCATCTGGTCCTCGGCATGCAGCAGAATCAGCGGGGCCTCGCCGTTACGCTCGCCATTGGCCTCCTTTTTAAGGAGCCCCATGTGAACATCGTGACCACCGTTGTAAGCCTCGTCACCCTGCTTGATAAGCTCCTCGGCGGCGTCAAAATCGCCCTCCTTGGCCTTTTGCACGGCATTGATGTACATGCTCTTGGCGGTTCCGACGAAACTGATGATCTCAAAGCAGGTCATCTGCAGCTCGTTCATATCCTCCATGCGCTGCACCTAGCCCATCACGCTGACGCAGTGGTCGATGATGCCAGCAGCGTTCATGCGGCCGTAGTCGACCATGTTGATGACCTCAACCGGGAAGCGGCCAGCGGCCTCCTTCTCAAAATCGCCCTTGGTGTAGCCAATCTGCGGGCCGAGCAGCAAGATATCGCACTCGTCCAGGTGATCGTGAGCCTCGTTCATAGGACGGGCCTCGACCTCGATGTCCAGACCACGGCTTGCGACCTCGGACTGCATCTTCTGGACCAGCAGGCTCGTGGACATGCCGGCATTGCAGCAAAGCATGATCTTCTTCATGGTTTCCTCCTTATAACTGCGCGGCGCGCAGACGACAACTGGTTTTATTCCTTGCGGCTACTGTACCCACCCCCTGCGTCTTTACGCAGGGAGAGCCGCGAGCACCGGCACCGCGTACCGGCGCCCGCAACAATGAAAGGGAAAACGAACCGTTTAGGCGTTCTGCTCGGCAAGGGCCTCCTGCTTGGCGATGGCCTTCTCGGAGATCCTCATAAAGGGCAGGTAGACAACCATGCCGATGACAAGCTCGAGGGCCTGCCATACGCCGGCGCGCCAGTCAAAGCCCGTGGCAAGCAGGGCGTTAATGACGGGAGGCATGGTCCAAGGCACCTGGGCGATGCAGGGGCTGATGATGCCCGCGCAGGTCAGGCCATAGGTGATGCCGATGAACAGGTCGGGAAGAAGCACGAACGGAATCATGAGCGGCAGGTTGTACACGACGGGGTAACCGTAGATGACCGGCTCGTTGATGTTAAACAGGCCAGGAACGATAGCCATCTTGGCAACGGTCTTGGAAGCCTTGTTCTTAGAGAACAGGAAGGTATCGAGCAGGAGCATGAGGGTGCAGCCCGAGCCGCCGATAAGGGCGAAGCTGTTGACGATCTGCATGTTCATGTAGTGATCGGGCTGGATGGTGCCGCCGGCGGCAAAGGTAGCCATGTTGTCGACGATGAGCATGGTCAGGATCGGCTCGACGGTAGCGCCAGAGATGGTGGACTGGTGAATGCCGACGCAGAACAGCAGGTTCGCAAGAGTGTAGATGAGGATAACAGCCCACGGACCGGCGTTCATGATGCTCTTGAGCGGGTTGGAAATACACGTGGAGATGATGGTGCACAGATCGGTGCCGGCAAACACGGCGAGCAGCGCTGCGGCAACTGCGAAGATCGAGAGGTTGAGCAGCATCGGGATCATGACGTTAAAGGAGTTGGAGACCGCGGGGGGCACACCCTCGCCCAGCTTTACTTTAAGCTTCTCGACGCCGGAAATCTTGATGAAGAGCGTGACGGAGAGCAGGGCGATGATAATAGCCGCGAACAGACCGTTGGTACCGGTGTTGGCAGTCGAAAGGGCGCCCGTGACCTCGGCAGAGGTGATCTTGTCGGTGAGCAGCGGACTCGTGGCGGCAAGCGTGGCGGTGATCTGCTGCGGCATCATGATAACGAAAGCGGAGATGGCGACGACCACGCAGGCAAGCGGGTTATCGAAGCGCTCGTTCTTAGCGAGGCTGTAGCCGATCAATCCGGCCAAGACAATGGCAGAGACGTTGAGGGTGCCCAGCGTAATTGCCGAACCCCAGGTCTGAAGATTGGCAAGACCCGCCGCATCGAGCGGGAACAGAGGGAACACGACGTTGTTAATAAGAACCGCGATACCCGCAAGGATATAGAGCGGCGTGATGGTTGCGAAGGCATCGCGCAGGGAACGCAGGTGAACCTGGTTTCCCACCTTCGCAGAGACCTCGGCAAATTTGTCGAGGAAGCTCTTTCCGTTTTCACTGGCCATGATTGCTCCTAACTATCAAATCCGGCCTTTTCCTATGCGCACGGTGGTCTGTCGCCCTTTGCCACCAGATGTGCCATGTTTTGCGCGCGGCGGCGCGCGGTCTGGGCGCTCGCCCGGTCGCTAGTCAACCACGTGGGTCGTTGCGACCTGCTTGAGCCAAGCTGCAGACTTCTTAAGGCGGCGCTTGTAGCCGTCCATGAGGTCGACCTCGACAAAGCCGTAACGGTTCTTAAAGGCATTAGCCCAAGACCAGTTATCGATGACGGCCCAATAATGGTATCCGCGGCATTTGGCGCCCTCGGCGATTGCCTTGGCAACCCACTCCAGGTGCTGGCGCACAAAGTCGACGCGGTAGTCGTCCTGAATGGTCCCTTCGGCGTCACGGTTCTTGTATTCGTCCATGATGCCGATACCGTTCTCGGATACAAACCACTCAAGATCGGGGTAGTTCTTAGCGCAGTCCATGCCAAAGTCGTAGAGGCCCTGCGGGTAGATTTCCCAGCCGCGGCTCTCGTTCATAACGGCGTCGGGCCATACGTACTCGTCGGCAAAGTGCGGCAGACCGTACTGGTCGATCTTGCTCGCCGGAGCCTGAACGCGCGTGGGATGGTAGTAGTTACAACCGAGCCAGTCGACAACGCCCTGCTTGAGGATCTCTTGGTCGCCGGCACGGAACGGAAGTTTAACGCCGCCCTCGGCCAGGCTGTCGAGCACGTCGGCGGGAAGCTCGCCCTTGGTAATAAGGTCGAGCCACCAGCGATTGTTGATACCGCTGGTCATACGCACGGCCTCGAGGTCTGCCTCGCTGGGGTTCTCCTTGGTATAGACCGGGGTAAAGCAGTTGATCATGCCGATCTTGGCGTCGGCGCGAACGGCGCCCTCGTCATAGGCGCGGCGGTAGTTGGCCACAGCCAGCGCGTGCGCCAGCGAGATGTGATACTGCACGGTGCGGGCGCGGTTATAGTCATGGAGCTGCGGGTACCACACGCCCTCCTGATAGCGCTGCTCGGGCTCGACGATGGGCTCGTTAAAGGTGAACCAGTACTTGATCTCCTGGCCAAACTCGCGGAAGGCAACGTCGGCGTAATGAGCGTACGCCTCGACGACCTCACGGCTCTCCCAACCACCACGGTCAAAGAGGTAGGTAGGCATGTCAAAGTGGTACAGGTTGACGAACGGCTCCAGGCCGGCCTCGCGAGAGGCACGGAACAGCTCGTGATACCACGCGGCGCCCTCCTCATTGAGGTTGCCGTTAGCATCGAGCAGGCGACTCCACTGGATGGAGGTGCGGTAGGTATCCAGGCCCAAGTCCTTCAAAATGCGAAGGTCCTCCTGGTATTTAGCCATAAAGTCATTGCCAGCATAAGAGCCAACGCGGTTATAGAACGAATCCAGATCCTGGATGGACCAGGTATCCCACAGGTTCTCGAGCTTGCCGCCCTGGTTCCACTGACCCTCAGTCTGCGGGCCGGACATAGCGGCGCCAAAGAAGAAGTCACGGGGCAGCTGATACTGAGCCATCAAAGTCCTCGCTTTCGTGTCTAGAGCTTTCGGTTGGAGACGGGTTTGCTTTGGCAAGTTATCCGGCGCGGGCGCGCACCGGTTATCCAGATATCCAGCCCGCCAAAACAAAACCGTCCCCAAACGGTCGGCCCTGCCGGCGGCAGGGTTCCGTTCGTTGCGTACAACTATAGCGCTCTAATTTCTAAAGTAAAGCGTCTTTTTGTTTTTTCTTTCTCGGACTTCTTATATAAAAGTAATATGGGTGCCTCGTTGGGGGTTATACTTACTTGCGTATTCTTATATGTCGGAAAGGAGGTTCCATGATTCCCAAATACGAGGCGATAGCTGCAGATATCCGTCGAAGCATCGAGGATGGCGCTCTTAAACCGGGCGACAAGCTACCCACCGTCGTTGAGTTCTGTGAGCTCTATAGCGTTTCCAAAATCACCGTCAAACGAGCTATCGAGCAGATCACCGAAGAGGGTCTTGTTACCAGCCGGCGCGGATCGGGCACCTACGTTAAAGACACGGAGGGGCTTCCCGACAAGGCGTTTTTCCAGGGCAAGAACGACCGCGCCCAGGGCTTTTCGTATGAGCACCGCGGGGAGAAGGTAACCTCGGTGGTCTACGATTTCTCGATTGTCAATCCACCGGCAGAGGTTGCGACTCAGCTGGGAATTGCCGAGGATGACTTTGCCTATCACATCGTGCGCGTGCGCCAGGTCGACGAGAAGCCCATCGTTATCGAGTACACCTACATGCCCCTCGAGCTGATTCCGGGCCTTAAAAAGAAAGACCTGTATGGATCGGTCTACAGCTTCATCCGCGAGCAATGCGGGCTGAAGATTTCGAGCTTCCACCGCACCATTCGCGCCGTAGCGGCAACCGAGGAAGAGGCTGAGCGCCTGGACACCAAACCCGGCTCTCCCCTGCTCGAGTTCAACCAGATTGGCTTTTTGGATAGCGGCACCGCCTTTGAGCATTCGATCTCGCGCAACGTTGGTGACCGCTTTGAGCTGCACAACGTAACGTTGGCATAGTTTTGTAGTCATGCGGGCGCTCGTTATGGCTCGTTTAGAGTGGGCAACCGCACAACACCATGGGGGTATGAACATGTCCGATTTGATTAAACTGACGCCGATCTTCCACGAGAAGATCTGGGGCGGCCGCCAGCTCGAAACCGTATTTGGTTACGACATTCCCGAGGGTCCCATCGGTGAGTGCTGGGCTATCTCGGCCCATCCCAACGGCGACTGCCAGATTGCGGAGGGCCCGTATGCCGGCCACACGCTGTCGTGGCTGTGGGCCGAGCACCGTGAGCTCTTTGGCAACTGCGAGGGCAAGGAGTTCCCGCTGCTCATTAAGATTCTGGACGCCAAGGACGACCTTTCGATCCAGATTCACCCCAACGACGAGTACGCTGCCGAGCACGAGAACGGCAGCCTGGGCAAGACCGAGTGCTGGTATGTGCTGGACTGCGAGCCCGGCGCCACGATCATCGTCGGACAGCGCGCCAAGGACCGCGCCGAGGCAGCACAGATGATCGAGGACGGCCGCTGGGACGAGATGCTCAACGTGCTGCCGATTCACAAGGGCGACTTTTTCCAGATTGACTCCGGTACCGTGCACGCCATCAAGACCGGTACGCTCATTTTGGAGACGCAGCAGTCGAGCGATGTGACCTATCGCCTGTACGACTACGACCGCCCCGGCACCGACGGCAAGCTGCGCCCGCTGCATATTGAGCAGAGCCTCGACTGCATCGATTTTGATGTTCAGGCGCCGACCGACGGCACCGTGACCGCGCCCGAGGTCGACGGCGTGACCGAGCTCGAGTCCAATCCCTGCTACACCGTCGATCGTGTGCGTGTCGACGGCAGCAAGACCCTCGACCAGCGCTGGCCCTTCATGTGCCTGTCGGTCATCAACGGCGAAGGCACCGTCTGCGGCGACCCCGTCCACAAGGGAAGCCACCTGCTGGCCCCGAGCACCGTCAGCTCCATCGACCTCGAAGGCAAGATGGAACTGATTATTAGCCACCTGTAGGTCACTGGTACCCGAGTGCTCGCCGGGATGGGCGCGGGGTTTGATCGCCTGCTCGGGCAGTCCTGCTCGCACGGAGAGCACATTAAGTGCTCTCCGGCTCGTGC
>CABUEK010000013.1:0-61758 GCA_902490565.1 uncultured Collinsella sp. | reverse complement strand
AAGGGCGGAGGCGGGGCATTCCCCGCCTCTTACACCACATCTCTGCGCGCTACCACAACATTCGATGAAAATCGCGATTTTGCCGAAAAACGTCGAATGTTGTGATGGTTTGGCCCGTAGACGCCGCGATCACCGCAAAGGGGCCAGGCACCTTTGTGGTGGTTTTTGCTTTGACGGGCCGCGCCTGTGCCTTGGTATACCATGTACGCCGTTTGCAAATACACCCCACACCGCCGCACAACCCAGAAAGGCCCCCATGGACACAACCTTCAGCCACACCAAAGCCGTGTTTTGCGATATCGACGGTACGCTGCTCACGAGCCGGCACACGGTGTCCCCGCGCACCGTGGCGACGATTCGCGCCCTGCGCGAGCGCGGCGTGCTGTTTGGCCTGTGCACCGGGCGTGACGCCCACGCGACCGAGGCCATGTACGAGCTCTGGGGCATCGAAGGCCTGGTGGACGTGCTCGTGGGCTGCGGTGGCGCCGAGGTCATCGACCGCGCGCACGACATCAACGAGCTGAGCTATCCGCTGCCGGGCGAGACCATCGCGCGCATCTGCAAGCACATGGCGGACCTTCCGGCAACGCCCGTCTGCCCCCGAGACGGCGTGTTCTACGTGCCCGAGAGCAACGCGTGCGTCGAGCACCTGTCGCGCGTCGATGGCGTGCCCTACCAGGTGGTCGACTTTGCCGAGTT
The DNA here is from genome assembly GCA_902490565.1 of uncultured Collinsella sp. GTDB lineage: Bacteria > Actinomycetota > Coriobacteriia > Coriobacteriales > Coriobacteriaceae > Collinsella. The sequence goes on along the minus strand of CABUEK010000013.1, from coordinate 61,059 downwards.
CTTACGCGAGCCGCAGCCCAAGGTGATGTTTACCATGGCGCCCGAGGTAATGCCGCGGGTGATTGAGCGGGCGTCGACGTTTGCCGATAACACTGTTAAGGCGGCAGCCCTGCAGACCACGCAGCGGCTCTACGAGTTCATGGATCCGCGCGTGTCCAAGACGCGCGGCCTGCTGCGCGTCGCGGAGCTCAATGACATGGGGCTCCAGAACATTTGCGTGTTCGGCGATGCGGACAACGATGCCGGCATGGTGGCCGACGCCGGCGTGGGCGTGGCCATGGCAAACGGCAGCGACGCCACCCGTGCCGCGGCCGACTTTGTAACCGCGAGCAACGACGAAGACGGTATCGCGATCTTTATCCAGGAGCACCTGCTGTAGCACTGCGCGCTGGACAAAAACCACCACGAAGGGGACAGGCACCTTTGTGGTGGTTCGATCAGGCGTCCCGGCAACCGATTGCCGGGACGCTTTTTTGTCCCGAGGCGAATCGACGCGGAGAACAAACGACCACTCACAGCCAAATGTCGACTGTTCACAGATTGAGTGGGTTAAAACAAAATGTTGTACAAATAACAACAGAGTGTCATGTATCTATATTTGCCAACGATTCTACCTGCTGGTTTCTAAAACTGAAAAATCAAATAACACTGCATAATTTGAATAAATGTCAAGAACAAAGACTCTGAGAAAAGAAATTGATAGAATCTGGCTTTTCATTGTTTAAACAATAAGTAAAATATGCATATCGAGAGCGAGCAATTATAGGTTGCGCGCTCAAGGTTAATTCGTGAAAGAGCAAGATCGCGGTCTCTTGGGGAGGAGACATCGATGACAGCAAATTCAGATAAATCTAAGCAGAACAATAAAACGGCACATCGTGTACTAGCAGGTGTTTTGTGCGGAGCTTCCGTTTTGAGCCTGGTACTGTCGCTCGTTATGCCCCCGATCTCGCAGGCCATCGCCAACGACACCCAGACAGTTTCTACCGAGGAAACTGTAACGGGGGGGGGTTCCTCAAGTGAGTCCGCTGCTGTAGATAACACCAGCGAGGATGCCGAAAACCAGAATAGCAACGAGACCGATGGCGGCGAGGCTGGCTCTTCAAATAGTGTTGAGCAGGCTCAGAGTGCGAATGCGGCTTCAGCGAGAGCGACGGCCACCGTGGAGAAGGGAATTTATGTTCCCACGTCTATCGGTATCGGTACGAATATCGATATCTCCACCCCCGATCCCGGCGTGGCCACCTACGTCGGCCGCGACATGTACATCGGTGGTAAGCCGAACAAAATTAGCACTCTTGATGCGAATAACGCCCCCACCGGCTCATATGCCGCTGAGGCGGAGGGCCTTACCGTGGTCCACGGCAAACTGGCCATGAATCCTATCAAGGAGAGTTGGGGCGGCCAGGGCTTCCGTTTCGGCACCGTTGGTTTTGGATCGCAGTTTCGTCCCAGGGAGGGAAGCACGGTGCTTGCGGTCGCCGGCATAAACAGCTTGATTGAGAACATGAATACCGGTCAGGGAACGACCTCAGATGCTGCGACGGTTGGTGCTTGGACCAAGGGTGCTTGGGTCGGCAAGGCGACAAAGACTGACTCCCACCCTGGCTATGACTATACCGCGCAGATCGCCGGTCCCATTACCTATTCCTATTGGGATTCGAATGCTAACAACGGGCGCCAGTCTGTCGTGAAAAAGCAAGGTAATTGGTTCGAGGGCTCGGATGCTCTGAAGAGCGACCTGTTCAATCAAAATGTTGATTTGACTAATGTTAACGGTAACGATTATTCGAGCTACAACGGTGCAGATGGATACCTCTCGAAGCTATCGAAACAGCTCGCCTCGTTTGCAAATACCGGCACAGTTACGGATGGTTCCGCAATTAGCGACAACAGCTACGCAATCAACAAGTACGATAACAAGGGAACAAGCTATACACTCACTTTCGATGGTAGTGAGAAGTCTGTTTCCGGTGCGCTTGATACCAGAATCCCGAACTATAAGATTTGCAACACCGAGCGACTTATCACCTTTACCGGCGATGGAACTTCTATGCAACAGGTCTTCACCATTGCCGGTTCCGAGCTCTCCAACTTGAAGGATGGCGTCTACTACCGCGGCGTCGACTTTAAGTTCACCAATGTCCCCGAAGGCGCATCCATTGTCGTGAACGTTACAGGTGCTGGTCCTGTCGAGTTCCACAATGGCTGGCGCTTCTGGTGGGGCGATACAGAAATATCTCGCGGTTATGAGAGTAACGCCGATAAAGACCTTCGCGCGAAATACTCGCTGGCCTCCCAGTCCATCATGTGGAATTTTGTCGATACCACGAGCCTCACCATCCGTGGTGGCATTGCGGGCGAGGGTAGAAGCGACTGGGGCAATGGCGGCGGGGACGGCAAGTGGACCGACGATGACCCCGCCGCTGCTATGCTCGGATCGATTCTCGTTCCCAACGGAAGCTTCGACGACCATGTGACCACCAACGGTCGTGTGTACGTGGGCGAAGATTTCATGATGAACAACCCTAAGATCGCGTACAACTTCACAAATCTCGAGGGTAACTCGGCTTCCGTCATCGATATGGATCAGGAGCGTCACAACTTCCCGTGGTCTGGGTCGTATACACCGGACGGCTCTGCCATTGCGTGGAGCAAGGTCGACGCTGCGGACGGCATGACGCCGCTTTCTGGTTCCTCGTGGACGATATACGGCACTGTCGATGATGCCAAGAATGAAACGTATCCCATCGTTACGGTAACGGATGGCGGTGCCAATGATTACTCTTCGGATGATGGCGAGCTTCAGTTCAACTATTTGAATCAGAAGGCCAAAATTGGCGATCCCAACGATAAAGACTACTTCACGTACTACATTCGCGAGGTCAAGGCGCCGGCTGGTTATCAGAAGTCGGACACCATCTACTACGCAACCATGAACAACACCGGCGAGCAGGTGAACTATGTTCAGGGTCATGTGGACACGGTGAACGGAAATAAGCTCGTTTCATTCGATGATTCCAACACCACGGGCGCCATCTCCAACACCAAGATCACCGGTACGGTGTCTTGGACCAAGGTTGAGGAGAGCGACACGGGACACACTCCTTTGGCTGGTTCCGAGTGGGCGCTTACCAAGGTAAAGGATGCCGATGGTGCCGAAATTCCGGACGCTGCATCCCTGACTGTGATTGATAACGATACGAATGCGGAAGCTGTCAGCAACAAGTGGGCAGATTCTGATCCCGCCGATGGCAAGTTCAAGCTCGAGGGTCTGCTGCCGGGCACGTACACGCTCACGGAGACCCAGGCGCCGTTTGGCTACGAGCTGAACCAGACAACCTACGAGTTCACGGTGTCCAAGGCGGACGGTTCCATTGCGTGGACCGAGGGAAAGAAACCGAGCATTGTTGAGGGCACTACGTACATCTCCGATTCTCTCACCACCACGTCCGTGGAAATCCCGGTGACTAAGTCCGTCCGTAATACGGACTGGCCGAAGGATTCCAGCGGGAAATACGTTGCGTTCGACTTCAACATCGAGGCTACGGGGGATTACGCAACCAACGTGCCCATTCCTAACCCGGCAGACCTCTCCATTGCACCCGCAGCAGGGGAGACCGACGCCGCCAAGCCCAACAACATCACGGCGACCTTTGGCGCCATGACGTTCAACAAGTCGCACCTGTCCGATACCCCCGGTACGGCGGATGACTACGCCAGGACCTACACCTACACGGTGAAGGAGGTCGCGCCTACCACCGGTGCCATCGATAAGCTCCGCTACTCCAAGGCCGAGTACCAGGTTGCCGTCACGGTGAAGGCCGTCATGAATGAGACCACTGGCAAGTACACCGGTCTTACCACCTCTACCACCGTTACGCAGATGAAGGACGACATGGGCAACACCCTTGGCGAGAACGGGCAGGGCGTCGTGGTTGACCCCTCCGCCGCCGCGCCCGACGCCATTCCCGCCTCCACCTTCACCAACACCTACTTCACCTCTTTGCCCCTTTCTGGTATGTCGGGCGTCACTCTGACGTACCTTGCCGGCGCGGCGGTGCTTTGCGCTGCTGCAGCCTGGATGCACATTCGTCGCAAGGCGAATGCGAAGGGAGGTGAGCGTCGTGAATAAGAAAGTTTGCTCCTTCCCGATCTTGTTTGCGCTGCTTGCCCTCGTGGTCGGCACCTGCGCGGTTGTGTTCCCCGCTTCCGCGCAGGCCGCGCCGACCTCGACCGGTTCCATCACGGTGAGCGGCACCGTGGCGAGCAGCTACGACGCCTACCAGATCTTTAGCGCCAACGTCGTCGACGGCGACAGCGACGCCAAGATCGCCACCGACCTCACCTGGGCAAGCGACGCCGCGCGCGACGCCGCACTGCCTGTGCTGCACAGCGCCGGCATGCCCAATTCCCAGACCACCGCGCAGGAAGCTGCCGAGTGGCTCAACACCGATTCCCACCTTACGAGCGCGCTGAGCGCACAGCTCGCTCGTTCCCTCCAGAGCTCTGGCGCCGTGTTCGTGGCCCTTAACGCGGGTACGGCGGCCGAGCTGCACTGCGGCTACTGGCTCATCGTCGCCGACGACGACGCCATCGCCCAAGGCGAGGTCGGCACCGCGCCGATCATGGCCCTGGTGGGCGGCAGCGCCGTCACCGTCAAGCCCAAGGCGGCGACGCCCAAGGTGTCCAAGCACGTGCTGGAGGACGGCACCGCCGCCTGGCAGAAGGCCGCCGACGCCACGGTCGCCGACGACCTGTACTGGCGCCTCTCGGCCACGGTCCCGGCGGGGCTCACGGCCTACGACACCTACGCGGTGCGGTTCGTCGACACCATGAGCGCGGGGCTCGACCCCTCCAAGGTGGCCGCGAGCATGCGCGTGTACGTGGCGGCGGGTGCGGACGGCGGCTTCGACGCCGTCTCGGCCGGCAGGGACGGCCGCGCCGGCACCGAGCCCGCGAAGGGCTGGACCGACATCACGGCCCAGTGCGCCACCAAGGTAGCGGCCGACGGCAAGACCTTCACCGTGCGCACCGGCGACCTCATCGCCGCGCTCGGCGGGACCGAAGCCTTTACCGCGGGCGCCCGCGTGGTCGCTGTGTACAACGCGCCGCTCGCCAGCGGCTGCAACCACGGCATCGCCAAGGGCAACCCCAACGAGGTCTACCTGCGCTACCCGCGCTCTCCCTTGTCCGACCAGTCCGGCGACGCCGGCTTCACCCGCACGCCGAGCGATGACGCGACGGCCTACACCTGGGATCTCGCGCTTACCAAGCGCGGCAGCGACGGCGACAAGCCGCTTGCCGGGGCGGTCCTGAGCATCGCCGACGATCGCGGTCGCACACTGGCGGCCGACGGTACGTGGGATGCGGAGGGCAAGGCCACCGTCACCACGGGCGAGGACGGCCGCGTGACCGTCTCGGGCGTGGACTCGGGCAAGCTGGAGGTCCGCGAGCTCAAGGCGCCCAAGGGCTACACCGCCTTTGAGGGTACGCGCTCCGTGACGGTCAAGGCCGAGGGCCTGGACGTCGACCAGGTGGCCGCCGCCAAGCCCAAGCTCGCCATCACGGCCGAGTCGCCCCTGCGCGCCGACAGCGCGGACGGGTCGACGGGCAGCCTGGAGGCGTCGCTCATTAACACGCCCACCGGCACACCCCCTAGCATTACCACCGGAGGCTTTATGCCCTCGACTGGCGATATGGCAATGTACGCCGCGGCCGCCGCAGCGGTCACCGGAGCCGCGCTCATCGTGGTCGCGCTCCTGGTCAAGCGGGGAGGTGGCAGCCATAAAGAGTAGCTGGCAGCCCCGCAGAGAGCGGGGCGAGACGTAGCGAAGCAGATGCTAAGACACAGACAGACAGATTTAGATCAAATGGAATTCAAGCAGAAAGCAGAGGAAAAGAAGATGAGCATGAGCAAGAACATCGCCCGCCTGGCAGTAACCGCCGGCCTCACAGCAGCGCTGAGCTTCGGCGGAGTTATGGCGCCCGTCACGATGGCGTTTGCTGAGGATGTGGCGGCTCCGAATAACAGCATCACCATCAATAAGGTTGCCGAGGATAACCAAGGCAATACGTTCAAGGCCTATCAGATCTTCAAGGCAAAAGTCGTTGACGAGAAAGACAATGGCAAGGTTGCTTCTGATATTGAATGGGCAAATGATGCTATCGGCTCCAAGGTGATTGTCGCCATTAGGGGATCTGCTGAGTATCAGGAACTCGTGAAGAAAGACCCCACCCAGAAGCTCGATAAGAATGCTTCAGCTTCTGTTGTGGCTGAGTGGCTTTCTCAAAATGTGAATGGCACTGCCAGCACTGCATCCAGCAGCGACGGTACGCGTGTTGCCCCCGGCGATGTGCTTTATGAAATTGCGGCTGCGGTTTCAGGCATGAAGCAAGGTGTTAAGGCGGAGACCGCTGCGGGAGATCCCCTTAACGCAGGTACTCCGTGGACGCGCCCGAACACTAATGAAGCTGGCCTTTACGGTGATGGCTATTATCTCTTCGTGTCTGATGGTCTTACGAATCAGGCCAAGCCGAACACTGGCACCTCTCCGATCTTCGCGATTGTTGGCGGTGATCCCGTGGTCGTTACCGAGAAGACCAGTATCCCCAGGGTCGACAAAAAGATTCTCGACGACACTGCAGGTAAGGATGCTGCCGATGCTGAAGAGAGCTACTGGAAGAACAGCGGCGATGCTTGGATCGGACAGGAAATTGACTACAGGCTGACCGGTAGCGTTGCAGATAATATTGCCTCGTACGGTACGTATTACTATGAATTCCAAGATACGCTGAGCAAGGGCCTCATCGTTATCAAGGGCGAGAACAACGCCCCCGAGGGCCTCCACGTCTACATCGTCGACGGCAAAACCAAGGCCAAGACCGAGGTCAAGTCCGGGTTCAGCGCGAACGTCGCTGCGGCGCAGGATACCGTCAAGAACAGCGAGCTCCTTACAGTCAAGTTCGATGACCTCAAGGCCGTCAAGGGCGAGAACGGCGCTGCAATCACTGTCGACAAAGACTCCACGGTCGTCGTGACCTACAAAGCTCAGCTCACCAGCGATGCCGAATACACGACCACCGGTAACACCAATGAGGTCAAGCTTGTCTATTCCAACAATCCCGTGACTAATGATAAGGGCACTTCTAAGTCGGACAAGGTCACTGACTACGTCTTTGGTCTCGATGTAACTAAGACTGACCCGAACAACGCTAACGCCAAACTCGTTGCGGGGTTTAAGGTCAAAATGATCACGGAAGGGTCCAATAAAAAAGTTGAAAAATGGTTGAAGCAAGACGGCAGCTTCAGCGACAACGTAAACGACGCCTATACGTTTGAAACCGAGGGGGCGGGCAACAAGGTCTCTATTCCCGGGCTTGTTGCGGGCACATACCTGATTTCCGAGAGCAAGACGCCTGCGGGCTACAACACCATCGCCGACTTCGAAATCACGGTGACGCCTGAATTCAATACAGACGGCACGCTTAAAAAGCTCAGCGTGACTCCTGGTTCCGATATGGTCACTGCCACGATTGAAGATAACGCGCCCACGACCATGATTCCCCTCACCATCAAGAACAAGAAGGGTTCTGGCCTCCCGCTGACCGGCCTCAACGGCGTGACCTTCACTTGGATCGCTGGTGGCGCGGTGCTGTGCATTGGCGTGGCGCACCTCATCCGCAGCCGTAAGCAGGCTGAGGAGTCCGAGCAGGAGTAACACTCACTCGCCCATCCCTTTGGCAGGTGGGATGTGATGGTCATGAGACTTGCGGACACTTTTCTCGTCCATCGACGTTCTTGCTTTGCCACTCTCTTTTCGGGGCAGACTCCGCGCTGGAGTTTGCCCCGTTCTTTTTGGACAACACAGGCAGCCTTTACCGTCCGGTGCGGACTCATCCGTCATCGCGTTTCTTGACTCGTATGAGGTTCGGTTTAAGGTCCGTAGGCGCTCGCGCGGTGCGGACGGTAGAAGGCATTTGCGCCGCAACAAGCGCAAATAAGAATGCCCGGGGTTAGAGGCCCGGGCATTTAACAAAACCAGAAAACTAGGCCGCCCGCGCTTTCGATCACTTACGCGGGATGCGTCGTTTCCTGTAGCTATTGTATCCCGAATCACTCTGTCGATTCGCGACTTTTTGAAAACTCAAATACGGGCCTATGCCTGATAGAAATCTTGTTATTTCCGAAAATTATGTATAATTCCAATATAAACTGGAACTAAGCGAAAAAGATGGAAATGAACGAAGCGCTTACCTACTTACAAGAAACACTAGGCCTCTCCGCCAAGGCTAAAACTTGGCCTGGATCCGCACGCTTGCCGCTGCATCTGCGGTCGATTGAGATCCGCGCCGTTGACGCAAACGGTTTTTCTTTTTTGCTTGCAAGTTTGCCTACTGGCGTTGGGCTTCCCGAGGCTAAGAGAGTCTATAGCCAGCTAGCCTTGCGTGCGGAGGCTCCTGTCGTCGTTTCGTTTCCTGATGCCGATGCGCGCCAGCGCAAGGCATTGGTCGCACAAGGAATCCCCTTTGTTTGCCCTGGTAGACAGGCCTTTCTTCCATTTATGGGCGCGGCCTGCACGGAGAGGGGCGGCACTAGATTTCATAATCGCGCGACCAAGATGTCATCCAACGCGCAGGCTGCCGCAATCTGGGGAGCAGGGCAGGAGTCATATCATTCCGATGACCTTTGTCGTGCGCTTGGGATTTCGGCAAGCCGCGCGAGTGAGGCCGTAACCGAGCTTGTAGACAGGGGGCTCGCAAGGCGCGAGCGGCGCGAACGGCGTGTCATTGTGTTCCCCGTGGCCGTTGATCTTCTGCTCAGTGAGCACATGGCGGAGCTCTCTTCGCCTGTCTCGAAGGTCTTTTTTGCTAGGAAGACGCCGCGGGTTGACGGTCTTGCTGACGCTGGGGAGACGGCGCTCGCTGTGCGTTCGATGCTCGCTGCGCCGGGCATGGAGCAAAAGGCCGTCTTAAGAAGTACATGGCGTGAACTGAGCGACCTTGAAGTCGCAGACGGGGAGCTGCCGGATAACGAAACGGCGATGATCCAAGTGTGGCGCTATGCGCCCGTGTTTGCCGACTCCTCCCGTATCGACGACATCTCACTTGCGCTATCTTTGGCGGCAATCGACGATGAACGAATTCAGCTCGAACTCGATCACATGTTTGGAAAGGAATATCCATGGCAGGAAGCGCTGTAGAAGGTCTCCAGGTATTTCGGCAGCATATGCAGGAAGCTGAAGGGTCGTATGCCCTTATCGGCGGCACAGCATGCGACATTTTGCTCGCGGAGGCGGGACTTTCGTTTAGGGCGACCCACGATTTTGATGTGGTCATTGTCGCCGATGACCGGTTGCCTCAGACGGCCGAAGCCATATGGACCTTGGTGCGTGATGGCGGCTACCGCTGCGGCTGGGGTGAAAGCGAAGCCTCGTGTTTTTATCGGTTTACGGAACCAAAGAGGTCGGGTTATCCCCATATGATCGAGCTCTTCGCGAAGTGCCCCGACTTTCTAAAGGGTCGTGAGGGAGTTGATGTGACGCCAATTCACGTTGATGAAAACATAAGCAGTCTTTCGGCTATTTTGTTGGACGATGCCTACTACAGCTTGTTTCTTCAGGGAATTCGGACAGTAGACGGTGTTTCGGTCCTGGATACGGAATACATTGTCCCGTTCAAAGCGAAGGCGTATCTCGACCTAAAAGCTAGAAGGGAAGCCGGGGAGAACGTTGACTCGAGGAAGGTCAAAAAGCATAAACGCGATGCGCTGAGGCTTGCTCAGCTGCTTGGTGAGTCGGCGGGTGTCAACCTAGTCGAAGAGCTGAAGGACGATATGCTTGCGTTTGTTAAAGACTGTGAGGCGAGTGACATCAATCTGAAGCAGATCGGGGTTGCGGGCGTAACGACGACACAGCTAGTCGAGACGATGAAAGCAACATATGGCCTGATTGGTTGAGCGAGGTTAGGTAGTCCGGATAATGCAGTCTGGCTGCGTTGTCCGGGGTAGGGGCTCGCGAATCGGCTATTATTTGTTTAGACAACTTGAGCTGTAAAGGAGTGATCGGCGATGGCGCAGGGTGCCAAACACATGAAGAGCGATAACGCCGCGGCCAACGGTGGCTCAAGCCCTCAGCCCAAACCTCAACCAAAGCCCAAGCGCCGCCGCAAGCGGCTGCCGCGCTGGGCCGACCGGCTCATCACCATCGTCATCATCCTTATTGGCGTGGGCCTTATGACCTGGCCGTGGATCTTGGACCGGCTCGAGGCCTCGGGCGTGTTCAACCAGATCAGCACGGTGTCCAGCACCGTGGACGCGCTGTCTGCCGAGGAGCGCGAGCGCATCCTGCTCCAGGCGCGCTCCTTTAACGAGCAGCTGGCGGGCGAGGCCACCGAGCTCCCCGCCGACCAGATCGAGCCCTACGCCCAGCAGCTCATCTTTGACCGCGACCCCATGATGAGCTGGGTCGAGATCCCCTCCATCGACGTGAGCATGCCCATCTACCACGGCACGAGCGAAGAAGTCCTCATGGCGGGCGTCGGCCACCTGGAGGGCACGAGCCTGCCGGTGGGCGGCACCTCGACGCATTGCGTGCTCACCGCGCACTCGGGCATGCGCAACCTGAGCATGTTCGACGACATCCACTCGCTGGAGCCCGGCGACCTGGTGCTGCTTCACACCATGAACAAGACGCTCGCCTACAAGATGGTGGACTCCGAGGTGGTGCTGCCCGAGGAGATGGAGTCGCTGACCATCGAGCCCGGCGCCGACAAGGTGACGCTTGTCACCTGCACGCCCTACGGCGTAAACGACCATCGCCTGCTGGTGCACTGCGTGCGCACCAAGTACAACAAGAAGGACGTCGACAAGCAAAAGTCGCTGGCCGGTCGCCACTGGGGCAAGCGCGAGTTTGCCGTGCTCATCGTGGTCGTAGCCATTGTGCTGTTGCTGCTGGACATCGTGGTCCACGCGGTCCGCAAGCGCCGCAAGGCCAAGGCCTCGGCATAAGACATTCTCCAGAACCACCACAATGGGGACAGGCACCTTTGTGGTGGTCGGGGGTTCCAAACCATCACAACATTCGATGAAAATTTCGATTTTGGCGATAAGCGTCGAATGTTGTGATGGTTTGTGTTGTGAGCTATGCGGTTTTCGCTGCAGAGCTGCCGGACCGCGTTCGCCGTCCTCGTTACGTTTTCGCTGCATTTGGGTAAAGCACCTGCTCCAAGCGGCGTTGCCTTGTATACTAGAGCGGTTTATCTGTTATGCGGAAGGGAGCGCCTATGGCACTCAGCGAGAAAGACGTGCGCGGCATCGCCGAGTACGCAAAGATCGCACTGACCGATGACGAGCTCACCCAGATGACGTCCTACATGAACGACGCCGTCCAGATGCTCGAGCCCGTCTTGCAATATGACTTGCCCGACGTGGAGCCCACGTTCCATCCTATCGGAAGCCTGTCCAACGTGATGGGCGATGACCTGCGCGAGCCCGAGCGCGATCTGCCGCTCGACGTCGCGCTTGAAAACGCCGGCAGCGCGCGCGACCGCTACTTCCGCGTGCCGTCCATTTTGGGAGAGGGGGAGAGCGAGTAATGGCGCAGAGCTTCGATTCCCTTACCGCCGCCCAGATCGCCGCGGGCGTTGCCGCCGGCGACTTTACCGCTACCGAGGTGGCCCAGGCCTCCCTTGTCGCCATCGAGGCGTGCGAAGGCGGGGTCCAGGCATTCCTGCAGGTGGCGCCCGAGCTTGCGCTCGAGGCCGCTGCGCGCGTGGATGCCGACCGTGCCGCAGGCAAGCCGCTGCCTCCGCTCGCGGGCGTGCCGCTGGCCATCAAGGACAACATGAACCTTGTGGGCACGCGCACCACCTGCGCTTCCCGCATGCTCGAGAACTACCAGAGCGTCTACACCGCCACCTGCGTCCAGCGCATGCTCGATGCCGGCTGCCTGCCCATGGGCAAGGCCAACATGGACGAGTTTGCCTTTGGCAGCTCCACCGAGAGCTCGGCGTTCCACCGCACCAACAACCCCTGGGATACCGAGCGCGTGCCCGGCGGCTCCTCGGGCGGCTCCGCCGCCGCCGTCGCCGCGGGCGAGGTCGTGCTCTCGCTGGGCTCGGACACCGGCGGCTCCATTCGCCAGCCGGCGTCGCTGTGCGGCGTGGTGGGCTTTAAGCCCACGTACGGCGCCGTGAGCCGTTACGGCGTGGTTGCCTTTGGCTCGTCGCTCGACCAGGTGGGACCCTTTGGCCGCACGGTCGAGGATGTCGCGCTGGCCATGAACGCGCTTACCGGCGCGGGCCGCGATCCGTACGACTGCACCAGCCAGGATTGCGCCGTCGACTTTACTGAGCATCTCAACGACAGCATCGAGGGCAAGCGCGTGGGCATTATCCCTGCGTTTATGGAGGCCGAGGGCCTGACGCCCGAGGTCAAGACTGCTGTCCAGCGCGCCGCCCAGGAGCTGCAGAACCAGGGTGCCGAGCTGGTCGAGGTCGACCTGCCGCACCTAGACGCCGCTATCGCCGCCTACTACGTCATCGGTCCGGCCGAGGCGTTCTCCAACCTGGCGCGCTTCGACGGCATTCGCTACGGCTACCAGGAGGAGGGCTGCGCCAACCTGTCCGACCAGAGCTCGCTGTCGCGCGCCCACGGCTTTGGCGCCGAGGCCAAGCGCCGTCAGATGCTCGGCGCCTACCTGCTGAGCTCGGGCGTGTACGACAAGTACTACTACGCTGCGCAAAAGGCCCGCACGCTCATCACGCAGGACTACGACGCCGCGTATGCCAAGGTGGACACCATCCTCATGCCCGCCTCGCCGCGCACGGCCTTTAAGTTTGGCGAGATCAGCGACCCCACGCAGATGTACCTCTCCGACCTGTACACCATCTCGCTCAACATTTGCGGCAACGGTGGTATCTCGGTGCCGCTGGGTCTGGGCGAGGATACTCAGCTGCCCGTTTCTGCCCAGCTGGTGGGGCCTGCCTTTAAGGACCGTCAGCTGCTCACGTTTGCCCGCGCCCTGGAGCGCGGCTTTGCCGATGCCGCCACGGGCGCGCCCGCGCTTTCCGTCGCGCCCGATTTTGCCGGGAAGGGAGGCGAGCTGTAATGAAGGAGCTTTCCGAGGTCCTGCAGGATTGGGAGGCCGTGATCGGCCTGGAGATCCATACCGAGCTCACCGCACTCGACACCAAGATGTTCTGCAACTGTAAGCTCAGCCACGATGACGAGCCCAACGCCAACGTGTGTCCGGTGTGCCTGGGCTTGCCCGGCGCCCTGCCGGTGCCTAACAAGCGCGCCATCGAGAGCATCGTCAAGGCCGGCCTTGCCACCAACTGCGAGATCCAGCGCCACTCGATGTTCTACCGCAAGCACTACTTCTATCCCGATATGGCCAAGAACTTCCAGACCACGCAGGGTCCGGTCGCCTTTGCCATGTACGGTCACCTGGACCTGGACGTGACCGGTCGCGGTGCCGCCGAGCGCCCCGACTGCGCGTTTGGCGAGGCCGAGGCCCAGAGCCTGGCGAGCGCCTCGGCCAACGCCGAGGGCCTGTCCACGTCCATGACGTCGACCATGCGCGAAGGCAACCAGCGCGCCGGCCACCTGGCCAGCTATGACGCGTCCAACCTGCAGATGCCCGAGCGTCGCGAGGACGGTTCCTACACGGTGCCCATCCGCATCCTGCGCATCCACATGGAGGAGGACGCCGCCAAGATGGTGCACGTGGGCGGTGCCGAGGGCCGCATTACCGCCGCGGCCGAGTCGCTCGTCGACTACAACCGCTGCGGCACGCCGCTGATCGAGCTCGTCACCGAGCCCGACTTGCGCACGCCCGAGGAAGCGCGTCTGTTTATGGAGAAGCTCCGTCGCATCTTTGTGACGCTGGGCATTTCGGACTGCTCCATGGAGAAGGGTTCCATGCGCTGCGACGGCAACGTGTCGCTGCGCCGCCGCGGCGAGACCAAGTTGGGCACCAAGACCGAGCTCAAGAACCTCAACTCGTTTAAGAGCCTGCACGATGGCCTTGCCTACGAGATCTGCCGCCAGGCCGAGGTGCTCGAGGAGGGCGGCATCATCTATCAGGAGACCCGCCACTGGGAGCCCAGTCGCAAGCGCACCGTGGTCATGCGTGTGAAGGAAACGGCAGACGACTATCGTCTGTTCCCCGACCCCGATCTGGCGCCGTTCGATCTGGACGACGAGTTCATCGACCGCTGCCGTGGCGAGATCCCCGAGCTGCCCGATGCCAAGCGCGTCCGTTTTGAGGCCGACTTTGGCATTAAGGCGGCCGACGCCGAGCAGATTGCCGGCGACCCCGAGTTTGCCGAGTTTTTTGAGGCCGCCGCTGCCGGTATGGCTGGCAAGGAGGCCCAGACGGTTGCAAACTTGCTGGTGAACGAGATGATCGCCTATCTTAAGGGCGCGGGCGTGTCGCTGACCGAGTCCGGTATCGCGCCGGCTCAGGTTGCGGCGCTGGCTAAGCTGCTGGCGACCGATGCTATCAGCTCCAACCAGGCGCACGAGGTCTTTGAGGCCATGGCCCAGACCGGCGACGACCCCAACAAGATCGTCGACGAGCGTGGTATGCGTCAGGTGAGCGATGCCGGTGCGCTGCAGCCGATTGTGGACGAGGTGCTGGCAAACTGTGCCGAGCAGGCGCAGCAGTATCGTGACGGCAACCAGAAGGTCATCGGCTTTTTGGTGGGCCAGTGCATGAAGGCGAGCCGCGGCAAGGGCAACCCGAAGCTCTTCAACGAGTTGCTGAGAACGTCGCTCTCGTAAGCGGGAACCGAGGGGCCGGGCGCAGGGCCTTGCCTCTCAATTTCGGACAGTCCTGACTCACGACGGAGGCGCCACTGGCGCCTCCTGTTCGTGCGGAACTCATTGAGAGGCAAGGCCCTGCGCCCGGCCCCTCGGTTCCGTGACGACTCGGCCGTTCGGGTCAGGCGGGCTGATAGGAAAGATGGTGACGGAGGCGCAAAATGCGCCTCCGCCTTTTGAATGTGATGAAAGTGTGGCGAAATGAGCTTAAAACTTCCGTAAATGTGATAAATGTCACGTTTTACCTAGGGTAAAATGTGGGAAATATCACGTTTACGGAAGATTCTTTGCGGGAGGTTCGGCCATGCAGCGAGATATCATTGCCAAGCTTAACGCTTGGAAAGCGTCAGAATATCGTAAGCCGCTTATCCTTAAGGGGGCGCGCCAGGTTGGAAAGACGTGGGCGCTTAAGGAGTTCGGTCGAACCTCGTACCGCAATTTTGTGTATCTGACGCTCGAGGAGCCGTCACCTGGGGTACAGAGCGAGTACGCTCAGTTTTTCGAAGGTACGCGCGATCCTCGACGGATCATCTCAAATCTTTCCCTGGCACTTGGACAGCCTATCGAGCCCGGCGAAACGCTGCTTATTATTGATGAGATCCAGGATTGTCCTTCTGCAGTCGGCGCCCTTAAATACTTCTGTGACGAGGCCCCCGAGTATCACGTCGCATGCGCAGGGTCTTTGTTGGGCGTTCGCTTGTCCCGTGAGACCAGCGCTTTTCCGGTGGGAAAGGTCGAGTTCATGGAGATGCGCCCCATGAGCTTTTCCGAGTTTCTGAAAGCCGAGGGCGCTGCAAACTACGACGAATACCTTGGCGGCCTGGATCAGATCGAGACAGTGCCCGATTTCTTCCATGTCCGTCTCGTCGAGCATCTTCGTCGTTATTTTGCATGCGGCGGCATGCCAGAGGCTCTTGGCCGGTGGGTGGAGACGGGCGATATCGTTCAGGTCGATAAGGTGTTGTCTGATCTCTTGGATTCCTACGAGCGCGATTTTGCCAAGCATGGTGGCCGTGCGCAGTTCGCCAAGCTTTCGCAAATATGGAACTCGATTCCAGCTCAGTTGGCGCGCGAGAACAAAAAGTTCGTTTGGGGTGCGGTGCGCGAGGGGGCTCGTGCTCGAGAATACGAGGATGCTCTGGAATGGCTTGCCGATGCTGGGCTCATCACGGCGGTTCGCCTTAATGCTGCCGGTGGTGTGCCGCTCTCTGCGTACGATGACCTCAAGGCATTTAAAGTCTACTGTCTTGATGTCGGCTTGCTGCGCCGCATGGCAAGGCTGGATGCGTCCGCTTTTGCCATCTCGGATGCGCTATTTTCGGAGTTCAAAGGTTCGTTCGCCGAGAACTATGTGCTTCAGGCATTACTTTCACAGTTAGATGCTGCTCCGCGTTATTGGACAAACGAGAAGCCGAAGCACGAAGTCGATTTTTTGATTCAGGTCGGAAACGAAATCGTTCCCGTCGAGGTCAAATCGGGAGAGGTCGTTCATTCCAAGAGCCTTAAGTACTATGCCGACAAGCATGCGGAGACGACTCCATTGAGGGTCCGCTACTCACTTAAGAACCTAAAGCTCGACGACGGGGTGCTCAACATTCCGTTGTATTTGGCTGATCGATCTGTCCCTCTTATCAAAAAGGCGCTTGATTGTGCGCATCTTGACGTTTAGATCCCGGGTGAGCTGACGGGCGGCGGCTAATTAATCGCTCCGTTACGGCCAGGGAGCTTGGGCCTTAGCGATGCTTGCTTCGCCAAGCCGTGGGTGTCATGCCGGTGTATTGCTTGAAGGCTTGGGCGAAGGCGGCCTGCTGAGGGTAGCCTAGACGCTCTGCCACCTGCGCTATCGTGAGCGCGCTATCTGCCAAAAGGTCCTGCGCTCGCTCCATACGGCGTCTGCGAATGTAGGCGCCCAGGGACTCGCCGGTTTGGGCCTTAAAGGTGGCGCATAGTTTGGAGCGGCTTGTGTAGAGCCTCTCGGCCACCTCGTTGATACCCACATGTCTGCCTTTGTCGAGCGTGCGCTCAATCATTGCCGTTGCTTCTTCGGCCATGGTTATGCTGACGCGTGTGTCTGCCGCCTGCCGCGCCTGCTTGTGGGCCGCGCGCGAACAGGCGAGCTCCGCGACCATGGTCTCCACGATGCCCTGCATATAGACGTGTCCGCCTACGGTTTGGGCACGGTCCTCGTTAATCCGGCGCAGCGTGTGATAGATGGCAGACGTCGCTTCCTCGTGCCATGGCTCGGCAAACGCCTCAAAGATTCCCGCGAACTCGGTGGGATAGCGGTGCTCCAGTTCGTCAAAATATCCAGGCAAAAAGAGCACCGAGCGCGAGTGATAAAGTTCCCCCGCAAACAGCGGGCTTAATTCCTCGCCACAGCTATCTTGGATAAAGCTGCAAACGGCATTGTTTGGCCACGGTCCATGCGATGGTTTGAGGTTCGCGGGCGTTATGCCAGTCTCGGGCATGCATGTAAGTGTGGGCGCGCTGACTTCGCTCACGCAGGCGTACGGCTCGGGTGTGTATTCGGCCAGGTACATATCGTGCGTCGGGGTGATGAAATGCTCCATGACAATGCAGGCAGGGGAGAGAGGCATGATCCATGCGCGTCCGTGCGCCCGATCGTTTGCCACCTCGCCGGTAAAGACAGCGCCCTTGCCGGAAAGCTCCAGGCCAAACTGCTCAAACTGTGGTGCGTAGAGCTCAGTTATGTCGGTCGCAGCCCGATGCATTTTCAAAAGCGTCCCCTTCCTTTGCGAAAACGTCCACGCCTGGCTCGATTGTGTGCCTTGGCTAACATATCAATGATAAGTTGAGAACGGTTAACTCTCAAGCCGTTAGAAAGGAATCTCATGGCAAAGGGATCAAAAAGGGAAGGTGGAGGCATCGGCGAGTTGCTCGCGTATGCCGGTGACCGCAAATTCCTAACGTATTTGGGCATGGCGCTCTCGGCGCTCTCGCAGCTGCTGAGCTTTGGCCCGTACGTGTGCATTTGGCTTGTCGCGCGCGATCTGATCGCCGTGGCGCCTAACTGGAGCGAAGCCTGCGACATCGCGATGTATGGCTGGTGGGCCGTGGGTTTTGCCCTGGCAAGCATCGTAGCTTATTTCGTGGGGCTCATGTGCACGCATCTGTCCGCGTTTCGCTGTGCGTCCAATATCCGCAAGACTACGAGCGAGCACCTGCTTAAGCTGCCGCTTGGCTACTTTGACACGCACGCCACCGGTGAGCTGCGTCGTGTTGTAGACGGATGTGCCGCCTCCACCGAGACTTTGCTCGCACACATGCTGCCCGATATCGCAGGCGCCGCCGCCATGGTCGTGGGCCTGCTCGTATTGCTTTTCGCCCTCGATTGGCGCTTGGGCGCGGCATGCCTCATCTCGGTGGCCATTTCGTTTGGCGCCATGGCCACCATGATGAGCGGCAAAGGCGCCGAGTTCATGAAGGCCTACATGGGAGCGCTGGTCAAGATGAACAAGACCGGCACCGAATACGTACGCGGTATTCCCGTGGTCAAGGTGTTTCAGCAGACGGTCTACTCCTTTAAGGCTTTCCACGATGCGATCGCCGAATACGCCGACATGGCACAAAACTATGCGGGCACGTTCTGCCGAGGTCCGCAGGTACTCAACCTTACCGCGCTCAATGGTCTTGTGGCATTCCTGTTGCCCGTGGCGTTGCTGTTGGCGCCGGGCGAGACGGACTTCGCACATTTTATGGCCAACTTCACGTTTTACGCGATATTTTCGGCCGTGGTACCGACGGCCCTGACCAAGCTCATGTTTGTGGGCGAGGCCTCTCAGATGAGTGCCGATTCGCTGGCTCGTATTCGAAGTATCATGGATTCCAAGCAGCTCTCCGTGCCCGCCCAACTCAAGCACCCTGCCGGCGGCGAAGTGCGATTTGAGGACGTAAGCTTTACGTACGAGGGTGCCGAAGCACCTGCCGTTAGCCATGTAAGTTTCAGTGTTCCCGCTGGTAGCACCCTCGCCCTAGTGGGTCCTTCGGGCGGCGGCAAGTCAACCTGCGCAAGCCTGATTCCTCGTTTTTGGGATGTCTCTTCGGGCCGAGTGCTTGTAGGCGGTGTGGACGTTTGCGATATGGATCCGCACGAGCTTATGGACCAGGTCGCTTTCGTGTTCCAGACTAACCAGCTGTTCCGGCAAACACTTGCCGATAATGTGCGCGCCTCCAAGCCTACGGCCACTGACGACGAAGTGCGTGCGGCCCTCTCCGCAGCTCAGTGCGACGACATTGTGGCCAAGCTCCCGCAGGGCATCAATACCATGCTCGGTGCCGGCGGAGCATATCTTTCGGGCGGCGAGGTCCAGCGCGTGGCGCTCGCCCGCGCGATCCTTAAAGACGCGCCTATCGTGGTGCTCGATGAGGCCACGGCGTTTGCCGACCCCGAGAACGAGGCGCTCATCCAGCGCGCCTTTAGCAAGCTGGCGGCGGGTCGCACGGTCATTATGATTGCTCATCGACTCTCGACTGTAGTGGGCGCAGATCAAATCGTGGTGCTCAACCAGGGCAGGGTGCAGGAGTCGGGTACTCATGCCGAGTTGCTGTCCCAAGAGGGTTTGTATGCCAAGATGTGGGCCGAATACGAACAGGCCGCGAGCTGGAAAATCACTGCAGCGACCGCGGATGCCGCCGTCACGAAGGGAGGCGAGGCCTAAATGTTCGCCTCATTCCAAAAGAAGTATTTCCTATCCGATAAAGGCGTCGCCGGCGTAAAGCGCGGCATTTTCTGGACCACGCTCACCAATCTTATTACCATGGCCGGCATGGGCTTTTTATTCCTGGTCATGGCCGGTTTTGTCGAACATCTCGCCACTGGCGCTGACCTGCCGGATGCCCTGCCGATCGTGGGCGGCCTCCTGGTCTTTTTCGTGTTGCTCTTTGCCTCTAACTGGCAACAGTATTACTACACCTACTGCATCTTTTACGAGGAGTGCGGCAAGCAGCGTATGGAGATCGCCGAACGCTTGCGCAAACTGCCGCTGTCGTTTTTCGGTCGTCGTGATCTGGCCGATTTAACCGAGACCATCATGGGCGATGTCCAGACCATGGAACATGCCTACAGCCACGTGTTGGGAGAGCTTTGGGGCGCCATTATCGCAAGCGCTATTGTGTTCGCAGCATCGCTGTTCTTTTGCTGGCAGTTGGCGATCACGGCGTTCTGGAGCGTTCCCGTGGCCTTTGCCGTGCTGTATTTGACGCGCGGCCCCATGGTCCCGGTGTTCGACCGTGTTCGCGCCGAGAAGGTCAAAGTCACCGAGGCGATCCAGGAGACGCTCGATTGTGTGCGCGAGATCCGCGCTACCAACCAGGAGGCCTATTATCTTGAGGGACTCGGTGCCGTGATCGATGACGAGGAGCGCGAGACCACTAAGGGAGAACTCGTTAACGGGCTTTTGGTCAACTCTGCCTTTGTCATTTTGCGTCTGGGGGTCGCTTCCACGCTGGTAACGGGTGCCGCGATGGTTGCCTCGGGGCGGGTCGACTATTTGGTGATGTTTGCCTTCTTGCTTATGGTGAGCCGTATCTATGCGCCCTTTGACCAGGCGTTAATGTTAATGTCCGAGCTGTTTGCCGCCGAGTCGTCTGCCAAGCGCATGCGTTCCATCATGGAAGAGCCTGTGGCGCGGGGCAGCGAGAAATTTGAGCCCGCGGGTCACGATGTGGTGTTCGATCACGTGGCATTTGGCTATGGTGCGGGCGAGGACGGCCGCGCCGGCGAGAAAGTTCTTACCGATGTGAGCTTTACCGCCAAGGAAGGCGAAGTTACGGCGCTGGTCGGTCCTTCGGGTTCCGGTAAGTCTACGGTGAGCCGCCTGGCCGCGCGCTTTTGGGATGCCACTGCGGGCAAGGTTACCGTGGGCGGTGTGGATGTTGCGGGCGTCGATCCCGAGGTACTCCTGCGCGACTACGCTATCGTGTTCCAAGACGTGCTGCTCTTTGACGACACGGTGATGGGAAACATCCGCCTCGGGCGTCGTGATGCCACCGATGAGGAAGTGCTTGCGGCCGCGCGTGCCGCCAACTGCGACGAGTTTGTGTGCCGCATGCCGCAGGGCTACGACACCATGATCGGCGAGAACGGCTCCAAGCTGTCCGGTGGCGAGCGCCAGCGCATCTCCATCGCCCGCGCGCTGCTCAAAGACGCACCCATCGTGCTGTTGGACGAGGCGACGGCAAGCTTGGATGTGGAGAACGAGACCGTGGTACAGCAGGCACTCTCCCGTCTGCTTGCAGGTAAGACGGTTATCGTTATTGCCCACCGTATGCGTACGGTGGAAAATGCCGACAAAATCGTTGTGCTCAAGAATGGAGTGGTTGCCGAACAGGGCACCCCGGCGCAGCTCAAGGCGGCAGGTGGAGAATTCGCCCGCATGGTTGCGCTGCAAAAGGAGGCGGCGGACTGGCAGCTGTAGGAATATGACAAAGGGGCAGTCCCTTTGTCATATTGAGTTCACCCCCATAGTTTCCAAAAAGTTAACCATTGTTGAACTTAATAGTTAGATAAACTAAACTATTTTCCAAAAGTGTGCTCGAGCAAACTTGTTTACTCGGGTGCTGAGGCACCGTGCCGCGTCCAATGCGGCAAAAGGGAGAAACAACATGAAGAAGTCGACGTTCAATACCCTGCTTGTCGGTGGCGGTTTTCTGCTTGGCACGGCCGGCATCAAGCTGCTTACCAGCGCTCCGGTCAAGAATGCCTGCGTGCAGGGCATCGCGTGCGGTATGCGCGTCAAGAACTGCTACCAGGACATGGTCGAGCAGGCCAAGGCCAATGTCGATGACATGGTTGCCGAGGCTGCCTACATCACCCAGAGCGAGGCCGCTGCTGACGAGGCAGCCGAGTAACGCTCCCAGGCACAAGCTATGAGATTCTCGATTATTAGCGAGATCCCCGGCAGGACCCGCCTTCAGTTGGCGGGTCCTGTGCCAGAGAGTGATCTCGATGCGCTTCTTAAGCTCAGCGGCGACATCGACGGCGTGCACAAGGTGCGCGTTTACGGCCGTATTGGCCAGATGGCGCTCGAATATGATGAGCAGTGTCGTGCGGGCGTGCTCGACGCTTTGTGTGCGCTCGATGCCCAGGCCATTGCCGACGCAAAGACGGGTTATGTGATGCAGCTTGAGCCACGCAAGCACAAGCTCGTCATGGATCTTGCCACACTTATCGGCGCCCACTACGCGCGCCGCTGGTTCTTGCCGACGCCTCTGCGTGCGGTGTTTGTCGTGGCCGGTTACATGGCATTTTTGCGCGCTGCCCTTCATGAGCTGGCGCAGCCGCGCCTAACCGTTCCTGTGCTTGACGCTTCGGCCATCGGCATTTCGTTCGTCAAACGTGATGTCGACACCGCGGGCCAGACGATGTTCCTGCTCAACGTGGGTGAGCTGCTCGAGGACTACACCCGCGCCATGAGCGAAAACGAACTCATCAACTCGCTGCTCGATGTGCCCGACAAGGCGCAAAAGGTCGTCGGCGACACCGAGGTAAGCGTTGCCGCCACCGAGCTTGAACCCGGCGATTTGGTCGCCGTGCGCACCGGCATGTCTATCTGTATCGACGGCGTGGTCGAGCAGGGGAGCGCTATGGTCAACCAGGCGACCCTGACCGGCGAACCGCTGGCCGTCGAGCGCAGCGTGGGCGACGACGTGTTCGCCGGCACCGTTGTGGAAGATGGCAGCATCTTGGTGCGTGTGCGCGCCAACACGGCTCAGACCAAGCTCCGCTCGATCGTCTCGCTCGTGCAGACGGCCGACTCGCTCAAGTCCGAGGGTCAGTCGCACATGGAGGACCTCGCCAACAAGATCGTCCCATGGAACTTCCTGCTCGCGGGCCTGGTTGCGCTCACCACGCGCAGCCTCATCAAGACCTCAGCGGCGCTGATGGTCGACTACTCGTGCGCACTCAAACTCACGGGTTCCGTCGCCGTCATGACTGCCATGAGCGATGCTGCCAAGATGGGCGTCATGGTCAAGGGTGCGAAGTACTTTGAGTCGTTTGCCAAGGCCGACACCATTGTGTTTGATAAGACCGGCACGCTCACCGAGGCACAGCCGCGTCTTGCCTGCGTGCTCACCACCGATGGCTGGAGCGAGGATGAGGTCCTGCGCCTTTCCGCTTGCTTGGAGGAGCATTTCCCGCATCCGGTGGCGCGTGCCGTGGTCAACGCCGCCCGCGAGCGCGGGCTCGAGCACCGCGAGCGCCATGCTGCCGTCGAGTACATCGTGGCACACGGCATCGCTTCGTCCATCGAAGGACGTCGCGCGATTATCGGCTCGGCACACTTTGTGTTTGAGGATGAGGGCGCGCAGCTCGAGTCCGACATAAAGGAGCGCATCGAGTCCCAGATGCAGGGCCTGTCGCCGCTGTATCTGGCGGTCGACGGCACCGTTGTGGGCGTGCTCGGTATCGAGGACCCGCTTAAGCCCGGGGTCCGCGAGGCCATCGCCGACTTGCACGCGTTGGGCGTTAAGCACGTGGTCATGCTCACGGGCGACTCGGAGCGCACGGCCGAGCGCATTGCTCGCGAGGCAGGTGTCGACGAGTTTAAGGCCGAGCTGCTGCCCGAGGACAAGTACGCGTATGTGGAGCGCATTAAGGGCGAGGGGCGCCACGTTGCCATGGTGGGCGACGGCGTCAACGACTCACCGGCGCTGGGTCTGGCCGATGTGGGTCTGGCCATGGGCGGTGGAAGCGACATCGCCAAGGAGGTCGCCGATATCATCCTGACCGATACAGATCTGGCCGCAATCGTGCGCCTGCGCCGCATGAGTCAGGGGCTTATCGACCGTCTGTCGAGTTCGTATTCCAAGGTGATGCTCACCAACTCGGCGCTGTTGGCATTGGGTATTACCGGCATGATCACTCCGCAGACGTCGTCACTGCTGCACAACGGCTCAACGATCGCCTACAGCCTGGGCAACGCAAAGGCGTACCTGCGTTAGCGTTTTCGATTGAGTATATGGCCTGCATTCGGGCGGCACCGCAGCCGTCAGGGTGCAGGCCTTCTTTTGTTTGACGATATGTTAGCTCGGATATATGCTCGTGCTAGCAATGCTAGTAAATGCTGAAGGTGAGGTTGAGATGGCTACCGTTGGCAGCATGGCACAGGTGAATGTTCGCGTAGATCGCTCGGTTAAAGAGCGCGCCGAGGAAGCGCTGCGGCTTTCGGGCGTCTCGCTGCCCGAGCTCATCAAAAAGGTCGTGGCCAAGGTCGCGCAGGGTGGCGGGCAGTGCGAGGAAGTGCTTGCGGCCGTCGACGACCGGCAGCAGACCGTCGCGCCCGATACTCCGTTCGCCGCGTCGTGGGCAGCGGCAGACCGGCTTTATGCAGATTTGGGCATCGCTACGTCGCCCGTATCCGACGATCGCGGTTGGGACACAATCTATTCCGAAGCCATGGACGAGCGCTATCGCCAAAAGGGGATGATCCTGTGAGCGGGGCTCCCCTCAAAATAATGGTGGACGCCAACGTATGGGTTGATTCGTTTTGCGTCGACCATGCCGAGTCGCTTGCCGCGCGTGCGTTTATTGGGCAGGCGGCGGAGACGGGGGCATTGCTGTTCTTTCCGGTGCATATCGCCAAGGACGTGCTGTACGTTGTCCAACACGAGCTGAAGCGTAGCGTTCTTGCCAGCGGGGGAGCGCTCGACGAGGCATCTGCCCGTGCAATTGGCGATGCGGCGTTGGCGTTTGTTCGGAACATGACCGAAAACGCTACGGCCGTGGGTGCAGACGCATCCGATCTGTGGCTAGCCGACAAATATCTGACGCTCCATCGCGATTACGAGGACAACTTGGTGCTCGCCGCATGCAAGCGCGCACAGGTCGATTACTTAGTGACCAACGATCACAAGCTGCTCGAACATGCCGATCTTGCAGCGAAGACCCCGCGCCAAATGATGTCGATTCTTGCTTTGGCCGAACGCGGCGGCGCGGCTATCGGCTGACGCGAACTGTTTGCGGGCCTCTTGGACGACGATGCGCCAAGGGACTCGCGTCTGCTATTTACAAAAGCTCGGCCTTAATGGTGGGACTTTCTGCGAGCTGCTCGGCTGCCTTTTCGTCTGAGCTGTCGAGTGCTGCCAGACTGCGGTAGACCCACTCGTTGACCTGGGTGTTCTTGACGCCTGCAGTCTGCATAAGGGTACCTACCTCGCGGATTGCTGCGAGCAGATCGGCCTTGGGACCTGCGAGCTCTACCTCGATGCCGTGGTAGGCGGCCACGCCGCGGTTCTCACTCACGTGGTCGATAAAGCCCTCGACGGTCTCAAGCTGCTGGGCGAGAGCTGCATCATCGTCGGCGTCCAGCGCGACGAGTGCGTTCGATACCGTGAGGGCGGGATGTCCGCAGGGGACAAAGCCTTCGATGACATCCATAGCTTCGGTAATGGTTGAGCCCAGGCCTGCGAGGGCATTGACGAGTTGCTGCTTGGTATCCATGGCGGTCCTTTCGACGGGTCAATTTTGCTTGGCGAAAATATACGTGACGCGATCGGTAGCAAAAGTGCGAAGTGCGGCGCACATTGGGGTCTTCACAGCTCGTGCATAGAACAGCTGTCCGCTTTCAGAACGTGGTAAGATAACACTCCACAAGCGGGGCTCGCCCCGCATGTTCCTTGAAAAGTCGACGGGTGTTGGGTGCTCGTGCCCAATGCCATCCAGACTTTCCCGACATTCGGGGGCGACTGGTTTCGACACGATAGCTCTGAGAGAGGAAGCAAGCCGAGGTCTCCTCGCCTCGTTAAACAGGGGTACCGTCAAATTGAATTGACAACAACTCTTCTTTTGAGCCTATGGCTCTCGCTGCTTAGTTTATAGCGGCGCGTCAACCCGGTGATTTCCCCGACACCGGCGCGACGTCATGTTAGGGGAATGCTCCTGCGCACGTAATCGGTATGGCGCAGGCTAAGACCGAACCGGTTAGGACGCCGCGAGCGTGTCGCTGCGCGCAAAGCGTCCGAGACTAAACCAGCGACTGAGCTTGGAGATGCCAATCAGGGGGCTTTCGTGGACCGGAGTTCGATTCTCCGCGCCTCCACCATAAGCAACAGACAGGTAGATATTCGTATCTGCCTGTCTTTTTATTTCTAGTCCGTACCGCGGAGAATCGAACTCTGTGCAGGGCGCGGGCGTAAAGAAAACGCGTAAGCGTTTTTAGCCCGCGGGCGAGGACGCCGGTAGGCGGCCGAAGCCGGTGCGTATTTGCGAAGTAAATACGCGGATTCTCCGCGCAATGCCTCAGCCCAAAACAGATGCGATGTCGATCGGATGACAGCCGACAATGCCCCCGCGCCAACGTCATCTCTACCCGCGGAGAATCGAACTCTATGCAGGGCGCGAGCGTAAAGAAAACGCCTTGGCAACGCAGACCGGGACGCGCTTTCCCAATGGCGGCCCAGGCGGAAAGCGTGTCCCGGAATCCGCGCTCAGACTGGGACGTAGTTTCCGGATGGCGCCTCAAGCGGAAACTGCGACCCGGAATCCCGCCGTAGAGTGGGACATGCTTTCCCAATGGCAGCTCAAGCGGAAAGCGCATCCCGGAATCTAAGCTCGGAATGGGATTCATTTTCCTGATGGTGGGCTCAGCGGAAAATGAGACCCGGAATTTGCTCTGAGAACGGGACACACTTTCCGCTTCACCTGCCGCCTCGAAAAACCTGCGCTCTCACCATCCCAAAACTGGGTAGAAGAAAGCCAAAACGCAATCGCAGGAGGTCAATATGACTGCAGAAGATAAGGCAAAGAACGCCGGCAAGGTCGCGCTCGTCCTGGAGGGCGGTAGCTTTCGCGGGCAATTTACCGCAGGCGTGCTCGACGTCCTCATGGAGGCTGGTGTCGAAATCCCGGCGGTGTACGGCGTCTCGGCCGGCGCCCTCAACGGCGTGAACTATAAGTCGCACCAGATCGGCCGTGCCAACCGCATCAACCTGGCTTTCTGCAACGACAGTCGCTTCATGGGCGCCGCATCGTTTGCGTCCACGGGCTCTATTGTGGGTTACGACTTTATCTTCAACGATGTCCAGGACCGCCTGGACCCCTTTGACAACGAGACGTTCGACGCGAGCCCCATCGAGATGTACGCCGTCGCGACGGACATGCTTTTTGGAACCGCCGCGTACCTGCCGGTCAAAAGCGCCGTGCTCGATCTCGATGCTGTGCGCGCATCGACGTCGCTGCCGCTGGTGACGCCGCCGGTCGAGATTGACGGGCACAAATACGTCGACGGCGGTGTGGCCGATTCGGTTCCTATCGAGCACGTGCTGGAGGAGGCGGGCTTCGATCGCGCGGTTGTCATTGTCACGCAGGACCGCTCGTACGAGAAAAAGCCCTACGAGTTTATGCCTGCCGCGCGCGCCCGCTATGCCGACTACCCCTATCTGCTCGAGGCTATCGAGACGCGCCACGACCGTTACAACATCCAGCGCATGCACCTGTGGAAGTATGAGCGCGAGGGCCGTGCGTTGGTCGTCGCTCCGCAAAAGCCGGTCGAGGTCGGCCATGTCGAGCACGATTCGGCAAAGCTTTTGGACCTGTATATCCAGGGCCGTCAGGAGGCAAAGCGTCTGCTCGCGGAAATCCAAGAGTTCGTTGAGCGCTAACGACGGCGAACCCTCAAAAAATGGCAACAGCTAAAGAGCTGGAAAATCACGGCTCGTGGATGACATGTGCAGAAACTCTGGTCGGAGCCAAAATACCTGTTGACTCGTACGGCGAGCGGGGTAATATGGACGGGTTACTTGCAGAGCCCCGTGAATCTCTGTAACAACACGTACTGTACATGGAGGAGTCTAAGTGATTTCGAAATCGACTCACTACGCCAAGCAGGGCGAGGTCCAGCGCAACTGGGTTCTCGTTGACGCCGATGGTGCTGTCCTGGGCCGTCTTGCCACCCAGATCGCAATGATCCTGCGCGGTAAGAACAAGCCCCAGTTCACGCCCAACAGCGACTGCGGCGACTTCGTTGTCGTCATCAACGCCGATAAGGTCCAGCTTACCGGTAACAAGGCCGATACGAAGACCTATTATCGCCACAGCGGCTACAACGGCGGCCTCAAGGCTGAGAGCTTCCGCCAGGCTATGGAGAAGCACCCGGAGAAGGTCATCGAGCGCGCCGTTCGCGGTATGCTGCCCAAGACCACCCTCGGCCGTGCCCAGATGACCAAGCTTAAGGTCTACGCTGGTGCCGAGCATCCGCATGCTGCCCAGAACCCCACGAAGATTGAGCTGGAGGCTTAAAGATGGCTGAGAACACCGTTGTCTACCAGGGTACCGGCCGTCGTAAGAACGCCGTCGCCCGCGTCCGTCTCGTCCCCGGCACCGGCAAGGTGACCATCAACAAGCGTGACGCCGAGCAGTATTTCGGCCGTCATCAGCTCGTTGAGAACGCCCTTGCTCCCTTCAAGGTGACCGACACCGCCGGTCAGTTCGACGTTATCGCTCTGTGCGATGGCGGCGGCATCTCCGGTCAGTCCGGCGCTCTGCGCCTGGGCATCGCTCGCGCTCTTCTGAACGCTGGCGACTACCGTGCTGACCTCAAGAAGGCCGGTTTCCTTACGCGCGATGCTCGCGTGGTCGAGCGCAAGAAGTACGGCCTCAAGAAGGCCCGCCGCGCTCCCCAGTTCTCCAAGCGCTAAGGTTTTATCTCCTTTCGAGATACAATGTACAAGCGGGGCCTGCCGATTCCTCGGCGGGTCCCGCTTTTCTTTTTCGACTAGGGTGGGCGGTTGCATATCGCCTACTAGGGAAGGAGCGATCCTATGCCCCAGAACATCTTCGGCACCGATGGCGTCCGTGGCGTCGCCAACGCCGATCTTTCGTGCGACCTCGCGTTTCGCCTGGGCCGCGCGGCGACCAAGTTTCTTGGTCCGGACATCTGCATCGGCCGTGACACGCGCCTTTCGGGCACCATGCTCGAGAGTGCTCTGACCGCCGGCATTATGGCCGAGGGCGGCCGCCCGCACTGCTGCGGCGTTATCCCTACGCCGGCCGTGGCGCTGCTCACCGTCCAAAACGAGCTCGATGGCGGCATCGTCATTTCTGCTTCGCATAATCCGCCGGAGTTCAACGGCATCAAGTTCTTTAGCCGCAAGGGCATGAAGCTTCCCGACGCGGTTGAGGAAGAGATCAGCGCCTGGGTCATGTCCGAGGAGGCCATGGCTGCCGACACGCTGCCGACCGGCGCCGGTGTGGGTCACATCATCAAGATGAAGGACGCCCGCAAGGCATATGTCGATCATGCCATCAGCACGCTCGACGGCCTTAAGCTCGACGGCCTGGTTGTTGCCGTCGACTGCGGTCACGGTGCTTCCTGCCAGACCACGCCCGCCGCGCTGCAGCGCCTGGGCGCCACGGTCCATGCCATCAACACCGATTACTGCGGCACTGACATTAACGTTGAGTGTGGCTCCACGCACCTTGAGCCCCTGCGCGAGCTCGTGCTGCGCACCCATGCTGACATCGGTCTGGCCCACGACGGCGACGCCGACCGCGTGCTGTTCGTGGACAGCGAGGGCAATGAGATCGACGGTGACTACATCCTGGCTATCTGCGGATCTGACCTCGCCGCTCGCGGCAAGCTCGCCAACTCCGAGATCGTCTCGACCGTCATGTGCAACCTGGGCTTCTCCATCGCTATGAAGGAGCAGGGCTTCGAGATGGTCCAGACCGCCGTGGGCGACCGCTACGTTCTGGAGCGCATGCTCGCGGACGGCGCCGTCATCGGCGGCGAACAGTCCGGCCACATCATCTTCCTGGAGCACAACACCACCGGTGACGGCCTGGTGACGGCTCTGCAGCTGCTGGCCGTGCTCAAGCGCACCGGTCGTACCCTCACCGACCTTGCCGGCATCATGAAGAAGTACCCGCAGGTGCTCGTCAACGTGCATTCCGACAACAAGGCTGGTCTGGACGATTGCCAGCCCATCTGGGATGCCGTCGCTGCTGCCGAGAAGGAGCTTGACGGCCGCGGCCGCATTCTGGTGCGCCCGAGCGGTACCGAGCCGCTGGTCCGCGTGATGGCCGAGGCCGAGACGCACGAGCTGACCCAGCGTGTTGTCGACGACATCGTCGAGGTTGTCAAGCGCGAACTTCCCTAATGGTCAAAAACGGGTGCCAAGTGGTAAACTGTTAAAGCTATTTTGGTTGATTGGTATGTCCGAGGGGGATCATGTTCACTAAAGTCCTAAGGTCTTTTGGTATGCGTGGTCGAGTCCTTACGCTGGATGCTCCCATCTCGGGCGACGTCATTCCGTTGTCCGAGGTCAATGACCAGACATTTGCCACCGGCCTTTTGGGCCAGGGCGTGGCGATTCAGCCTACGGGTACGCGCGTGATTGCGCCGGCAGACGCCAAGGTCGAGGCCATTTTTCCCACGGGACACGCCGTTGCGCTTAACACGGTCGATGGCTTGGACGTGCTTATTCACGTTGGTTTGGACACTGTTCAGCTCGAGGGCAAGCACTTTACCGTACATGCGCAAGTGGGTGACATCGTCCATAAGGGCGATGTACTCATCGAGTTCGATCGCGAGGCAATTGCTGCCGAGGGCTACGATGTGACGGTTCCCATCTTGGTGTGCAACTCCGTTGAGTTCTCGAGCATTAAGGGCTCCGTTGGAGAGCACGTCGAGGAGATGGACCAACTCATCGTCGCTCGCGAGCGCTAGTGAGCGCGCTCGGCCTTTAGCCTACAATTCAAACACGTTTACGGAGGGCGCCCTTGAAAGAGGGCGCCCTCCGTGGCAAGATGGGAAACGTCCGAGGCTAAACAGCTTTGGGTCACCGTGGACGGGCAGGGGCCTCGACGCGGCTAGACACGAGACACATACATTACGCGACCTCGCCCTGGTGGCCGCACACGTTGGTTGCGGCCGACGCGGGCCGCGGGCAAGTGCTTGTAAGGGGAGCCTTGCCTCTTTTGTACGAGAAAGGACGCGTAATGAAGATCATTAAAGCTAAAGACTACGAGGATATGAGCCGTAAGGCCGCCAATATCATCTCGGCCCAGGTTATCCTCAAGCCCGATTGCGTACTGGGTCTTGCCACCGGCTCCACCCCGATTGGCGCCTACAAGCAGCTCGCCGCTTGGTACGAGAAGGGCGACGTCGACTTTGCCGAGGTCAGCACCTACAACCTGGACGAGTATCGCGGTCTTTCGCACGACGATCCCCAGAGCTATCACTACTTTATGCGCGAGAACTTCTTCGATCACATCAATATTGATCTGAACAACACGCACGTGCCCGATGGCTCCAACCCCGATGCCGCTGCTGCCTGCTCCGAGTACGACAAGATCGTCGCTGCCGCCGGTTACCCGGATCTGCAGCTGCTCGGCATTGGTAATAACGGTCATATTGGCTTCAACGAGCCCGATGACCACTTCTCCAAGGGTACGCACTGCGTCGATCTGACCGAGAGCACCATTCAGGCCAACAGCCGCCTGTTCGACAGCATCGATGATGTGCCCCGTCAGGCTTACACCATGGGCACCCAGACCATCATGTATGCCCGCATGATCCTGGTTGTCGCCAACGGTGAGGCCAAGGCTCAGGCTGTGCACGATATGTGCTATGGCCCGGTTACGCCCGAGTGCCCCGCTTCGATCCTGCAGCTCCACACCAATTGCGTCGTCGTTGCTGACGAGGCCGCTCTTTCGCTCTGCGAGTAACGCGACCAAGCGATCTTACATAGCTTTCCAAAAGGCCCTCGCTTTGCGGGGGCCTTTTTAGTGGATGCGGGCCGTAATGTGTGCATGACGGAAACCTTGCCACATGCTTGGCGAGTGGGCTCTAAATCATGAGATTCATTCCGTACCAGATTCTATGCACATTTGCCACTATAGAGTCGCAAGCGGTAGCGAGGAATAGGCGAGTTGCGCAACTCAAATAAAAACAGACGACTGCGCTACACTGCAAATTGGATGGGACATGCTGGCAAGCGCATTGACCTGCGCAAAGACCTATTGGTCGGGGGATAAATTACCATCGGGCCTCGCTGTACAAAAACTTGCCAAACACGTACCGGCAGACAACCAAAAACTCTAAGTCGCGCTATTCACGGGGTGGCTCATATGGTCCTGCAGCTACGGTGTCCATATGGTCGAGTTGAGGAGCAGGCATGGTAAACGATCTGGGCAATACGGACGACCTCGAGTTGATGCCGACGGGCGGCGGCTATATGGTGCGGCGCGATCGCTTGATGAACGAGCTCATCGTTAAAGGGCGCAAGGCAGGAATCGTTCTGCTTTACGCGCCCGACGGGTTTGGTAAGACGTCGGTATTGCTGCAATACGTGCAGGAAGTTAAATCGGATCCCACGCGAGGGCCGGTTCGGATAATCGAGGCCGACCGCGCGATTGGACGCGAGCTCTTTATGCAGCTCGAGGTTGTCGCCGATGAGCTTAAGGACAAACCGCATTCGCTCGTTGCGATCGACAACGTGCCCAATCTCGAGCAGCGCGAAACAGAGGACCTCATCGATCGAATCCGCAGCTTACGTGCTACGGGGACGGGGGTCTTTATTACTTGCCGCCCCTCCAACCGATTGCTTATCCACGGGTTGGGCGATTCTGTAAAAGTCAATGCGCAGATGCTCAAGGTGCACGCCTATGAGTATTCGTCATGGGCTACGGCGTTTTCGATCAGTACATCGCTCGATTTTTATCGGCTCACGCAGGGTGTGCCAGAGCTGGTATCTGCCCTGCAGACGGGAATGTATGGACAGGGCGATGTTGCCGGGTTGCTCGAGAACGAAATCGTCAACGTGTACGGTGCGGCGCTGGCAGATCTCGCATCGCTCGAGAACAACCTGTTGTTTACCGTTGCCTGCTTGATGGTGCTGATGGGCGAGGGTCGCATTGCGGAGCTAGAGGCGTGCGGTGTAAGGCTTTCGATGATCGACCAGTCCATCTTTGTGCGCGATTATCCGTTTTTTGGCGTGGATCCGTCTGATCGCACCTTTAGGTGTTTGGGCGCTAAGGACAACGCGCGCCTGAGGCTGCGAAAGCTCGTTGCCGAGATCCGTCCCGAACTTGTATCGCGGGCTGCTCGCATTTTGATTAAGGCGGGCCGATGCGATTTGGCTATGGACCTGGCCGATGCGTTCTTGGACCGCCATGTGGTGTTGGAACTTGCCGGGCAGTATGGGGCCGATCTTGCCCTGACCGGGCACGGAGGGGACATTTGCCGCGCGGCGACGGCGATGGTCAATGCGGAAAAGCAGGAGAAAGAGCCGGCACCCGCCGAGGCGCTCGGCGTGTATCTGGCGGCTGTCAGCGTGTGCAATACAAAGCTCGCAAGGTATATGGCGTCCGTTATCGAACGTGCGGGCGATCAGGCGGCGCGCGAGCTCGACCCCGCTACCTGGAAAATAGCACAGGCGCTCACTATCGCCTTTTACGGCGACAATGACCTGGGGCTTCCCGCCAACCCTGTTGTGCAAGAACAGACATCCTGCGAGGTGCTCGACATGCTGTCCGCGCATATCGAGGTCAAGCGCCACCTAACCGAGCGAGCGAAAGACGGCAATGTTCTCGCGAAGCTCAAGGCGCGCAAAGCCTATGATTGCGAGCTCGACATCGCGGGGATTCTCATACAGGCCGACCATATGCTGGTGGAGCTGTTCGACGGCTCGTTTGCTAAACCCGACGAGCGCGATGACAAGATGGCGCAGATACTCGAGGCGCTCGATATCCGCGGGCTTAAGGCGCCATCCATTTGGCTGCGTATGGTGCTGGCGGCGCGGCGCCTGCTCGCGGGCTTGCCCGTGACCGACGATGTGGCGTTTGGCGAGCTCGACCGCTTTGCGGTGCGTGTTCGCGACAATCAAATTCAGCTGTTTGGGCTATTGCTGGAGGGCTGGCAATCGCTGGCGGAGGGGCGGCCAGTCAACGCAAAGTTCCGTGCGGTCCAGGTGCTCAAGCTCGCCGACGAATCGATTACGTACATGCGCGAAAACGCTTTGCTGCTGGAGCGCGTGGCGTATCTGCGCAATACGTCGCTGGTATCGGTTCGCGAAGAGGCGGAGCTGCTCGATATTAGCAAGACGCAGGTCGGTGGCTCAGAAGCCTGGGTCGTGGCGCTGCATTTGGCCTGTGCGGGCCGAGACAGCGACCTTGCGGCCTGGATGTCCATGAATCGTGCGGGGATTCTAGAGCCATCGTATCGGCTCTTTGCGCGCCTTGCCATGCATTGTCTGGGCGAGCCGGCGGGCAGGATACGCAAGAAGCTTCCCGTGCGCGAGCTGTCGCGGTACTCGCTGCGCGACGATTTGGAAGGGGAGGGCGAGCGTCTGTTCCAGGCTGGCGAGGTTGAAGCCGTTGATACCATCGACCATATCGAGATTCGCATGTTTGGTGCGTTTCGCGCCGAGCGCGACGGGTTTCCCATCACGGACAAAATGTGGCGCCGCAAGAAGGCGGCGACACTTGCCGAGCGGCTTGCGCTGGGCATGGATGCGCTCGTCGATCGTGAGACGCTGGCCATGGAGCTGTGGCCCCATGCCGAGTTCAATAGCGCCCGCAACAACCTGTACTCGACGATATCGCGCTTGCGGTCGGCCTTGGGGCCGACGCCAGACGGCAAGTCGTGCGTGCTCATCCAAAATGAATGCATCGGACTCAACGGCGACTACGTCAAGACCGATGTACGGCTGTTTGACCAGATAAGCCGCGAGGTTTTGGGAAATCGCACGGGTGCGCGCGGGCCCCATTTAGTTGAACTGTGCCTTAAGATTGAGCAGCTTTATGCCGGACCGCTGTATGTTCCCAATGGCTGTAATCCCACCTACTTTTTGCGTATGCGACGCATTATGCAGTCAAAGTACATCGATTGCATGATTAAGGGGGCCAATGCCGCTCTAGAAGAAAACGATCTGCAGTCGGCGATTTGGCTGGCGGAGTCGGGGCTTCGGCAGGAAACGGCGCGCGAGGATATGGTGCGCTGCGCCATGCGCGTCTACAGTGCGGCGGGGCGGCGGCGCGATATCGTCGAGCTATACAGCGGGCATATGCACCATCTGAGGGAGCAGGTCAATGGCGTGCCCGAGCCCGAGACGCGGCGTCTATACGAGCGCTTGGTGGAGGGGCGGCTCAATCGCGTGCTGGTCGAGCGATAAAAAACGGGCGCCCAAAGTACTTGGGCACCCGTAAGCTTGCTATGTGTTGGCTCGCCGGATCATTGGCTCTTAGACGAGCTTGATCTTCTCGATGTCCTTGCGTGAGGACTCGCGATACAGCGAGAACTTGCGGCCGATGACCTGGACGACCTCGGCGTGGCAGCGCTCAGCGAGCTCTTCGGCGGCCTCGCGGGCAGAAAGGC
This sequence comes from uncultured Collinsella sp., assembly GCA_902490565.1. Lineage (GTDB taxonomy): Bacteria > Actinomycetota > Coriobacteriia > Coriobacteriales > Coriobacteriaceae > Collinsella. Next base: position 25,899 of record CABUEK010000013.1, on the reverse strand, counting down.
TGGAGCCGTCCAGCACGGAGCACTTAACGAGCTCGTGCTTCTCCAGGTAGGCAACCGTCTGCTCGACGGTGCCCTCGTTGACATCGGACTTACCGATGATGATGGCGGGGTTGAGGTGATGGGCCATGCTGCGAAGCTGCTTGACCTGGGCTCCTGTCAGTGCCATGGGTTCTCGCTTTCTATGTATGGGGCGCCCCGCAATGGGGCCTTAATCTACGTGAGCTGTCCCACGATAGCGCAGGAACGGCGCGGTGTGGAGCGCGTTTGCCCAGTTCGCAAAGAATGCGGATGCCGGGCGGGAAGACGATGCAAGCTTTAGATGGGCTACGGGCGGGGTATGGAGACCGGCTCCCATGCAATAAACGCCCAACGGACCTTGCGGACGTGGTCGAGCATGTAACGCCCCTGCGGTACGCCCTTGGACCCTGGCTCGCCGGCATGGGGATTCTCAATCATATGCTGAGCGACGTAGTCGCGTAGACGGTCAATCTTATCCTCGTTACCGTGCTCGAGCATGCGGGAGAAGTCCGCCACTCCCGCCTCAAGGCTATCGAAGGTATCGCGACGAGGCGATTCAAAGTACGTAACCTGCGGCAGGGCGCCCATCTGAATGAGGATATTGAAGGCATACACAAAGCCATTACTGCGGGTAACCGAGGCACCGATAGCGTTCATCAGGTGCAGGTCATAGCGCGGGCTGGAGTTGGCGACCATCGTGACAGCACAACGCCGACGAGCCGTACGATCAAGCTTGGCAAGCGCGCCTTTTAGGTTGGTCGTGGTGACAGAGCGACTGGCAAAGGCAACATCTACCGCTTTCGCGACCGGTCCAACCAAATTCCAGTCATCATCCCAAGCAAGCTCAAGCGGCGTAATAAGATCCTCGAGCCCGTAATACTCAATGCCGGCATCAAGCGTGCCCAGCATGGCGGGGGAGAAATCAGCCGCAATCACAGGATGCCCGTCTTGCGCAAGCGGAATAGCAATCGACCCAGCCCCACACCCCATATCAAGCACCGATTCACCAGGCTCAAGAGCCAGCAATTTCATAAAATCCCGGGCATACGGAGCAGTCTCAAGAGGTCGAAAATGTCGAGCCCGCTTATCCCATTCAAAAGAATCATCAGCCCGATGCCGAGCGGCCTGCAGACGCATCCACTCCTGATTCCAATCAGCAGAAAGAAGCTCAGAGCGAGCATCCCCATCAACCACGGGCTAACCTCCTAGCAACAAAAAAGCGACTCCCCCCCAAAAGAAGAGCCGCAACCAGCATATATCAGAAAGAACCGATCCAACGCCAAACCGTCGCACCAGCCTAGTGGTGCAGGAGCGAAGCAACTGCAACCGGGATAGAGCCCAACCGAGGTCCCGTTGTGCGGGAGCCCCGGGGAGGGCAAATATATAAGGTCGATCGCGAGTTCCGCACGAGCCGGAGAGCACTTAATGTGCTCTCCGTGCGAGTCAGGACTGTCCGAGCAGGCGACCTTATATATTTGCCCTCCCCGGGGCTCCTCGCCAGTCCCCCTCAGCTAGTTCTTCAGCGAGTTCAGCGGTGCCGGGAAGCGTCCACCACGGTGGGCAAGCACGGTGCCGGCGTTGGGGTTCACCGGCATGATGGGCGCACGGCCAAACAGGCCGCCGTACTCGACGCAGTCGCCCACGCCCTTGCCGATGGCGGGAATCACGCGCACGGCCGTGGTCTTATTGTTGATGACGCCGATGGCCATCTCGTCGGCGATGATGCCGGCGATGGTCTCGACCGGGGTGTCGCCGGGGATGGCGATCATGTCCAGGCCGACGGAGCACACGCAGGTCATGGCCTCGAGCTTCTCGAGCGAAAGCGCGCCGGCCTCGACGGCGGCGATCATGCCGGCGTCTTCGGACACGGGGATAAAGGCGCCCGAGAGGCCACCGACGCTGGAACTGGCCATGACGCCGCCCTTCTTGACGGCGTCGTTGAGCATGGCGAGCGCGCAGGTCGTGCCCGGGCCACCGCAGGTGCCCACGCCGATAATCTCGAGGATGCGAGCAACGGAGTCGCCAATGGCGGGCGTAGGCGCCAGCGACAGGTCGACGATGCCCTTCTCGACACCCAGTCGATGGGCGGCCTCGCGGCTCATGAGCTCGCCGGCACGGGTGATCTTAAAGGCGGTCTGCTTAATCTTCTCGGCGACTTCCATCATCGAGGCGGAGTCGGGCAGCTTCTCCAGGGCTGCCGCCATAACGCCGGGGCCCGAGACGCCAACGTTGATGACGGCGTCGGCCTCGCCACCGCCGTGGACGGCGCCCGCCATAAACGGGGAGTCCTCGACCATGTTGGCAAAGCAGACAAACTTGGAGGCGCCAACGGAATCCTCATCTGCCGTAAGCTTGGCGGCATCGATGATGGTCTGGGCGGCCATGAGCACGGCGTCCATGTTGATGCCGGCACGCAGGCTGGCGACGTTGACGCTGGAGCAGACGCGGCTGGTGGTAGCGAGCGCCTGGGGGATGGACTGGATGACGCGGCGGTCGGCGTCGCCGATGCCCTTCTGAACGAGCGCGGAGAAGCCGCCCAGGTAATCGATGCCGAGCGTCTCGGCCGCGCGGTCGAGGGCATGCGCGATGGGGGTGAGGTCCTCATCCTTGCAGCATGCGGCGATCTGCGCCACCGGGGTGACGGAAACGCGCTTGTTGACGATGGGGATACCGTACTCGCGCTCGAGGTTCTCGGCGGTCTCGACCAAGTGCTCAGCCGTGTGCGTCACGTGGTCGTAGATCTTCGTGCACATGCGGTCGAGGCTCTCGTCGCCGCAACCCATGAGCGAAACACCCATGGTGATGGTCCTGATGTCGAGGTTCTGCTCCTCAACCATGCCGCGGGTTTCCGCGATTTCTGCGGGCGTGATCGCCATCCTTGCACTCCTATCTGCCAAAACGAGCATAGCCTTATCTATTCTAACGTGCCGCACGTGCCAAGTGGCGCGTGCGGCACGTTTTGGTGCTCGGTTGTTTCCGTTGTGTTACTGCCCAAAGACCTCTTCGGCGATGCGCGCGCTTTCGGCGGCATCCTTGGCGTAGTAGTCCGCGCCGATCTGCTTGGCGTATTCGGGGGTGAGCACGGCGCCACCTACGATGATCTTGACGCCCGGAACCTCGGCATGGAGCAACTTGATGGTCTCCTCCATAGCGACGACCGTGGTGGTCATAAGCGCCGAGAGGCCGACGAGCTTAATGTCGCGCTCCCGTACGGTCTTGAGTACCTCTTGCGGGTCGACGTCGCGGCCTAGGTCAAAGACGGTGTAGCCGTAGTTATCGAGCAGCATCTTGACGATGTTCTTACCGATGTCGTGGATATCGCCTTTAACGGTGGCCACGCAGATCTTGCCCTTGTCGGCAATCTCGCCGGCGGGCATCAGGCGCTTGATGGTGTCAAAGCCCACACGCGCGGCCTCGGCCGAGGCCATAAGCTGCGGCAAGAAGAACTTGCCCTGGTCAAAGAGGACGCCAACCTCGTCGAGGGCGGGGATAAAGTGATTGTTGATGAGGTCCATGGCGTCATGGTCTGCCAGCAGACGCTCGGTCTCGGCCGCGATTTCGCCCTTGCGGCCCGAGACGACCATGCGACGAATCGGGTCGTCGTTGCCGTCGGTGCCGGTGGTGCCAGCAGCGGGCGCGGCGTCGGTCGATACCGCCTGAGCCGCCGCCGGATTCGCGGCGATCTTGTACGGATCGGTCCAGCCGGCGTAGCGCTCGATGTATCCGGTCGAGCCCTCGTCCTCAACGCTCAGCACGCGATAGCTGTAGACGGTATCCATAAAGCGCTTGGAGCCCGGGTTCATGATGGGGGCGTCCAGGCCCGCGCCAAAAGCGGCAGCCAAAAAGACCGAGCCCAGCAGCGGGCGGGCAGGCAGACCAAAGCTGATGTTCGACACGCCGAGCGCGCATTTGACGCCCAGACGCTCCTTGCACAGGGACATGGCGCGCAGGATCTGTTCGGCCTGGCGTTGATTGGTCGAGGCGGTCATGACCAGACAGTCGATGAGGATGCGGTCCGGGCCGATACCGTAGCGGGCGGCCTCGGCCACGATGCGCTCGGCGATGGCGAAGCGAGCTTCGGCGGTATCGGGGATGCCGCCTTCATCGAGCGTGAGGCCGACGACGTTGGTGCCGTAATGGGCGACCAGCGGAAAGATCTCATCCATGATTTGCTGTTTGCCATTGACCGAGTTGATGATGGGCTTGCCGGCGTAGCGGCGCACGGCTGCCTCGACGGCTGCGGGGTCGGTGGAGTCGATCTGCAGCGGCAGCAGCGTGGAGCCCTGGAGCTGCTCGGTCGCCTGCTGGATGATCTTGACCTCGTCGATCTCGGGCAGGCCCACGTTGACGTCCAGGATGTCGGCGCCCTGTTCCTGCTGGCTGATGCCCTGGCTCACGACGTAGTCCAGGTCGCCGTCGCGCAGGGCCTGTTGCAGGCGCTTTTTGCCGGTGGGATTGATGCGCTCGCCGATGACGGCGATTTTGTGGCCGTCACAGGGAAGGTCCACGACCGTCTGGGCGCTCGTGGCCGACATGCTGGGCTTGCGGCGGCGCGGGCTGGGCGTGTGGTTGTCGATAAGCGTGCGCAAGGCCGCCATATGCGCCGGCGTGGTTCCGCAGCAGCCGCCCACGACGCTCACGCCGTCCTCGATCATGCCGGCGACGGCCTCGGCGTATTCGGGGGCCTGGATATCAAAGACGGTATTGCCGTCGTCGTCCACGCGGGGCAGTCCCGCGTTAGCCTGCACCATAACGGGCTTGTCGGTAACGGTGAGCATACGTGCGGCGAGCCCTCGGAGCTCGGCCGGGCCCTGGCTGCAGTTGATACCCAAAACGTCGGCGCCGATGGCGTCGAGCGTGATGGCGGCGACCTCGGGGCTCGTTCCCAAGAAGGTGCGACCGTCTTCCTCAAAGGTCATGGTGGCAAAGACGGGCAGGTCGGAGTTCTCGCGGCAGGCGAGGACGGCCGCCTTGATCTCGGCAAGGTCGGTCATGGTCTCGATAATAAAGAGGTCCACGCCCGCGTCGACGCCGGCGCGCACCTCCTCGGCAAAGAGGTCATAGGCCTCGTCAAAGCTGAGGGTGCCCAGGGGGCGCAGCAGCGCGCCGATTGGGCCGATATCGCCGGCGACGTAGTGGGCACCGGCTGCGCGGGCGCAGGCGACAGCGGCGGCAAAGACATCTGCCACGGTGGCGGTACCGTCGAGCTTGTGGGCGTTGGCGCCAAAGGTGTTGGCGGTGATCACGTCGCAGCCGGCCTCGACGTATTGGCGCTGAATATCGGTAATGACCTGGGGATCCTCAAAGTTGAGCAGCTCGGGCAGAGCGCCGGCTTTCATGCCGGCCGCCTGCAGCATGGTGCCCATGCCGCCGTCGAACAGCAGGTGCCCCGTGCCCTCGATGGCGGCGCGCAGGCGATCGTCCTTAATGCGAAGGTCGTCGATCGTGCGCGTCTTGTATGCAGCGCCATTACGACGGGCAGCATCAACGGGCGCCGCCAGTGCGGCGCCGTCCAGATCGTGAGTGATAAGCGGAGTAAACATCAATGAGCTCCTAATGGCTGGAATAGCAGGTGGTGTGGGCGGCGCGGAAGCGGCAGTGCTCGCGCATGCGGCAGATATTGCAGGTGGGGCGGCTCTGGGCATCGTGGACCTCGCCGTCAAACAGGCCGATCACCGCGGTCACGCTCTTGGTGGGCATGAGCAGGCTGGTAGGTGTGACGGTAAGCCCGATGAGCCGCGTGGCGTTGAGTGCAGCCACGATTGAGCGCTGGGCCGTAAGCGGACAGTCGCCGTAGCCGGGGCTAAAGCGCCAGTTGCCAGCGAGTCCGTGTGCCGCGGCCGCAGCCTTGACTTGCTGGTCCATCTGCTCGACAGCGGCTTCTACATAGGCAGAGCATGCGGCGTCGAGCACGGCTCCCTCCAGGGGCTGCTGGGCTCCCGTGGTGCGCAGGCGACGCTCGGCGTCCATGCCGAGGGTGCATGCCATGAGCGCGGCAAAGTGGGCGTCTTTGAGATGGCGATAGATATCGCGACCACGCAGTTCAACGTTGGTGCCGACCAAGCGAATGCAAGGCTCGCCCTGTTCATCGACGCCCGTGGCATCGATGGCAAACACGCGGCGCACGCCACGGGGCTCAATGTCCAGTTCCAGGTGCTCAACGACAAGCTCAATACGCTGCGACAGCTCGGGTTCAATCTGCTGGCCGCCGTAGCCCAGGTAGCGCAACATCTCGGCACGATCGACGCGGGGATGGTGGGCGGTATCGATACGATAAAGCGCCGGCGACGCAAGGTCGGCCGGCACTTCGGCAAAAGCTGTATCGATGTGTGGTTTTTCCATTACCCTAGGCGCTCCATAATGGTTGCGGCGATCGCAGGACGATTCATAGTGTACAGGTGCAGACCGGCGGCGCCGTGCTCCTTGAGGTCGCAAAGCTGACGGGCGGCATAATCTACACCGGCTGCCTGCAGGCTCTCGGGATCGTTCTCGTACTTGGCGAGAATCTTGATGACGGGGGAGGGCAGCGATGCGCCGCACATAAAGACCATGCGGCTGATCTGCGACTTGCCCATAAACGGCATGATGCCCGCGGTAATGGGCACGGTGATACCGGCCTTGTCGGCAAGCTCGCGAAAACGGTAGAAGCACTCGTTATCAAAGAAGAGCTGCGTCACAAAGAAGCTCGCGCCGGCGTCCTGTTTTTGCTTGAGGTGTTCGACCGAGACGTTGAGGTCCTCACAGGCAATGTGGCCCTCGGGGTAGGCTGCGGCGCCCACGCAAAAGCCGGCGTCGACGAGCTCGGGGATGAGGTCGCGGGCGTAGGCGTAGTCCGAGGCGGGCTTGTCGTCCTCGGTCGCGCCAGCGGGAAGATCACCACGCAGGGCCAGGATGTTTTCAACGCCGGCGGTGCGATACTCGTCGATCTTGGCGGCGATATCGGCGTGCGAGCGGCCCACACAGGTAAGGTGCGCCACCGAGGGTGTATCGAATTCGCTCGTAATCATATGCGCGATGGGGGCGGTGGTGGCACCGTTACCCGAGCCGCCGGCCGAGCAGGTGACCGAGACAAAGCTCGGCGAAAGCTTGCACAGATTGCCAGCCACCTCGCGAGCCGTGTCGAGGGTAAGCTCGCCCTTGGGCGGGAACATCTCAAACGAAATGGGCGCGGTGCCCTGGGATGCTGCCTGCTTAAAAACCTCGTCGACGCGCATATCGTGCTCCTCTAGATACGTAATAGTGTGATGTGTTGTAAGGATTCTACAGCACCACTGTGTCACGGTGGAGTTTCACTCGCTATTTGGGGATACCAATCAAAGATGCCCTACTATCGGCATTTCCTATAACAGGGCGGTCAATCTAGGATGGGGCTATAAAGACTGGTATCTGATGCGAAATACCAGTTAATAGAGCCCCATCCCAAATTGACTACCCTTAAACCATGGGGAGAGGTCTGCAATTTATACAGTTGATTGGCTGTTGAGGGCGGCAACGCCGCCGCGATGCGGTAACCTCATTGATTGGTTTCGTGACAGCAACATAACGGTAATGTTGCGGAAACACGACGAGCCTAATCTATGACTCGTTCGTTAGTAATCAACACCGCTTCTCACGCGGTGCCGATACGAAGGGAGTTCCGTATGGCCGAACTTACTGACCGCTTCGGGACCATGGTGTTCTCTGAGGAAGTCATGAAGGACTACCTCCCCAAGGACATTTGGAAGCGCCTTGCTGCAACCCTCGAGGACGGTGAGCCGCTCGACCTGGATGTGGCCAACGCCGTTGCCCACGCCATGAAGGTCTGGGCCATCTCCAAGGGCGCGACGCACTACGCGCACTGGTTCCAGCCGCTTTCGGGCATTACTTCCGAGAAGCACGACAGCTTCCTCGAGCCCAACCACGACGGCACCGCCATTACCAAGTTTACGGGCAAGAACCTCATCCAGGGCGAGCCTGATGCCTCGAGCTTCCCCAACGGCGGCCTGCGTGCCACCTTCGAGGCCCGTGGTTACACCGCTTGGGATCCCACCAGCCCTGCCTTCATTAAGGACGATGTCCTGTGCATCCCCACGGCTTTCTGCTCCTACACGGGCGAGGCCCTGGACAAGAAGACCCCGCTGCTGCGCTCCATGACCGCGCTCTCGCGTGAGTCCAAGCGCGTTCTGGCGTTGTTTGGCAAGACCCCCAAGAAGGTCGTTCCTTCCGTGGGCGATGAGCAGGAGTACTTCCTGATCAAGAAGGACGCTTACCGCAAGCGCAGGGACCTGGTCATCACCGGTCGCACCCTCTTTGGTGCTGCTCCCTGCAAGGGCCAGGAGCTCGAGGAGCACTACTTTGGCGCTATCCGCCCCACCGTCTCGGCCTATATGAAGGACCTGGACGATGAGCTGTGGGCGCTCGGCATTCCCGCCAAGACCAAACACAACGAGGTCGCTCCCTGCCAGCATGAGCTCGCCCCTGTCTACGGCGAGGTCAACGAGGCCATCGACCAGAACCTGGTCATGATGGAGAAGATGAAGCTCATCGCCTCCCGCCACGACTTGGTCTGCCTGCTGCACGAGAAGCCCTTCGAGGGCATTAACGGTTCGGGCAAGCACAACAACTGGTCGCTTGGCACCGAGTCCGAGAATTTGCTCGATCCGGGCGACACCCCGCTCGACAACCTGCAGTTCATCGTCTTCCTCACCGCGGTGATCGAGGCCGTCGATAACTATCAGGAGCTCCTGCGTGCCTCCGTTGCCTCGGCCGGCAACGACCATCGTCTGGGCGCCAACGAGGCTCCTCCGGCGATTATGTCCATCTTCCTGGGCGACCAGCTTACCGAGGTCGTCGAGAAGATCATCGATGGCAAGGCTTCCGTCCATGCCACGCGCGGCGTGCTCGACCTGGGCGCCGATACCCTGCCCAAGCTGATGCAGGACAACACCGACCGCAACCGCACCTCCCCGTTTGCCTTCACCGGCAACAAGTTCGAGTTCCGTGCCTGCGGCTCCGAGCAGAACGTCGCCGACTCCAACCTGGTGCTCGATGCCGCCGTGGCCAAGTCGCTCAAGTCCTTCGCCGACGCGCTTGAGGGTACGCCCGAGGATGAGTTCCAGGACGCTGCGCTCGAGTACTGCAAGAAGGTCCTGACCGACCACCAGCGCATTCTCTTTTCCGGCGATGGCTACTCCGACGAGTGGCCCGTTGAGGCCGAGAAGCGCGGCCTTGCCAACAACAAGACCACGGCCGACGCCCTGCCCGCCTTTGTTTCCGATAAGGCCATCGCGCTCTTTGAGGAGACAGGTGTCCTGACCAAGGCCGAGGCCCAGTGCCGCTACGACTGCAAGCTCGAGAAGTACAACAAGCTCATGAACATCGAGGCCACCACGATGGTTCGCGAGGCGCGTCGCACCTATCGCCCGGTCATTACCGCCTATGCCACCAAGGTCGCTAAGGGCCTTGAGACTATTCGTGCCGCTGGTGCGGAGGCCGCCATGCAGTGCGAGCAGAACACGCTCAACAAGCTCTGCAACGGTATCACCACCATCAACGACTCCATCAAGGCGCTCGACGCCGTGCATCAGAAGGCCGAAGCCCTCGATGGTCAGGAGCAGGCCAACGTGTATGCACACGAGGTCGTTCCCGCTATGGATACGCTGCGCGCCGCCGTGGATGCCATGGAGGAGATCGTGGCCGCCGACTACTGGCCGGTCCCGACCTACGACGACATTCTGTTCTACGTGTAGGACTGGGACAGCATGCCGTCACGGTTGAAAGCCGGGGTCCGCATCGCGCGGGCCCCGGCTTTTTGTTTGCGAAGGACGCTTTGGAGTCCGTTTTGCTACCGATTTGCCGGGATCCGCACCCTGTCGGGTTCGAATCCCGGTATATCGGTAGCAAAAAGCCCGTCATCGCGAGGGCAACGGGCTTCTCATTTTAAATGGTGCCCCCAGCGGGATGTCCGCGTGCGGCTGGCGCCGCCCGCTTTCGCTGCGTCGCTTCGCTCCTTGCGTGCTGCGCTGCAAAACGCTTCGCGTTTCCTCAGCTCCGCACCCTGTCGGGTTCGAATCCCGGCGCATGGGTAGCAAAAAGCCCGCTACCGCGAGGGTAACGGGCTCTTCAATTCAAATGGTGCCCCCAGCGGGATTCGAACCCGCGATATCCACCTTGAAAGGGTGGCGTCCTTGGCCGCTAGACGATGGGGACAGCGGGAAAGAGTATAGCAGACTTTTTTGCCGGCGCGTATATCGTTGGCAAACTGGAAAATCACCACACAGGAGTAGGCTTTTATTCCGATTTTCAAATATCTCAATCTGTAACATCTGAGCGGGCAAATCGGCTCTATCTGTTACAGATCGAGATAGACGGCGGGCGTCGGCACCAACATCTCAATCTGTAACAGTACGACGACTTTTAACGGTCTAGATGTTACAAATCGAGACAAACTGCCGTGGCGGGTCAAAACCACCACAAAGGTGCCTGTCCCCTTTGTGGTGGTGGGGCGTTAGGGGAGGAGCTTCATGGCGGCGTCGTGAGCGGTGCGCTCGTAGGTGTCGTCGAGGGGCTTGAGCGGCAGCAGGGCTGTGGCCTGCGCATCGCCGCGGCGCTCGAGGGCGTGGGTGATGAGCCAGTCGGCGAGCTCGGGGTTCTTGGGGAGCGCCGGCCCGTGCAGGTACGTGCCGATGACACCCTTGTAGATGATGCCCTCAAAGCCATCGTCGCCGTTGTTGCCGGTGCCCGTGACGACAGACGTTCCGAGCGGCGTGGCCTCTGCATCGAGCAAGGTGCGGCCGCCGTGGTTCTCGAATCCCACAAAGGGCTCGGGTGACAGGTCGGTCTTGACGGCGACGTTGCCGATCAGGCGGTCGGAGCCGCGTACGGTTTCGGCGGCAATGACGCCCAGGCCCTCGATGCGATCTTCGCCCATATAGTACGAACGGCCGAGCAGCTGATAGCCGCCACAGATAGCAAGCAGTGTTCCGCCGTCCTCAACATAGGCCGCGACCTTGTCTTTTTGAGCGAGCAGTTCGTGTGCCACGGCCAGCTGGTCGCGATCGGAGCCGCCGCCCATCATAACGATGTCGGCGTCGGTCAGGTCGAGCGTCTCGCCCATGTGGACTTCGTCCACACGCACGGGAATGCCGCGCCAGGCGCAGCGGCGTTCGAGCGCGATAACGTTGCCGCCGTCGGCGTAGAGGTTGAGCGCATCGGGATACAGGTAGACGATGCGCAGGGGGCGCGAAAGCTCGACCGGCGCAATATCGGTGGGGACAGCGCTACCATCGGCGCGCGTTACGGCGTGGGAGACAATCGAGCTTGCATCGTCGTCTTTAAGCCCGTCGAGCTCCTTGACTAACGGCGGGAAGGCCGTGTAGTTGGCGACGGCGTAGAAGGTGTCATCGGCGGCCTCGTCTGCCACGGCGCCGATCGCCTGCGCGACGTCCGAGATAATCGCGGCATCGATGCCGGCGTACTTGAGGCGTACCTGCATGTCGTGCGCACGCGTGCCTCCGGCAAAGGCGACAAGACCCGGCGTGTCGGCGATGCGCTCGAAGTCGACATCGTAGATCCACGAGACATCGTGGCCGTCGGCATCGTTATCGTTTAGGAAGAAGGCGCAGAGCCTGCCACCTGCCGTTTTAATGGACTGGATCTGGCGATCGAAGCCCACGGGATTCTTGGCCAGGTTGGCCTCGACGGTGCGGCCGGCAATATCCCAGCGGCCCATGCGTCCGCCGGCGGGCACGTAGGCATTAAGCGTGGGCTGCAGGTGCGCCGCGTCCACGCCCAGCTCGTGCGCCGCAAAGAAGGCGGCGGCGACGTTATAGACCATGTACAGGCCGTTGTAGCGCGTGGCGATGTGCACGGCGGGCGCGTTGGCCTCGGGTCCAAAGGTCAGGTCAAAGCCGTAGCCGTCGCAGGTAAGCTCAACGTCCGTCACGCGACGGACAAGCGCAGGGCGGGCCCAGCCGCACGAGGGGCAATGGTAGGCGCCGAGCTGGCCGTATTGCACGTAGTCATACTCCAGCGGCGCGTTGCACTGCGAGCAAAAACGCGAGTCGCTAATGCGATCGGACTCGGTGCCCGTGGCGCCGTCGATGCCAAAGGCGATGCTCGTGTTGGGGACGCGCGCGGCGATCGAGGCGCACAGCGGATCGTCGGCGTTGTAGACGAGCGTTGTCGTCGGAGAGAGCTCCAACGCATGGGCGATGACGTCTTGGGTATGGTCGATCTCGCCGTAGCGGTCTAGCTGGTCGCGGAACAGGTTGAGCAGCACAAAGTACGTCGGTTTGAGCTTGGGCAGGACGCGCACCGTGTAGAGCTCGTCGCACTCAAAAACGCCCACGCGCTTGCCGCTGCTGGTGTGCTTAAGGCCGCCGCGGGCCTCGAGCAGAGCACCCACCACACCAGGCTCCATATTGTTGCCGGCACGGTTGCACACCACGGTAGCGCCGCTGGCAGCAACGGCGTCAGCGATGAGGTTGGAGGTGGTGGTCTTGCCATTAGTACCGGTGATCACCACGCTGCGGTCGACCAGGCTCGCGAGGTCGCTTAGCAGCTCGGGGTCGATCTTCATGGCGATGCGGCCGGGAAGCACGCCACCCTGGCGTTTGAGGACAGAGCGCAGTCCCCAGCGGGCGATATCGCTCGAGGTGCAGGCAAGAGATGAGCGGAAGTTCATGAAGTCGTTCCTAACGTGAATGACATGGTCGGGGCGATCGCGTCGCTAAAAGCCGTAGCGGCGCGCAAATTCCTGGGCGAGCTGCGATACATCTTCGCAGGCGTTGGCCCAGGGGGCAAAGTCGGGGGTGTCCGAGATAATGCCGTCGGCCTCCCAAACTGCCTGGTGCGAAAGATCCCAGGGATCGCGTGGCTCGGGCCGGCAGGGAAGGTACGGTGTCTGGTACATGGGATTCAGCAAGAAGAACGCGCCACCCTCGCAACGGTTAGCGAACTCACGCAGCGCGCGCGTCGCCGGGCGCATCTTGTTTGTTTTGAACAGCAAGATCGTGCGGGCGAGCAGGTACCAAGGAGAGTTTTCGAGTGCGTCTGCCCCCACCTGTTCCTCGAGCTGATGCGCCAGGGCAAAAAAGCCGTCCTGGTCTTCCAGGCGGGCGAGGGCAAGCAATACGGTGCCGGCGGCCCGGGTGGGATAGCCCTCCGTCTTAAGGACACGGCGAGAATAGTTGGCGGCGGCGCGGTAACGAGCGCTCGCCATGCACAGCTGCGAGATGGCCTCGAGTGTGTGAAGCCACCCGATAAGGGCCGGCTCGCTCACGGTAAGGTCCGCTGCGGTGACACCGTCGGCCAAAACATTATTGGCCCAGTAGTGCGGGGCCTCCATATCAAACCCGGGCACGCTCTGTTGCAGGTAGTCGGCCGTGCTCGTCTCGAGCTTCATCAGGTCGCCCAGGCAGGCGTCGACGGGCGTGTCCGCCAAAATGATGGCGAGCAGCTGGGCATCGAGGACATGCGCATCGATGCGGACGATCTTGAGCAGCTCATCACGCATATCGTCGAACAAGCGGTTGCGCGTCTGCTCAAACTCCTCGTCGCTGCCCATGTCCTCGATGCGATGGAGCTCGTCGAGCAGGTGGCGATGAACACCGGCATAGGACAGCAGCGCCTGAGCATGCTCGGACTGCGCATACTTTTGGGGATTCGCGCTAATGTCGTTATGGACAAGCTCGCGTGCTGCATCGGTGAGCTCGGGGTGCGACGCCAGATAGGTGCGCTCCAGGTAGGCGGGGATGTAGACGCTCGGATCCATTAGAGGTCTCCTCCCTTAAACGGCAAGCCCTGCTCGGCCGCCCGCAGTATGCGCTCGTCGATCTGGGAGCGCACGATGTCGTTGGTGGCGACCCAGGCGGCAAAGCTGGCGTTGTCGGGTGCGCCCAGGCCCTCCTGCAGTACCGGCGTCGCCTCGGAGAGTGCAAGGACGAGCTCGTCGGTGGAGCCTGCACCCACGTTGACGCGGGCATAGACGCCATCGGGAAACTCGGTTTGGAAGTAGAGCGCCTCGGCTGCGTGCGGGCACGAGCGCGCAAGGATACGCAGGTAGTGTTCGGCGCCCTCGTAATCCAGCTCGCGCCAGGCAGCGCTCATCAGCGCGATGAGCGTCCACGGGTCCAAGTCGCGTTCTGCATCCTTGGGACGACGGCGCAGCGGCGTGTTGGCGAGATAGGGGACGGAGTGGGCAGAGCGAAAGCGCTTGAGCTCCTCAGCGGGGTATTCGAGCTTTGCCATGGCGAGCATTGCGGTGTGGCGGACGCCGGCAGGATCGTTGGGGGCAAAGTCGAGGCTGCGGTTTGCGGCTTCGAGCGACATGCGGTAGCGGCCGCTAATGAGCGCGCGCGATGCCAAGGCGGCAAGCCAGCGCAGGTAGGGACGGCGGGTCAGGTCGCCTGCAGCCTCGCGCTCGTAGGGGTCCTGCGCCGAGGCGATCTTGAGCGCCAGGTCGTGCTCCACCTCGTCGCACTTGGACACCAGATATTGCACGTATTCCTCGTTGGAGTCAGCGGTGAGGGCGCACAACATGCGCTGCGCATCCCAGTTGGCCGGATCGAGTGCGGCGGCCTCGCGAAGCATGTTCTCGGCAGCGGCCTCTTCCTGCTCGGCTTGGGCATCGTCGGGGATAAAGGGAATGCGGTAGTCGACGGCCTCGACCACCTTGGCAATCAGATGCCCGGCGCGGTCGCGGTCGTGCACGATGAGCGGCGCGGGGTTGCGGGTGAATTGCTCCATCAGACGCTCGACGGCGGGGCCGTCGGTGAGCGGGATATTGTCGCGGCGCAAGGCCTCAAGAACGAGGCGATGGCAATCCTCTTGAATGGGATCGAATGCCATGGGGCCTCCTTTGCTGCGGTTAGGGTTCAAATGTCTCTATATAAGGTTCTAGTTTACCCGCATGTGGCACACCGGGGGTGCCGCACTTGGACATGCACCTTTGCACCACGAAGACGGATGTCGCACAAATGTCGGCACCTTGGACGACTGAGTGGTATCACGGTGCCGCAAACGGTCGATTTTTGGCGGCGAACGGGGCGTATTTTGGAGGGGCACCGTCCTGTCCGGGATATGTGGTCAACCTTGATAAAACGTTTGCCCAGCTTGGGAGTATGAATGCCCCACAAGGGTCTTCAGGGATAGAAAAAACGTTTCATCATTGTCGGCTTTAGGTGAATAACTGACCAACCAGAACGGTAAAATAGTGTTTGTCTGAGCGTTGAGACGTTTAGACATCGCGCATTGTCATCGCCGGCAACGCGCAAAACGGTCCTAACGGAGCCAATCGGGTGCTCCGTTATATACGCAAGTCTAAGAGGGGCTTGTTTAGGAGGCACAGTATGGGACGTTTTACCAATCCTCGCGATCTGTACTTTGGTGAGGGCGCTCGCCACGAGGTGAAGAACCTCAAGGGCAAGAAGGCCATCATCGTTTCTGGCGGCAGCTCTATGCGCCGCGGCGGGTTCCTGCAGGACGTTGAGGCCGACCTCAAAGAGGGCGGCTTCGAGGTCAAGCTGTTCGAGGGCGTCGAGTCCGATCCGTCCATCGAGACGGTCATGAAGGGCGCCGAGGCCATGCGCGAGTTCGAGCCCGACTGGATTATCGCCATCGGCGGCGGCTCGCCCATCGATGCCGCTAAGGCCATGTGGGTCTTCTACGAGTATCCCGAGGAGTCCTTCGATAACATCATCCAGCCGTTCAGCTTCCCTGAGCTGCGTCAGAAGGCTCACTTCTGCGCCATCTCCTCTACCTCCGGTACCGCTACCGAGGTTACCGCCTTCTCCGTCATCACCGACTACGCCAAGGGCATCAAGTACCCGCTGGCCGACTTCAACATCACCCCTGATGTCGCCATCGTCGACCCCGAGCTCACCTACACCATGCCCGCCAAGCTGTGCGCTCACACCGGCATGGATGCTCTGACCCACTGCATGGAGGCCTACGTTTCTACCTTCGCCTCTATGTTCACCGACGCCAACGCCCTGCACGGCATCCGCGAGATCGTCGAGTGGCTGCCCAAGTCCTATGCTGGCGACCATGAGGCCCGTCAGCACATGCATGAGGCTCAGTGCATCGCCGGCATCGCCTTCTCCTCGGGCCTGCTGGGCATCGTTCACTCCATGGCTCACAAGACCGGTGCAGCCTTTGAGAACGGCCACATCATCCACGGTGCTGCTAACGCCATGTACCTGGGCAAGGTCATCCAGTGGAACTCCAAGGATCCCCGTGCTGCCGAGCGCTACGCTTATGTGGCCAAGGAGATCCTGCACCTTCCCGGCGAGACCAACGAGGAGCTCATCGCTGCGCTCGTCCAGAAGATTCGCGACCTCAATGACCAGCTCAACATTCCGCAGTCCATCAAGGATTACGCGAATGGTGGCGTGAAGGTCGACGCCGAGAACCCGCAGATGGTTTCCGAGGAGGA
Source organism: uncultured Collinsella sp. (assembly GCA_902490565.1). Classification (GTDB taxonomy): domain Bacteria; phylum Actinomycetota; class Coriobacteriia; order Coriobacteriales; family Coriobacteriaceae; genus Collinsella. The sequence continues at coordinate 9,467 of CABUEK010000013.1, read as the reverse complement.
GTTCCTCGCCAAGCTGCCCGAGATCGCTGCGAACGCCGAGACCGACGCCTGCACGCCCGAGAACCCGCGTGAGACCAAGGCTGCCGACTTCGAGAAGATCCTCAAGGCCTGCTACTACGACACCGACATCGATTTCTAATCGACTCTTGTTATCGTAACGAGGGGCTCCGCACGTATCCGTACGGAGCCCCTTTCTTTTTTCTTTTAGAGAATGGGATAGTTATGGCTGCAATTTTCAATAGCCCCAGCAAGTACATCCAGGGTCCGGACGAGCTCGCCAAGCTCGGCTCCTATGTCGAGCCGCTCGGCGCTAAGGCCCTCGTCATCGTGACGCCTTCGGGCAAGAAGCGCGTCGGTGCCAAGATCGAGGGTGGTTTTGCCGAGGCTAAGGCCGAGTTGCTGTTTGAGGACTTTAACGGCGAGTGCTCCAAGAGCGAGGTCGATCGCCTGGTTGCGCTCGCGCGCGACAACGGCTGCGACATCATCGTCGGCGTCGGTGGCGGCAAGATCCTCGACACCGCCAAGGCCGTCGCCTACTACCTGGAGTCCCCGGTCATCATTTGCCCCACCATCGCTTCGACCGATGCCCCGTGCTCGGCGCTCTCCGTGCTCTATACCGATGACGGCCAGTTCGATAAGTACCTGTTCCTTAAGGCGAACCCCAATATCGTTCTTATGGATACGACGGTTATCGCGGCGAGCCCGGTACGCCTGACGGTGGCAGGTATGGGCGATGCGCTCGCAACCTACTTTGAGGCCCAGGCGACGCACGATGCCGACGGTGGCACCTGCGCTGGTGGCAAAGGCGGCATGGCCGGTCTGGCGCTTGCCAAGCTCTGCTACGAGACGCTTATGGCCGATGGCGTCAAGGCCAAGGTCGCGCTGGAGAAGGGTGCGCTCACGCCTGCCGTCGAGCATATCATCGAGGCCAATACGCTGCTTTCGGGCATTGGCTTTGAGAGCTCGGGCCTTGCTGCTGCTCATGCCATCCACAATGGCCTGACGATGCTGCCCGAGTGCCACGGCATGTATCACGGCGAGAAGGTCGCCTTTGGCACCATCGTTCAGCTGGTACTCGAGGATGCTCCGACTGAGAAACTCGAGGAAGTCTTGGGCTTCTGCATTGAGCTGGGCCTGCCGGTCACGATGAAGGAACTTGGCGTTGCCGAGCTTACGCGCGAGCAGGCCATGATTGTTGCCGAGGCCGCCTGCGCGCCCGATGACACCATGTGCAACATGCCGTTTGAGGTGACGCCCGAGATGGTCGCAAACGCCATCCTGGGTGCCGACGCGCTGGGTCACTACTACCTTATGGATGAGTAAATCAAGCTAAGGAAGGGGCAAAGCCAGCAGACGGCTTTGCCCCTTTTTGCTATGGTGCAAACCAACCTGACCCCATCGCACCAAGTTGGTGCAAAGGGGTCAGGTTACTTTGCACCAATCGTTGTTTGATGAAGGGCGGATTCTCGTATGGCGCTTCCTATGGTTTACGGCGGTCCCGGTCGGTATGTTCAGGGGCCGGGCGAACTTTCGCGTCAGGGCAGGTATTTGTCATGGTTGGGCTGCGCTGCCTATGTCTTGTTTGACCAGGGCACCGAGGATCGGCTGTGCAGGCAGATTGTCGATGGATTTCTGGACGACGATCTAAGCGAGCCGTTCTTTAAAATTTACAACGGTCCGTGTACGGAAGAGGCTGTTGCCGAAATGGCTAAGGAAGCCCAGGCTGAGTATTGCGACATGGTGGTGGGTATTGGCGGTGGCAAGATGCTCGATATCGCCAAGGCAGTAGCGTTTTATGCCGAGTTGCCGTTGTGCGTATGTCCCACGGCGGCCTCAATGGATGGTCCGTGCAGCGCGATTTCGGTGCTGTATCACGAGGATGGGTCGTTCGACCGCTACCTGATGCTCGAGAAGAATCCAGATCTGGTCGTGGTCGATACCAACGTGGTCGCAGCGGCCCCACTGCGTATGACGGTCGCTGGTATGGGCGATGCGCTGGCAACGTACTTCGAGGCGCGTTCGTGCGCCGCGGCGCACGGCGCCAACGAGCACGGTGGCGCGCCGGGGCACTTGGCTCTGGTTGCGGCTCGTGCCTGCTACGACACACTTATGGAGTGCGGCGTCGCTGCCAAGCGCGATCTCAAAAAGGGGCGTACGTCGCCAGCGGTTGAACGCCTGATCGAGTGCAATATTTTGCTCTCGGGTGTCGGCTTTGAGAGTGGCGGCTTGGCGTTGGCGCATGCCATCGCCAACGGGCTGACGATTCTGCCCGAGTGCAAGGCCATGCATGGTGAGGCCGTGGCATTTGGTCTGGTGGTGCAGCTGCGCCTGGAGCGTGCACCCGAGCTTGATCAGGTGCTCGAGTTTTGCCAGCGCGTCGGTCTGCCGACGACGCTTGAGGAGCTGGGGCTTGATGAGATTACCGATGCCGATTTGCTGAGCGTTGCTGACGCAACTTTTAAGAACGAGCGCAACATGGCCAACGAACAGACAAAGGTGACCAGGCAAAAGCTCGTGCAGCTCATGTGCGAGGCATAGTTTGGCGCTTGATTGGCCTTGTGCAATCGAGGCGGCGATAGGCCATGGGCTATTTGCCGCAAAGATGCTCCGCGTGTAATTTGCCCGAGGCGTGGGCCGATAGCGTATCATTATCTCTTGCTTGTTTGCACTGCTCAGGGAGGGGCCGCGCATGGCGCAGGAACACGATCTGTTTGATGACATTATCGAGATCAGCAAGGGTTTCGACTTTCTTAAAAACCCGCTTGGCGGTGTGACCGATGCGCTCGATCCGTCGGCGCCGCAGTGGAATCCTGCTGACTACAAGGAGCGTCCGCGCGGCAACACCATTCCGTGCTTGACCTGCAAAAACGAAAAGAGTGGCTGCACCGCGTGCATGGACGTGTGCCCGGTCAACGCCATCGAGGTCGAGGAAGATGCCATCGAGATCCTCGATTCCTGTCGCAAGTGTGGCCTGTGCGCCGCTGCCTGTCCGACTGAGGCGATCATCTCGCCGCGCCTGGCGCCCAAAAACCTGTATGACGACATTGTCTCGGCGGCTACAAGTCACGAGACCGCCTACGTTACCTGCACGCGCGCCCTTAAGCGCATGCCGCGCGAGAACGAGGTCGTCGTTGCCTGCGTGGGCGATATTACAGCCGAGACCTGGTTCTCGGTGCTGGCCGACTATCCCAACGTGAGTGTGTATCTGCCGCTGGGCGTGTGCGATAAATGCCGCAACACCGGTGGCGAGGACATGCTGGGCGAGGCGATTGCGAAGGCCGAGGAATGGGCTGGTACGGGTATGGGCCTGGAGGTCGACCCCAAGAGCCTCAAATGCCATAAGCGCCGCGAGTACGAGCGCAAGGAATACATGGAAAAGATCGCCCGTACCACGGGCCTGACCGTGACCAAACTCAATCCGGCGACGGCGGCACTGGCTTCGGTGACGCAGAAGCTCAAAGCCCATCGCCATCAGATCACCCAGCTGGAGCGCACGCTCAACACCATGTGCGGCACCACGACGACCAAGCGTCGCCGTTCGCTCACCCATGGGCGCCAGCTGGTGCTCTCGACGCTGCAAAACCACCCCGAGCTTGCCCAGAACATGCAGGTGAGCACGCCGGAGTGCGATTTTGACAAGTGCACGTCGTGCGGCGAGTGCGTTAACGCGTGTCCCACGTCCGCCTGCGATTTGGTGGGAAGCGGTCGCTTTGCACTGGAGTCCACGTATTGTTTGGGTTGCGGAGCCTGCGTCAAGGTTTGTCCCGAACATGCGCTCAAGCTGGTCGAACACGATGCGTCCAATCTGGTCGTCGCCGATCCCGAGGCCGAGGAAAAGGCCGCCCAGAAGGCGAAGGCTCACGAGGAGGCCGAGAAGGTCAAGGCCGAGGCAAAGGCCAAGCTCGATAAGATGCTCGATCAGGTGGAAAAGCTCGCAGACTAGTCAGCGACCCCTATCTCTGCTTCATTTGCGCCGCCGTGGCGTCCGGGTTCGCCTGGATGCTGCGGCGGCGCTATACTTATGCAGTTTGAAGTACCTGTATCAAAAGGAGCTGTCGTGTCCCTTTCCATCGGTATCGTGGGCCTGCCCAACGTGGGCAAGTCGACGCTGTTCACCGCGCTTACCAAAAAGACCGGCCTTGCCGCCAACTACCCGTTCGCCACGATCGACCCCAACGTGGGTATCGTCGATGTGCCCGATAGCCGCCTGCAAAAGCTCGCCGACATCGTCAACCCGGGTCGCATTGTGCCGGCTACGGTCGAGTTCGTCGACATCGCAGGTCTGGTGAAGGGCGCTAACGAGGGCGAGGGTCTGGGCAACCAGTTCTTGGCAAACATCCGCGAGACCGACGCCATCTGCGAGGTCGTGCGCTACTTTAAGGACCCCAACGTCATGCGTGAGGTGGGCCGCACCGGCGAGTTCGTCGATCCCGCCGGCGATGCCGACACCATCATGACCGAGCTCATCCTGGCCGACATGGGCACGCTCGAGAAGCAGCTGCCCAAGCTCGAGAAGGAGGCCAAGCGCGACAAGGAGCTCATGCCCAAGTTTGAGGTCGCCAAGCGTCTGCTTGCCTGGCTCAACGAGGGCAAGCGCGCCGCATCCATGGAGATGACTGACGAGGAGCGCGCCGCCGCCAAGGGCCTGTTCCTGCTCACCATGAAGCCCATCCTGTATGTGGCCAACGTGGACGAGGATATGCTCAACGAGGACCTGGCGCCCATCGATGGCGTCAAGCCGCTGCCGATCTGCGCCAAGATTGAGGCCGAGCTTTCCGAGCTCGATCCCGAGGACGCTGCCGACTACCTGGAGAGCCTGGGCCTGGAGCAGCCCGGCCTGGACGTGCTCGCGCAGGCCGCCTACAAGCTGCTTGGCCTGCAGTCGTTCTTTACGGCTGGTGAGATGGAGGTCAAGGCCTGGACGGTTCGTCAGGGCGCAACCGCTCCGCAGGCCGCCGGCGTCATCCACACCGACTTTGAGCGCGGCTTTATTAAGGCCGAGGTCATTGGCTACGACGATTACATCGAGCTCGGTGGCGAGCAGGGCGCCAAGGCCGCCGGCAAGCTGCGTATCGAGGGCAAAGAGTATGTCATGGCCGATGGCGACGTCGTGCACTTCCGCTTTAACGTGTAAGGACGACGCATATGTTTAAATATGGCAAAAAAGCTGGCTACATGGGTATTGCGTTGCTCGTACTTGCGGTGATTCCGCTGGTGGTTGCAGCGTGTGTTATCCCCAACATTGGTCCCGAGGTGGCAACGAAGTTTAACGCGGCCGGTGAGGTGACGCGCTGGGGCAAGAGCTACGAGCTGCTGGCACTGCCGGTGCTCAACCTGCTGCTGAGCGTGGCGACGTACTTTACGGCAGGACGTCAGGCTAAAAACAATGATGACTCCGCCGCCATGGCGCGCATCGTGTGCGAGCGCTACCTGCGAAACGGCTGCATCACGGGTGTGTTCCTCAACGTAATCAACGTCTACTTTATGTACTCGGCTATTACCGGAACAGGCTTTGGCTTTGGTTTCTAGCCTGTCCTTTTAGGCAACGAGCCTGCACGCATATTCAATGGCTGCTGCGAGACCGCCGCTCGATCGTGGTTTAAAGACCATATCGGCGGCGGCCTCGTTTTCGTATCCGGAGCCGCGGAGGGCGAGTGCGATACCGGCTTCTAAAAGGAGCGGCAGGCCGCGTTGGCTGGTTGCGATTACGGCAGCCTGATTGAGCGAGCAGCTGTGCGCTTGGCATTGGATGGCAAGTTCGCCTTGCGCCGGGCAAGGGACCAGAACGGCGGCGACGCGACTTGATAGTAATGCAAATGCTGTGCGCTCATCGGGCGAAAGGCATTCGGCTTCAACGACGACGAGCTTGGGCGGTGCGCTGTTTGTGCGAAGCGTGGCTCGGTACATGCGGACCGAAGAACCCGACATAGAAAACTCCTGTGTATTCGGCAAAACGTAAACTATAGTTTACGTTTTTGTTCAGCTCCATTTCAAACTCGGCTGCATGGACGAACGTGCGAAACAGATTCTTGGCAGGCGGGTCGAAGAGACACGCAGGGACCTTGGTATCTCCAAGGTTGATTTTTGTGTGGCGACAGGAATCAGCCGACCCTACCTCGACCGAATCGAAGATGGGACGGCAAATATCACGCTCAAGGTTCTATTTAAGATCGCGCCCGCACTCGGCATGACGGTGTCAGAGCTTCTCGAGGGGATCGAATAGGGGATACCCGTCGACAACTGAATTACGCCATCGGGATGCGGTCGTGGTTGACTTGGCTGTAGAACAGGCGCTGAATCTCGGCCGCATCACGTGACTGGCCGAGTGCCCACATGGTTTTGGCCACGAGCGTCTCGGTGGTCATGTCGTCGCCGCGCAAAATGCCCGGATGATCGGCGTAGGCACGGCCGACCTCATAAACACCCAGGTCAAGGCCCTCTTCGGGGACCTGCGTGGTCATAACGACAGTGCGACCCGAATCGACCCAGCGGAAAATTGCCTCTTGGAACGACTCGCCCGACTCACCAAACTCGGGGATACCGCCAATGCCAAAGGTCTCCAGAATCACAGCGTCGTAGCTATCGGCAAGAGCGTCCAGGATACCCGGGTTCACGCCGGGTGTCAGCTTAAGGACAAATACGCGCGGGTCGATGCTGTCGTAGAAGCGAACCGGGTTCTCGTCCTGGTGAGTGCCGTGGAGTCCGTTGCGAACGATGCGGTCGTTGCGGATATAGGCAATGGGCGGATAGTTGACGCTAATGAACGCGTTAAAGCTCATGGTGCGCTGCTTGCGGGCGCGCGTGCCGGCAATGGCTACGCCGCCAAAGACAATCGAGACGTCGTGCGAATGCTCGTCGAGCGCATAGAGCAGGCTCTGGTACAGGTTGAGCTTGGCGTCGGTAAAGGGATTGCCCATGGGCTTTTGCGAGCCGGTGAGTACGATGGGCTTGGGGCTGTCCTGAATCAGATAGGAAAGCGCCGCCGCGGTGTAGCTCATGGTGTCGGTGCCGTGCAGAATCACGAAGCCGTCGTGGTCGGCATAACCCTCGACGATGACGTCGCGGATACGCATCCAGTCGCTCGGACGCATATTGGTGCTGTCGATGTTCATGGGCTGCACGACGTCGAGCTCGCAGAGGCCCGAGATCTCGGGGACGCTCTGGGCGAGCTCCTCACCGGTCAGGGCGGGGGAGAGGCCGTTGCCGTCCTCGGTCGATGCGATGGTGCCGCCCGTGGCGATGAGAAGGATGCGCTTCATGCTGGTATTCCTATCGTATTTGCCGCCGCAGAGGCGGAGTCGTTCGGCAGTATTGTGGCACAGGGCGTCCAATGTTCAAACGTATTACATCATCTGTAACGTTTGGTAACACTTCAATTGCCGTCAAATAGGCCCCGGTCGTGCGTTTGCCGTGCGCTGATGGCTGCGAGGGACGAGAAACCCCATATAACGTGTACACTATGTAAGCTGTTTTCGTTTATTCGCGCGGGTGGGCACAGGCTCCCCGCCAACAAGAGGGGGAAACCATGGATCAAAAGGCTTCCGCAAAGGTCCTCGTACTCGACTTTGGTGCGCAGTACGGTCAGCTCATTGCCCGTCGCGTCCGCGACCTCAACGTGTATTCCGAGATCGTTCCCTGCGACATCTCGGCCGATGAGATTCGCGAAATGAACGCCTCTGCGCTCATCCTCTCTGGCGGCCCGGCTTCTGTGTATGCCGAGGACGCTCCGTCCATCGATCCCGCCATCTTTGACCTGGGCCTTCCCGTTCTGGGCTTTTGCTACGGCCATCAGATCACGGCCGTGACGCTCGGCGGCAAGGTCGGTCACTCCGAGGTGGGCGAATACGGCCGCGCCACCATCACGCGTACGGCCGGCGCCAAGCTCTTTAACTCCACGCCTATGGAGCAGACCGTGTGGATGAGCCACCGCGACGCCGTGTCCGAGGTGCCCGAGGGCTTTACCGTTACCGCCAGCACCGACGTGTGCCCGGTTGCCGCCATGGAGTGCGTCGAGCGCAAGATCTTCACCACGCAGTTCCACCCCGAGGTCAAGCACTCCGAGTACGGTCAGCAGCTGCTGAGCAACTTTCTGTTTGAGATCTGCGGCCTGGAGCCCAACTGGAGCATGGATAACCTGGTCGAGACCATGACAGCCGAGTTCCGCGAGAAGGTCGGCGACGACCGCGTGATTCTGGCCCTGTCCGGCGGCGTCGACTCCTCCGTCGTGGCTGCGCTGGGCGCTCGCGCCGTGGGCAAGCAGATGACCTGCGTGTTCATCAACCACGGCCTGCTGCGCAAGGGCGAGCCCGAGCAGGTGGAGGAGGTCTTCACCAAGCAGTTTGACGTCGACTTTATCCACGTCCACGCCGAGGACCGTTATGCCGAGCTTCTGGCCGGCGTGACCGAGCCCGAGGAGAAGCGCCGCATCATCGGTACGCAGTTCTGGAAAGAGTTCTTCGCCGTGGCGCAGCAGCTCGAGACCGATGGCAAGCCGGTCAAGTACTTGGCTCAGGGCACCATCTACCCCGACATCATTGAGTCCGGCGCTCGCAAGACGGGCGGCAAGACGGCTACCATCAAGAGCCATCACAATCTGATCCCGTTCCCCGAGGGCGTGCACTTCGACCTTATTGAGCCGCTCGACCACTTCTTTAAGGACGAGGTCCGCGCGCTTGGTCTGGCGCTCGGTCTGCCGGGTCATATCGTGTTCCGCCAGCCTTTCCCGGGCCCGGGTCTGGCCATCCGCATCATCGGTGCGGTCGACAAGGAGAAGCTCGAGATCCTCAAGAATGCCGACGCCATCGTGCGCGAGGAGCTCGACGCCTATAACCAGCGTCTGTTTGAGCAGACCGGCGAGCGCAACTCCGAGCATAGCTGCTGGCAGTATTTCGCCGTCCTGCCCGACATTAAGTCCGTCGGCGTTATGGGCGACGAGCGCACCTACCAGCGCCCAATTATCCTGCGTGCCGTCGAGTCCAGCGATGCCATGACCGCCGACTGGGCCAAGCTGCCCTACGACGTCCTGGCCCGCATCTCCGGCCGCATCGTGGCCGAGGTTCCCGGCGCCAACCGCGTGTGCTACGACATCACGTCCAAGCCGCCCGCGACGATTGAGTGGGAGTAGGCTGACAGGGTTCTGACCTGCACTTTTGAGTGCCGCACTGTGCTCCTGAGTTTCGTTTCGTACGAGAGTTACGGCAAAGCCACCAGCGATAATGGTGAGTAAATACGATAATCTAGCCTCTGTTTCCGCGTCGGAACGGAGGCTTTTTCTTTGCCTTTTTACTCCCCCCTTTTACCTGCGATTTCGCGATTTACTCCCCGTGTTTCAAGATGGAAGCGTTTGGTTGCGAGGCGCTCCGGTGTGAGGGCCTGAGTCGTCAGGCCCCGCACAGGGGGACCGCGATGGTGGCCACCGCGCCGCCCGAGGGGCTGTTGGCGAGCGAGACGGAGCCCCCGTGGGCGCT
>CABUEK010000012.1:0-62478 GCA_902490565.1 uncultured Collinsella sp. | reverse complement strand
CTGACCTGCCTGTTCTCGGCCTCGATGAGCGCCGGCGGGGGCGCAGTCGAGGCGGCCGCGGCCTCCCCGGCGGCCTCGGCCTGCGGCCCCTCGGCCCCCGAGCGGGCGATCCCCCACGCCCCGCCGAACCCGGCGAGCAGCTCCAGCCACCGGCGGTCCGACAGGTCGACGGCGGCCTCGAGGGCCGGGCAGGACTCGAGCAGCACGGCGCGCAGGCGGTTCTTGTCCCTGGTCGCGCAGGCGACGACGTGGTCGCGCTGCGACGAGAGGGCGCGCGCGGCCTCGAGGGCCTCGCCGCGGCCCGGGACCCCCGACAGGGAGTCCGGCACACCCAGGGCGGTCCGCGCGATCACCGCGGCGTCGCGCTCGTCGGTCTTGGCCTCGCCGGCGAACAGCCCGGCGGCGCGGCTGGCGGCGAGGCCGGGCAGGTGGGCGACCCCCAGACCCGCGGCGCGGGCGCGCCTCACGGCGAGGGACCCTATGTTGCGGAACTGGTCGACCACGACGAGCGTGCCGGCGGGCACGGAGGCGAACAGCGCGTCGAGCTCGGCCTCCCTGTTGCGGACGGGGGCGCTGGACAGCACCTCCCCGTCGCGGTCGATCAGGCAGGCCCAGTGGGAGGACTTGCCGACGTCTAGGCCGAGCACGGCCGCGGGCCTGGTCGATGGCGCTTTCACGGTGGTATCCTTCCGGTAGTCGTTCGACCGGATGGCCTCCCCCTCGGCACTCACATTACCAGCCGCGGCGCCTGCCCGGCACTTTCCTATCAGCCGTCGGGGGCGGCGCGTCCCGCGCCGGCAGCACCCAACAGGCCCTCTCGGGGGCAGGGACATTCGGCCGTGCGCGGGCGCCCGGTCGGCGGCCCGTTCTGGGCGCGCCTCAATCGTAGCCCGAGACGGGCCCGGGCTGACAATTTCGACTGTAATGGACGTTCTTAAACGACCAGTCATTCAAGAACGTCCCCAATGTCTACATGAAAGCGCCCCCAAGCGGATGTGCTTGAGGGCGCCTCTTGCTTGACTAGCTCTCGATATAGTCCTTCAGCTTACTGCTACGGCTCGGGTGGCGAAGCTTGGCCAGAGTCTTGGACTCGATCTGGCGGATGCGCTCGCGCGTGACGCCAAACTCACGACCGACTTCCTCGAGCGTGCGGGGATGTCCGTCGACAAGGCCAAAGCGCAGTTCGATAACCTTGCGCTCACGATCGGCAAGCGAATCGAGCACCTGGGTGAGCTGCTCCTGCAGCATAGAGAAGCTGGCCGCATCGGGCGGAACGATAGCCTGGGAGTCCTCGATGAAGTCGCCCAGCTGGGAATCCTCTTCCTCGCCGATGGGGGTCTCGAGCGACACGGGCTCCTGCGAGATCTTCTGGATCTCGCGGACGCGGTCGGCGCTCATGTCCATCTCGGCACCGATCTCCTCGGGGGTCGGGTCGCGACCAAGGTCCTGAAGGAGCTGGCGCTGCACGCGGACGAGTTTGTTGATGGTCTCGACCATGTGCACGGGAATACGGATGGTACGGGCCTGGTCGGCGATAGCGCGCGTGATGGCCTGACGGATCCACCACGTGGCGTACGTAGAGAACTTAAAGCCCTTCTGGTAGTCGAACTTCTCGACGGCGCGGATCAGACCGAGGTTGCCCTCCTGGATCAGGTCCAGGAACAGCATGCCGCGACCGACATAGCGCTTGGCGATGGAGACGACCAGACGAAGGTTTGCGCTGATGAGCGCCTGCTTGGCTTCAAGGCCCACGTTCTCAATGCGCGTAAGACGACGCATCTCGGCACGCGTGAGCTCGAGCTCACCGGCATCGGCGGCCTCGAGCTTCTCGGTGGCCTCAAGACCGGCCTCGATCTTCATGGCCAGATCGACCTCTTCGGAGGCGGTCAGCAGGTCGACCTTGCCGATCTCTTTGAGGTACATACGAACCGGATCGCCGGTCAGCATCACCGTGGAGGCATCGATGCCACGCACGCGGGAGCGTGAACGGGACGTGCGCACGGTGCGCTTCTTCTTGCTCTTGGAAGAACCCATCTCGGCATCGGCCTGACGGGCCATCTTGAGCTCGTGATCGTCGAGAGAGCCGGAATCGTGCTCGTCGTCGTCATCGAAATCGTCGGTATCGGTATCGGTATCGTTATCGTCATCGTCGACGTCCATGGGGGCGTCGTCGTTACCGCTCGCGGAGATAATCTGGATGCCGCTGTTGCGCAGCGCGGAATACACCGCGGTGAGCTGCTCGTCAGAAACATCGATATCCTTCAGGGCGACCTGAATCTCGTCCTCGGTTACCGAAGTCCTGTTTGAGCCGTTGCCCATGAGCTTTGCTACGTAGGATTCCAGCCCAGTACCCGTGCTCTCAGTCTTTTTTGGCACAGATTCTCCCTTCATAGTCCACAGGACTCAATACTTTAGCACACACATTGACGTCTATACCCAAAAAGAGGACTGGATATAGGCGAGAATACGCTGGTTGACCACAACATCTAGGCTTGTTCGGTGCCTGCGGCCTCCGGGCCGATCAAACGGAACGGGTCCGCCACACCGCCGATCGACTTTTGCAGTTCGCGTTGACGCTGCGAATCTTGCGCGGCCTGAACGGTCAGCGCGCGACGGGCCTCATCATCGAGCGAACGGTCCTGGCGCAGCTTGGCCTGTGCGGCACGCATGCGGCGTTTGATGGTGTAGAGCTCGAGCGTATCGAGCATAAACACGATGTTCGTCTCGGTGGGGTGCTTGCTCGTCGCCGAGATGCGCCCGACACTCACAAGCGTTGCCGCCTCGAGACACACCGAGCGCGCCGCATCCATACAGGCTGCAGGATCGGTTCCCGGCGGCGTTGCCAGAACGGCCCACGCGATGGACTCGTGACGTGGGTCAACCCACTCGATGGAGCAGATGCGGTCGGCATACGTGCGGAACAGGTCGGGGTAGCTCGTGAGCATGGTCAGCAGCTCGCGCTCCCCTGCCAAGGACTTGCGCTCAAGATCGGTAAGAACCATCGGCACCGCCGCAGCCGGTGCGTTCGAACCATCAGGCACAGGCACAGCGCCCATACCATCAGGCACATCGATCGGCGGAAGATCGTCGACGACCTCCACGGGCGCGGCACCGTAGGCATCGAGCGGGACATAGTCGTACGGCTCTTCCTCGACCGGCGCGGACACCGGCGGCGTCGCGCCCGATGCCCAAGCACCGCGACCGGCATCACGAGAACCCGATGCCCGACCGCCCGCATTTCCAAAGCGTTCGGCCTGCGCCCTCTGGCGCTCATAGTTTTGCTCGCGACGGCGTTCCGCATCTTCGCGCTTGGCGACGTCGCGAAACACGCGGCCCGAGCTCGCGCGCACCGTCTCCAAATCCAAACCCAGCAGATCGGCAATCTGGATAAAGTACGTGTCAATCATATAGCTATCGCGCAGCGGATAGATAAGCGTCAGAGCATCTTCCAGCGCCTTGGCGCGACCGCCTGGCGTAGTGATGTCACTCGACTCCTGCAACGAACGGTAAACAAAGTCCATAAGCGGCTCGGCAGCGTCGATGCGCGCCTGCAGTGCCTCGCCGCCATGCGCCGTGATGAACTCCATGGGATCGTTACCGTCGGGCAGCACCACGCAGCGCAGATCCATCGAATCCTGCTCAATAAACTGAATCGCACGGCGCGCGGCCTTCTGGCCCGCGGCATCGCCGTCGAACATATACACGATGCGCTTGGCGAAGCGGGTGAGCGTCTTGACGTGATGCTCCGTGAGCGCAGTGCCCAACGTGGCGACGACGTTTTTAATCCCCGCCTCCCAGCAGGCGATGCAGTCGGTATAGCCCTCCACCACGATGGCGGTATCCTGCGCGACGATAAACTCCTTGGCCCAATTAAAACCGTAGAGGTTTCGCTTTTTATGGAACACGCTCGTCTCGGAGGTGTTGAGATACTTAGGCTGGCCGTCACCCATGATGCGACCGCCAAAGGCGATGTTATGCCCTTGCTCGTCAAAGATGGGAAACATCACGCGGTCGTAAAAGCGGTCGGCTAGTTGCCCGCGTCCGCGGCTCACGGCAACGTTGGCATCGATCATCTCCTGCGGGGTAAAACCCGCCTGGGACAGGTGCGTCACCAGCGCATTGCGGCCCGGCGCAAAGCCCAGGCAGTAGCGGCGGCAGACGTCGCCGCCCATGCCGCGGCTGGCAAAATACTCGCGCGGACGGCCGTCCTTACCGCGCATAAGCATGGTGTGGTAGAACTGGGCCGTCTCGGCGCACAGATCGTAGATGCGGGCACGCTTGGTGCCGCGCTCGCGGCGATCTCCGGTGTCATGCAGCTCAATACCCGCGCGATCGGCCAAGTAACGGATTGACTCGGGAAAGCTCAGGTTCTCGCGCTTCATGATATACGTGAAGACGTCGCCACCCTCGCCGCAGCCAAAGCAATGCCACACCTGCGTGGCGGGGATAATGTGGAAGGACGGTGTCTTCTCGCCATGGAAGGGGCAGCATCCCCAAAACTCATGGCCGCGAGGCTTGAGCTCGACCGTTTCCTGCACGATAGCAACCAGGTCGGACGCAGCGCGTACCTGATCTTTTTCCTCATCGCTAATCACGAATGCTCACCCCCTGCTCACCCAAGTTGTGACGAATATCTTCGATATTACCCTCGACGGTCGCGATCAACTCATCCAGCGAATCGAACACACGCGAGGGACGCAGCCAGCGCGTAAACGCCAGCGAAACGGAAGCGCCGTACAGGTCGCCCGTATAACCAATTAAATTAGCCTCGAGATGCGCAGATGCCGCATCGTCAGCATACGTTGGCGGCAGGCCGACGTTCACGGCAGCGGGCCACGCGGAGTCATCGACCAGCACCAGACCCTCATACACGCCATCGGCTGGCACCTGAATGCCGTCGGGAACCTGCAAGTTTGCCGTGGGAAAGCCCATGCCAGAACCCTCGTGACGGCCGCGAATAACACCGCCACGCACCATATACGGACGGCCGAGTAACTCAGCAGCAAGCTCCACATGGCCCTGTCCCAGCTCATGACGAATGCGGGTGGCGCAAATGGCCTCACCGCCCTCGCAAAGCAGGTCGTGACCATACACGTCAACGCCGTGCTCAGAACCCCAGGAGCGCATCTCGGCAACACCAGAAGCACCGCCACGACCCAGCCTAAAGTCACTGCCAACGCGAATCGAGCGAATGTCGACTACGCGTGACAGCAGTGCGAGAAAACCGACATGGTCGAGTGCCGCAACCTCAGGCGTAAAGGGAACGGCCACCACTGTATCGACCCCAGTCTGAGCCAAGGCATGCAGACGGTCGGCCGTCGTCATCAATTTTTGAGCGGGCGAAGGGCTCACCACAACGTCCGGGTCGGGATCGAAGGTAACCACGACCGCCTTACAGCCATGGGCACGGGCATCACGGGCAAGCGCTTCGATGAGTTCCTGGTGTCCACGGTGAACGCCGTCGAACACGCCAATGGCAATCGATGCGGCACCCAAGTGCTCACACTCATCAAACGTATCGGCAGCAACGATGCGAGCCTCGTCCGACTCGCCCGCGAAAAAGACACGCGCGAGCTCGCGAGCGGACAACATCATCGAACACCGCCGACTGCCTGCGGAAACACGTGCTCCATGACAAAGCGGCCGCCCTCAATGCGGGCGAGCGCCTTGAGTCCCCCATCGAGCACCAACGCAAACGGCGCCTTCGAGGAATCGAAATCGGCAAGCGCACGCTCAACGGGAATGCGTCGGCCGCAGAGCAGGTCGTCGGCAAGATTGCCCGGCAAGTCAACACGCGTGGCGCCCAGGGCCGCAATGGGATCCAGGGCAAAGCCAGCCGCGGACTCGGGAGAAAGCTCCTCGACCGCATGACAGGCGCCAATGGAAACAACACCGGAGGCCGTGCGGCGCAGCGCGGAAATATGCGCGGCGCTATCGCAAGCGCGGCCCAGGTCGCGAGCGAGCGCACGGATATAGGTGCCCTTGCTCACCGAGAACGCCACGGTCCACACACACGTATCACCTTCGCCGCCCACGGCGATCAGGTCGGCGGCATAGACCTCGACGGGGCGCGGAGGTAGGTCCACCGCATTGCCCTCGCGAGCAGACTTGTAGGCGCGAACGCCATTGACCGAGATAGCCGAAAACGCCGGCGGCACCTGCATCTGCGGACCCAGCATGGCGGCCAAGTGCTCACGGGCAAAGGCAGGATCGCGGAGCTCGTTGCCAACAGCCACCGTGCGGACCGCCTCGCCCTCCGCATCATCGGTATTGGTCTCGGCGCCAAACGAAATGTCGGCGACATAGCTTTTGGTATCGAGGGTAAGCATGCCCAGCAGACGGGTGGCCTGGCCCACGCCCACCACCATGACACCCGATGCCATGGGGTCGAGCGTGCCGGCATGGCCGACGCGCCGCTCATGGAGGGCGCGTCGGCATTGCGAGACCACATCGTGGGACGTGCAGCCCACCGGCTTATCGACGGCGAGCAGCATATTCAGTTGAGAAGGCGTACGACGAGCCATGTACCATCCAAAAAGTTAAAGCTCGACGGTCACCGAAGCGGGATCCTCCCCCACCAGCTCGGCCAGCATGGGAAGTGCCACGGTAAGCGTCTCGAGAATCGTTCCGTTGTTGGAAAAGCCGGCGGCGGCATGATGCCCGCCACCGCCAAAGTTGGCAGCAATCTCGGACACATCGAGGTCGCCCTTGGAGCGCAGGTTGCCACGCACCTTGGTATCGCCCTCAATGCCCTTTAAGAACATGCAGACCTCGACGCCCATCACCGAACGCACCACATCGACCAGGCCGTCGCACTCGTCCGAGGTGACGCCGCAGGC
Organism: uncultured Collinsella sp.; assembly: GCA_902490565.1. Taxonomy (GTDB): domain Bacteria; phylum Actinomycetota; class Coriobacteriia; order Coriobacteriales; family Coriobacteriaceae; genus Collinsella. The sequence goes on along the minus strand of CABUEK010000012.1, from coordinate 55,639 downwards.
CTCAAGGTCACTCTGGTACGCGTAGCTATACGCGACGCGCCCGTGGGCCACTGTCTTGATGCGGCCCATAACGATGGACTTGAGGTGCAAAAACTCAACGCGCATGCTCTGATATACCTCGAGTGCCACTCGCGCCGGATCGGCACCGTGGGCAACCAGGCGCGAGGCCGCATGGAACGCGGCGGCATCGGCGTTTTGGTACTGAAAACGGCCGGTATCGGTAACCAAGCCACACAGCAGGCAGGTCGCAACGCCATCACGTGCGACAATGCCGCAATTGTCCAAGAAACGGTCGATGATCATGGCGCAGGCCGCGGCATCGACGCGCCTCAGACTCAGCTCGGCAAACTCCTCGCGCGCCGGATGATGATCGAAGCACACCACATGCTTGGAGCGACGAAGCACCTCGGCGGAATTATTGAGGCGCTCGACGACCGGTACGTCCACCGAGATGAACAGGTCAGGATTGCCGGCGTACGCAGATGCCGGCACCAGACGGTCGGAGCCTTCCATAAAGCGGTAAATGCGCGGAACCGGGTCATCGTCTGCCAGCAGAAGCGCAATGTCCTTGTTGGGGAAAAACTTCATGAGCGAAAGGCCCAGACCCAATACGGAGCCCAAGGCATCGCCATCGGGAGAAGTATGTCCCGAAATCGCAATGGAGGACGCACCCTCGATGAGCTCGAGGATGCGTCGCTGAATATCTGCAGACTCGCACGAGGCGAGGTCGGCGGAATTAGTCATCTAAAGCTGCCTCCTGGGCGGCATCCGCTATCGGATAGCCGTCCTCGTCTTTTTCGATCGCAAGCGTGGCGGGAACGTTTTCCAGCGCACGCGTGATGCGCTCGGCCTCATCGGTCGAGCGATCGATGCGAAAATCGAGCTCGGGCGTAACACGCCAATCGAGCGAGCGAGCCAACAGGCTGCGAATACGGCCCTTAGCGCTTGCGAGCGCCTCCATGACCTCGTCGTATCGGCTCGCATCGCACGACACGTACACGCGCGCGAACGAACGGTCCACCGCGACCTCGACCGCAGTCAAAGTAACGAGGTCGAGACGCGGATCGGAAACCTCAAAGAGCAGGATATAACCGAGCTTCTCGCGAAGCTGCTCGCCCAGACGGCGGGTTGCCTGCGTTTGCTTCATAGCGCTACCCCCTACTCGGTACGGGCAACCTGGTCGATGCGGTAACCCTCGATCTGGTCGCCGGGCTTGATGTCCTGGAAGTTCTCCAGGCCAATGCCGCCCTCGGAACCGCTCTTGAGGCTCTTGGCCTCGTCCTTGTAGTGGCGCATCGAGGCGATCTTGCCGTTGAAGACCACGATGCCGTCGCGCACCAGGCGCACGGAATCGGTCGCGGCGATCTCGCCCTCCTCGACGCGGACACCGGCGGCGATACCGACTTTGGGCACCTTGAAGGTGTCCAGGACGGTCGCGGTACCCGTGGCGACCTCGACCTCGGTGGGCTTCAGCATGCCGATACGGGCGGCGTCGAGCTCCTCGAGGCACTTGTAGATGACGTCGTAGCAACGGATCTCGACGCCCTCGCGCTCGGCGGCGGAGCGGGCCTTACCGTCGGGACGGACGCCAAAGCCGATGATGATGGCGTTGGAGGCGTCGGCCAGGACGACGTCGGTCTCGTTGATGGCGCCAACGGCGGAGTGGATCGTGTTGATGCGAACCTCGGACTGATCCATCTTGTCGAGTGAGTCCTGAAGAGCCTCGATGGAGCCCTGGACGTCGGCCTTGATAATCAGGTTGAGCTCCTTGACCTCGGCGTCGGCGATGGTCTCGAAGAGGTTCTCGAGCGTGACGTGCTTGACGCGGCTCTGCTCCTCGATACGGGCCTTCAGCGAACGCTCGTCGGCCAGGGCACGAGCCTCGCGCTCGTCCTCGAACACGCGGAACTCGTCACCGGCGTTGGGCACGGACTGCAGGCCCAGGATCTCGACGGCGTCGGAGGGACCGGCCTCGGTGACGGCGCGACCCTTGGGGTCGAGCATGGCGCGGACGCGGCCGTAGGTAAGGCCGGCGACCAGCGTATCGCCCACGTGCAAGGTACCGCGGGTCACGAGCACGGTAGCGACCGAGCCGCGGCCCTTGTCGAGCTTGGCCTCGAGGACGTTGCCGGAGGCAAAGGTGTCCGGGTTGGCCTTGAGCTCGAGCACGTCGGCCTGGAGCAGCACAGTCTCCAGAAGGTCGTCGATACCGATCTTCTGCTTAGCCGAGATGTTGACGAACATGTTCTGTCCGCCCCACTCCTCGGGGATGACGCCGTACTCGGTGAGCTCCTGGCGCACGCGATCGGGGTTGGCGCCCGGCTTATCGATCTTGTTGACGGCGACGACGATGGGTACGCCGGCGGCCTTGGCGTGGTTGATCGACTCGACGGTCTGGGGCATGACGCCGTCGTCGGCGGCGACAATCAGGATGACGATGTCGGTCACCTTGGCGCCACGGGCACGCATGGCCGTAAAGGTAGCGTGACCCGGAGTATCGATGAAGGTGATCTTGCGGTCGTTGATCATGACCTGCGAAGCGCCGATGGCCTGCGTAATGCCGCCAGCCTCGCCGGCAGCAACGCCGGTGTGACGGATGGCGTCGAGCAGCGACGTCTTGCCGTGGTCGACGTGGCCCATGACGGTGACGACCGGGGCGCGCGGCTTAAGGTCGGCGGGATCGTCGTAGAACGAGAAGGTGTTCTCCTCCTCGGGGGTGATGATCTTGATCTGACGGCCCAGGTCGTCGGCAACGAGCTCGACAAGGTCGTCGGACATGGACTGCGTCATGGTGAGCGGCGTACCAAGCAGGAACAGGCGCTTGATGATGTCGTTGGCCGGAACGTCGAGCGCCTCGGCAAGCTCCTGGACGGTAACGCCCTGGGAGACCTTGATGGCGTCGAGGTCCTCGGGGTTCACGCCCTGGGCCAGCGCCTCCTCTATCTTGCGCTCCTCCTGCGCCTTGGCAGCCTCGCGCTCGCGCTTCTCCTTGCGCTTCTTGCGGCGACCGGTGGACTCGCGAGAGGCCTCCTCGACGGCGGCACGAGCCTCCTCGAGCACCTTCTCGCGGCTGTACTCCTCGGCCTCGCGAGCCATGCGGCTGTAGTGGTCCTCTTCGTTGTTGTGACCGCCCTTGCGCTTCTTGCCCTTGCCCTGCTTGTCGGGGTTGGGGAAGTCCATGCCGGCAGCGACGTTGTTGCTGGCGTTGGTACGATGGCTGTGCGGACGGCTCTCGGAGGCGTTGCGCTCGGAGTTGTTGTCTGAGGCGTTGCGATCGTTACGACGGCCACCGCGGCGGTCGTTGTTGCCGCCACGACGGTTACCGCGCTCGGCGGCGCGCTCGGCCTTGGCCTTGTCTTCGGCGTCCTTCTTCTCCTTGAGCACGGTCTCCTGTGCGGCGATCTGGTCGAGCAGCGAACGGAAACGCGAACCGGAGTCGGAAGCGGGAACGGCGCGGCGCTGGGCCTCGCGGGCAGCCTCCTCCTTCTCGCAGGCAAGGCGCTCCTGCTCGGCCTTCTTCTTGGCCTCGGCCTCGGCGCGGGCAGCCTCCTCGGCAGCCTGGGCTGCGGCAAACTGGCGACGCTCCTCCTCGCGGGCCTTCTCGGCGGCGATGCGCTCGCGCTCGGCCTCGGCGGCGCGAGCGGCCTCCTCGGCGGCAGCTGCCTGCTCCTCGGCCTGCTTGGCGGCCTCGACTTCCTGGGCGCGGGCCTCGATCACCGAGGCGAGCTGCTTGCGGACCATGGCGACATAAGCGTCCTCCAAGGTGGAGGAAGCGGACTTAGCGGGAATCTTCATATCGGCGAGATGACCCATCAGTTCCTTGGAGGTCATGCCGAACTCTTTGGCCAGGGTGGACACACGGACTTTTGCCATATGACTTCACCTACCCTTTCTGGCACCTTGGGTGCCTAGAGACTGAACGAGCGTGGGAGACGCGCCGGGACCCGCCCGGCGCGACCGCGCGCTAGATCAGGTCCTCCGCATCATCGAAGGCGTCGGTGTCGTGGACACCGCAGAAACGGGAGCCGGGACGAGCCTGGTTGCGGCACTGGATGCCGTCCTCGGACACGAACTCGCAGCGGCGGACGTCCTCGTCCTCCTCGTCACCGATCAGGTCGGCGGCGGGCTCCTCGTGAACGGGAACGTTCTTGAGGATGTCGGCGGCAAGGGTCTCGGACTTGATGTCGATGTGCCAGCCGGTCAGGCGCGCGGCGAGGCGGGCGTTCTGGCCCTCCTTGCCGATGGCGAGGGACAGCTGGTCGTCGGGCACGATGACACCGGCGTAAGCCTTCTCCTCGTCGATGAGGACGCGGGTGACCTTGGCAGGCGAAAGGGCGTTGGCAACGTAGACGGCAGGATCGGCATCCCACAGGATGACGTCGACGCGCTCGCCACGGAGCTCGCCCACGACAGCGCGAACACGGCTGCCCTTGGGGCCGACGCAGGCGCCCACGGGATCCAGACGGTCGTCGAGCGAGTGGACGGCGACCTTGGAGCGCTGGCCGGACTCGCGGGCGATCGACTTGATCTGGACGGTGCCCTCATAGATCTCGGGCACCTCCTGCTCAAACAGACGACGCATGAGCTCGGGGTGGGTACGGGAGATGACAATCGGCGGACGGCTGTGCTCGCCACGAACCGGCTGCAGGTTGGAGTTGGGGTCGCGAACGTCGATGATCACGGCCTTGATGTGCTGGTTGTGCAGGTAGCGCTCGCCCATCGGACGCTCGTTGCGCTCGTTCTCGTAACGACGCTGATCGAAGTGCGGCAGCTCGGCCTCGACGCCCTCGCGAATCTTGACGATCGTGAAGTCGGGCGTGGACTGCAGCACGGTACCGCTGATGAGGTCACCGATGCGGCCGGAGAACTCCTCGTAGATCTGCTCGCGGGCGGAGTTGCGCACGATGGCGTTGATCTCGGCCTTGGCGTGCTGGGCGGCGATGCGGCTCGTGTTCTTGGGGGTAACGTCGATCTCCTCGAACTCGGTGAAGTTGCCCTCCTCGTCCATGGAATCGTCAATCGGCTCCAGACGGTAGACGTAGATCTTGCCGGTGGTGCGGTCGATGGTCACCTTGGCGCCCCACTCAAGATGCAGGATCTCGGCATAGCTCTTGGCGAGCGACTGCTCCAGGCGGTCGATCAGGTAGAGCTGGTCGATGTGCTTCTCCTGGCAAAGCTCCATCAGGGCGGACATCATGTCGGATGCTGCCATCTTACTTTCCTTCCTTCGCGGGCTTGAAGTCGTAGGTGGGCTTCAACTTGCACTTTTTAACATCAGAGAAATCGAGGGTAACGGACTCGCCGTCCTCGAGCTCGAGGGTCACGTTCGCCTCGGTGGCGGCGGCAATCTTGCCGGCGTACTTGCGACGGCCCTCGGTGGCGGTGGAGGTGAGCTCGCAGTTCTCGCCCACAAAGCGGGCAAAGTCGCACGGGCGGCGCAGCGGGCGCGCCATACCCGGGCTCGACACCTCGAGCGTATAGCTCGAAGAGATGGGGTCGAGCTCCTCAATCACATCGCCGACCCACTTGGTGTTGGCCGTGACGTCGTTGAGCGAAAGACTCTGACCCTCGGCACCCTCGATACGCACGCGCACGCAGGGGGCCTTGGTGGCACCCACGAGCTCGACGTCGACGATGTCGATATCGTGCTGGGGAGCGACGGCCTCGAGCGCGTCGATAATCGCCTGCTCGGTCTTGGTCTTGATCATTGCGGCACCTCCATCCATACAAAAAAGAAGCGGGGCCGAAACCCCACTTCTTTCAATTACAACTTCATTTGCAAGCAAACTATACCAATAGCTGCGGAAACGTGCAAGCACAACGCAAACTTGCAGATGAGTGCAAGCACAGGTTCTCCACAAGAAACGGATAATTGGGCGAGAACCCCCATATGGCGCTCCCCAAAAGGGCCAAAACGGGCCAAACGTCCCAACCCGCCAAGCGAATCGGGCCCTATGGGCATTCCGCTCTTGGGTGCACATCGGCCAGACTACAGCTAGGGACATTCTGCAGCAAAAGGCCGGCCGCGCGCATTGGCCGCACAACCTTCCAAAACCCTACGGCAAGGAGGCACCCATGAAACGTCTCGGCACCCTCTGCACGACCGCGCTCGCCATCGCAGTCTGCTCGTTCGCCCTGATGGGATGCAGCAATATCGATGGCAAAACCGGGCCATCTGAGCCGACTCCCGGAAGCACCGAAGCTGCCGAGGAAACGACGCCACAGGGTAGCTTCGATAAAATCAACGAAGACGAAATCGATCCCCAGGGCCTGGGTCCCGATTCCCAAGAACAGCTCCCCATCGACCTTGAGGTAGACGATAACGTCCATGTAACCTGCGTGGGTAAGGACACCGACGGCTACGGCGACGCCGCGCTCGTCTTTACGGTGACCAACAACACCGGTGCCGACATGATGTTTGGCGATGTGGACTCCTATGCCTACGTCAACGGCGTGGTCCGCGATGTGCGCATGCGCCAGCAGGTCGCAGCGGGCGAGGAAACGCGCGCCATGCTCACCTTTGTGGGCACCTTTGACGATCCGGACTTTGATGTGAACAAAGACCTCAACGACATCTACCTCAACATCTGGATGTTCGAAGAGGCAACGGGCAACGTTTACTTTAGGGACCTGGTACACATCCCGTAGAAGACGGTGCGACGCAATGATTAAGCAGGGCATACAACACAAAACGAGGGACGACCCAACCGGGCCGTCCTCGTTTATTGCATGTCAGCTTTGCGCGCAGTGCTTACTTGACCACCAGGTTGACCAGCTTGCCGGGAACGCAGATGGCCTTGACGACTGTCTTGCCCTCGAGCCACTTGGCGACGGCGGCCTCGGCGGCAGCCTGCATATCCTCATTGGAGGCATCGCGGGCAACGTCGACGCGGCCGCGGACCTTACCGAGCACCTGGACCACGATCTGCACCGTGTCCTCAACGGACTCGGCCAGGTCGAACTCGGGCCAGGCGGCGGTGTAGGCGTTGCCCTCGCAGCCGAGGGCCTCGTGCCACAGCTCGTCGGCCCAGAACGGGCAGATGGGGGCCAGCACGCTCACGATATCCTTGGCCACGCCGTAGCACAGCGCCTTGTCGCGGGCGGCACCCTCAGTGGCATTGAGGTAGGCGCTCGCCGCGTTGACGAGCTCCATGACGGCCGAGATCGCGGTGTTGAACTGGCCGCGGTCGAAGTCCTCGGTGCACTTGGCGATGGTGCGGTGACGCTCGCGATAGAGCTTCATAGCAACCTCATCGAGCGCGGACTTGTCGAAGGCCACGTTGGCGTCGCCGGACTGGACGAGCTGCCAAACGATACGCCAGGCGCGCTTGATGAAGCGATTGGCGCCCTCAACGGCCTTGGGATCCCAGTCGAAGTCCTTCTCGGGCGGAGCGATAAACAGGATCGCCAAACGCATGGTGTCGGCGCCGTAGGGCTCGATGACCGAGCTCGGGGGCACGACATTGCCCTTGGACTTGGACATGGTGTCGCCGTTCTCGTCCTTGACCATGCCCTGGCACAGCAGGTTGGTGAAGGGCTCGTCCACACTCAGCAGGCCCAGGTCGCGCAGTGCCTTGGTAAAGAAGCGGCTGTAGAGCAGGTGCAGAATGGCGTGCTCGATGCCGCCGATGTAGTTATCGACGGGCATCCAACGGTCGGCGGCCTCGCGGGAGAAGGGCAGCTCGGTGTTGTGCGGATCGGTATAGCGCAGGTAATACCAGCTGGAGCAGGTAAAGGTGTCCATGGTATCGGTCTCGCGCTTGGCCGGGCGGCCGCAGACCGGGCAGGTGGTCTCGTAGAACTCCTTGCACTCGGCAAGGGTCTCGCCAGCGCCCAGGTCCAGGTTCTCGGGCAGCGTCACCGGCAGCTGATCCTCAGGCACGGGCACAATGCCGCAATGCTCGCAGTGGATGGCCGGGATGGGGTTGCCCCAATAGCGCTGGCGGCTGATGAGCCAGTCGCGCAGGCGGAACTCGACCTTACGACGACCGCAGCCCATGGCCTCGAGGTCGGCCACGATGGCAGCCTCGCCCTCGGAGTGCTTGCCGCCGCGCATACCGGTGTACTTGCCGGACTGGACGAGCGTGCCCTCGGCAGCGTGGGCGCAATCCCAGTCGACAGTCTCGGCATGGAAGGTATCGATGGTCTCGCCGCTGGCCTCGACGGCAGCGCGATCGTCATCGTCCAGGATGATCGGCACGATCGGCAGGTCGTACTTACGGGCAAACTCAAAGTCGCGCTGGTCGCCACAGGGAACGGCCATAACGGCGCCGGTGCCGTAGTCGGCAACGACATAATCGGCAACCCACACGGGGACCTTCTCGCCGTTGACGGGGTTTACCACATAGCGGCCCGTGAAGGCACCGTGCTTCTCGAGGGTGCCCTGGGCACGCTCGACGGCAGAGATGTGCTTGGAGTCCTCGACGATCTTGGTGACGGCCTCCTCGTACTCCGTGCCCTCGACGAGCTCGTGCAGGCCGGCGTACTCGGGAGCCAGGACAAAGAAGGAAACGCCAAAAAGGGTATCGGCACGCGTGGTAAAGACGGTGATCTTGCCCTCGTCGCCCTCGATAGGCTCGCCGTCCTTGTCGCACAGGGTAAAGTCGACCTCGGCGCCCTCGGAGCGACCGATCCAGTTGGCCTGCATCTGCTTGACGCGCTCAGGCCAGCCGGGGAGCTTCTCCAAGTCGTCGAGCAGCTCCTGAGAGTACTCGGTAATCTTGTAGTACCACTGCTCAAGGTCGCGCTTCTCGGGCTCGGTGCCGCAGCGCCAGCACTTGCCCTCGGTGACCTGCTCGTTGGCCAGAACGGTCTTGCAGGTGGGGCACCAGTTGACCGGGTTCTTCTTGCGATAGACCAGGCCCTTTTCCCACAGCTTCTCAAAGATCCACTGACCCCAGCGGTAGTAGTCGGGGCTGCAGGTCTTGACCATGCGATCCAGATCGTAGGAGAAGCCCATGCGCTTCATCGTGGCGAGCGCCTGGTCCATGTTCTTATACGTCCAGGCGGCAGCCTGCGTGTTGTGCTTGATGGCGGCGTTCTCGGCAGGCAGGCCAAAGGCGTCAAAGCCGATGGGGTGCAGCACGTCGTAGCCGCGCATGCGGGCCTGACGGGCCATGGCATCGCCGATGGTATAGTTGCGTGCGTGGCCCATATGCAGGTCGCCCGACGGATACGGGAACATCTCGAGCACGTACTTCTTGGGCTTGCTGTCGTCGGTGTCGACGGCAAAGAGGTTGGAGTCCTCCCAGGCCTTCATCCACTTGGACTCAATGGCCTGCGCGTCGTAGGCAGGGATCTCATCCTTATGATCTGTGCAATCGCACATATCAGCTCCTTTAATCTTAGCTGGGGTCGGTCGGCTTAGCTTTGTTCGCTACTGCGGACAGTCCTGCGCAAGACGAAGAGCACATTAAGTGCTCTTCTTTGCGTGCGGAACTTGTAGCGAACAAAGCTAAGCCGACCGACCCTAAGGTTAACTTGACTGATGATAGCAAATACGACAAGCGAGATGCCTGCAACTTACAGGCATCTCGCTTTATCTAAATAACGTGGTTGTGAATCAACCTTTGTCTGAAACTCGTTCTAGCACGAACGGGTTTTCCAGGTGCCGCAGATTGCCGTGAAAGAGGAGCGACGCGTACTTTGGTACGCGAGCGACGGTTTGAACGGCAAGGTGCGGTGCTTGGGAAAGCCGCTTATCGATAGGAAACGCTCTGCTGGGAATCCTTGACGACTACGTCGTGGGCGCCACCTTCGACGATCGAGGTCGAGCTGACCAGCGTTAGGCGTGCCTTTTCCTGGAGCTCGGGGATCGAGAGGGCGCCGCAGTTGCACATCGTTGACTTGACCTTGTAGAGCGTGCCGCCCACGCCGTCCTTGAGGGAACCGGCGTAGGGAACGTAGGAGTCGACGCCCTCGACGAAGCTGAGCTTCGCAGCGCCGCCCAGGTCGTAGCGCTGCCAGTTGCGGGCACGCGCGGAACCCTCGCCCCAGTACTCCTTCATGTACTGGCCGTTGACGTTGACGCGCTCGGTCGGGCTCTCGTCAAAGCGAGCGAAGTAGCGGCCCAGCATCATAAAGTCGGCACCCATGGCCAGGGCGAGCGTCATGTGGTAGTCGTAGACGATACCGCCGTCGGAGCACACGGGCACGTAGACACCGGTCTCCTCGTAGTACTCGTCGCGAGCGCGGCAGACGTCGATCAGCGCGGTAGCCTGGCCACGGCCGATGCCCTTGGTCTCACGGGTGATGCAGATGGAGCCGCCGCCGATACCGACCTTGATGAAGTCGGCACCGCAGTCGGCCAGGAAGCGGAAGCCCTCGGCGTCGACGACGTTACCGGCACCGACCTTGACGTCCTCGCCGTAGTTGGCGCGGATCCACTCGATGGTGCGCTTCTGCCACTCGCTGAAGCCCTCGGAAGAGTCGATGCACAGGACGTCGGCACCGGCCTCGATAAGCAACGGCACGCGCTCGGCATAGTCGCGGGTGTTGATACCGGCGCCGACCATGTAGCGCTTGTCGCCGTCGAGCAGCTCGTTGGGGTTGGTCTTGTGGCTGTCGTAGTCCTTACGGAAAACGATGCCCATCAGGTGATCGTTATCGTCGACGATGGGCAGGGCGTTGAGCTTGTTGTCCCAGATGACGTCGTTGGCAACCTTGAGGCTGATGTTCTTGTCGCCCACGATGAGCTGCTCACGCGGGGTCATGAACTCAGAGACCTTCGTCTGGTGGTCATCGCGACTGGGGCGATAGTCACGGCTGGTGACGATGCCCAGGAGCTTACCCTTGGGAGTGCCGTCGTCGGTGACCGGCATGGTGGAGTGACCGGTCTTCTCCTTGAGGGCGATGACCTGCTCCATAGTCATGTCGGGGGTCAGCGTGGAATCGGACTGAACGAAGCCGGCCTTGTGATCCTTGACGGCCTTGACCATGGCGGCCTCGGACTCGGCGCTCTGGGAACCGTAGATGAAGGACAGGCCGCCCTCGGTAGCGAGCGCGACACCCATGTCGACGCCCGAGACGGACTGCATGATGGCGGAAACCATGGGGATGTTCAGGGTGATTGCCGGCTTCTCACCGCGCTTGAAGCGGGTTAGCGGCGTCTTGAGAGAGACGTTGTTGGGGATGCACTGCGAGGACGAGTAACCAGGAACCAGCAGATACTCCGAAAACGTGTGGGACTCACCGGGAAAGAACGTAGCCATGTTTCTCCTTTTTCCATGCGACCGGTCGGCTGCAGGCCTCGTAGGACCCAGCCCAACCTTGGGCGCCCAATACTGGGGAAGTATCTTAACGCACTTTGACTGCTACAATGCATGATTTAAGAAGAGCACACGAGGGCTTGACGCAGGCTTTGCGTTTGCCCAGCAAACACTTTAGCGGGGAGACGTGGAGCGTATGAAGTACAAGACGACGGCAAAGCTGGTCATTCAAGCGTGCGACAAGGATCTGCCGGGCGTGTTTGGTCACGGCTGCGTCTTGCTGCTGCAGGGTATTGCCCGCGAGCACTCGCTGAACCGCGCCGCCAAGAGCATGGGCATGGCGTATTCCAAAGCGTGGCGCATTGTGAACGAAGCCGAAGGCCAGCTGGGCTGCAAGCTCATAGAGCGCGACGGCGCCCGCGGATCCACCCTCACCCCCGCCGGAGAGCGCGCCATAGCGGTCTACGAGAAGCTGCAGGCCGACATAAACAAGGTCATTGCCACCAAAGCCGACGCCCTCATCGCCAGCATCAAAGAATAGCCAATTTGGGACGGGGCTTTTTAGCTACGCAACCCCCTCTCTAAGTTGCGGTGAAATAGGGACTGTTTATGCCGATAAAGCCGTAAATCAATCCATATTTCACCGCAACTTATGGAGTCGAGGATGATTTAGCTAGTTGCGGAGGGCGTTATCTAGGGCGGACGCTACGACCAGGGGGTTGTCGGTGCCGGCGAAGAGGCGGATGGTGCTCCCCTGCTTGCCGCGCGTGGCCGAGAGGCGCGTCGTTGCGCCGCCGGCGGGCGATGTACGAAACTCCCCCGGCAAAGCATCGAAGAAATCACCCGCACTGCGCTCGATAAGGTCAAACTCAACTGCCGGGCCAAAGCCGTGCTCGAGGATTCCTGTCGCAACCGCATGGTCGGGATGCGAGCTCAGTCCGGGATAGCGCACGTTGCACACCATCTCGTTGGCGGCCAGATACTCGGCCAGCGCACGGGCGCGGTCGAAATGCGCCTGCATACGGACGTCGAGCGAGTCCAGTCCCCGCTCCAGCACACCGGCCTCGTCAGCAGTCAATTCAAACTTGGCCAAGCCACAGCCCTCAAGCAGGGTATGCGCGCACTCGGCCGCGGCATCCACACGATGGCGCTTGAGCTGCGAGCGCGCGACCGATACGGCAACCAACTTGCGCGGAGCATCACCGGCGCATACGCGATCGAGCGCCTCGAGCGACAGCGCAGAACCCAGCCGCAGCGAATCGCAGCCAAAAGCTGACGCCACGGTGTTGTCCACAACCAGCAGCGCATGGGCCTCACGCGCCGCCCGACCCAGCGCACGAAGATCGGGCACGCGCAGTCCAAACCCGCCAATGGAGTTGACGAACCACCACAGGTGCGGCCCCTCGGCATCAAACGAAGCATCAAAGCCATCGGACGCAGCAGCAAACGCCGCAACCGACGACTCCTCCACCATAGCCACGTCGCAGCCATCAAAGCCGCGCGCAAACGCATCGGCAAAGTCATCCGCAAAGGCCACTAGGCGGTCACCGGGACGCACAATCCCCAGCTGCGACAGCGCTGCCGGCACATGCGGGGCCGCAAGCAACCGCGCCTCACGCGCGCCGGCCCTCAAAGCCCAGGCCTCTTCTAGCTGCTGTACGCCCATACGGCACCGTCCCTTCAAAACAAAAACCCACGATGCGGGTGTTCCCCGCATCGTGGGCAACGGCTGCAGTATAGCGCCGATATGCGACGAATCGCTTAGATGTTGAGCGTGTGATAGTTCACGCTCGTGCCCGGAGCGTCAACGGTCACGCCATAGGCCTCGGGATAGATGCGCGTCGAAAACACGAGCGCGCCATCATTCACGAACACCTCGACCGACGAGACATCGCCAACAATGCGCACGTTACGAACCTCGTCGACGGGCTCCCAACGCACGGTACGACCGCAGCCGGCAGAAGCGCGACCCTCATCGGTAAATCGCATCTCAAAGCGCGAGGGCAGTTCGCCCTCGGCGGGCACAAACTCCAGCTTCAGCTCGTCATCAACGGTCGCGGTAAACGCGCCATCGACACCGTCAACAACAACGTCAAAGCAGGTATCGTCGGCAACCTCCAACGAGCCCTGCCCCACACGCACCGAGGCATAATGGCGCTCGATCTCGCGAGCCGGCTGCTGCAGCACCACGCCGCCGGCGCCGGCTGTAAGCTCACGCGGCACCGTCATGCAGTGCTGCCAGCCACACGCCACGGTGGGCGCGTTGCCATAGGTCGGCTCATCGGGCATGCCCATCCAGCCGATCAGAATGTGGCGACCATCCTCGGACGTAAACTCCTGCGGCGCATAGAAGTCAAAACCGGCATCCCACAGGCGGAACTCGCCCAGCTCATAAGCGTCCTTGCCACCAGTGATGTCGCCCGATACGGGCATGTAGCCAGCGGCATACACATTGCCGCGGTCCCAACGACCGCCCTCAAGACCCTGGGGCGAGAAGGACAGCCACTTCGCCGGTACACCGCCATCCGACTCAAGCTCAAAGTATCCCGGGCACTCCCACATAAAGCCAAAGCGCTCGGGCGTGGAAACGCGGCTTTCGAGCTCCCAGCTCAGCATATCGGCCGAGCCATACACCAAGATCTCGCCCACATCGCGCCCGGCACCTTCGCCGTGCATCGCACAAAAACGGCTTTCGACATGCGGCCCGTCCACGCGACGACGCGCGCCCAGCACCATGTGGTAACGCCCATCATCATCGCGCCACACCTTGGGATCACGCACGTGGCAGGTCAGATCGTCGGGATAATCCTCGGACGCCAGCACCACGCGCTTTTGGCTGAACTCCCGACCGGCAAGGCCATCAACGCTCTCGACATAAACAGTATCGGCGCGACGGCCGGTATTGACGTAGTCGTACGTGCCGTCCGCATCGGAAAGCTTAACGTTGCCCGTATAGAGCACGCGAATGCGGCCGTCCTCGGCAAGCGCGGAGCCTGAATACACGCCATGGCAATCGAACGGCTCGTCGGGCAGCAGCGGGGCGCCAACATATTCCCAGTTCATAAGGTCGCGGCTTGTGGCATGGCCCCACATCTTTACGCCGCCGTTCACATCAAACGGGGCATACTGGAAGTACGCGTGAAACACGCCGCCCGCTTGGCAAAGACCGTTGGGGTCGTTGAGCCAGCCCGCCGGCGGCATAATATGGAAGCGCTGGCCATACGCGCCATGACCGCACTCAGAGGCGGCGGCGTCAACAGCGGCGACCAGCTTTGCAAGGTCGCGACCAAGTGCATTAGACATATCAAAGTCCTAACGGATCGAAAGTAACAAGACACCAGAGATCGGCACCAGATACGGAAAACGCCCGCGAGCATACGACCCGCGGGCATCCCCTCAATCAAAAGCTCTTAGGCCTGCTCGGAAGTCATGGACTCGTCCTTGTACAGGACAAACGAGACGGCAAAGGAAACCAGCGCGGCGACCGCAAACATGATCGTGTACTGCACGGGCTGGGCCAGGCACAGCAGGATACCGAAGATACCCGTAACGCCCGTGCCGGAGGCAGCCAGCGAAGTGAGCGCGCAGACCAGGGCGCCGCAGCCACCGCCGATGCAACCGGCGATGAAGGGCTTAAAGAAGCGCAGGTTCACACCAAAGATGGCAGGCTCGGTAATGCCCATGAAGGCGGACAGAGCCGAAGGAAGCGCCAGGCCCTTGATCTTGGCATCGCGGGTCTTAAAGGCAACGGCGAGTGCGGCACCACCCTGGGCGATGTTGGCGGCACTGGCGATGGGCAGCCAATAGGTCACGCCGTACTGGGCGAGCTGGCCCAGGTCGATGGCGGTGTACATCTGATGGATACCGGTGACGACCGTAGGCGCATAGAACAGGCCGACGATAAAGGAACCGATGCCGAAGGGCAGGGTGAGCAGGGCCTGGATCAGACCGAGGACGGCGTTCTCGGCCCAGACAAAGATGGGGCCGACGGCAACGAGCGTCACGAGCACGGTCACGAACACCGAGACGAGCGGGGTCACAAAGAGGTCGAACATCTCGGGAACGATCTTGTGCAGGCGCTTCTCGAGGAAGGCCAGAATGGCGCAGGCGATAACGATGGGGATCACGTGGCCCTGATAGCCGACCCACTCAAAGCTGTACACGCCGGGAATGACGGTGACCATAGTCTGCACGCCCTCGGAGGCAACCGTGTAGGCGCTCTGCAGCGAGGAGTTGATGAACGCACCGCCGACGACAGCGCCCAGATACGGGTTGGCGCCAAAGGCCTTAGCCGCGGAGTAGCCGATCAGAATCTGCAGAATGCCAAAGGACGTGCCCGAGACCAGGTCGGCAATCTTGTAAATAAAGTTATTGGTGTCGAGCGCGACAAAGCCGTTGGAGGCCATAAAGTTGAGGGCGCTCATAATGCCCAGCAGCAGACCCGAAGCCACGATGGCGGGGATGATGGGAACAAAGACGTCGCCGAGCACCTTAATGGCACGCATAAAGATGTTCTGCTGCTGTGCCGCGGCCTCCTTGACCTCGGCCTTGGTGGCAGCCTCGACGCCGCTGAGCGCGATGAACTCTTCGTAGACCTTGTTGACGGTGCCGGTGCCAAAAATAATCTGGAGCTGGCCCTGGGCCTCAAAGACGCCCTTGGCGCCGTCGATATTCTCGAGGGCATCCTTGTCGACCTTGGCGTTATCGGCAATCACCAGGCGCAGACGCGTGGCGCAGTGTGCGGCCGAAACAACGTTGCCGGCGCCACCGATGTTGTCGAGCACCTCTTGGGCTGATTTGCGGTAGTCCATGACTTCCCTTTCCTCAAACGGGCGCACGTGCACCCGGCCGTCTTTGACACTTACACTGTAATCGATTTCAGTTTCATATGTCTGTAATCGTTTTCATAGTAGGGTGAACGGTAGGAAATAGCCGGCGAATGGTAGTTTTGAGACAAACATAAGGGCTCAGAGGCAGGCAGACGTGCCCAAAATCTAGACATTCATAAGCTGATGGCCGAGTTTGAGCGTCTTTAGACCGCTCTCCCCCTCCACGCCATCGAGCGTGTTGAGCAACATATTGGTCGCCTCGACGCCACTGGTCAGGTAGCCATAATGCACGGTGGGAATACCGCCCGTCAGCGCGCGCAAAAATGCGTTGTCGCCAAAACCGCTCACGCGACGCACGCCCTCGCCCATGCCGCGCACCTCGTCAAGAGCGCGCAGGGCGCCGGCCGCCATAGTGTCGGTCGCGCACGCAATAAACGAAACATCGGGGGCATCGGCAAGCAGCTCGCGCGCAGCGCGATAGCCCGAGTCAAGCGTAAAGGATCCCTGGCGAATCAGGCTCGAATCAAGCACCACGCCCGCAGCAAGAAGCCCCGCCTCAAAGCCGCGACGACGGTCGAAACCAGCCGCGCGGTCCTCTTCGGTAACTCCGATGTAGGCGATCTTGCCATCCACCCGACCCGCAAGCGCACGGCCGAGCTCAAAGGCAGCCTCGTAATCGTCGTGATAGACACATGCCGCGCCCTCGACATGTTGGCCGATCAACACAATGGGCACGCGGCACGACTCAATCGCGCGACGGTGCTCGTCGGTGATCATGGTTGCCACCAGCACAATGCCATCGACCGGGTGATTTTGGAATAAATCAAGGTATTCGAGCTCGCGATCGGCCGCGTTATCGGTATTGGCAAGCAGCATCTGGTAGCCACGACGACCGAGCACCTGGCCAATACCGGCGGTAATGCGGCTCACAGATTCCGAGTTGATCTTAGGCACGATAACGCCGATGAGCTTGGTGGAGCCGGTGCGCAGCGCGCGAGCCTGGCTGGATCGCACGTATCCGGTCAGCTCAATCGCCTGCTTAATGCGCTCGGCCTTGTCCGCCGAGATATATCCACCGTTGAGGTAGCGCGAGACGGCGGCGCTCGAAACGCCCGCCAGCTCGGCCACATCTTTCATCTTTACCACGAGCACCCCTGTCGTTGAAATCGCTTTCACCATGATACCCAACCCTCGCCCGAAAAATATTCGACTGAAAAGGTCTCAGCGGATCATTTCAACCGCCCAGGTCGAGCAAGCGTCAGCGAGCGGGCAGCTGTCGTGGCGAGGTGCCGCGAAAGAGGAGCGAAGCGTACTATATGTACGCGAGCGACGGTTTGAGCGGCAGATCGCCCGGCAGATGCCCGCGCAGCGTCGACCGGTCCGGCGTTCGTTAGAACGCCGGAACATAGTTAGCCGTGGTACTCGCCGTTGTACTGGATGAGCGTCAGGTCCTCCACGCCATCGAGCGCGCGAATGGCGTCCGCATAGGGCATGTCAACGCCGTCCGAGAACACCTCCACGGCCATCTCGACCTTGTCACCACGCATGGTCTTGGACTTCACCGTAAACTTGGTGCGCCCAAATGCACGCACGATATCGTCGCCGGTGGTCTGACCCGTGTAGTGGATGACCATCATGTACACGCGCGCCTTGTCCTGGTGGCTCGCAAAGCCGGCGATCATGGCCACGATCACCACTGCCGTGAGCCCCACGAGCGCATACATGCCGGCACCCGCCGTAATGCCCGTGGTAATGGCCCAAAACAGGTACAGCAAGTCGAGAGGGTCCTTGACCGCTGTACGATAGCGGACGATGGACAGAGCACCGACCATACCGAGCGAGATGACCACGTTCGTCGAGATCGCGAGCGTGACCATGCAGGTGAGCACACACATGCCCACGAGCGTCACGGCAAAGCTGCGCGAATACACCACGCCGGTAAAAAAGCGCTTGTACACGTAGTAGATCAGGATGCCCATGGCGAGCGCCACGAGCAGCGAAAGGCCAATCTTGGCGGGGTCGACCTGGCCAAACGCCTCCAAGACGGAGTTCTTAAAAAAGTCCCTGGTGCTCATGGTCTAAATATCCCCTCGGTTCTCAAAATCCGATTCCCAGTAATTAAATCCGCGAAGGTAGGCGGTCTTTTCGTAACACAGGCAGTACTTGGAGACCGCCGTAAGCTCGGCCGCTCCCGGCGGCACCATATCGCGCACCAGCTGCGGGCAAAACTCCGTAAACTTGACCTCCATCACCTGCTTGCCGGGCTCCAGGACCGGCAGCGCGGGCAGCGTCGCGTCAAGGATATCGAAGCTTCCCACCGCGGCACGCACGTTCATGTCAAACGTGATGCGCACGGTGCCCTCATCCATCACCCACGGCTCGCGCTCGTAGTCCACGATGGTCCGCGGGCGCATCATATTGCAGATGCACTCGATGTAGAACTCGCGACAGAGCGGATAAGGACTCCTCAGCAAAAAGTCGTAGTCGCCAGCCAGAATCTGCTCAAACTCGCCACGCGTGAGCGGCGCGTCCTCCTTGTAAATCCAGCTGCCGTACTTCTTTTTGCGCTCGAGCTTAATCACCTTGTCGCTGCCGTTATAGATGCGCACGCGATACTTTTTGCGCATGAGAATGCCGGCGTCTTTTTCCTCGTAGGCCGAGTTGCAGTAGTCGTCAAAGTACAGGCTGCGAATGGTGTAACCGCCTGCCCGCGCATGCTTGTCCAGCTTAAAAACCGGCGCCATGCGACAGGCAAGCGCAGCGTGCTCGCCCTCGTTAATGAGATATTTGAGCTCGTGGCGGTAACGCTCCTGCGTGGCACGCACAGGCGGGGCCGCCAAGCGCTCAAGCAGCGCGCTAGCCCTCCTCATACGTGTCCTCCACGACCTTACCGCCGTCTTGCACGTAAAAACACTTCATGCCGTAGTGCTTGCCGTCGTCGGTCACATAGTAGTCAAACGCATCTTGCGTATAGCCGTCGGAGTTGGTGGCACGCACGCGCACAAAATACTGGCCGGTATCGGGCGCATCACAGGTCACCTCGGGAAGCAGCACGTCCTCGGCCTTAAAGACCACGTCGCTTATGGCATAGTCACGCGCAAGCTCCACGGTGTAGCGAATGTCGCGCGCCTCAAAGTCGTAGGACGCATCCCAGTTAATACGCAGCTTACCGTTATCGATCTGCGGCACGCCGATGTAGAACGGCATGGGCTTATTAAAACTCTCGCGAAAGCTCTTGTAGTTCTCCTCGATCTCGGAGGGAATCGCCGCGGCGATCTGCTCGTATTGGTCCTTGGTGACAGGCAGATGGTCGATATCGGGCGAAGCAAAGACCAGCGATTCAGTAACCTCGCGGTAGTGCTTGATCATCTTGCTCAGGCGTGCCTCGGTCATATACGAACGCAGGTCCTTGACGGCGCGGTCGAGCTCGCTGCGGAACGATTTGCTGCGCAGCGCACGATTGAACAGTACGTTGCCCCAGTAGTTGCTTGCGCCGCGCTCCCAGCTCGCGTAGTCCGAAAACCCGGTAAGAGAAAGCTCCAGCTTACGCAGCATGCCGTCGTTATCCCAATCTAAAAAGTACCAGGTATTTGAGTTGAGCGGGCTGTACAGATAGCAGTTACGGTTCTGCGTATCGCAGTTGCCCGTCAGGATCTGAAACGCCAGCCAATAGACCAGATTTTCGGTATCAAAGTAGGTGCCGAGCACGTCGTCGATCTTTTGCGATTCATCGTTGAGCGCATCGAGCATCTCGATGAGCTTGGTGTGGTCCGAATCGCCCTTAATCTCGAGCATGCCCTCAAATTTAGCCTGGTTGTAGTCGGGATCGTCGGCGAGCTTAATGGTATCCTCGTAGCGATGGAAATCGAAGCTGTTCACCTTATACAGGTGTCCGCTCTTATCCAGGCCATGTGCCTTAAGCGCCGTCTTGTTGAGCTGCTCCACCTGCGTAAACAGGCCGTAGTCCTCAAAGGTGTCGTTGGACTTTTCGGTCTGGTCGCACACCCACAGACGCACAAACTGCGTGCGCAGGCCCATCATCTGGGGAATCCCACGGATAAGGTCGTAGGCCATCTTGTTGCGAAAACGCATACCCTCGCCCATGTGCTTGTTGAGCGCAATCGCGCACTGTTGGCGCCAGGTACCCTTGCCCTTTTTGAGCTCCACCTTGTAATTCTTTTGCGAGTTATTGCTCGATGTCTGACCGCGCACCTGCACGGTGGCATTGGGCGCTTCCTCGCCATAGCCAACCTCGCCGGCCACCGGGCCGTCTTCGTCGCCCGGCTGCAGCAGGCCCATAACCTGATAGCGTGTCACGCCCATGTCGGCATAGTCATACACCGAGTACGTGTTGATCTCGGCCCAGCTGTGGTCGGTGTTCTCGGAGCTGTTGCCACGTGAGACCGTCAAGTACATGGTCACAATACCCGAGTCATCGTAGACCTCGTAGAGCTCGTCCTTGTCGCGCAGGTGCTTGGCCTCATTCGAGGCCTCAGCCTTTTTAATCTTGTCCTGCTTTTTGACCTTTTTGGTCGAGGAGTCTTCCTGCACCGAGCAGCCCGAAAGCAACAGCGCACCGGCAGCCGCCTCAAACAGGCGACGGCGGGACATCATTCTATCGGTCATCAGAACCTCCCCAATGCTTGCGATACACGTGAACTACAGCGCACTCAAACGCACCATGCGGCACGCCCTTATGTCGGCCTTCCTCATAGCGCTGTTCGGCATGGTCGAGCAAGCGGCCCAGCTGTGTAAAGCGACCCGTTTTGTCGGTCGCCACAATGGGCTGCTGGCTCAGGATACGATACGGCAAGTTGGCGGTATAGGTATCGAGCCGCAGCAGCGCCACGATAAAAAACACCGCCGCACCCAACAAAAAGCCAAAGCCGTAAAACTGCTGCGGCAAAAGCAACGACACGGCAGTCGCCAGCCCGGCCACACCCGCAAACAGCCCCGAGGCCAGCACGGCCCCCTTGTAGTCGGTAAAGTAAAGCAAGATGAGCATCACCGTATTGCCCACGGCATACAGGCCATAGCCCACGCACAGCGTGCGAAAATACCCGTGCATCAGGTTGTTAAAGCCCAACGGTAGGGCCGACAACACCATGGTCTCGAGCGAAATGACCGCCGCGGTCACAAACAGCTGCTTGAGCGCACAAAAGCGCAGTTCGCTGTTAAGCGTGGAGAGCATCTCCTCCTCGGCCACCACAATGTCGCCCACCACGCCGCCGTCATTGAACAGGCTGTAGTAGTCGCGGTAGCGCGGATAGAAGTTGACCTCGACCGAGACCACAAAGTTAACGGTCGTGACCAGGATCGTCAAAAACGCAATGAGCGCCGGCACATCGTAGTAGGGCGCACCATAAAACAAGCCCTTGACCTGCACGCCAATAGGACCGGCCCAAATAATCACCAGGTGCGCAAAGAGTCCCAGATTGGTTAACAGGCCCGTGAGCGCCAGCGGCATAAACTGATCGAGCCACTGCAAAAAGGGCCAGGGGCTGCGGTCGCTCTGAGGAAAATACCGGTACAGCAGTACCACGTCCCAGGCGAGCATGACGCCGTAGCCCAGAGCAATTGACGCCAACAGGCCCTCGACCGGCGGCAGTCCCAGCGCCAGCGCGGCCAGGGCGCACAGGCACGCCACGCCAATGGCAGCCGCAAAGCTGCACAGGATGCCGCGGTAATCCTTGATGGCCGTGAGGTAGCTCATGCCGTTCCAGTTGACGATCATAATGTTGAACAGCCACAGGCACAGCAGCCCCTGCAGCAGCGTGGCGCCCGAGAACAGCAAAAAGACGCCGTAGAGCACCGTGCCCGCAACGAGCATGATGGCGTTGGAGCCCCAAAACGAAGGCAGTATCTCATCCTCGCGCTCGGCAAAAAGCATGTCGGCCAAAAAGCGCGTGACCGGCATGGAGAAAAAGCTTGTAAGCGTAAGCGACGCCAGCAGCGTATAGGTCACCATGCACACCAGCAGATCCTGGTTGGCACGGCCCACACCCCACAGACCGCACAGCACCAAGATACCCACCTGGAGCAGCACGCCCAACAGCATGGGACCCGTGCACACAATGCCGGCGTAGCCGTAAGCGCGCATCGTGGCAAACAGGCCCTTGCGCCTAAACAGGCACTTGAGCTCAAAACCGATTCCGGCCACCGGCTACTCCCCCTCTCTGGGCAGGTCAAACGCTTGCGCCGTCTCGTCGTACAGCGCGCGATAGTTGGCGAGCATCTGCTCGTGCAAGAAGTACGTGGCAACGCGACGCTGGCCGCGCTCCCCCATCTCAATGCGACGAGCGCGGCTTGTGCACATGCGTTCCATGGCATCGGCCAAGCCCTTGCGATACATAGGCGGCGTCACAAAACCTGCCACGCCAAAGTCGTCGCCCGGAGCGCCTTCGAGTAGCTCGCGGCAGCAGCCCACCTCGGTCGTCACGCAGGGACGACGCGCTGCAAGCGACTCCAGCACGCTGAGCGGCTGACCCTCGGAGATGCTCGTTAAAATGGTAAAGTCGAGCTTTTCCATGTACTCGACCACGTTGACGCGACCGGTAAAGATCAGGTCGCGCACGCCCAGGGTATCGACCAACGCGTGGCACTCGGCGCCGTACTCCTCGTCGTCCACGCCGCCCATGATGTGCAGGCGCACCTTGGGCAGGCGCTCGTGCAGCTCAAAGAAGGCATAAATCATGGTCTTGACATCCTTGATGGGCGCCAGGCGCACCACCGCGCCAATGTCCACCCAGCCGTCATCGGTCTTTAAGGGAATATCCTTAAAGCGATCGAACTGGATGCCGTTGGGTATGACCAGGCATTTGTCCGCATCGCAGCCCATATCAATCTGCGTCTTGCGGGCGTTATGGAACAAACTCGTCACGTGGAAGGCGCGGCGGTAGATCTCCTCCGAAAGCAGGTAGAAAAAGCGGATCCAGCGGTCCTTAAACGACGGTACCACCCAATCGGCGCGAATGATCTCTTCCTCGCGCTCGCGGGTATAGATGCCATGCTCGGTCAGCAGCACCGGCGCATGGTGAACGCTTGAGCCCAAGCAGGCGAGCAGGCCACCGTAGCCGGTCGAGATGGCATGGTACACATCGGCCACCGGCACCTCGCTGCCCAGCAGGTAGAGCACCGGCAACAGCATAGAGCGCATGGTGTGGAATGCGTCGGCAAAGGGCGTGTAGGGGTACTCGGCAAGGCACACGTCGCGGAAGATATCCATAAACGTGCGGCTCTGCAAAAACGAGAGCGGATGCACGCGACGGCGCTGAAAGATATCGAACAGCACGTCCCAGTCCGGATTGGAGAGCGACACCAGGCGGCGTAGCGCCTCGTGCTCGCGGTCGTTAAAACTGGCTTCATGTTGCTCGCCCGAAAGCCGCAGGGCATCGTCCAGGAACACCTCGCGCACCTCGACCACGTTGCTGGGCAGCTCGTAGACAAATTTGCCGCGGTCGGCAGCATGCGCGCCAATCACCCACAGCACAAACTCGTGCTCGGGCATGGCCTGGATATAGCCATGCATCCAGGTAGATACGCCGCCGTGCACATAGGGGTAGCAACCCTCGAGTACCAAGCAGATTCTCATCTGTCGCCACCCTCCTTGCGCTCGATCGTCAGGTTCTTATCATTTGCCTTGAGCAGATACAGATTGCCCGTAAGGTGCGTCAGTTCGCCACCCGTCACCGCACCCGGCTCGCCATTATTGGCGCGGAACATGAGCCACGCCTCGTCGTGAAAATTGCCCAGACTGAGCGTCCAGGCATCCGCGCTGGTATCCATGCGCACCGTCACCGACGAAAAGCGCTGGATGGCGCCCGAGCATTCCGAGCCGGTCTGGCGACGCAGGCCGGGCGCAAACTTGGTAAGCCAGTCCAGGTAGTCGGTCAGGCCGCCCTTGTAGACCTCCCAGCCCTCCGTAGCGCCGCGATCGGGGTCCAAAAGGTCGTCCGGGTGCATAAAGTGCGTGCTTACGTAGTGCATGTTGAGCTCGGATACGGCAGCCAGGCGCATATAGGAATCGCCGACCATACCGCCCGAGACAATGCGCGGCTGCTCCACAATGCCATCGCTCGCCACGCCAAACTCCTGCACGTACGGCAGGTCGGTGCCATCCTCAAAATACGTACTGGCGATGGTCTTAATGCGCGGAACGTCGGTGCCGATAAGCTTGCGCGCTCGGGCCGAAAGGATATTCGACGGCGGCACGTAGACCGAGCCGTGCGCGTTGGGCAGCACCTCGTCCTGGAAAGCGATAAGCTCGTTGAGCGATGCGACAAGCGTTTCCTTGTTCTTCCACGTCTTGTAGTCGTACAACGTGCCGTAGTCGGTGTCCCAGAGCGCAAGCGGCTGATGGTTGTAGCCGTGAAAGCCCAGCTCGCCGCCCATCTGAAGCAGCATGCCGCCAAAATAGCGGAACTGCGTGGTATCGGCCTGTCGCGCGGGCTCGGTCTGGTTGACCGCGTCCTCGTAGTTTTCGATCATCACGCCGGTATAGCGAATGCCATATTTTTGCGCGAGCTTTTGCAGATCGGGCCACCAGACCTTGGTGTAAAAATCGGCAATGGAAAGGCCGTAGTCACGCTTGATATAAGTACCATCGCCCGAGGGCACGGGACTAGGAAAGTCGTCCAAAAAGAACACAGCGCTGTTAATGACCGGATAGGCCGTGGCATCGCCCAGGAGGCTGGTCGCCGCGGCGTAAAAGCCGCGCATGACCTTGTCATAGATACCGATATTGCAAACCACGGTGCGCCCGCTACCGCAGTCATTCGACCAAATGAGTGGGGCGCCCGCATCGCCGGTCTTAGCCCACACGTGCGCCGTCTCGCGCAATGAAACCGAGAGCGAAGAATAGAAGGGATCCGAGAACTCGTAGCGCTCTCCCCCGCCCAGCATAAAGTCCTCGCTCGGCACAATGCTTTCGGCTTTTACATAGTCATATCCGGCCGATTCAATGCCAAGCTTGGAGGCAATCACTTGCAGATAGCTCGAGTTATCCGGCGGCATGGCGAGCATAAGCGAACCGCCGGCACTCACCCAACTCATAATGTCGGTCAGATGCTTACCGAGCCCATCGAGCGACGGCATGAGCAAAATCACGCGATCGAAGGAGGTCAGCGAGGGAATGGCATCCGCACCATCCAGGGCAAGGTCCACGTCGCGGTGCGCGATCTTCATTTCGAGCAGGATCTGGTCGAACTGTTCCTTTACGTCCTCGACGCCAGCTTGATCGGAATCGGTAATGACCAGGCACGTGGGCTTTTGGCCAAAGATTGCCGAGGAGGCCGGCACCGCATCGTTGGCGGCAAGCATCCCCAGCTTATGCTGGCCCGCACTGTACTGCACGCCGGCACGCTCCACCAGCAGCACGGCGGCCATGACGATAAAAACAGCCCACACCACGAGGAGTCCCATCCAACGAAAGCGGCCTGCTCGGTCGCGGATATGTTGCACCACGCTCATCTGGCCTCCTCCCCGTCGCGCCAAAACGCCAACTTTTCGCGGTTGTCGGCGCTTAAATACACATGTTGCTTGTCAATCGCATCGATCACACGGTGGACTTCGTCACCGTCGCGGCGCATCACGGCCAGGCGCAGGCAAAGCATCCAAACCTCCTGCTCGTCGGGCACGTCGAGCACCAGCTGGTCGGTCACGGCCTGCGCCTCGTCGATCTGTCCGACATCGGCCAGAGCCGTCGCGTATCGAATGCGCAGCTCAAGGGTATCCTCGCGCTCGCAGCGACGCGCAAGCAGGCGCGCGTACTGTTGGCGCTGAATCTGAGCCACGCGCCCCTCGGCCAAGCCCGAGCCCAAGTATTCACCAAGAAAATCGCAGTATTCGTTGAGGTTTTGCGCGCTCGAGTCCGTCTTAAAGGCACGCTCCAGCTGCTGCAGTTTAAGGTCGGACTCCTTGGAGATCTGCGCCACCGCCGTCGCGGCATAGTGCGCCACCTCAACGTCGTCGTTAAGCTTAGCCGCCTGCAGCTGCGCCAGGTAAGCGTCGGGCTCCTCGGTGAGCATGGAGAGCATTAGGCGGCGCCGGTATGCCGGGTCATTGACGATGAGCGCCTCCTCGAGCGGCACTACGCCCGCATCGTCCTCAGCACTCGGTACCGACATGCTACGATGCAGGTCGTCGTTGAAGCGCAGCGACTCCAGCGCAGACTCTTTCAGCCCCTCGCCAAACATCGCGCTGCAGACCGATAGCAGAACCACCAGCAACGGACCCCACAGCGGCACCAGCACTATCACAGCCAGCATGTGCCCGCGCACCGGCAGCAGGCCCAGCTTCATGAGCGTCCACAGCATCAGGCAAACCAACGCATGAATCAGCAGCAAGACGGCAGCAACGACAAGCGAGATCAAGCGGCACCCCCCTCACCGTCACCGGTGTAAGAGATGTGCTGCAACAACGCCACGATGTCCTCGCCGTCGACGGGTTCCACCGCAATATGCTTTGCGCTCAGGCGCTCGCGGATAATGGGCAGATCGCACGCCTTTGCCTGACGCATAAGCAGGTAGAGTACGTCGCCGTCGACCAAGCCCGCCGCGTCGCTCTCGCGGATTGCCGACCCAATTGCGCCCACCAGCTCGCCGACAGGCTCCATGCCCGGTACCACGCGCAGGAGCAAAAAACTCCCCATCTTGCTATCTGCCAGCGCCTGCTCTGCCGCGAGCTCTTGGCCAAAGGCAGCCTGCTTGAGCACACAAGTGCCGTCAACGCAGCGTTTATCCTGCGCCACCGCCTCATAGTCAAAGGCACGGCCCAGCGCGCTTTCGACCAGGCCGCACAAGATGCGGAACAGGTTTTGATAATAGAGGGTCATTTGGTTTTCGGCCGCGCTACGCACAAAGATCAACACGGCGGGTGCCCCGTCGCGCTCGATCGTGTATCCAAACATGGGAAGCCCCGGCGTCAGCTCGCGGTTCACCCACAGGTTCGAACGACCCCCGTCGCCCAAAAGAGGTGCAAGCTGCTCAAGCGTGAGCGAGCGTGCGGCATCTTCGGCAATCGCGGGACTTGCAGCCACCAGGCGTGCAAATGCCCCGCCCGAAACATGGTAGATCGCCACGGAATCGTTCTCGAGGATCTCGCCCAAAAGCTCGCAGCACTTGCGATAGGTGTCGCGTGGGTTGAGCATGTCGAGCTCCTGCGTCACCGCAAAGATCTTGCCAAAGCTGTCGTGGCGACCCACGATCTGGCTCGATCGCGTCGTGGTAGAGCTGCGTAAGGAACGTATTGCGGTTGCGCACGAGCTCGTTTTGATCGCGCTCCGCCCTAATGGCTTCGCTGTTGCGCAGCTGCACATAGCCGCACACGGCACCCACAACAAAGTACGCAATAAACGGCAGCCAGTTAGACGGCTCATAGAACAGACCCTGGAAGGTATAGCCGTACTGAGTAAAATAGCTGGCTGCCAAACCCACCGACGCCAGCAGCGCCGCAACCAGGCCAAAATCGAGCCCATACAGCGTGCCGATCAGTACCACGTACAGCAGGCGGTAGTCGAGCACGTTAAGCTGAGCAGACTGCGAAAACACCAGCTCCAGGCCCTCAAAGAGCACCCAGGCCAGCGCGGTCTCCAGGCATTTGATGGGCAGTGTCCGCCCGCGCATGCGGTCGATGGCGGCACGCAGCGGATGGCGCTTGCCCGCGAGGGTCTGCTCCCAGCGGGCGTGTATGGTCGAAAGATCGCGCAGCACGTCATAGCGCTGGAACCACCCGTAGCGCGTGCGGACGGTATCGCTCGGAGCAATGGAGACGACGGCGTCCCCGTCGTAGGTAATGTCGAGCCCCGGGAACAAGCCCTTGAGCGCCTCGCCCAGGTCTCCCACGGTGTGGGCAAAGCTATCCGGAACCTCGAGTTCCTCGAATGTGGCATCCCAGCTGTCGAAGATGCGACGCACCAGAACGGCCAGCTCCTCGGCGCAGAGGGCACCGAGCGGTGAGTCCGCCCCAGCCCTCATGACAGCAGAGCCTTGCGAGCACGCCTCGAACAGCGGGGTCAAAATCGGGTCTTCCAGCGTGGGCGAGGCGGTGTACAGATACGGCACGCGCAAGATCTTGGCCTGAATGCCGTCGCGGACCGCATAGTAGCGGCACAGGTCGTTGGCCGCACGGGCAATGATGCCCTTGCCGTTTTGCCCCGCAGCGTCCACCGCACCGTCCGCTCCCATGGGACCAGTCACAAACAGCAGCTGAATCTGGCGACCCATGCAAGCTCGAAAGACGGAGCGCAGCAGCTCGATGTCGCCAACGGCCTCGGTATGCGGCGTGAGATAGGTAGAGAGGTAGACCACACGGTCGAATTCGTAAGCCTGGTCCAGGTGCTGCAGCAGCTCTTTCCAAGACGCATGGAGCGACGACCCGTCGCGGCGCGCCTCGTTGGCCGCCACGACCTGAACATGGTCACCGGGAAACGCCTTGGCACAAAAGTCGTCATCGACATACACGGTATTGCCAACAACCAGCACTTCCACCGTGCGCTCCCCCTCCCCAAATTTAGCTTTTGCCATGGTAAACATGCATATTGTACGCTGTCAATGTAGGCCAAAGGCAACTTTAAAGCTGTTTTAAGAACTTTTTCAGACGGGAAGCGACTCGCGCCTGAGCCAGAGAGCCCTACACGTGCCGCTGCACGGCGGAGAAAGGCGAATCCACTACCCCTCAGGCATAATTCCTGAGCAAAATCAAGCAGAGCACACGGCTTTTTGCGCCACTTTAAGACGTAATCGGGATGTGGCGAGAGGCCAAATTCGGAAGTGCGGGGAAAACCAAAGGAATGCTGACCAGACCCCCGTTTTAGGCTTCCGCGACCTGCGGTTTTGATACAAAAAAACCGCGTTGTGCTCGAAGGTTTTCGATTTTTCCCCGCACTTCTGTAATTACATCTCTGGATCGAGGGCGCAGGCAATGGTGACGACATCCACGATAGCGCCCCCCTATGCCTGATACCAAAATCGTTCCATAGGGACCCGTTTCCCAATGGGATGATTCTTCACAAAGGGCATTAAGGCGCATGAGAACATGGTAGAGGCAAGCAAGCGCGCTTCCACGTTTTCGCCCATGGTGACCACGGTATAATCCAACGAGACAAGCAACGAACGGGAAAGGCAGCGCGGATGAACCTGGGCAGCGAGAGCGAGACCGTCGAGTTCAAGAAGTCCACTGGCGAGCATAAAGAAGCACTGCAAGCCATCAGCGCCATGCTGAACAAGCACGGCCGCGGCGAGCTCTACTTCGGCGTGAAGGACAACGGCGATGTCATCGGCCAGGATGTCAGCGACGCAACGCTGCGCCAGATGACGTCGTGGGTGTCCGACAAGATCGAGCCCGCGGTGTTCCCGACGGTCGAGTGCCTCGACGCCGATGATGGGCTGCGATACATCAAAATTGCCTTCTCAGGTGCCGACGCCCCCTACTCCGCCGACGGACGCTACTTCACCCGCGTGGGGACTTCGAACAAAGCGCTGTCGGCCTCGGAGCTGAGCGCCATGGTCGTCAAGCGTGAGCGCGCCCGTAGCCCGTGGGACTCGCTGCCGTCCGGCAGGCCCGTCTCCGACGCCGACGAGCAGGCGGTGCGTGACTTCGTCGCGCGCGGCGGCAGGGCCGGACGCGTGGGCGGCGGGTTCGCCGGCGTGGAGGACACCTTGGCAAGGCTCGACCTCGTCGCGCCCGACGGCAGCCTAAGAAACGCCGCGGTGGAGCTGTTCTGCGAGGGATCCGACACCTACCCCAGGATGAAGCTGGGGCTTCTGGGCGGCAACACCAAGGCCAAGATCCTCGACCTGCGCCGCGAGAGCGGCACCATGCTCAAGCTGCTCGACTTCGCCGAGTACTTCGTGACGTCGAACATCAGGCGCGAGTTCGTCATCGGCGAGACGGGCATGTACCGCAAGGAGATCCCCGAGATCCCGGCCGAGGCCATCCGCGAGGCGGTTGCCAACGCGCTGTGCCACCGCGACTACACCACCGGCACCGCCGTCGAGGTCAACGTGTTCATGGACACCGTCCAGATCGTGAGCCCGGGCCTGTTCCCCGAGGGCGACTCGCCGCAAGAGCACCTAGACGGTACCGCGAGCGAGTTCGGCCTCCGAAACCCCGCGATCGCGCGCACCCTGTTCCGCGCCGGCGTCATCGAGCAGTACGGCACGGGCATACCGCGCATCAAGGAGGCCTGCGAGGCAGCCGGCGTGAGGTTCCGCTTCGAGCAGACCGTCAACAGCACCGTCGTCGTCTTCGAGCGTCCTGGGTTGCAGAAAGCGGCCTTCAGGAGAACCGCGGCCGACAACCGACCGCTCCTCAGCGAGCGCGAACGAGCAGCGATGGCAATTGCCGCCGCTCAGGGGAAAATCACGACCTCCGACCTCGCGCGGGAGTCCAATGTCGGTAGGAAAACGGCCTCGAAGACTCTGAAAGACCTTGCCGGTCGAGGCCTGTTGGAATGGGTAGGGAAAAGCCCGAAAGACCCGCACCAGTTCTACAGGATGCCAAGCGAAGTTTGAGGCTGCAGGTCCTAGCCGGGAAACAGGCCCATTGCGTTTGCTGCCCTCCCCCTGCTGGGCACTACTGAGTAATCTACTGGGCACTGCTGAGTAATCTACTGAGTAGTGCCCAAGCGCGAGTTGGCAAGTCCGCCGAAGCCCAGAGAAACGGCTCCGAAGAATATACTGACCGCTACTGACCGCTACTGACCGCTACTGACCGCTACTGACCGCTACTGACCGCTACTGACCGCGGCATTCGGCAGGCCCGCCGAATGCCGCGGTCTCCCGAGACTAGCAGAGCCGCCCTTATTGTTAGCGCTGCCGAAGCAAGCCCTACTTCAGCAGCAACTTGAATTTTCGTGCGATGAGCCTCCCCGGAGCCAAGAGCCTTTTGCCCTAATCACAACACCGCAATTCAAGCACCGCAGAAAACTCCATTAGCGATGAACCAGCCACTTGAAGACGTGATCAAGGTGCGGCAAGGGGTCAAATTCGGAGGTGCGGGGAAAATCGAAGAAATGCTAACCAGGCCCCAGTTTTCGCTTCCGCGAACTGCGGTTTTGGTGCTAAAAATCGCGTTGTGCTCGAAGGTTCTCGATTTTCCCCGCACTTCCGTAATTACATCCTTGGATCGAGAGTACAGGCAACAATGACGTCATCCGCGATAGCACCCAACAGTCACGGACGTACAAAAGGCCGTTGCCGGAAGCCTCCATACAACGACTCTTCTTTGCGCGCGCCACGCTCGCAATGCTCCATTAAATGTAACTAATTGATTTGCTATATACCATTCATAATGGCACATAGCAAATCAATTAGTTACATGTGGAGGCAGAACATGAGGGAGTACGTCGAGAAGCAGCTGCACACTAGAGTCGATTGCGAGCCCAACGACGCCTCGGAAATAACGACGCAAAACTCTTTCCGAAAGTGTAGGTGAGCGAAATGGCGACTCATGCATACGATGACCTTTATTCTTATCTAGCCGCATTCAAGAACAGCTCTCTTGCCGAAATAATTGCGTACCTAGAAGAACTGGGGCAAAGGAGGTTCGACGCCTTTATTAGGGGCCTTGCACCCCTTATCCCAATCGAAAAAATCGAAAATCAATCCCAGTTCAATTTTTCTGTTGACTCCACCCTTGAAGGAGGCAAATTCCCCTGCACTGACTATGCCTGTCGAGAGCAAAACATTTACCATTTGGCAAAGTTCTCAGCATTGTATGCAGATAAAACACTGATTCATTGCCCTATAGAATCGGCATTCGAAATGGGGCACGATGATTATGCCTCAGTCGATGAACTTGCATTCGGGATCTATTTGACCATGCGAGTCGAAGACATAGTCAAAGCTGGAATACTCGGATTTTCGAGCAATTACATTCCTCTTTGCAAAGATTGCCTAGCGCGACAAATCGAAAGAGAATCAAAAGCAAAAGGATTGATATCGAGTTATTGGGATGAACTCGTACGACAATTCTGTTCCTCTACCTCGTGCACTTTAAAACAAGCACCAGATGGGAATCTGTGTGTAGCGATTGAGGGAATGGATGCATATGGGTCCCATGATGAGATGGATGTCGATTTCCTGGTAATCCCGTCTGAATACGAATCGCTCTATGCAAGCCAAGGCGAAACGCGATTGGATAGAGACATGCTGAAGAAAGGCGGCATCTCGACTATCCTACTGCCTTTGTTGGACGATTGCTTTCAAGCCCTCGTCAATCCCTATTTTTCGAATAGCTCGTATTTAACCACTCGTCCAGCTCAGATTGAGTTCCTCGAGTCCGCAACTTCCACCCTTTATCCTCGAAAAGATCAGACCATACCCATTCGCCGGTTATCTTGCCCCCTCCCCATTGCTGAAAATGCAACGTTGCGTAGCATCCTTGATTGCCGCATTAGAAACGAAGAGTCGTTTCTTGTGTTTAGGGATACCTTGTCCAAAGGCCTGAGCGAAAGGCCCATCGACACCTCGACATTAGCTGACCTGAAGAACGACCTAATAGAGCCCGAGCTTCACAAGATATCTTTAGTGATGAAAAACGAGCGATCCCGATTAGTCACCTCCGCAGGCATTGAAGCCGCTATCGGAATTGCGAGCTTTACATTGGGGCAATACGGAATCGCATCACCTTCTGATGCCATGGCCTTCCTCGGGGCTGCCGGCATAGGGGCCGTTGCATCTCAATCCGCAGATTTCTTGCGAGAAGCCAAGGCAAAAGAGAACCCCATGTATTTCCTCTGGAAGCTCAATAGAAACAACCGTCTGTAACCTAAGGGGCAGAACACCGCAGTCGCCGAGCATATCTCGATCATTAAATAAAGGCAGCACTAGAAAGGATGCGAATCGTGAAGAACCGATTCCCTTTCCGAATGCCTAATGCAGTAAAAATCACTGGTAGATCCGAGCAGTTTAACCAAGACGACAAGAGCGCGCTCAGATTGTTGTCTGCAGTAGCTAGCCAAGTATAGATACCATCCTGTTTCCAAATTCGGTCCTACGATAAACCCTTTCTTCTTTCTCAATTTCGTCGGGATCGTCGAAGATGAGCGTCGTATCTACTACGTCCCACTGCTGCCGATGGATATCCTCAATCAGCAATCCCAGCCCGGTTAATCGAAGAAGAACTTCTGCATCTCTGCCTCTGAGCGTCTGAAAAGTTTCCTTTTCTCGAAGCATTTCGTAGTCTCCAGGTAGAAATCTGTCCAAAGTCTCTGCAAACAAACGAAGATCGTCCCAGCTAATTTCTTTATCTAGGTAGGCCTCATAAATCTTTGCTAGTCGCCGCGCTTTGTCCTCCTCAATGTATCTTTCGAGCAGGATAAGCAGGTACTCAATATCGCGCTTCCTATTTGACTCTTCAAAGTATTGCTTGTACTTGTTCCATGAGCCATTTTCAAAAGAGTCGCGGTTGAACTCATCGAGGAAACACGCATACTTCTTCAGCAGATGCGCATTGTGGATATTGTTTCCGATTTTGTAGATGCTCACTAGGCTTGAGATGACGGGGATGTCCTTCAAGAACTCGTTTTGGAGAATTTCGTCCAGGCCAACCTCTGCGATATTCGAAATAAGTTCGAGAGAGTCGCTGCAAATAGTCGGCCTTGCGTCGTCTTGCAAGCGCGATAGACCGGCCTTAGTTGATTCCTCTGCGTTTACCATAAGATTACCTTTCATAATAATTTGCCAGTTTTGGCATGCGTTTGCAGCGCCGCTTTTCTGAAAGTGGCTCCAATTTAAATGCCATCCCCCGAATAGGCGCTCAGGTTCGATTCAACAAGTGCATTGGTTGAAAAGAGCTTTAGACCCCCTTCGCGGTAGAAGTCGCCTGTGCAGAGCAACCAAATCATCTTGTCGAGCTTGCAGGCAGTGGACTCGGGGTCCACGCCGCCCTTCCGCGCCGCGCGCGCGGCTTCGAAATGGCAACGAGCCACTTCGGCCTCGCTGTCAGTGGTAGCGTAAAACTGAACAGTATTCAGCTGGCCGTTGACACAAACATCGACGAGTGGCTGCTGAACAAGCTCGACGACCTGATCAGGGCGATGCAGCTCGAGCTCATGGAGCTGCACCACGGTTCGTCCTCGACTGTCTTCTGCACGCAGTGCAGGTCGAAGGGCTAGGCAGGAGCCCCCGAGGCTTTTCCTAATTCTAGGTGTTAAAGTCGATTACTGCCTGCCGTGGAATAGCCTCCACTTTTCGTCTTCGATGTCTCTTTCAATTGAAGACCTCACTTTTAACAGCCATTCTCTGTGTTTTAAATATTCAACACCTGCGGGCAGCTGAGCAGCAATCGATTCAATCGCCTCAATCTCCTTGAGCTTTGCTGGAATAAAGCCTTTTTCTGGAGACCCGCTCATTGAAGATCGACGGAGATCCAAATCGTTGATCGATATCCCGTCTTTATCGAGCGACAGAATGAGGGTGATAGCCCTGACCCTCGCCTCGTCATTGCAATCGGACAAGGCCCAGCTAATTCTATCGAGACTATTTGCGTCGGCGATCCTTTCGCGGATGATATATTCCAGGCGCTCCCAAAAAATATCGCTCGAGAGCGCATTTGCGTCACGAACGGGAAACAAAGCGGCTATTTCAAACCTACCGAGTGGTTCGCTCAGCACTTCATCGATCAATGCTTTCAGCAGATTCCAAGCACGATTGTCCTGGACGGTCCAAAACGAGCTGATTCTTCGCAGGAGATCGTGCCTTTGTCGGTAGTCGAGGCTGGCAGCGTATTCCAAAAAACGGTCAATCATTGAACTGTCAAGGCGTAAAAGGCAGCGTAGGAAAGCGAGGTTATAGTCGAAAGAAGGGCGTCCTTCAAGTGCGAGAAAATACAGGTTGATAGCCGGTAAGGGATTGGATCCGAAGTACGAATCTAGAGCGGAGACGCGCTTTTCGTCTCCGCAGTTGCCGAAAAACCGCCAAACCCCATCATTGTGAGTGCGTTCGGAAAACCTAGAAGCATATTTGAGGATATAGCCAGGATGCTTTGGCTCGACTATCTCCAAATCTTCCAAGCAGAGATGCGTTCTGCCGTCATCGAGTCTTGCGAGGATCTCGTCGAGCTCCTCCTTGTCGGGCCCGTTCTTTATTGCTAGCAAATCAAGATAGTCAAACAGGGCCGGATGGTCACTCACGTCGATCACCGCGCCCAGCTCGTTTCTAAGGACCTTCCTGCCGATGGTTTCAGCAAGATGGTCAAGTGCTTCGTACGGGACGGGGATCGTCGAGGGCGACGAAGCGATATTGCGTGCGATTATGCTTGAGGCAGTATCTGGGGTCCTTTTGGCGATTTCCAGAAGGACTTTTCCGATAGCCCTGCCCGACTCCCACTCTTTATCGGAAATCTCATAATCTTCGGCTAGCTTTCCCAGGGCTTCGGTCAGTCGTTCTAGCGGTAACTCTTCCGCGGATATCCTCGGTTCTTTCTCTACGAGAGACTCGGAGTTCTCCAGGCCAAGTGCGTCGAATGTGCTCTGGCGGAACCCATCGAGGCTCAGAGGGGGATTCTGCGCGCATGTTTCGTAAATCTGGTTGATGCTTAAGCTGCATGAGAGATCGATTGTCGAGTCTTCGCTTATATATTTGGGGAATAGATCTTCGATCATCGAGAGCACCGAATGCATGTTTTCTGCATGCTCCGCTTCAGGTTCTTTGCCATAGAACGAGAAGTGCTGCCGAAAGGTGGATCTAACTTGCCTGCTGAATTCGGTTTCGACTAGAACGGAGAGCGCCCGGAAGCAATGGGCGTGGAGCTCGGCCAGCTCTGATGTGAAATTAAAGATCAGGGTGTTGTATGTGTACGTTATGCCGTTTTGCCGAACGCGCTGGACCCTTGAAGAGAGGTATGAACTCGTCAAGACGATCAGACATGCTGCAACATTGCGGGAATGCGATTGTTGATATTTTTGAGCGAGGGCATCGAGTTTGCTGTTTTCCAAATCGAATCCCGTACGATCGAAATCGTAAGCGAAAGCGCCGTCTTGCCCGCATGCCCAGTTGTACTCGGCCGCCCGCTCTGTGCCTCTTTCTACACACTTCACGAACAACTCGGAGGCTGTTTGCGAATACTCGCTCGAGTTCATCAGGGATACGGAAATATGCAGGGGCATAGATCCGTCCGATGTCGAATTCATGCCGAGAATTTCTTCCGATACGTCAGCGCAAGCAGCACTTTCGATGCGGTTTGAGGCAAAGGCGAGCGCCTGTACGGGGAGGAGTTGATTGAATGTGATTATGAACTGATCGGCAATTCGCTCATCCCGATTCTTTATTTCATCCCAAGCTTTCTCGCATTCCCTTCGAAGATAGTCGTACACGCTCGCACTTCCGCATACTTCAGCCATTGACTTGGCGGCTTTGAGATACGGCGCGTTCGGCATTTCTGCGGTATGCAGAATGAAATCTGCAAAACTGCCGTTCCCTTCTTTTGCGAAGTGGCGGCATATCAAGAAGTCGCGAAGATTCTGCTCTTCCATCCTTATGGCTAGCACGCCACCGGCTGAGGTAAGGATCGTGACGATTTCCTGGTCGTTCAATCTGGATGCAAAATCCCGAATCTCGGCGTCGTCGTACCCCAAGCCCAAGAGATCCTCATAACAAGGGTCTCCTTCAATAAGATCGCAGCAGTCGTAGATTGCAAGGATCTCTGCGAGACGTTGCTCTCTGCTGGAGTACCCAGCTAAGGCGGAATTCATATAGATGTTCAGAAGATCGTATGGCTCTTGGATGGCTTCGAAATTGCCGTCTGCTATGGGGCTTGCTGCCATGATAGCCAAGCGCAGGTTTCCGTTTGCGATTGCCGATACTCTCTCCCTCAGTGCTATGTTTTTTATGTTGTATTCGGTCTCGAGTATCGCTTCTATATTTTCCGCGGTTAGAGGCTCCAGCTCTATTTCTCTGAAATTTAGATAACTGCCGATTTTTGCGGTCAACTCGCTTCGGTGCATCTTCCTGCAGGTGAGGACAATCTTTAGCTTTTTGTTTTCCAAACAGATTCCCAGCAAGTGCTCAAGTGACAGGTTGCCGTTTGCATCATCGACTAGAAGGATAATGTTTTCCGACTCCGACAAAATCAGCTCGATATCATCGTCGAGATGCGATGAATACCTAGAGTCCAAGATAAGAAGATCCCAGTGATGCCGTTTGCTGAATGAGAGGCATGCGTCGAGGGCGATCTTGGTTTTCCCCGATCCAGACTGCCCCTGAATCACCACTGCCTTGTTTTGCTCTATCGATTCGACGATGACTGAAAACTCGGAATCCCTGTGCATGAGGAGCTTCGACAGGTCGGTTGAGAAACGGTCGTTCAGGCTTCGCTCGATGAAGCGGTCTGGGGCGATGAATGATCCCTTTCCGAGTGGAACGCCCAATACCGTATGCGCTAGCGCAGGGTATTTTCCATCAAGGTCGCTCGCAATTGTCTCTGGCCCGATTATTTCTATCCGTGGATCGATGGCACGGACCTCCTCGAGTACCAGAGGTGAAAGGCGAAAGTATGTGTGGCACAGGATGATTCGATCTATGAGTTGCGGATTGATTCCGGTTTTGCTCCTGTCGAGGCAGTCTTTAGCATCATTTAGCAGCTTATTGCGGATGTCGGAATTAGAGGTTGTGTATGCCGCGAAGAGGTAGTGTCCATTCTCTCCTACGGAGTACATGTCTGGCACTCCGGTCGTGGTTTTATCCGTGCCGCATTGGGATCCTAATTCAATGTTGTTGTTAAGCGAATATCTCCTATATAGATACTGATTTGCTAGTGTTTGAAAACGCCCGCCTTCGATCTGCCTTAGCTCTTCTTGGATCTGATTTATTTGGGACATTTTGCTCCTCGCGATAAATTCGCCTTTTGATTTCTCTTTTCTTACTCTAGTCCGCCTACCTCAGCAAGCCTTACAAGCTCGAGGGACGAGTCGACGACGTCCTCGAAGTCAAGCCCCGCCGCATAGGCCCTCGGATAAGGCGAGCGGAGGGCGCGTGACCCCGTCGGAAATGGCCGCCGTTAGGTGCGTGTTCGAGAGCTGCGCGGCGGAGCTGGATGGAGCCTGGGCAAGGCATTAGGGCATCCTCGTCCT
Source organism: uncultured Collinsella sp. (assembly GCA_902490565.1). Taxonomy (GTDB): domain Bacteria; phylum Actinomycetota; class Coriobacteriia; order Coriobacteriales; family Coriobacteriaceae; genus Collinsella. Next base: position 17,534 of record CABUEK010000012.1, on the reverse strand, counting down.
TGTCGTAAGACTGCCATTAGAAGATCTTCTGCAAATCCTAAGCCACGTTTCAACTTGGCAAAAGCTGCGGATCCTAGATATCGGCAAGACATTCGAGACTCTTGGATATGGCGTCGAAATAGATCCTTTGGTAATACTCCATGGTCTCGACCTTGCCGATCTCCGATCCGAGCCTCTTGGCCCAAGCTACGAGGGCCTTCCTGTCCTCGCCCTCGAGCGAGGCCGTGCACGACCTCATGTGGTCGCCCGGAAAAAGGACACTGTGCACAAGCCGAATATCTTCGGGAGGCATCTTCTCCATCGCCCTCGCGAGGAGGGAAGTGTCGAGGGAAATGAGCGACAGGATGGGTTCCGACCAGTCATCTGATTTCGAGAAAGCCAGATAGAGCTTCGTCGCGAATTGGTCGGGGGCGTTTTTCAGGACGTTGCCAAGAGACTCCGACTCCCGTTCGCGTAGCGTCGTCAAGGCGAGCTCCCTCAGCCTGTCGACCTCCTCCAAAGCCGGAATCTCATGCGCTTCGCTCGAGTCGAAAGGGATCTCCTGCCATGCGACTCGATTCTTTCCGATTGACCTCACTGCAGACTCGGGATCCCGTCCAATGGAGGATTCCATCGCCTTGACGAGCGGCGCGACCCCTTCGGGAAAGGCGTCAGCAAATTCCCCCGCAATGCCTTTGACGGCACGCAGGACGTCGGGATAGACGTCGAACGACAAGCCGCGGCTCCCGTCCCCGGGGACAATCCCGGCGACTATAGTCTCCACCATGCCAGGGACATCGGCATCGCGGAAAGTGGCGTGTCTGATGCCGTCGATACATTCAATAGCTTTCCGCGCGGCCGGCCCGTCGGGATGAAAGGTCGCAAGGTAATCTTCCAGGCAGGAACGAACATGCTTGGAATCGACCCCCTCACACCTCTCGAAAAAGCGGGGGATGAAGTCCAGAGCGGCGTATTTGAGCCGGCGCGACTCGAAAATGCCACCCCTAAGGATGGAATCCTCCCGGCTTGACGGAGGCCCGATGCGCATCCCCTTCGCCGCCCCCGCTGCAAAGCCGAAAGCCTCTTTGAAAACTGCCCTGGCAGACTCCGGGTCGGTGGGTTCAGCGAAGAACCCTGATTCCTTCATCCCGACCAGCACGGGGCGCATCTTGCTGAGGGATCGCAAGTTCGGCGATTCGCTTCCTTCAATCGCCGAAACGGCGTCCTCGAGCGCGCCTGGGTAGATGCCGCCCAGCACGCCTCCCAGAACGCGTTCCACAACCGAGCCGACCGAGGGCCTGAACCGGCACTTCCGCCAGACGGTCTTCTCGATGAGGCTCTCGTACTCCCTGGTCGTCCCCTTCTCCCCCTTCGGTCCTAGCCCTTTCCTCCACTCATCCTCGTTGCAGACGAGGAGGACCTTCTTCCTGCAGCCGACGACGAGGTGGTCGACCGCCCCGAGCAGCTCGCGAATGCCCATGTCGCACCTCTCCACGTCGTCTATGACGAGGAGGGTCTCGGGGCCGATGATGAGGTTCACGGCATTCAGCGGCGCCATCTTGAGATCGACGCCCGCCTTCTTCTCCAGCTCCCTGATCTTTTTCCCGAGGAACGATATTCCCGTGTCCTTGGCGAACCCGACGAGTGAATCCCACCTGCCCCTCTCCCCGCCGGCCGCGCACCCTATGGCGTATTTCGAGATGAAACCAGACTCAATCGCCCCGCAGAGCTCCGCTAAGTCCTTGGCGCCGTAGGCGGACGCCACCACGACGGGATGCCGGCTCTCATCCTCCTCCAGCTTCTCGGTCAGTGCGTGCTCGACAAAGTAGGTTTTCCCGCATCCCCATTCCCCGGTAAGCATGAGGGCGTACGAGTTCTCCTTGTCCTCGAGGTACTCCCTCACGACGCCGATGATGTCATCCTCGTTCACCTTGGTCGCTCCTTGTCCGCCATCGGTTTCCACCCTTACCTTTCCTATGGCCACGCGAGAGCCTACTCCAGCGCTTTCGGATCCCATTCGAACCCTTCGGCCTGCCGCCTTATCGCCGGGTCGATGCACTTCTTGACGAGCTCAAGCGCCGCGGCCGCGCGGTGCAAGCTAGTGGATGACCATTTCAAACAAATCTTTCGCGATAAAATCAACGCGCTTCTTAACGTCAAAGCAACCATTCGCATAGCGTTTAGCAAAAGCTCTTGTAGTGGCATAACGCGATTCAGCGTATATGGGCAGCTTTTCCTTAAGCGATTTGTCTTTACATTTCGCGTTAAGTCGCTCTTCTAGCATGAGCAAGTTCCCAATAATCGAGTTTTCCTGAGCCTGCGAATCCGGAAGAATGTGCTCTATTGTGAATGCCTCAGAAACCCTAACACCAGACTTAAGCTCCTCGAGCAAGGCAAGGACCAACTTGCAGCGATCCTTCAACTTTGTTTCGCTATACAACGGCCACGAATGAGACCATCCAAGCGAAAGGAGATTAATTCGAAATGTTTCTTCTGAAGGCAGTTTTTCGTTAAAACTATTTTTCCACTCATCTAACACTTGCTGGGTGCAGTTCAACTCGATTGCGTATGAGTGTTTCACGATCGAATCCGATAGGTGGTTCGACTCCATTCCCCCGATTATCTTATAGCAAATATAGAACCGGTAAATAAATCCAATCGCATCATCATACTGCTCGCTCGTTAGCTGCTCTATTTCGCGAGCGTGCATTAAACTCATAAGAAGCGGCCTGAAGACGCGGACATTGTGTGTTCTTAAGAAACTCAAGATTTCCGCATTTCTGTCATCGCTGGTTGGCTCGACAATCTCTGCATAATATCCGGCTTTTAGCCTTAAATCATAGAGAAGATCAGCAGCCTTCTTTGGATCCGTAAAATCCCTTATTTTCTTATATGCTCCATCCTTGTCGCCTTGACCTAGGCGATATTTTTGAATTGCGTAGTGACGCAAAAAAGCTTTCATGTTCGAGCCGACTGTTGCTTCAATTTCCGACCATACCTGTTTTGCATCATCGCGCTTTTCTATAGGATGGATATAGCGCATAATATAGTTCTTCAGAAGCTCATGGTCCTCAAGCTCGATACCTCGCGCATTCAATATTTCGAATATTGTGTACGAATCTTCCTCAGACGATGATTTGATGTTTACATATGCGACAGAAATGACCGCATCCCTGAAGGCCAGCAACTCCTCATCCTTCATCTTGGCGAAACTTGCACTGAAATATTGGAAGGCTTTAACGATCAGTTCGTCTTTTGATCCGGACGCGCGTTTGCTCTTCGAGAAAGCCACAGCAGACATGGCAGCCGCATCTTCAGGAGAGATAGCAATTACTCCTTCGACGATCCTCGTTAATGATAAATGATTCTCCGGAGCGACGATCGCGTGCTCAACATCCTTAGTATCTATCGCCACTAGATATTTTTTTGTGCCATTAGCGTGGTTAATCATATTCCTTTTCTTGAAAGCGAACATGAGGCTAGACAGCAAGAGCGTTAGGGTAATAACTCTTTGTTGACCATCAATTATTGTAAAAACCCCGAGGCTGTCTTCTTCTTCTTCCTCCATCAGCACTATCGAACCGATGAAATGCGACGTAGCAACTTCCTCTGTCACAAGCTTGATGTCTTCGAATAGATCTTTCCAGTTATGCTCATCCCACACGTAAGCGCGCTGATTGCGAGGGATTCTATAGATTGAGTCATTAAGCAGCTTTCCAACCGTACTCTGACGTGCTTCAAATGCCATGTTGATCCCTTGCCTTCGCAATAGTTTTGTCGGCCTTGCCGCCTCTCGGCGTCACCAACGCCTTCGCTACAATAAAAGTCGGCACATCGCCGAGCAGGGCCGCCTTTTCGCTCGCGAACATGCCGACTGCCCCAATCAATCTCCGTCGCTGCCATCATCGTCGATTAACCAACATGTCAGCAGCAGGCAATCGTCACGTCCACAGTCCATTCTATATGCCGGCTGAGCATGGGGCGCATCTTAATCGCCAAGATATCCAGGAAGCCCGAGCTTCCAGGGAAATGCCTTCAGACGCCTTACGTTGGGTAGGCCCCCTACAGAGATCTATTGGCCGTGCACCGCAAACAACGCGTTAGGCCGTTGCACGCAATCGGCCAGCCACCCAGCATCCCCAATCCGCACCACAACTCCCTACCCCGCTCCAGCCATCGTCATCTCCATACAGTGTCCAAACCCACACCAATAAAACCAACCCACGCAACAAGCAGCCCTCGCTTAGCAACCCAAACACCACCACAAGCCAGCAAGCAATCACCAGTCTGCGTTCGCAACATCGCTTGGAACGGCAAATGCTTACCGCGCCCTTGAAACACGCCAAACTCGTCTACAACCTGCGGTTTTTCGTTTATACTGCAATCGTTGAAATGCCGGTACGCTTGCAGAATCGTACCTGTTCCGATTACAGAAAAGGGGCCGTCATGCGTAAGCCTGCCTCCTGCGTCCTTTCCATCGCGCTCTCGCTCGTAATGACGGTTGGTTTTATCCCGTCACCCGCGCTTGCCGAAATCGCCAGTGCGCCAGAACCCGCCGCGCAAAGCGCCGGCAAACCTAACGAGAGCCCAGCCGAAACCACGTCGGGCCAAGCCCGGGCAAACGATCAAATCAGCGCCGCCTCCGGCACCAATGTAACGGCCAACGCAACGCAGCCGATCGACGCCAGCATGTTCAGTATCGAGGACACCGACATTCGCTACACGGGCAATCCCGTGATGCCCACCGTCACGTCGTCGACCGTGCCGAGCGACCAGTACACTGTCGCCTACGAGAACAACGTAGCCATCGGTCAGGCGACCGCCGTTGTGACCGCCGACGACCAGAACTACAGCGGCACCTGCGCGATCCCATTTGAAATCAAACCGGCGAACGCGGCCGCGAACTACCAGCACAGCACCACCGCGCAAAGCGGCGACATCACGCTCACCGTCCAATGGAACGACCCGAGGCTCGGCCAGGAGACCACGTTCCATGTGACTGCGACGGGCGGAAGCGGTGCGTACCAATTCCGCATGGACGCACCGACGTATATGGATCCCGACGGTAGCAGCGAAAGCGTTGCCGACCCCAGCCGTAACCAGTGGCAGCAATACACCGGCGAATGCACATCGCACGACTACCAGTTCGAAATGACCGCTAGCGGCACCTATTACCTGCGCTTTTACCTGATGGATAAGGCGGCCGGCGTGTACTATCTGCGCTCAAACGTGTTTGCGAGCGCGAACGACGACGCCTATCCGGCGGTCAGCGCCATCGTGAAGTCCGCAGTCGACAAATGCAGCGCCGATACCGACGGGTCCGACTACGCCCGCGCCCTGTGGCTCCACGACTGGACGCTCGACCAGCTGGAGTACGACCACAACCTCAACTGGTGCTCGGCTGAAAGTGGCCTCACGCGCCACCAGGGCACCTGCGAGAGCTACCAGTGCATCTACTCCAAGCTCCTTGACGCCGCGGGCATCGCCAACGGCCGCATCACCGGAAACGGCCACACCTGGAACGCCGTAAAGATCGAAGGCAAATGGTGCCAGATGGACCTAACCTGGGACGACACCAGCGACAACTGGTACGGAGACCTAGACCAGCGCCATCTGTACTTTGGCCTGACCGACGAGCTCATGACAATCGCCCACTCCGACCACACGGCTAACTACCAAAAGGACGGCTACGCCTACCGCTCAACCGACCTGTCCAACAATTACTTTGTGCGAAACGGCAAGGCAGATGAATGGGTCGAGAAGTATGCCGACCGCATTCAGCAGCACCTAGATGCCAGGGAAGAGAGCTTTTCCATTGACGCCGACAACCAGTTGTTTCCGCCCAGCATCTCGGGGATTCAGAACGGGATTGTTGCGTATGCGATGAATCAGAGGAGGTGGAAAGTCCAAGGCGCCAAGGTTGTGCTGGCCGCAACCTCCAATGTCGCTACTCTGCCGAACAGCACATTGACAGTAAAGTACGACTGCACTGCCAAATATCAAGCCGCTCAAGTAAAGCCAGTGCAGAGCGTCCCCGACGGCGAATACATGATCTGCAACAGAGGGCTGGGCACGGCGATGCTCGATATCTCAGAAGCCTCGAGGTCCAACGGCGCCAACGCCCAGCTATGGGAGGCCAACGGCTCGGGGGCCCAGCGGTTCATGATCTCCTACGACGAGTGCGCGGGCGCCTACGAGATCATGTGCGCGGCGTCGGGGCTAGCGCTCGACGTGGATTGCGCCGACTTCTCGAGCGGCGCCAACGTCCAGCTGTACGAGTCGAACGGCTCGGCAGCGCAAAGCTGGAGGCTGGCAGCAACTGGCAGAAACCCATTGTCGGACCGGCACGGAGAAGGCACGAAGGATTAGCAGACGAGCTGTTCAACCGCTCGAACGATATCGGAATCGATCTCGAAGTCGAACTTTCTGGCGAACATCATCTTTGAATCCGAAATCGAATCTAGATCATCCATAGACAACACTCGCGGGGACTCGTCCTCGCCCCAATCAATCATGCGCATGATGCCGTCCGTATTGTCCTCCCCGGGCATTCGATAGAAATCGAACCGCTTGCCTGTATTCCAGGCAAAGGTCTGCAGAAACAATTCGTCACCGCACATAGAATCCCAGAAAACTGACCGTACCAGAGAAGCGTTCTCTACGATGTATCGAGCGAGCTCATCAGTTATAGAGAACCAGTTGTCGCCTTTCATCAGCTTAAGGCCTTCAGCAGGCTTCCTATAGAGTTGCAGAAGCCTCGCCAAAAGACTGTCCACCTTTCGCAAAAAAAATTTGGGTCTTGCTCTTCCCGAAGGCGTTCCAGATTACATGGCCGCCGATCCTACTCCCATAGTCCCTATTGTGGTTTTCGAAACGAACAAACTCCTTGCCCCCGCAGGAATCGAAGAAAGAATGGATCCGATCCTGGCTCTTGATGGGAAGGTCTTGCCCGCTCAAAAGGTGATAGTAGGTGTAACGCCCCTTGTCAACAGCGGCGTTGAGCAGGCCAAGCTCACAGGCGATTTGCGAGTAGCCTCCCCATGTGACGCTAATACGGGGAACGAAAAAGATTCCCGCCTTATCAATGGAAGCCAGCGCTCTGTTTTCATCCCATCCGGTATTCTTAGCATCCATGTGGATGAAGATATCGTTCCGGGGGTCATCAAGGGTCCTCAGAAGCGTACGGAGGGTCTCGTCATCCTTATGAGCCATGACGAGATATGCATGCTTGCATCCAGTAAACACGATTTTGTCCTCAGCCATGACAGTTCCATCACCAACAGACATATTTTTGTCACAGTTCATTAAGCCTTCCCCAGCAATTTCTTTAACCTTCGTTTGACTCCCCCGAGCTTGCTACGTACGCGCTGGGCGAGGGAGGGTTCAAAGCCATACACAGCCATCATCTCATCGATTCCTCTCCCGCACTCGAGGTCGGCCATGAACTCGCCGCGTCTCTCATAAGGCACAACGGGCCTAACCAGGCTAGGATTGCCAGGCAACACCTTCTCGAGGGAAGACTCGCCCCACTCAATTCCAGACTTAAGCCTCTCAATTGCAGCAAGGCCCTTTGAGGTGTTGCACAGCACCGCGGAAACCCCGCCCTCGTAGTCGACCTCAGGGTGCGACGACTGGATCCCCCAGAAGTCCCCCAACGTGACGTCTGAGCCGCACGAGCGCTTGACACGACAAGCAAAGCACGAGGGTCTTAAGCTAGCATTAGCAAGGAACGCTTTCATGTACCAGTCATCCACGAAGATGCAGCTGTCGGCCGCCGCGGACGAAGCCCTCGCGACATCTTTCTCCGCATCATGCGCATACGCGTATGATGCGGAGTAAGACAGCCATCCGGTTGCCTTACTCCGCATGTTCACCGCGCGCAGCGCCGCGCCCACACCGACCTCCTTATATGCTGCCCACTTCTCCCAGAGGAGCGGCGAGGGGACGCCGTGGCAAATGACATCCACCGAGAGGAAACCGTCTGAGTCGGCGAGCTTCCCAAGGTAGGACCTCATGCCCGCAACTTGGCACGCGGTGCCGGAGAAGAGCACTCGCCTGCCACCGCGCAGAGCCTCCCGCACGCCCTCGTAGGCCTTGCGGCCGACCGAGCTCTGCACATACTTGGAACGCATGACGGAATCGAGATCTGACCCGTCTTCAACGAGCACGTGCCGCACATGTCTGCAGCCCTCATCCCAAGCGGCGCCGCACACGACGCCGCCATCCGCAAGAACGTCAAGGGCGAGCAGCCCGAAGACCCCACCCGAAGAGGAGGCAAGTCTCTCTCCCCTGTCCCTCGACTTCGCCCAGAGAACGGACTGCGCGCCATCCTTGGGGCGCTCCCCCATTGCGGGACACACCGAATCGCAACCCCCGCAGCCGATGCAGACATCTAAATTGACCATTGGCGTGGGGAAGCCACAGCCGTCGGTAATCATCCCGATGCAGGATTTCGGGCACCTCGCGGCACAGGCGCCGCAACCACAGCACGCATCTCCCAGCAACGTGATCTTCGGAAGGGACTTAAGCATAAAAAAACCTCCTAACGCAGGAAGGGCAATTTAGCCGCGATCGACGACTTCTCGCTTGAATCGAGAACGAAGAGCCACATTGCGGCAGCGAAAAGCACGGTGTAGACGACGCCCCAAGCCAGGAAAAGCAGCCAGCTAGTCACGGGCAGCAGCAGAGCCAGCCCCATGCATGCGGCCAAGACCACAGCGGAAGCCAAGACCACAGGCAGGTTCTTCTTCCAGAAATAAGCCATGTCCAGTCCGATACGCGCCTGATAGTACCAGTTCATAAAGAGACCGTTACCCAAGGCGATGCTCGCGATGTAAGCGATAGCGGGCGCCCAGTATCCGAGAACGGGCGAGGCAAACCATGTAAAAAGAACATTGAGACAAGCCATACAGAGGTAAACCACTGAACGCGCCCTATGCCTGTTTTTAGCGCGCTGGATCTCGATTCCCGTGTTCTGACAAAGCGGCACGCCCACGGGCAGCGTCATCGCACAGATGAGATAGTAAGTATCAAGGAAGCCCTCACCCGCCCACTTGGTAATGAAGAATCGTCCAAGCAGGACGAATCCACAGTACACCCAGCAGAAGAGGAACATCTGGTAGCGCCCTACGCGCGTCATGAGCCGAGTTAGCACTCCATTGTCATCCGATTCAGCGACGATCCTATTGATCTTGGGCACAAATACGCTCGACATTGTTGTCGAGAGCGAGTAAAAGATTTGACGGATTTGCAGCGCCACAGCGAAAACAGATACAGTGACTGCGTTCGTGAGCGCGCCGAGCATCATATTGGGCACGCTCTGGTTAACTAAATCGCAAACCTGGTTGGCGAATATCCAGGCCGAGAAAGCTGCGACCGCGTGGAACAGGGCTCCGTCAAACCTCCTGAGACTGAATCGCATACCGAGCTTCGACACAGCATAATGCATGTTGAGGGCGAGCAGAGTCAAGGTGACTGCGAGCTGAGCCAGCGCTACACCGACCGCGCCCATACCAAAGTTGAGCAAGACAAAAGCGATACCCGGTGTCGCTAACGTGGTGAACATCTGACGGCTTTGCTGAAACTTGAACTGTTCGTGGGCCATGATGTATGCGTCGAACACAGTCGAGAACAGCACCGCCGCCACGTTCACCGCCATGATAGCCATGAGCTCGCCCGCAAGCCCGACTTGGTCGAACGTAAAGCTGCCAGAAAAGAATAGCCCAACGTTCGCAGCAAAGAGCAGTCCCAACACCAGTGCAATGGAGCTGATCATCGCATATAGCGCAAGGTACATGCCATTGAGTGATCGGACGTCTTCCTCCGTCCCCTTAGCCTTCTTCTGCGTATAGAAGCGGATATACGCCTCGGAGAAACCAAACGTCAGAAGCGTTAGGGAGAAGACGAAGGAATTCGCAGTCTGGTAAACGCCGTAGTCCGCCTGACCCACGAAAGCGAGGAGCATCGGGGTATAGACGAGGTTGACGAGATTCTTAACGATGATGTTCGCGTACCCGAGAATCGCCCCGGCCTTGCGTTGACTAACCATGGACAGTATCTCCCGAAGATAGAGTTTCAGATTTCACTGGACATAACCACCCTATAAGCTGGCAAGGGCAGCGCGAAGCCATGCGACGGAATCATTCCTCTTCTCCTCAAGCTCTCGCTCGAAGCCGGTCCAATCGAACTCATCGACGCAGCGCTCGCGGAAGCAATCCTTACCGGCGCGGTTGGAGTTAATCCCAAACAAAGCGTGGAGGGTATCGAACCTGCTGGACATATTCCCAGCATTTCCCTGCCGTTCGTAAATCACAAAAGGCCGGTGGAAAAGGAGACTGAAAACTGTAGCGTGGAAGCTGTCAGTGCAAACGAGAGCAGAGTGGTGAATAAGCCACACGAACTCCGCGGGGCCGACCGGCAAATGGATATCCGTCAAGTCCACCAGCCCCAGGCCGTCGCGGCCACATCGCTCCGCGATCTTTGCCGAAGCTGTATCGTCTCCCAAGACATACTTAAGGCAGAAAGGCCCCTCCAGGTCGATGCCCGGAATAATCGGGCGCTCCTCTATCTCGGACCACCACTTGGCAGTTTGGAGCATCGTAGGGTCAAGAACGACCTTGACATCCCGCCCAGTAAGCTCGCGGACAATCTGAGCACCCGCGAACTCCCGAACACCGATGTCCTTGATTCCGCCAAGCCATTCGGAGTAGCGCCGACCCCACTCCTCAGGCATGTCCGACATGCCGATGCCGAAACTAGCGGCATAGGCCATTTTCTTGTCGACGCCCACGGCGCACTGGGCGCCAAACTTACTCGCACCCAATCCCCACCCGGGGTTCCAGCATTGATCGGAGCCGATCACGACGGGACCAGTGATGCTACGAACGTCCCTCTCGGCAATCTCAACGACAGGCGCACAGTACTCATCCTGAAAAACTCGGAAACGCCGCCTCCTCTCGGCGGGCGCCTTCTTCGACTCGATTCGGACTCTGTTGAGGTCCGCCATGATCTTAAAGACCCCGCGCTTACTCACCGGGCGGCGGCAATCGACCGAAAGAACCTCTTTGCCGGTAAGAGAGGCGACGGCGGCCTCGAGGGCGCAGGCCTGCAGCCTATTCCCGTAGTTGGTGGGGTCAAAAATGCTGAGAATATATATCTGCCTGTCGTTCAATGAAACTCCAATCAAAGATAACTAACGAGTGCCTCGGCGTGAAATCCAGTACTTAATGGTTCTGCCGATAGACCGGATGTACAAACCGAAGCGGATATACAGCGGAATCATGCCGCTGCAGCCGAGCCAGAGGCGAAGAAACCGCCGGTTCTCGCTCCTGCAACAGCCGTTCTCAAGAGCCCCGTGGCAATCAAATCCTTTCAGGCTATCTGTCAACCAGGAAAGGACATCAGAATCGGAAGCGCCGTTGGAGAACGCAGTCTCCGCAGCGTAGGCGCAGGCCCCTACAAACCTGTCAGTAAGCAGTCGGTCGACTGCCTCCAAGCCATCGGGAGACATCCCTACGTCAGGCTTGGCGGCGAAGCAGAGAACGTCTCGCATAGCCCGGGGGTAATCGAACTGCCCCTCCAGGTTAAGGCCCATGGCCGAGCCCCCGGAAGGCATGCGGTAGAGATAGTAGACATCGCTGTCTTCGACAGATTCGCAAATAGAGGCGCAGCAGAGCAGCTTCAGGATGAACTCCTGGTCCTCGCCGGTCCGCCTCCCGACCGTGAACCGGACCCCACTCGCCGCGATGAGCCGAGCAGAAACGAGGAAGAGCCAGCAGGGGAAAGTGGCGTATCTGTTCCCGAGCGATAGCTCGAGGAACTCCGATGCGTTCCCGAGGAACCGCCCGTACCCGAAGACCGTGCCTCGGGGAAGAGCACGGTACGCAAGCGCGACGACATCGGGGCGGACAGGCCTGCGTCCCAGCAGGGACCCCGCCTTCTCCACGAAGTTGGGAACGACGGTGTCATCGACGTCCAAGAAGGCGAGATATTCCCCACTGGCGGCCGCGATAGCAGCATTGCGCGCAGCGGAGACCCCGGCGTTCCCCTGGTGAAGAACCTTAATGCGATCATCGCCCCGCGCGAGCGCATCGGCCATCTCACCCGTACCGTCAACAGATCCGTCATCGACGATGATGGCCTCCCAATCGTCGGACGTCTGCTCAGAAAGCGAGCGAACGGCTGCCTCTAGGGTAGAAACGGCGTTATAAGCGGGGACAACAAACGTGATTAGAGGCGCCGTGACAGTTTGATACATGGATTTAACCTCTAGAAAAGGAGAAGCGGATAGAAAACGGCGCTCTTCATGACCTCGACATAGTTGAATGAAGGGATGAAGCTTGCCATGGAGATCAACCAGACGGCAATAGCGAGCAACATCAAAACGGCATCGGCAAGAATCGGCCATCGCGAATCAACCGCATGGCCCCTTCCCTTGTTGTTAAGCAGATATGTCGAGCCAATCAAGATCGGAATGAACTTCAAGCGGTTGCCGACGTTAACGAGGGTGAGTTCCATCGCGATGACGCACATCGTCAAAACAAGAACGAGCGCCGTTCGTCCATCATGCTGTCTCGTGGCGTAGATCCTAAGCAGCAGGACCCCGAGCAGCAGCAACGAAAACACATGGCTCAGATTGCTGAGAAGGTTGTCCGCCTGCTCTTGATCCCACTCCGTGCCGATGGTATAGAAACTCGCCTTCTTCAGAACGCTCGTAATGACAGGCACCCCGTCAAACAAATGGGACGCGAGAAGTACGGAAGCCACGGAAATCATGGTGACGACCGCGACAACGCAGATAATCGAATTCCTGACAGGGTTACGCTCGAGAATCGGCTGAACTAGGAACAAAACCAAGACGAGCAGCATAGAATTGTGGATGAGGCATGCGACGATGATCAGGACGAGCGACGGCAGAGAATCCCTGAACCCGTAAGACCGCCTCTTACATATCGCGACCGCACAAATCACGCAGCCGAGAGCCGAGCGAACGTTACCGATCAGGGGCTGCGCCGGGACGGCAAAAAAGATGAATAGCATGAGCGGGAGGAAAGCCCATGCATCTGTCGTCTCCTCGGCACACCTGTCCATCATCAGCCAAGCGATGAGACCGTAACCGAAAAACGCGGCGAGCGACTGGAGAAGTCGGAGGTCGCCGATATTCCCGGTTACCCAACACAGAAAGTTCCAGACGAGCAGGCCGTTGTGATCCTCGTTCAGGCTGGTTCCGATCGAGAGAATGTTCCTGCCATCGTAGTAGCCGCATTCAACCATCCATCGGGTCATATCGACAGGGTGGTTGTAAACGATACCATGGGCGACAAGCGCAGCGGAAAACCCAACCCCAAGGGCGCAGGCAACCGCCATCTTCTTTGTAGGGGCCCCGGTAAAGACGAGAAGGGAGAGGAAAACGGCGAGGAGGGGCGAAACAATAGCGCATACGCCAAGGAAGAACACCATGCCGAGCGCGTTCCCCCTACCCGCCATCGATAGGGTCCTCTGCGGCATGCCTCCCGAACTGATAGTTAAGATCTTCATCGAGCCAAGCTCCTCGCCAGCGGAGTAGCAGCGCGGCAGGCAACCAGGCACACATACGCAAGATAATCCATTTTCTTTTCCAACAAAGTGAAGAAGATCCGCTGCTCAAGCCTCAAATCCCCGCATCGACCGATGGCCTCCGCGTACAGCGATGTATCCCTGAACTCCTGGAACTGCTTTTTAAACCACTTGCCATCAGCATTCTTGCGCATGTCGTAGAAACCGTTAGACAGATAACCGACAAGAGCGGTCTCAGCAAATCCATTCCCCGGCCATTTCGAATCCCACGCGACGGCCTGTCGATGGACGGCTTCCTTGACCATGGCGTACTGGGCAATCTGGCCTTCGCGATAATTGGCAGTAATGCTGCTTGCGTTGGGACGATAATAATACAAGGGCTCGCGAACGCATGCGGCGCTCTTCATATTATCGAGAATGTAAAGGCTTTGCAGCTGATCTTCCCCAAGCTGCATCTTCCCATAAGGCGAGTAATCTGAATCGGCATCGACGCAAGACCTTCGAGCGATTTTAGTGACCATATTAGGAATATATCCATCGAGGAACGCAGAGCGTACATCGTTAAGGCTTTCTCCGGTATAGAAACGCTGTTCACCGGGCAGTCCCCCAGGGAGCACAGAGCCGAACGTCGGAGATTCGCTAAGGCAGATCAACACGACGTCGGGATCCAGTTCGTCAATGATCCCGGAAACCGCACACATTGCATTGGGCGCCAGACCGTCGTCGCCGTCGACGTGCCAATAATAATCACCGTTGGCGGCTTTGATCCCGGCACGGCGAGCAAGCAGCAACCCCTTGTTCTCCTGTTTGACTATGCGGACGGGAACATCCGCCTCCGCGGCGAAGCGCTCATAGATACTCGCGCTGCCGTCGGTCGAGCCGTCGTCGACGATGACGACCTCGTAGTCGGAATAATCCTGATGTGCAATGCTGTCCAAGCATTGTCCGAGATATTCCTCTACGTTATAAACGGGAATGATTATCGAGAATCTCACATTAAAAACCTTTGTTCATAGGGATTATCCGATTGCTTTGCCAGAAATCGCGGCATAAAGGGCATAGAAAGCGTTATGCATCTTCGGGGAAAGCGCAAAAAGCGCGCACCTCAGTCTCCAGGTGCGCGAAGCTAGGGTGTTCCTTGAGGCGCGCATCGCAAGGTCGCGGGCAAGCCTCAAATACGCCTGCCCCTCCGCCCTGTCGGCAAAGCTATCGAGATCAACCCGCATGGCAACGCGCAGAATGCAATACGCTCGGAAGCACTCGAACTCGCCATCAAAATTTCCCTCGGCAACCCGCCGCACGGCCTCAATGGCAGCATCCATATCCCTCACATGCTTAGGGCCTTGCTTCTTAAGCGTTGTGATGGAACCGGGCCTCGTCACGTACGCATAGAAAGGGGCGTCAGTGACAGCGACGGTCTCTACACGGGAGCAAATCGCGGAAGTCACGCCCATATCCTCGAAAAGCTGACCCTCGGGGAACACAAGGTCGGGCATCAAAGAACGGGAAAACAACTTGCCCCAGGCAGACCCGCTCTCCCCTTCGAGCAGAAGAAGGCGCCTCAGATGCTCCCAGCCGCTCTCCAACGTGAACAAAGGCTCACTCCGCATTTCATAACTCTCGAGAGGAGGCATCTTGGCAAAGGACCCCGCGACAAACGACACATGGTATCTCAAAGCCGCCTGGAGCATGAACTCAACGGCCCGCGGATCTATGAGATCGTCTCCGTCGACATACATCAAGTAGTCACCGTGACAAAGCCGAGTGCCATAATTTCGGGCAGATGAGAGCCCGCCGTTCTCCTTGTGGAGAATCTCGACGCGTGAATCATCCCCGACGACGCTAGCAATCAACTCAACCGTGTCATCGGTACAGCCGTCATCCACGATAAGAATCTCAATATTTGGATACGTCTGACAGAGCAGCGACCTTATGCAGGGAAGCACGAACGGCCCCACGTTGAAGATGGGGACGACGATGCTAACAAGAGGCGCTTCAGCTTTTGATGCTGTAGAAATCATATCTTTAGAAAGAACCTCCCAAATCCAAGGCAGCCAGGTACTCCCCCAGCTCTTCCTCCCAGTCGGGCATGTGGAAGCCGACGGCCTCGAGTTTCGACAGGTCGAGCGCGGAGTGGACCGGGCGCGGGGCGACGGGGCCCGCGGCGTTCGAATAGTAGTCGGCGGTGCTGACCGGCACGACCCTGTCGCCGTTGCCGTTGGCGGCCTCGAAGACGGCGCGGGCGATGTCCGCCCAGGACTTCACCGCGCCGGATCCGGTGCAGTCGTAGGTGCCGTAGGGGGCGTGCGTCCCCAGCACGTGGAAGATGGCCTCGGCCATGTCGCGTGTGAAGGTCAGGCGGCCCAGCTGGTCGTCGACGACCGTGACCTGCGTGAGCCCGTCCTCGGGGTCGGCGACGCGGTCGGAGAGCCCCCTCATGGTCTTGACGAAGTTGCGGCCCTCGCCGATGACCCAGCTGGAGCGCATGATGTAGTGGCGGGGGCAGCCGGCCACGGCGATGTCGCCGGCGGCCTTGGTCTGGCCGTAGACGGACAGCGGGCTGAGGGGCTCGTCCTCGTCATGCACCTCGGCGGTGCCGTCGAAGACGTAGTCGCTGGACACGTGGACGAGGGTGATCCCGTGATCAGAGCATGTGCGGGCGAGGAGGGCGGGGCCGGTCGCGTTGGCCTTCCAGGCGGTCGCGCGGCCCTCGGGGGTCTCCGCCCTGTCCACGGCCGTGTAGGCGCCGCAGTTGATCACGGTGCCGTAGAGCGACCAGTCGTACTGCGCGTAGGCGTCCGGGTCTGACATGTCGAAGGTGTCGATGTCGCAGAAGTCGAAGTCCTTGGCGACGCCGCGCTCCTCCGCCAGCCTGCGCACAGCATGGCCCAGCTGGCCGTTGCAGCCGGTGACGAGGGTGCGCTTCGGCGCCATCGGGACGACGTCGGCGAGCATCGGGTGGTTGAGGTCGGCCTCGGAGACGGTGGCCTCCTCCAGCGGGATCGGCCACTCGATGGCGAGCTCGGGGTCGGCGAGGTTCACGAAGGTGTAGGTCTTCTTCAGCTCGAGGGACCAGTGGGCGTCCACCAGGTAGGTGTAGGCGGTGCCGTCCTCCAGGGCCTGGAAGGAGTTGCCCACGCCGCGCGGGACGTAGATGGCCTTGCTCGGGTCGAGCGTGCAGGTGAACACCTTGCCGAATGTCTCGCTGCCCTCGCGCAGGTCCACCCAGGCGCCGAAGACGCTGCCGCGGGCCACGGAGATGAACTTGTCCCAGGGCTCGGCATGGATGCCGCGCGTGACGCCGCGGCTGTCGTTGTAGGAGATGTTGTTCTGGACGACGCGGAGGTCCGGGATGCCCAGGGCGCACATCTTGGCGCGCTGCCAGTTCTCCTTGAACCAGCCGCGCGAGTCGCCGTGGACGGCCAGGTCGACGACCTTGAGGCCCCCGATGCCGGTCTCGGCGACGGAGAGGTCCTTCTCGAATGCGATGTCTGCCATGTCTCTCCCCTCCTACTGGCCCTGCGCGCGGTAGCGGGCCTCGGTGGCCTCCTTGGCGGGGCGCCACCAGGACTCGTTGGCGACGTACCAGTCGATGGTCTGCTTCAGGCCCCCGGCGAAGTCGGTGTGCGCCGGCCTCCAGCCCAGCTCGCGCTGGAGCTTGGTGGAGTCGATGGCGTAGCGGCGGTCGTGGCCGGGGCGGTCGGCGACCCAGTCGAAGTCCTCGGGGTCCTTTCCCATCGCCTCGAGGATCATGCGGAGCACGGTGATGTTGTTCTTCTCCCCGTCGGCGCCGATGAGGTAGGTCTCCCCCGTGCGGCCGCGGGTCAGGATGTCCCAGACGGCCGAGGAGTGGTCCTCGGTGTGGATCCAGTCGCGGACGTTCTCGCCGCGGCCGTAGAGCTTGGGGCGGACGCCGTCGATGATGTTCGTGATCTGGCGCGGGATGAACTTCTCCACGTGCTGGTAGGGGCCGTAGTTGTTGGAGCAGTTGGAGATCGTGG
>CABUEK010000011.1:0-67615 GCA_902490565.1 uncultured Collinsella sp. | reverse complement strand
AGCCCGTGGGAGGCCAGGGCGCCGCTGACCGGTGGACGGCACCGAGCCGTACGCTTGAACTGAGAAGGGGGAGGCCTCGCGGCCTCCCCCTTTTTTGCGTTTATGGGGCGTAAATGACTCAATTACACCAGACGATCTTATCGTTTTTGGTATTGAGCCCTTATTTAAAGAAGATAAATCTAATAACAAGGGCAACTGCTATGGCCACAATGATCAAAAGCAGGATTGTCAGTCGATGCTGCTTGCGTCTTTTACTTGACGAAACGAAGATTGATTTTCCCTGTTTTGGCGTTTCGAGATAGCGAGCCGAATGCGTCAAGGTTTGCTTGGGTCGAGAACCTCTTTGTTGATGAGCGGCTGATGCTTTCAGTGGCTCATCACTAGCTGCGCTGTTTTTAGATAATGGTGCGTCTTTTAGATATACAGGGTCTCCCGAGGCGACGCCCATATGTTTACGTCCCGTTTGGGCATCCTCGAGTGTTTGATATCGATTTCTCGTCACATACTCGGGCTCCGGATCATTAATGGGCTCTTGCGAGATGTGGGGGCGATGGAACCGTGGCGGCTGCGTGGAAGTTTCTTCCCCCTGCGTCTGCATAAACATTTTGTTCTGGTTTTGGTCGTCCATGATGCCCTTTAGCTCGTTACCAACAACGTGTACGCGCTCATTGTAAGCCCCTTGTTATTTGTAGCTGTGGACATACTCGTTATTTAAGCTCTGGTTCAAAGAACCTTAACCTTCCAAAAACCTGAGTCTTACTCACTTAGATATGCTTATAGTACTGGACTCAAAAAACTTTATAGTCGGTGTATATATGAGCACCGGGTGGGCATATATAAGAACGTCAAAAGAAGTCCCAGTCACCTAGAAGATGACTCGGCAGTCCTATAAAGGAGTGGTAAACATGGCAAGCATGGTTCCTTATCGTTCGGTTTTTGGCGTTCGTCCCTCTGCTAGCTCGCTGTTCGATCTGTTTGATGATATGAGTGACCTGGCGAACAGCTCTATTGCCTCCAAGGCGTTTCCCGTTGACGTTGAGGATAAGGGCGATGGCTATGAGGTCAAGGCTTATCTGACCGGCGTCGCCAAGGACGATATCGATGTCGAGCTTAATGAGGGCCGTCTGTCCATTAGCGTGAATGTCGAGGAAGACGAGGAGAACGAGGGCAAGAACTTCCTGCAGAAGGAGTTCAGCTCGTACAGCGCGACGCGTGGCGTATATCTGAAGGACGCTTCGAGCGAGGGTCTCTCTGCTAAGTATGCTGACGGCATCCTGACCGTTACGGTTCCCAAGATCGTCGAGAAGAAGAACGTTACGAAGATCTCCATCGACTAACGTTTCCGATGGTCAGAGCTTTTGAGCCAAGATAAAGGGGCTGGGATTTGATTCCCGGCCCCTTTTGTTTTATTGAGCGGTCTATACAATGGTTGTCGGTTGATACTGACTTGCAGGGCGTATCGAGAGTTTTCGCGATCCTTGGAGAAGGGTGGCGGAGCTACCGACCTCGTCATCCAGGGTTGCGGCTAGAGCTTTGGCATAGCTTTTGACGGTAAGGCTCGGACGATTGTTATCTTGGCTGATATGCATGGCAATGAGCTGTTCGGTGCGATCGGTAACAAGTTCGCGCGCGGCTTCGGCGGCTTGGTCGTTGGAGAGGTGTCCCCTTGCAGACAGGATGCGCTCCTGAAGAAAGCGGGGATATTCTCCCTCGCGCAGCATAGTCACATCGTGGTTGCTTTCGAGCGCGAGGACTCGACAATCTTTGAGGGTGTTCATGGCTTGGCTCGATAGCTCTCCGGTGTCGGTGGCAATGCCGATGGAATCATCGAGGGCATCGAATCGATAGCCGACTGGATTGATGACATCGTGTGATGTTGAGTAGGTTTGCACGTGGATGCCGGTAATGGATAGGGTGTCACCGGGATCGAATTCCTCGACAGGCAGATGCGAAAGATTTTCTTTGCTCGAAAGTGTGCCCCTGCTGGCAAAGAGGGGGCCGTGCCAGTGCTTGCACCAGACATCGAGACCCTTGATGTGATCGCTATGCTCATGAGTAATGAGAAGAGCCGAGACGTTGTCTGCCGAGAGCCCCAGTTCTGCCATGCGCTTTAATGTCTCGCGGCGAGAAAGACCGTCGTCAATCATGATGAGCCCCCGGGGGCCTTCGATGAGCGCGCAGTTGCCTTTTGAGCCGCTGCCAAGGATATGAAGGTGCAGACGAGACATAAGATTCCAAAGGATACAATGGGTGCGAACGAATAGAGGAGGAAGCAAATGCCAACGGTATCTCAGCATTATGGACACCATGCTGCATCGTGGGCTGATGATAAAGCTCTGGCAACGCGGCAGACGGCTGCCCCCGTGGTGCTCATGGTATCAGGTGGTGCGGACTCGACGGCACTGCTTCTTATGGCGTGCACATCAAAGTTGGATATTCAGGATGGGCGTGGTGTAGCTCCCATCGCGCGCGAGCGACTGCACGTGCTGCATGTAAACCATCATCTGCGCGGCAAGGCGTCCGATGGCGACGAGGCCTTTGTGCGTGAGCTCTGCGCGCAATATGGTTTACCGCTGTGTGTGGAGCACGCTTATTTTGATGGGGAGTCGGGCAATATTGAGGCCGCGGCCCGCGAGGTGCGCTATGCCGCGGCGCGGAGGTATGTTCGCGAACTCTGCGCCCAGACGGGGGCACCGCGAACGGCGGCTCGTATCTGCACCGCGCACACGTCTTCGGATCGCGCGGAAACGTTTTTGATGAACGCGATTAAGGGTTCGGGGCCCGCTGGTCTATCGAGCATTCCTCGCCGGAGGAATATCGTGGTGCGTCCCTTGCTCGACCTAACTCATGGCGAGCTTGTGGGCTATCTACAGGTACATGGTCAGCCGTGGCGTGAAGACGAGAGCAATGAGGATATCTCGTATCTGCGAAACTACGTGCGCCATCGGGTAATGCCAGTGGTGGCACAGCGTAATGCGAGCGTGTGCAAGACGATTGGCGCCGCCTGTGAGATCTTGGGTGACGAAGACGCGTTTCTATCCCAGCTGTCGGCGCAGGCGTTTCGAAGCTGCCTGCGCAAGGAGGCGGCGGGCGCGCTAGTGCTCGATGCCAGACGCCTTGCTGCGGCCGAGGTGGTAATCGCGCGGCGCATCGTGCGACTGGCGATTAAGCGCATCGATCCGGACGCTCGTCCAGAGATGCGACATGTGGAGCGAGTCCTTTCCTGCGTTGCCGAGGGCGCCGGCTCGGTCACGCTTCCGGCGGGGATTGACGCACGCATTGAGTTTGGCATGCTGGCGTTTAAGGCGCCGGCGGCTCGCGAGGGCCTGGTCGCGGACTGGGTTACCGTACCCGGTCGTTTGCCGTTGGGCGGGGGACGTATGCTGGTCACAGAACCGATGGCCGTTGAGCCGGGATGCGATATCGTGCGTCGCGCCCGTGAGCTTGCGGCTGCCGGGGAAGTGACAGCTTTGGTAGACGCGGCTGCCCTGGGTTTTGCCGACAGCGATAGTGAGCGGATCCTGGCGGGCTCGCGTGGCAAGATCCCTGTCGAGGCGCGATTGGCGCGCCTGTGGGTGGACGGTCCCGCACCGGGAGACGTGATGTGCCCGTTAGGGATGAGTGGCCGAAGCAAGAAAGTATCCGACTTGCTAGGCGAGGCTCGCATTCCCGTTTCCGAGCGCGCCGGCGTGCCCATGGTGAGGACGGCGCCGGGAGGTGCCGTGGTGTGGGTCGCCGGAGTTCGCGCGGACGAGCGTTTTAAGTGCACGGCCGCAACGCGCGTGGCATATCTGCTTCGTGTGGTCGATGCGGAATAGCGTCCTACGCCAGCTATTCTGTGCGGCGTTGACGGTATTCCCGCGCTGATGGTGCGCGGGCTGGAAAATATACCCCGTGCGCTGCTAGAATGTGTAGTTCGCGTCCATACGGCGGTGTGTGGGCGATTAAGCACAAGAAAGGGTTGTCATGGCTTCTCAACATCCGGATATCGAGAAGGTTCTGTTTACGCAGGAGGATATCGACGGCATCGTTTCTCGCCTGGGCGAGGAGATCACTCGCGACTACGCGGGTAAGGATCTGGTGCTGATCGCGGTTCTGCGCGGTGCCGTTGTCTTTATGGGCGACCTGATGCGCAAGATTGAGCTACCGACCAACATCGATTTCATGGCTGTTTCGAGCTATGGCGACGGTGTGAAGTCTTCGGGCATCGTGCGTATCATTAAGGATCTGGATATCGACATCCGTGGTCGCGACGTGCTGATCGTCGAGGACATTCTGGACTCGGGCCTGACCCTCAAGTACCTGATGAAGAACCTCGAGAGCCGCAAGCCCGCTTCGCTGGAGGTCGCTGCCTTCCTGTGGAAGGACGTTGAGGACCGCACCTCGGCCATCACGCCCAAGTATGTTGGAACCCATTGCCCCGATGCCTTTGTGGTGGGCTACGGCCTCGACTATGCCGAGCGCTATCGTAACCTTCCGTATCTGGGCATTTTGAAACCGGAGGTTTATTCGTAAGATGCCCGACGACCATAACGATAACAATTCCCAGACTCCCCGGGAGCCTAAGATCCCGGGGATGCCCGGAGGCAAGAAGCCCACGCGTACGGGCTGGCTGTATTTTCTTTTGGCTTGCGCGCTTCTGGGCTATGCCTTCTTTAATATGGGTTCCGGCTTTGCCAGCTCCAGCAATACCGTTAAGCTCGCGACGAGCGAGATGGTCAGCGCCATCAAGCAGGATTGCGTCGAAGATCTGACCTATACGGTTCAAGACGGAAGCGTGACGGGTCATTACTGGAAGACAAAAAAGGACAAGGGCGATACGAGCGAGCTCAAGAGCTTCTCTTCGACCTATGTCGGCTCCGATTCGCTTGCCGAGCTCATGGCGGAGCACCCCGATACCAAGTACATCGTCAACACCAACGATCCCGATTTTTGGGGCGACTTGGCGATGAGTGTGCTTCCGACGATCGCCCTTATCGCCATCATGTTCTACTTTATGCGCCAGATGATGGGCGCCAACAACAGGAACATGCAGTTTGGCAAGACCAACGCCAAGACCAACGAGGCCACACGCCCCAAGGTCAAGTTTGAAGACGTTGCCGGAGTGGACGAGGCAGTCGAGGAGCTCGAGGAGATCCGTGACTTTTTGAGCGATCCGGATCGCTATCGCAAGCTGGGCGCCAAGATCCCGCGTGGCGTGTTGCTGGTTGGCCCTCCGGGCACCGGTAAAACGCTGCTGGCCAAGGCCGTTGCCGGCGAGGCGGGCGTGCCGTTCTTTAGCATCTCGGGTTCCGACTTTGTCGAGATGTTCGTAGGTGTCGGCGCCAGCCGTGTGCGTGACCTCTTTAAGGAGGCCAAGTCCCAGGCCCCGTCGATCATCTTCATCGATGAGATCGATGCCGTGGGACGTCAGCGCGGAGCTGGCTTGGGCGGCGGTCACGACGAGCGCGAGCAGACGCTCAACCAGCTGCTGGTCGAGATGGACGGCTTTGAGGAAAGCGAGTCGGTCATCCTGATCGCCGCCACCAACCGCCCCGACATTCTGGATCCGGCGCTGCTGCGTCCCGGTCGTTTTGACCGTCAGGTTACGGTCGACCGTCCGGATGTGAAGGGCCGCGAGCAGATCTTGCGCGTGCATGCCGAGAACAAGCCGATGGACGAGGACGTTAAGTTTGAGAAGCTCGCCCAGATGACCGTTGGCTTCACTGGTGCCGATCTGGCAAATCTGCTCAACGAGTCTGCGCTGTTGGCTGCCCGCCGCCATCGTTCCGTGATCTCGATGGACGAGGTCGAGGAATCGATGGAGCGCGTGATTGCCGGACCGCAGCGCAAGGGTCGCGTGATGACCGAGGCCGAGCGCACCACGATTGCCTACCACGAGAGCGGTCACGCCCTGGTGGGTCACATCCTGGAGCACTCCGATCCGGTCCACAAGATCTCGATCGTCAGCCGCGGCCAGGCGCTGGGCTACACGCTGCAGCTTCCGCAGGAGGACCACTTCCTCAAGACCAAGAACGAGATGCTCGACGAGCTCGCCGTGTTTTTGGGCGGTCGCGTTGCCGAGGAGCTCATGTGCGATGACATCACGTCGGGCGCGAGCAACGATCTGGAGCGCGCAACCAAGATGGCGCGCGAGATGGTCACGCGCCTGGGCATGAGCGAGGAGCTGGGCACGCAAGTGTTTGGCGAGGCGCAACATCAGGTGTTCCTTGGTCGCGATTACGCCGATCACCAGGATTACTCCGAGGAGACGGCGCGCCGCATCGATATCGAGGTCCAGCGCATTATGCGTGAGGCCCATCGTCGTGCGGTCGAGATTCTGGACGCCCGTCGCGATCAGCTCGATCTGATGGCGAAGGTGCTGCTTGAGCGCGAGACCGTCGAGGGCGACGCCGTGAACGCCCTGCTCGACAACGAGTGGAATGCCTACCTTGAGCGCGAGGGCGATATCCTGGCGGCCAAGGAGGAGCGCAATGCCAAGGCGGCCGGCATGCCGACCAAGAAGCGCGTGCCTCGAATGAGCGAGGAGGAGCTGGCGGCTGATGCCGCGGCCTTTGCGCAGGCGGCCATGCAGGAGGATGCCGAAGCCGCATCCGATGATGCTGACGATGACCATGCCGTCGTCGATGCCGACGCCGACGCCGACAAATAGTCTTTGTGGCGAAAGCCTCCGCGGGGAAACCTGCGGAGGCTTTTTCTTTTGAGCGATATGGGGCCGTCTGTTGATTGGGGACAGACTTAAATGAGCGTTTTCACGCATTTAAGTCTGTCCCCAATCAACATTGCTGCGGCACTTTGCTCGGCTAAAGCGTACAATAGCGCCTATGCGAAAGGGGAACAGATGATCAACGAAACTATGTATGCTCGCGGTGCGGAAAGCTCCATCATCCGTGAGATTTTTAGCTATGGCCTTGAGCGCAAGGCGCAGATCGGTGCGGAAAACGTATTCGATTTTTCGCTGGGCAATCCGAGCGTTCCGGCACCCGCTGCTGTGGCGGAGTCCATTAAGAAGGCCCTGGAGCTGCCGAGCGACCAGCTGCACGGCTACACGCCCGCACCGGGCCTGCCGCAATGTCGTGCCGCTGTGGCCGAATCGCTCAACCGCCGCTTTGGCACGAGCTATGAGGGCAAAGACGTCTTTATGACGGTGGGTGCCGCGGCTTCGCTCACCTGCGCGCTCAACGCCGTTACGAATCCGGGCGACGAGGTTATTGTTATCGCCCCGTACTTTCCGGAGTATCGCGTTTGGATTGAGAAGGCCGGCTGCACGTGTGTCGAGGCGCTTGCCAACGAGGACACATTCCAGCTGAGCGTGGATAACGTATTCAAGGCGATCACCGACAAGACGGCAGCCGTCATTATCGACTCGCCCAACAACCCGACCGGTGCCGTATATACGCGCGACACGCTGACGCGACTGGCCAATGTTCTGCGCGAGGCCAACGCTCAGCGCGATCCCGAGAATCCGATTATGCTCATCTCGGATGAGCCGTACCGCGAGATCGTGTACGGTGCCGAGGTGCCTTGGGTGCCCTCGATCTACGAGCACACCATCGTGTGCTACTCGTATTCCAAGTCGCTGTCGCTGCCGGGTGAGCGCGTGGGGTGGATCTTGGTTCCCAACACCAATCCGCAGGCTGCCCGTCTGATGCCGGCCGTTGCCGGTGCCGCCCGTACGCTGGGCTTCGTGTGCGCGCCGGCGCTCTTTCAGCGCGTAATTATCGACTGCATCGATGAGCCGAGTGACGTTGAGGCCTATGCACGCAACCGCACCGCGCTTACCGACGCACTAGCGGAGTATGGCTACACCTATGTTGAGCCGGATGGCGCGTTCTACCTATGGGTGAAAGCATTGGAGCCCGATGCGAATGCGTTTTGCGAGCGCGCAAAGAAGTATGAGTTGCTTGCGGTTCCCTCGGACAGCTTTGGTATGCCGGGTTGGTTCCGCCTGGGCTATTGCGTGAGCTACGAAACGATTGTCAATTCGCTACCCGCTTGGAAACAGTTGGCGGACGAGTATCGTTAAAAGTAAAGCGCTCTGCCTACAATGTTTTACGTGAAACGGGGTTTGGTGTTAAGCCGGACCCCGTTGTCATGGACGTTGTGTCTTTGGGATGGAGTGGTTTTACGACTATCGAAGGCTATGCGTACAATGAATATAAGCGACGGCCGTGCCAGATAAGGAGACCTGATGCCCTACCTGCTTTCTTGTGACATTCATACCCATACGATGTTCTCTGCGCATGCATATTCGACCATTGAGGAGAATGTGTACTGGGCGGCAGAGCGTGGTCTGCAGGTGCTCGGATCTGCCGACCATTTGAGCTCTATGGTTACGGCTTGCCCCAATGACCTGCGCAGTTACCAGTTCTTTATCAACCAGGATATCTGGCCGCGCATTTGGAGCGGCGTGCTGGTGCTGCGTGGTGCCGAGGCCGATATCGTTTCGCTGGACGGAAGCCTGTTTGGCGAGGACACTCCTGTCACGCTCGATATTGCCGGCGATTCGTACAGCCGTCAGCATTCGCTGTTCGATTTGGTTACGCGTAATTTGGATTATTTGGTTGCGAGCGTGCATAATCCGCAGATTGCCGAGGGCGCGACGCTGGCCCAGACGACCGAGATGTATATCAATGCCCTGGAGCACCCCAAGGTGTTCATGCTGGGTCACACGGGGCGTTCGGGCGTGCCGTTCGATATCGACGAGGTGCTGTTGGCAGCTAAGGCCAAGCACAAGATTATCGAGATCAACAACCATAGTCTTGAACACGGTGTCGACACTGAGCATTGGGCCGTATGCCGCAAGATTGCCGAGCGCTGCGCCGAGCTGGGCGTGGGCATTGGCGTGTCGACCGATGCCCACATTGGCATGGCCATTGGCAAGCTCGATCACGCGCGCAAGATGCTCGACGAGATTCACTTCCCACTGGATTTGATCGTGACGCGCGACCGCGAGACGCTGCTGTGCGAGATGGCGGCAGCCGGCGTGTGCGATCTGCGCAATGGGATGTAGCGGAGTTTATAAACCAAGCGAAGGGGGCGGCCCAGGCGGGTCGCCCCCTTTCTTGTCCCAAAAATCTACTGAGGTTGGTTAGCGGCGTTCGAGGACCGCTACGGTTTCGGTGTGGTCGGTGTGAGGGAACATGTCGACTGGCGTGATCTTGAGCAGGCGATAGCCTCCGTCGAGGAGCTGGTGCAGGTCGCGCTCTTGGGTCACGGGGTTGCAGCTGATATAGGTGATGCGGCGCGGCTTAAGTGCGCAGGCAGCTTCGAGGAACTCGGGCGTGGAGCCGGCGCGCGGCGGGTCGATGGAAAGAACGTCGACGCGTTCGTTGTTGTCGGCGGCATCCAGGATGTAGTCGGTGGCGTCGTCGGCCATAAACCAAGCGCTGCGGGTGAGGCCGTTGAGCTCGGCATTGCGACGTGCGTCGGCAATGCCCGCCGGGTTGCGCTCAACGCCGAGCAGCATAATGCCGATACCCTTGTTCTGGGCATCTTTAGCTGCGCAAAGACCGATGGTACCGCTGCCACAGTAGGCATCCATGAGCACATCGCCCTGGTGCAAATCCATGCCGTCGATAGCGAGCTGATAGAGCAGCTCGGTCTGTTGCGGGTTGGTCTGATAAAACGCGGTGGGGGAGATGTCGAATTCGCAGCCGAGCAGCTGGTCGCGCATGCATTCGGCGCCATACACGATGCGGGTTTCCTCGCCGAGGATGGCGTTGCCGGGGCGTCCGTTGATGTTTTGGGCGACGGTGACGATGCGCGGATCGAGTGCGGCGACAGCCTCAAAGAACTCCTGCGCATGCGGCAAGTCGCGCTGAGCGGTCACGAGCGTGACCATGACCTGGTCGGTACGCCAACCGCAGCGGACGACGGCATAGCGAAGCAAACCAAGATGCTTGTCCTCATTAAAGGCGGGAATATGCAGCCGCTCAGCTTCGCGTGCGATGCCGTTGAGAATCTGACGGGCGCCCGGTGCCTCGACGGGGCATTCGGGTACGGCAACGATCTTGTGCGTGCCGCGCTCAAAGAAACCGCAACGGACAGCGCCCTCCTTACCGGGAGCAAAGGGAGTGGCGGCCTTATGGCGAAAACCGCGCGGCGCAGGATATTTGCCCGGGTCGCCCAGGGTGACACCCATGCCACGAATAGGATCTACAGCAATGCCCTCACGCTCACAAAGCGAAGCAAAAAGCTCCTCCATAGCAGCCTGCTTAGCTGCCAACTGCTTTTTATAAGGACGATTGAGCGCCGTGCACCCACCGCAAGCTTTCATAATGGAACAAGGCGACTTGGGATCAACGGCCTTATGAGCGGACGAAACCTGATCTTTATGCGAGCGCTTGGAGCGAGTCTGAGATGCCTTGTCCTCGCTCCGACGAGAGCCGGGACACTTGGCTTTAGCCTTGCCCTTGGCCGATTTGCTTTTTGCAGCTTTAGAAGACTTGGATTTCGTAGGAGATTTCTCCTCCTTTGACCCCTCAGCCGCTTCCACCAAAGCACGACGAGCCCTACGCTCCGCACGAGATTCTGCCATGAATTAACCCCACTAATTTACAAATTGAAATCTGAAAGCATTGTACCGTGCCAAGTTAGCAGACGATATGCAAGCGCCCATTTCATGTCAGTGATAAGTCCAACGATGTTTGCCCGGCGTGGGCGGGGAGCGACGCGTAATTAAGTTTATCGCGAGTTCCGCACGCAAAGGAAAGCACTTAATGTGCTTTCCGTCTTGCGCAGGACTGTAGAGCAGGAAACTTAATTACGCGCCGCTCCCCGCCCACGCCGGGCAAACCCTCCCTTGTACTTTATCAAGATAGAGTGTATGATTCTGAACGTTACATGACTCACTTTACTTAACTAAAGTGCCACCAAGGGGGAATACCATGAATACCGATATGTCTCGTCGTCAGTTTGTTGGTCTAGCCGGCTCGCTCGCTACGGTGCTTGGCCTTGGTCTTGTCGGTTGCGGCGGTGGTGCCGGCAAGGGCTCCGCTGCTGGCTCTGCCGCGGCCAAGGATGTGAAGGGCGCTGCGGAGTCCAAGAAGCTCGTGGTGGGCTTTGATAAGTCCTATCCTCCGTACGGCTTTGTGGGCGACGATGGCGAGTACACCGGCTTTGATCTCGATCTGGCCAAGGCTGTTGCCGATAAGCAGGGCTGGGAGGTCAAATACGAGGCCATCGACTGGGATGCCAAGGATACGCTGCTTAACTCGGGCGCCATCAACTGCATCTGGAATGGCTTTACCATGGAGGGCCGTGAGGACGACTACACGTTCTCCGAGCCGTACATGCTCAACGAGCAGGTGCTGGTGGTAAAGAAGGATGCAGGCATCAAGAGCTGGGACGATCTTGCCGGCAAGACCGTGATTACCCAGACCGATTCCGCTGCGCAGGATGTGCTTGAGGGTGACCAGAAGGATCTGGCGGCGACGTTTGCCACGCTCGACACCATCGGTGAGTACAACACGTCGTTTATGCAGCTCGAGAGCGGCGCGGTCGATGCCGTGGCTTGCGACCTTTCGATTGCCCAGTATCAGCTTGCCGCCAAGCCCGATGCTTATACGCAGCTTGATGAGCCGCTGTCCAGCGAGCACTACGCCGTCGGCTTTAAGAAGGGCGACACCAAGTCGGCCGACGCCGTGACCGAGTCGCTCAAGGCACTCTACGATTACGGTACGGTTAAGGATCTCTGCGACAAGTATTCAAGCTATGGTCTATCTTTCGATAATTGGGTGCTCAAGTAATGTCTATTCAGGTCATGATGCAGATGCTTGGCCAGGGATTCTTGGTCAGTTTGCAGTTGTTTGTGCTGACACTGCTGGGGTCGATTCCGCTGGGAATCCCCGTGGCGTTTATGCGCATGAGCAAAATCGCGCCGCTTCGCTGGATTGCGCGCATCTACATTTCGGTCATGCGCGGTACGCCGCTCATGCTGCAGATGTTTGCCATCTACTTTGCCCCGTACTACGTGTTTGGCATTTCGCTCACGCCCGATTCCAAGTGGACGGCGTGCGTCGTGGCGTTCATCATCAACTACGCCGGTTACTTTGCCGAGATCTATCGCTCGGGCTTGCAGTCCATTCCGCGCGGTCAATACGAGGCTGCCGAGGTGCTGGGCTATTCGCGCGTGCAGACGTTTCTGTATATCGTGATGCCGCAGGTCGCCAAGCGTATTCTGCCGGCGATGGGCAACGAGATCATCACGCTGGTCAAGGACACGTCGCTGGCGTTTGCCATTGGCGTGGGTGAGATGTTCTCGACGGCCAAGGCGCTGGTCGCCTCGCAGGTGAGCATGGTGCCGTTTGCGATCGCGGCGCTGATTTACTGGGTCTTTAATTTCGTCGTCGAGATGCTGCTGGGCGCCGCCGAGAAAAAATTGGATTACTACCATGATTAATTCGGTAATGAATATATCGAACGCGCGTAAGGCGTTTGGCGGCAATGAGGTGCTCAAGGATATCTCGCTTGAGGTGAAGCGTGGCGAGGTCGTGGCGATTATCGGGCCTTCGGGTGGCGGCAAGTCCACGCTGCTGCGGTGTGCCACGCTGCTCGAGTCACTCGACGGAGGCTCGCTCTCGTTTGGCGACCTTGCCGTTGCGACGGATGCGGGTTCGGGCGCGGTCTATGCGAAGGGCGATGTGCCCAAGCAGGCGCGCTCGCGATTCGACCTGGTGTTCCAAAATTACAACCTGTTCCCGCACTATACGGTGATGAAAAACATCACCGATGCGCCGATTCGCGTGCTTAAGCGTCCGCGCGAGCAGGCGGAAGCCCGCGCTCACGAGCTGATTGCACAAATGGGGCTGACGGGCAACGAGAACAAGGTGCCGTGTGAGCTTTCGGGCGGTCAGCAACAGCGTGTGAGTATCGCCCGCGCCTTGGCGCTCGACCCGGAGATCCTGTTCTTTGACGAGCCGACCTCGGCGCTCGATCCCGAGCTGACGGCCGAGGTGCTGCGTGTCATTAAAGACCTTGCCGCGCAGAATATGACGATGGTGATTGTGACCCACGCAATGCAGTTTGCGCGCGATGTTGCCGACCGCGTGGTCTTTATGGATGGCGGCCGCATTGTCGAGGAGGGTCCTGCCGAGCAGGTCATCGACCATCCGCGTGAGCAGCGCACCCGTGAGTTCTTGAGCCGTATCGAGGGATAGGCTCAGGTATTTACTCAACTATTAATTAAGGCGAAGCCGCCGCAGGTCTTACGGTCTGTGGCGGCTTTTTGTTTGCATCGACGGGGTTCAATAATCGCCTCACAAGCTTGTCTCTTCCTCTCGCCGCCTGTATTCATACGTGCGCCGAAAGGTATGCATGGACGGTCGCCCGTGAGGGTAGGGTGGTGGCATAGGACATTTGGAGGGTGAGTCGGCTCGGCTGCCGACCATGCTGCTCCCGGGATGGCACCGACCGCGAACTCTCCCCGTTGGCGTCGCGCATTGCGCGCGGCCCTGCAAGGAGGTCATCATGGGTGCTCCCAAGACCGGTAACGTAAGGAACGTGGTGCTCGTAGGCCAAGGCGGGGTGGGCAAGACTTCACTCGCCGAGGCCATGCTCCACCTTTCCGGCAAGACCGCCCGCCTGGGCGGCCACGACGGCACCAAGCCCACGCTCGACTATGACCCCGAAGAGGTCAAGCGTGCATTTTCCATCTCGACGACCATCGCGCCGATCGACTGGAAGGGCGCGCGCATCAATGTGCTCGATGCCCCGTGCTACCCCGATTTTATCGGCGACGCCTTTGCCGCGATGAGCGTCTGCGAGACGGCTCTGTTTGTGGTCGACGCCGAGGCCGGCCCACAGCCTACGACGGTTAAGCTCTGGTATGCCGCCGAGGACCTGCGTCTGGCGCGTGCGGTGTTCGTAAACCGCCTGTCGCGCTCCGAGGCCAGCTTTGCGACCACGATGGACCTGCTGCAAGAGCGCTTTGGCACGCGCCTGGGCGCCGTGACCCTTCCCTGGGGCGAGGGCGAGGACTTTGACGGCATCATCGACCTGGTGCGCATGAAGGCGCGCCATTGCAACGGCACCGAAGCCGTTGAGTCGGAGATTCCCGAGGAGTATCGTGCCCAGGCCGAGGAGGCCCATGACCATCTGTGCGAGTTGGTGGCCGAGGCCGACGATGAGCTGATGATGAAGTACCTGGAAGGCGAGGAGACGCTGACGCAGGAGGAGCTTGAGGGCCTGCTGTCGAAGGCGATCGCCGAGCGCATCTTTGTGCCGGTCTTTGCGGGCGATTGCATTAAGGAGCAGGGCGTCAACTCGCTGATGGACGACATCGCGACGTACTTTCCGGCGCCGACCGACTACGGCGAGATGCCGCTCATCGACGGTGATTCGCTCAAAATCTCGAGCGACGATGACCGTCCGGTGGCGTTTGTGTTTAAGACCCTGGCCGATCCGCAGCAGGGTCGCATCAGCTTTATCAAGGTGCTGACGGGTACGCTTGAGCCGGGTCTTGAGCTGATCAACGCGCGTACCCGCAAGGGCGACCGTCTGGCTCACCTGTATGTGATGTGCGGCCGCGATATGACCGAGGTCGGTCACGCCTATGCCGGCGACATCATCGTGGCGCCCAAGCTGGCTGCCGAGACGGGCGACACGCTCTCGATTACCGGTAAGGTCGAGGCCGCGGCGTTTAAGTTCCCCAACTCGCAGTACCGCATTGCCATCGAGGCCGAGAATCGCGGCGACGAAGAGAAGCTCTACACGTTTATCGAGAAGGCCTGCAAGGCCGATCCGACCATGAGCATCGACCGCGACGAGGAGACCGGCCAGACCATTATCTCCGCCGTTGGTGAGGCGCAGGTTTCGGTGCTGCTCAACCGTTTGGAGGATCGCACCAAAGTCGTGGCCAAGAGCGTGCCGATCCGCATTCCGTATCGCGAGACCATTCGCCGTACGGCAAGTGCCCAGGGCCGCCATAAGAAGCAGACCGGCGGCGCCGGTCAGTACGGCGACTGCTGGCTGCGCGTGGAGCCGCTCATTGGGCCCGACGGCACGAGCGATGGCTATGAGTTTGTGGACGAGGTCGTGGGCGGCCGTATTCCGCGCTCGCTGATCCCCGCCGTGGACAAGGGTGTCCAGGAGACCATGAAGGACGGCATCATTGCCGGCTACCCGCTCACGGGCATTCGCGTGGCTGTGTACGACGGCTCGTATCACAGCGTCGACTCCAACGAGATGGCGTTCCGCGCGGCAGCTCGCATCGGCCTGCGCAAGGCATGTGCCGATGCCGACCCGGTGGTGCTGGAGCCCATCGAGGAAATCACGGTGACCATCCCCGAGAGCTACGCCGGCGCTGTGATGGGCGACATCTCGGCATCGCGCGGTCGCGTGACGGGCATGGAGACCGATGAGCGCGGCGATACCGTGGTTATTGCCCAGGCGCCGCTGGCAGAGCTGACGGATTATTCGACGCGCCTGCGCTCTATCACGCGCGGCACGGGTGACTTTACCATGAAGCCCGCAGGCTATGAGCAGGTGCCTTATGACGTTCAGGCCAAGCTGGTCGAGCGCTATGAGGAGGGCCGCGCCAAGTAGCACGTGATTTTGTCTGCAATGTAGGTGCTGACGAAAGGGCCGCCCTGGGTAACCGGGGCGGCTCTTTTTGATTCCTTGGGGGCGGAGGAAAACGGATCATTTAGGCTTTGGGGCAGCTTGGTCGGTCCTAGTCTCCCGAGGCCTGATTGCGGCCGGTGGTGTAGTCGATCTGCACGTGCGGCTGCAGGTTGTAGCAATATACGTGGAAGCAGAGGGTCTTGCCGTGGTCCTCGACCGATTGCGCCTCAAGGCGCACGCCGCGGCAGACAAGTTCCTCTTCGTTATACATGGGTGTGACGCGATAGAGCACGTGGTTGCCCGTCTCGCGGATGTAGCCGAGAATCTGCTCCTCAAACGGCAGCATGCCTGTCTCGTTGAGATAACGCGTGCCGGTGAGGAGATTCTTGCGGTTGGCGTTTTCGCCGCAGAGCGACCAGGCGATGAGATGGCAGCGGTTGTAGAGGCTCTGGCCCGGAATAAAGTCGTAGCGCTGCTGGCGCCATCCAGCGGGATGGATACGCGAGATATCGCCGCGCTCGCCTTGACCGAGTGATTCGGGGCCCACGCAGGCGAGCGCTTTGCGGGTGCGGCCCAGGCTGTCAAGCTTGGAGAACTTCTTAAAGCAACCCTCTTCTGTAGCGCGCTCGTATTCATCGAGCGTGAATGATGGTGTGCCGAGCGGGTGCGTGCTGTCGGCGCGCAGGGCAACGTAGGGGTTGCCGGCGTAGTCGGGAATGCTGCTGAGATAAACACCGCGGGCGCGGTTGAGGTCGGGGTTTTCGACCTCGTCGATGGGGGTGGCGGCGCTGTCCGCGGAAGCGCCGTCGCCGGTGTCGGTTGTGGCGGAATCGGAGCCATCGCCAGAGTCCTGGCTGTTTTGAGGGTCCGGGGAGCTCGCCGTTCCTGATTCGAGCCGATCGACCAGGTCCGCCTCGTCGTCGGTGCGGCTGGGACTTTCGTTTTGTTTTTCGGCCAGAGCTGCCGCCTGTTCATCACTTTGCGGCGACAACAACTTGGGCGCTCCGTCGAGCGACCCTGTGAACAGCGCAAACCCCAGCACCACGGCGGCGCCGATGGAAAGTACTTGCTTGTAGGCGGACTTGCGCGACATTGCGGCTCCTGGATGGACGGTTGGGAATCTACCAGTCTAGCAGGAGCCGGCAGGGGCCGTTCTGTCGAACAAATACTCAAGATTTGGGATAGACGCTACTGATTCATTTGCCTCATATGGAGCTGCGGTGGTTGTGTATGTGGGGCTATTTTGCGTTTCCCCAGATAAAACCCGCCAAAATAAACCTGTCCCTTTTTGGCAGGTTAATCGGGGGACTATTTCACCGCAACTTAGGGCACGGTTAGGGAGTGTGCACCTTAAAGAGTGGTGCCCTTGATTAGAGAGGTCGCGCTCGTCTCTCTAATTGTCTCTCTAAAGAGAAAGCCAGTTAAAGAGATAACATTGGGCTATCTAACAGTGAATTCGATACATCTCTCTAA
Organism: uncultured Collinsella sp.; assembly: GCA_902490565.1. Taxonomy (GTDB): domain Bacteria; phylum Actinomycetota; class Coriobacteriia; order Coriobacteriales; family Coriobacteriaceae; genus Collinsella. Next base: position 50,578 of record CABUEK010000011.1, on the reverse strand, counting down.
ATGTCTCTCTAAAATAAGGTGCTTATCTCTCTAAAGTTAGAGAGATATACTATACTTTAGAGAGATAAATCTATCGTTTTAGAGAGACGGAATGCCAATGCTGCTGGATGAACCTCTTGGCCTTATCGTTGAGCGCCTTCGCAGGCGGGGGACTGATGACGCATCGGTAGAAGTTAAAGCCTGCACGAATAAATTGAGCGCAGACGTATGGGAGACAGTGAGCGCTTTTGCGAACACTGCGGGTGGGCTCATTATTTTGGGCCTAAACGAAGCCGAAGGATTTGTTCCTTCGGCTAACTTTGCTATCGATAGGGTGCGCGATCAGTTTGTTTCGGGTATCGGAGACGGAGGCTCAGCGGCAGTGGTGACCCATGCGCCACGGTACGAGCTTGATCGAGGCGAGGTCGACGGGCTCCAGGTGCTTCTGGTGCGCATCTTTGAACTTGAGCTTAAAGCGAAGCCTTGCTATATCGGCGCGCGCGGCGTGCAGAACGGTAGCTACAAGCGCGTGGATGATAAAGATATCAAGATGTCACCCGCTGAGCTATATGAGCTGCAGAGTGCGTTGCTTCCGAGCGATGCAGACGGCACGGTGGTTTCGGAGGCAACAGTCGAGGATTTGGATCCAGATGTCGTGCGGTCTATTATCGCAAATCGCCGGCTGCAGACCCCCCGCGTTTTGCGCGGGGCCGATACGCTGGAAAAGCAGCTGGTCAGACTCAATATCACTACAAAGGATGGTGCGGTGAAGCTCGCAGGGCTTCTGTCGGCGGGAATTTACCCCCAGCAGTTCTATCCCAAACTCATGATTGATGTCGCCGTTCATTCCGATGTGGAAAAATCTGCACCCGGGCAACCCCGGTTTATTGACCGCCAGTTGTGCGATGGCCCGATTCCGGCTTGCATCGAAGATGCCCTTGTCGCGATTGGACGGAACTTGCGCAAAGCGGCGATAGTGCAAGGCGCTGGCAGAAGGGAGGATTGGGAAGTTCCCCAGGAGGTTTTGCGCGAGGCCTTGGCAAACGCCTGCATCCATCGAGAATATTCGCCCATGTTTGTGGGGCAGGCCGTGAGTGTCGATATCTATCCAGACAGAATAGAGATCAAAAACCCCGGTGGGCTTTGGGGCGGAAAGACGGTGGACAATCTTGCAGACGGGGAATCGCGCTGCCGAAACCCAAAGCTCATGAGCCTAATGGGGGCGACGCCGTTAGAGCATGCCGAGGGGCCCGTTGCAGAAAGCCAGGGATCTGGTATCCCGGCTATGATTCGCGAGATGGAGTCTCGTTCGCTTGGAAGGCCGAAATTTATCGTTAAGGCCGATTCGTTTACGGTGCTGCTTTCCCGGCACGGGGCGGAGCTTGCTGAAAACCGCACGTGGATTCAGAGCCATGTGGGCACCGAGCTGACGGATCGCGAGGAAACATTGCTCATGTTTATGCGGGAGCATGGGTGCGTATGCGATGTTCAAAAAATACGAGAGGCCCTGAAGTGGGATTCGGATGACATTCGCCTGATCTGCGGGAATCTTGTCGATAAACATGTCCTGTCAAAATGTGGCAAAGACACGTTTGAGATTATCGATATGAGCAGAGAATCGTCAGCTTCGACAGCGGATAGGATCCTGGAGGCTCTCAGAGCCGAAGTGGATATGACGGCGCGAGAAATAGCGGTTGCATCGGGGGTCAAAATTTCGTCCGTCCGCTACCATCTGCCAAAAATGGCGGATAAAGGACTCATCGAAGTAATGGGTTCATCGACGAGCCGCAACCGCCGCTATCGGAAGAAGTAGATGCAGCCGAGTCGCCCCTCTTGTGTCTCTCGAAGTGAGATGGGTGCTAGGGGGGCGACTGCCTCGCGATATTTCCCCAGATAAAACCTGCCAAAATAAACCTGTCCCTTATTGGCGGGTCAGTTAACGCAGTGCAGGTTGAGCATATGCGAGCGAGCGGTCTCCGGGTGCGGTAAGGTGACGTGAAACAAGCGGGCGCTGACCTTTTGGTCGCGCCCGTGAAGTTGAACGTCAGATTGCCGTGTCCGGAGCCCGCGCAGCGCCGAGCAGTTACGCCGTTTGTAAAACGGCGTAACCTAAAGGTTCATGTTGCCGTGAATGTAGGGGGTGACCTCGGGGGAGATATGGTCGCAGCCCAGCCCGCGCAGTGCGGACTCGATGGCGGCGGGCAGCGGGGTCTTGCCCTCGGCATCGACGGCGGTGCCGCCGAGCGCGGCAATCTTGGCGACATCTGCGGGTGCGGCCTCGATATGCATGCAGCCGCCGACCAAGCGCGCGCGTACCTGTGCCAGGTCAAGATCGTGCAGGTAGTCCTCGCAGGTGCGGATCAAATCGACCTTCTCGCGCGTAAGCTCCTCGCCCGTGGGGACGCGGGTGGCAAGACATGCTCCCGCCGGCAGGTTCCAAACGGGATAGCCCCATGCGCGCAGCAGCTCGCGCTCTTCGTCCTTGGTAAAGCCGACCTCCATGAGAGGGGAGCGTACGCCGAGCTCTTCTGCCGCACGCATGCCGGGGCGGTAGTCACCGCGATCGCTTGCATTGCTGCCATCGATGACGGTGGGAAAGCCGAGCGACTTGGCGTGGTTGACGATGGCGGTAAAGCCGGCGTGCTTGCAGTGGTAGCAGCGATTAGCATCGTTGCAGGCTACTTGGGGGAGCTGCAGCTGATCCACCGAAAGATTGAGCACGGGGAGCTTAAAATGCGGCCCCTCATTGGCCTGTCCATCAACGGACTGCTCAAACGAAGTCTGTTCGGGCGTGCCGATGAGCGGCGTGGTGAGATGGATGAGGAGGGTATTGGTAGGCATGATGCGGGCGCACACGGCGGCCAAAAAGCTGCTGTCAACGCCGCCGGAAAACCCGATGGCCACGCGCCCGTATGCCAAAAGCAGCTGTTCGAGCGCCGATAGCTTGTCTTGAAGCTCCTCTGCGGGTGCCGTGGTGTCTAAAATCATGAAACGTTCCTTATCGTTGAGTACTCGATCGAAAACTATAATCCTAATGCGTTACTTGCCATAAGACTTCTATCTGTGTAACGAAAGTGCAATATGGTATATACGTTATATACAAGTTGCCAAATGCGGTAGAGTTGCGGCAATGCGACAGCGAGAGTCGATGGGGGACCGATATGATCAAGGCTGTTATTTTTGACATGGATGGAACGCTGGTCGATACCGAGCGTTTGGGGATTAAGGCCTGGAAGGCAGGCGCCGCTGAGCTGGGGCTCGCGATTGATGAAGCGCTGATCCATCAGTTTATCGGCCGCACGCTGCCCGATGTTATGGACATCCTTGATGAGCATTACGGCAGCCATGAAACCACCGAGGCGATCTATCGTCGCCACAAGGAGATTCGCGACGAGATGGTCAAGACCGAACTGGAACTTAAGGCCGGTGCCGCCGAGTGCCTAGACGAGCTGCTGGCTGCGGGCTATCACGTGGGTCTAGCGACGTCGTCGCGCCTCGTTACGGCCGAGCGCAACCTTAAGATGGTCGGTCTTTTTGGCAAGTTTGAAACGGTAACGTGTGGCGAGGACGTCGTGCACGGCAAGCCCGACCCCGAGATGTATCTGCTCGCCTGCGAGCGCGCGGGCTTTGCTCCCGAGGAATGTGCCGTGGTCGAGGATTCGCGCAACGGCTGCGTCTCGGGCATCACGGCCGGATGCCATGTCTTCGCCGTCCCCGATATCGTGCCGCTGCCGCAGGACGTGGTGGATGGCTGCGAGGCCGTGCTCGATACGCTGTTCGACCTGGCGGCGGCAATCAAGACTGTGCGTTAGAAAATTGCGGCGTTGAAACGAGCGATTGCTCACGTTTGCGCTTAAGCAAAAGGGGTCCGGCAATGGTCGGGCCCCTTTTGCTTAAGCGGCGACTTAGCATACTCGCGGGCGTGCTATAGATACGCACCGAGGTTGATGGCCGTGGCGTCGGTCTGGCTGCTTGCCTGGGTGCTGGCGCGTTCCAGTAGGAACGGACGTACCAGTTCTTGGCGGTTGATATCCTCGGCGGCGACTGCGGTGACGGTACGCGCTGCGGAGCCGACACGGATATGCTTGATCTTTGCCGGGGCCTTGTTCTCGATTTGCTCCATCAGCAGTTGGACACCCTTGCGGCCAATCTCGTAGCCCGGGGGCGCTACCGTAGTGAGCGGGACCGATCCGCTCCAAGCGAGCGGGTTGCCATCGCAGCCTGCTACGCGTACTTGCCCGGGGACAGAGATGCCCTTGTCGACCAGTGCCGAAACGACGCCCGAGGCCAACACATCGGTCAGGCCGACGACAAAATCGGGACGTTCGTCCGCGGGGCGCTCGGCGATTTGGGCACCGATGCCGTAGCCGTCGGCAGCGGTATTCCATTCGCCGGCGTCGATGACTTCGATCTTGATATCGGGGTGCAGGGCGAGCGCCTTATGAATGCCAAGGACGCGCAGGGTGAGTTGCATAAATGCTGCTCGGCCGACGACGACAATATGGTGCGCGCCGCGGGCGATGGCAAGTTCGGCAATGATGCGACCCTGGGCCTCATTGTCGGCCGCTACGTAGTAGCCGGGCTCGGAGCAATGGATGTCCAGATGGACGATCGGCACGGGCATCTTGGTCATGGCGGGGTGCCAGTCGGGGGATGCCATGGGCTGAACCATGACGCCGGACATCTGGGTGCCCATAAAGTAGCGCAGGTAATGATCCTCGAGAATATCGTCGTTATCGGCGTTGGCGATGAGCAAGTCGTAGCCGTGCTTGCGGGCCTCGTTGTGGGCGCCGCTGGCGATTTGGAGCGAAAAGCCGTGATCGAGACGGGGGAGCACCAGGCCAAAGGACTTGGTGGCGCCGCCCGCGAGCTGACGGGCGCTTTGGTTGGGCAGGTAGCCAAGGCGATTGATGGTCTCGTTGATGAGCTTGAGGGTCTCGGGGCGCAGCTTTTCGGGGTGGTTGAGCGCGTTGGAAACCGTGCCCAACGAAACCCCGGCCTCGCGCGCGACGTCGCTGATTTTTACCTTTGCCATAGCGGCCCCTTTGATGCGTTTCAAGTACAAGCCAGATTGTAGCATCCCAAACCTACCAAAAAGGGACAGGTTTATTTTGGCAGGTTTATCTGGGGAAACGCCGTTGCCAGCGCGACCACCACGAAGGGGGCAGGTACCTTTGTGGTGGTTTGGACCGGCTGGACGTGTGTGCATCGAGTGGTATCTAAGTTGAGATACCACCTCTGGTATATCAGCTTGCGTTTGCGTGAGTACAATACTCGAACGTTATGCGTCTCAGCGCCCCCTGTGCGTGGACGTTTTGCAGTCAAGCGGACGAAGGGATTTATCCTATGTGCGGAATTGTCGGCTACACCGGCTCTGATATTGCAAAGAACATCCTGGTCACGGGCCTCAAGCGTATGGAGTATCGCGGCTATGACTCCTCGGGCGTCGCGCTCGAGGTGGGCGAGGGCGCCGCGGCGCACCTCGATGTCATCCGCCGCGTGGGTAAGGTCGCGGGCTTGGAGAGCGAGCTTTCCAATATCGACAGCGACGCTACCTGCGGTATCGGCCACACCCGTTGGGCCACCCACGGCAAGCCCTCCGTCGTTAACGCTCACCCCCACACCAGCTGCGACGGTCGTATCGCCATCGTCCACAACGGCATCATCGAGAACTTCGCCGAGCTGCGCGAAGAGTTGGAGGGTCGCGGCCACCACTTTAAGAGCGAGACCGATACCGAGGTCTTCGCGCATCTGATCGAAGAGGCCTATGCCGAGACGCACGACCTGATGGCCTCCGTGCGCGAGGCTTGCACCCACGTGGTCGGTGCCTATGGTCTGGCCGCCGTGTGCGCTGACGAGCCCGGCGTGATCGCCGTGGCCCGCAAGGATTCCCCGATCGTAGTCGGTGTGGGCGAAACCGGCTCCTATGTTGCTTCCGATGTCATCGCGCTCATCGACGCCACCCGCGATGTCGTGGTGCTCGAGGACGGTCAGTTTGCCAAGCTCACGCCCGCAGGCGTCGAGTACACCGACGAGGCCGGCAACGTTATCGAGCCCAAGGTCACCCACATCGACTGGGACCTGGACATGGCAGAAAAGGGCGGTTATCCCGACTTTATGCTCAAGGAGATTCACGAGCAGCCGCGCGTTGTGCGCGACACGCTGGTTGGTCGTATGACGCCGGCCGGCGAGCTCGACATCGACGAGCTGGGCCTTTCGCTCGAGGAACTCAACGACATCGACCGCGTCTACGTGATCGCTTGCGGCACCAGCTATCACGCTGGCCTCATTGCCAAGAATCTCATTGAGGGCTGGGCTCGCATCCCCACCGAGGTGGAGGCGGCCAGCGAGTTCCGCTATCGCAACCCCATCATCACGCCGACGACGCTCGTCGTGGCCGTGTCCCAGTCGGGCGAGACGGCCGATACCCTTGCCGCCATTCGCGACGCGCGCATCAAGGGTGCCAAGGTCTTCGGCATCACCAACGTGGTGGGCAGCCCCGTGGCGCGTGAGAGCGACGGCGTCATCTACACCAAGGCCAACAAGGAGATCGCGGTCGCCTCGACCAAGAGCTTCATCGGCCAGGTCGTGAGCCTTACGCTTTTGGCCCTGCTGCTGGCGCAGGTCAAGTACCGCTTGACCACCAAGCAGGCGCGCATGCTGTTCCGCGAGCTTTCCGATACGGCCGAGCAGATCCAGTGGATTTTGGATACCCAAACCGAGGCCGTTCATGAGGCCGCCCTGCTGTGCAAGGACGCGCAGTCGGCGCTGTTCGTGGGCCGTGGCATGGGTGCCGCTATTTCCTACGAGGGCGCGCTTAAGCTCAAAGAGGTCAGCTACCTGCACGCCGAGGCCTACGCCGCCGGCGAGATGAAGCACGGCCCCATTGCCTTGATCGACCCGGGCTTCCCTGTCATCGCCGTGGCCACCAAGAGTGCCACCTACGACAAGACCGTGTCGAACCTCATGGAGTGCAAGGCGCGCGGCGCCAAGGTCATCGTCGTTGCTACCGAGGGCGACGAGGAAATCAACAAGATTGCCGACTGCATCATTCGCGTGCCGGCCGTCCGCGACGTGTTCAGCCCCATCACGGCGAGCGTCCCGCTGCAGCTGCTCGCCCGCGAGGTTGCCATCCTGCGCGGCTGCGACGTCGACCAGCCCCGCAACCTGGCAAAGAGCGTTACCGTGGAGTAGTTGGTTCCGCCATTCTGGCGACCAAGGCCCGGCTCCGTTGCAGCGGAGCCGGGCCTTGTTTCATTTGCCCAGATAAAACCTGCCAAAATGAACCTGTCCCTATTTGGCAGGTTAGCGGAGCTTGCTGGTCTCGAAGTACTCGGGGAACTGGTCCAGAACCTCGGTCTGGTTGCGGAACATCATATGCAGGTGCTTGCTGACCAAAAAGCTCGCTTCGATGGGGTCGCGACCGGCGATAGCGCGGCGAATCTGCTTGTGCTCGTTCACGATGTCCTGATTGTCGAGAACCTGCGTGGCGGCGCGCAGCCAGCGGAAGCGCTCCAGGTCGGCATTGGTCTCTTCGAGCCACGACCACACGGTGCTGCGACATGCGATGCTAAAAATCATGTGATGCATGAGGTTGTCGCTCAAAAAGAAGCCGATGCGATCCTCTTCGGCCATGGCCTTTTCCTGCAGCACGATGGCGCGGTCGAGCTGCTCGATGCCGGCCGACGTGGCGCGCGCACAGCACTCCACAATCACCTGCTTTTCCAGATGCTCGCGGATGTAACAGGCACTCTCGGCAAGGGTGAGGTTGATGGGCGAGACGTAGGTACCGCTCTGGGGCACGGTGCGCACCAGGCCTTCCTGCGCCAAACGAACCAAAGCCTCGCGCACAGGGGTGCGCCCCATATCTAGGTCGTCGCAAAGTTGCTTGACGCCCAGCTTTTCGCCCGGCTTGTAGTCCAGGTAGACGATTTTGCGTCGAATGGTGTGGTAGGACTGGTCCTGTAGGCTCGTTTCCTGCTCGCCGACGTGCATCGATTCTTCCATAGCGCCTCGCAACTGTTCTATCAAACTCATATGTCAGTTGTTAATTATGCCGCGAATCAGCTCTCCGCGGTGGGCAATTCGGCTGTTGCCTGAGAACTATTGCGGCATCTTAGTCTGTGTTTGCGCAAGGCTGTGCTCAATGTTGCCGTATCATAAGCCGTCGCAAACGTGAAATAGAAAGAAGGAATCCCATATGCAACTGGCAAATATCGTTCGCGAGCGCTGGAAAGGCGTCTTGTTCTGCCTGATCATTGCCATTCCCGCGACGTTGCTCGGCAAACAAATTGAGGTGGTCGGCGGTCCGGTATTTGCCATCCTCTTTGGCATGGTCCTGGCGCTCGTCTTTCCCAGGAAGCGTCGCGAACAGCTCGCCGCCGGCGTCACCTATACGTCCAAAAAAGTCTTGCAGTACGCGGTTATCCTGCTTGGCTTTGGCATGAACCTCTCCCAGATTCTGTCCAAGGGCGCCCAGTCGCTGCCGATTATCGTGGCGACGATCTCGACCTCGCTTGTCATCGCCTTTGTGCTCTGCCGCGTCATGAACGTACCGGGTAAGATCGCGACGCTTGTGGGTGTGGGTTCGTCGATTTGCGGCGGTTCGGCCATCGCTGCGACCGCGCCCGTCATCGATGCCGACGATCGCGAGATTGCCCAGGCCATTTCGGTCATCTTCCTGTTTAACGTTATCGCGGCGCTCGTGTTTCCGACGCTCGGCGGCATGCTCGGGCTGACCAACGAGGGCTTTGGCCTGTTTGCCGGCACCGCCATCAACGACACCTCGTCGGTAACGGCTGCGGCGAGCGCCTGGGACAGCATGCATCCCGGCGCCAATGTGCTCGAGAGCGCCACAGTGGTCAAGCTCACCAGGACGCTGGCCATTATTCCCATCACGCTGGTCCTCGCATGCTGGCAGATGCATCTGGCACGCAAGGCCGGCGGTGACGCCAAAAGCACGTTCTCGCTTAAACGTGCGTTTCCCATGTTTGTGCTGTTCTTTGTGCTGGCGAGCGTGATCACCACGGTGCTTCAGCTTCCCGCGTCCATCACGGCGCCCATCAAGGAGCTGTCGAAGTTCTTTATTGTGATGGCCATGGCGGCTATTGGTTTTAATACCGATATCGTCGAGCTGGTCAAAAAGGGCGGCAAGCCCATCGCGTTGGGCTTTTGCTGCTGGATTGGCATTGCGTGCATGAGTTTGGGAATGCAGCACGTGCTGGGAATCTGGTAGAGAAGTAGCTTATTCGCGTGCTGGCTGCCGGTGAGCGCAAGCCTTCGGTGGAGCGATAGGAGCTCTTGCGGGTATGGCTTGTCCGCAGGTTTATAAGTCCCGAAGAGCTCTTATCGCCCCGCCAGGATGGCGATGCGGGGCAACACCTATACTCGCAGGACGGCGCTTTCTGCCCTATAGTGTTTGGTGAGCAATATCGTTCAATTTTGAAACACTCGGTCGTGCGACCGTCGGCGGTTGCACGTCGCCGCGGACAGGGGCAAATCATGGATAGCAATGCTAAGCTGAACATCTTGACCGATGCCCTAGCTGCTGCCGGGGCCTCGGCATTGGCAATCGATGCGCGTGGGGACGTCGCGATCTCGACCATGAATGACGCGGCGCTTGAGCGGGATGTGGCGGCTTTTGTCGCTGAGCGTCTCGACCGTATAGGAGACGGCGCGCGTCTGGTTATGGGGCGTGAGGGTACGCGCCTGAGCCTGACCGTTCGCCCCACCGACAAAGAGGGCGGGAGGCTTTGGGTCGTTGTGGTCCGCGAGGTGCGCGGTGCCGCGGCGCATGCGGGCATCGAGTGGCTCAACGCCGACGAAGTTGAGGTCCGCTATGAATCGAGCGCGTACGGCATCGTTGAGGGGGCGGCCTCGGTGGCTGTACCGGTTACCGAGAGCTATGCGCGCGGCGTGCCCCTTATGCTCGAGGGCGAGCTGGGAGCGGGTCAGGTCGAGATTGCCAAGCGCCTCTATCTGGATGGCCCTTTTGTCGATCAGCCCTTTGTTTCCGTCGCGCTCGATGAACTCACCGATCGCGGTTGGCGCCATGTGCTCAAAAGCTCCGAATCGCCGCTGTTCCAAACGGGGCTGACCCTTTGCATTGAGGGCTGGAATGCGGTTGGCCCCCAGCGCCTCCGCGAGCTGGTCTCCACGATGACCGAAACCGCGTTGGCGACGCGCTGCCATGTGGTGCTGACGGCGAATGACATGCCGGGCGGCGGCGAAAGTGATCAAGCCGCCTTTGTGACCGAGCGCTTCGCCTGTGCGGTGAGCGTCGCGCCGGCAATCGCCGAGCAGGGAGCCGCGTCGACGAAGGTCGCGCGCTATTTGGAATATCTCGCTGATGCATTTGGGACGGCAGCGCCCACGCTGTCTGCCGCGGCGACGAAGACGCTCGATGCTTACCGCTGGCCGCGCAACTATCTGCAGCTCCGCGAGGTCTCGGAACGACTGTATATATTGGTGGGGACGGGCACGGTGGACCGCGCTGTGGCGGAGGAAGTGTTCGCCCAAGAGGACGTGATTAAGACCGCAACCTTTGGCGCCCCGACGCTTGAAAGTGACCTGTATATCCTGCGACCGCTGGCCGATACCGAGCGAGATATCGCGCATCTGGTTGTAGACCATCTCCACGGCAACCGAACCCGTGCGGCGGAGGTGCTGGGCATAAGCCGTACAACGCTGTGGCGCTTGCTGAAGGACGATGACCGTTGAGCGAGGCGCCCGTGACCGCACGCGACGCGTGTGCTACAGTCCAAAGCGTTATTGTTTCGATTTGGTTACGGCGTGCGAGGGCATATGGCTGAGACTTCAAAACCGAGCCGCAGAAGGCGGAGTGCCGCGCCGGTCAACCGACGCACAACATCGGTGACGTGGGGCAAACACGCCTCGGGGTTTGATGGCTCGTTCAAGCGCACTAAATACGGCTATCCTTCGGCAAGCGCCCGCTTGGCAATGCAGGCAGAGTCCTCGCTGTGGGGCCGCAAACGCGTGGTGGGCTCAAAGCTCAAGCACGACGGAACGCTCGGCTACATCAGCCGCGGGGCGGCTCGCCGCAGCGGGCTCAATCCCGCCGGCTGGCATCGCTACGTGCCGATCGTGGCCGCCGTTGCAGTGATCGTCATCGCGCTCGCTGCGCTCGGATATGCCGGCGGTGGCGCCAACTTGGACGCAATGTTTAAATCGCCCGAGCTCGCGCATGTAGGTACAGAAGTTGTCGAGGGCGCTCAGGCCCAGACGAGCGTCGCGCCCCAGCGCGGTATCGTTGCGGCGGCCTCCACCATCGCCGATGTGCAAAAGGACGAAGACGAGCAAGGCGACGACGTCGATGCGAATCAGACGAGCGAAACGGCAATAACTCCATCGGCGGGATAAGTTGCGAGTGGGGCAGCTAATTTGGGACGGGGCTTTTTTAGCTGCCCAAGACAGTGGCTCATTCGATGTCAGTCGCCAAAAGCGAGCGAGCCGCATTTGCGCCAAGGTGACGTGAAATGAGAGGGCGCTGACCTTCTGGTCGCGCCCTCGAAATTGAACGTCAGATTGGCGTGAATGCGGCCCGCGCAGCGTCAACGAGCCCGCCGTTCGGTAGAATGGCGGAACTAATTACCTTACGTAGACCACGTTGTCGCGGCGGGGTTTGGGCTCGGGCAGCGTGTCCTCGGCATAGCCCAGAATGCAGTGACCGACACCGCGCAGGCTGCCGTCGGCGGGTAGACCCCAACTGGCCAGTAGCTCCAGGCCCTCGGGCGAATCGAAAACCTCGTGGGCGCGATGAATCCAGCACGAATCAACGCCCAGCGCATAGGCAGCGTTGAGCAGGTTGCCCATGGCGAGCGAGCCGTCTTCCAGATGTGTGGGCACGCTGCGGTCAACCAGCACCACCACAACGGTCTTGGCGCCATAGAAGGGGTCGCTGTTGCTGCCCATGACTTGCGCGTTGAGCTGCGAGAGACGCTCGACGGTCGCGGGGTCGGTGACGGCGACAAACGTCACCGGCTGGCGGCCCATGCCGCTCGGTGCATATTGGCCGGCTTCGATAATACGTGCAAGCTTTTCGGCCTCGACGGGACGATCGCTGTAGTTGCGGCAGCTGCGGCGGTGAATGAGTGCTTCGATAGTCTCCATGGTGTCTCCTTGCGGTGGCGTTGCAGATGCCCCGTTCATACCCGTCGGGCTCAAACGATAGACGGTCAATTGCCCGGCCAAAAGGATAGATTCCAATTGGGAAAGTAGGTTTGCATAAAAGTACCTTCAGAATGTGACAAACAAATGGGATGGTTAAACGTTTTATCCCGTCTACCCTGCGGTTTTTTACCACTTGCCTAAATGACGAACGCATAACCTCTGATAAGGGTTTTACTAAAGGAGTACCAACGTTTATCAATGCGCCGTGGTGGCGCCGGGCCAGGAGGTAACATCATGTTCCAGGCTGGAGATGTCGTCGAGACCGATTTCGAAGGATTTCTGAAGCTGCTGCGTTCCAAGACGCGCGCTTTCGTGTCGATCAACGATCACGAGTACTACATCACGCACACCGATGGCTATTGGCGTGTTCAGGATTGCGAGGCCCTCAACGACAAGGGCCACTTTACTGACTGTTCTGAGTTGGTCAACACGGTCTGCGAGGTCGTCGAGCTGCCGTGGATTGCCGGCAAGAGCCTGCATGACAGCTTCTCGGGCGCTACGGTCTATGAGGCCGTCGCCGCTTAACAGGCAATAAAACCCGATTTTCACGTGACCGCTGGCGCCGCCCCCGCGCCGGCGGTCTTTTTCTGCCGATAGGCCATAAAAATGCACGCATTTGCGGAGAGCCTGTTGACGATAGTCAAAACTCGGACTAATCTAGAGACACATAATTGGTCAAAAATCGGACAATTGAATGGTGGGATAGATGAATAGTGCGGTTACGCTGGTCGACTTCGATCGGTTGCTCAATGGACTCGACCATATCTATTCGGAGTTCTCGCGCGCCTGCGGCCTTTCGGACTGCGCCTACTGGATGCTCGTCGACACGAGTGCAGCGGGCGGAAGCGTTGCCGTGAGTCGGCTGACGAGTGAATGGTTCTACAGCAAACGGACCATCAATTCGGCGATTAAAACGCTTAGGGCGCGAGGGCTTGCGACGTTGGAGTTTGCCGAGGGCAGTCGTAAAAACAAGGTTGTACGACTGACCGAAGAAGGCGTGCGGTTTGCCAAGCGCTACGCGTTGCCGGCGCAAAAAGCCGAGCAACAGGCATTCGAGGCGCTCGAGCCGTGGGAACAGTGCGAGATCATGCGCTTGGTCGGTAAGTTCTCCCATGTTCTTAACGAAGAGTGCGAGGCATTTAAACGGCAAGTGGCCGCCGAGAACGAGACTGACGATAAGGGCGAGGGGGACGCATGCGACTCTTAATGAGGTTTATGAGGCCGTACCGCGGTCTGATTGCGGTGACGCTGTTTGCGGTGCTGATAGATAACGTCGGTACGCTGTTGGTTCCCACGATGCTGGCGAACATGGTCAACACCGGTATTACCACGGGTGATGTCGACTATATATTACGCAACGGCCTGTACATGCTTATCGCGACCGGCATGGCCAGCGGCGGCACGGTGCTGGGCTGCTATCTTTCGGCGCGCCTGGCCGCCAACGTGGCCTGCGATATCCGCAATGCCGTGTACGACAAGTCGCTCGAGCTGTCCGCCAGCGACTTTGAGCGCTTTGGCACGGGTTCGATGATCACGCGCTCGCTCAACGACATCAACGTGATTCAGCAAGCTGTCCTTCAGACGATTCAGCTGGTGCTGCCGGTGCCGTTCTTGGCCGTGGCAGGCATCATTTTTGCTTGGTTCATCGATCCCGCCATGGGTACGCTGCTGGGCGTGGTGGTTGCGATCGTGCTGGTGGCGGCGGTCTTTACCGTTGCCAACGCCGCGCCGATCTTTATGCGCCTGCAGAGCTTTATCGACCGCATGAACGTGGTGCTGCGCGAGAACATCGTGGGCGTGCGCGTCATCCGCGCATTTAACAAGGAGCGCCACGAGGAGCAGCGCCTGGACGAGGTGTTTAGCGATTACGCGGCCAATGCCATCAAGGTCAACCACCTGTTTGTGGGTCTCGACAGCTCCAGCTTCTTTTTGATGAATATCGCCGAGGTGGCGGTGCTGTGGGTGGGCGGCGACCGCGTGGGCGTCCACGCCATGCAAATCGGTAGCATCTCGGCCGTGCTGGAGTACGCGATCCTGATCCTGTTCTTTGTGATGACGGCGCAGATGGTGATTCTGACGCTCCCACGCGCCGCCGCATGCCTGAACCGTGCGCAGCAGGTGTTGGAGATTGAGCCGAGCATCGTGGACGGCAAGCGCACGCTGGACACGTGCGCGGCGGAGTCTGTTGACGGTGCCGACGCGGTGGCCGTGTTCGACCACATGTCGTTCCGTTTTGACGATGCCGACGAGGATACCCTGTGCGACCTGAGCTTTGCCTGTCGCCGTAGCCAGACCACGGCGATTGTAGGCTCGACGGGTTCGGGCAAGTCGACGGTGGCCAAGCTCTTGCTTCGCTTCCACGATGCCACGAAGGGCGCCATTCGCCTGAATGGCATCGATCTGCGCGACCTTTCGCAAGACGACATCCGCGGGCGTATCGCCTATGTGCCGCAGAAGGCATGGCTGTTCTCGGGTACGGTGGCGAGCAACCTGCGCTTTGGCAACGAAGACGCGACTGAGGCTGACATGCTCCATGCGCTGGAGGTTGCCCAGAGCACCTTTGTGCTCGACCAGCCCCAGGGGCTCGATACGCCGGTGGCCCAGGGCGGCACGAACTTCTCGGGTGGTCAGCGCCAGCGCCTGGCGATTGCCCGCGCACTCATGAAGCATGCCGATCTATATATCTTCGACGACAGTTTTTCGGCCCTGGACTTTAAGACCGATGCGGCACTGCGCCATGCGCTGCAGGACGAGACGTGCGATGCCGCGGTGCTCATCATCGCCCAGCGCATCTCGACTATTTTGCATGCCGATCAGATCGTGGTGCTCAAAGACGGCGAGATCGTGGGCCTAGGCACGCACGACGAGCTCATGGAAACCTGCGAGGTGTACCGCGCAATCGCGGAATCGCAGATGAAGGGAGGTGAGTAGCATGACCGAGGAGCTCAAGAAGCAGGGCATCGTCGATGGCGCTGCGGTTGTAGAGACAGTCGAGGAGACGGGCGTCGCGCCCGACCTGGACGAAGCCGCCAAGGCGGCGGAGCGCGAGGCTCGCCGCCAAGCGCTCTACGAGGAAAACGAACGTGCCGAGGACGAGCGCGCCCGCGCCGAGGCAGAGCGTATGCGCGACGTGGACGACGAAGACGAGGACGAGACGCCTCGGGATACCTGGGCGACGGTGCGCCGCCTGTGGAGTGAGGCTGCCGGCGACCATTGGCGCTTCTATATCGTGTTCGCGAGCATTGTGTTCTATGTCATCTTTAACACCGCCGCGCCGGCATATAGCGCCCGCGTGATCGATGAGCTGTGGGGCCACATTCAGGTGGCGTTTGCCAACGACACCACTTTCAGCATCACCTGGGAGAACTGCGGCAAGACCATTTTCGTCTACTTTATGATCTGGACTGCCGCTGCCTCGTTCTATGCGCTCCAGAGCTTTTTGATGTCGAGCGTCGCTGAGCGTCTCAATCTGCGCCTGCGCAACCGCATCGCGCAAAAGCTCAACCGTCTGCCGCTCGCCTATTTTGACGCGCATCGTCCCGGCGAGGTCGTCAGCCGCGCGACCAACGACCTGGACAAGATGTCCGAGAGCATGCAGCGCGGATTGCTGCAGCTGCTCGTGTCGATCGGCACGGTTGTTGGTGCTGTGAGCGTGATGTTCGTGTTCAGCGTGCAGCTTACGCTCGTCTTTCTGTTCTTTACGGCACTGTCGCTGCTGGTGACGAAGGTCGTCTCGCGCCGCACACACGATGTGACGGGCGAGCGCCAGGAGTGGGTGTCCAAGATTACGAGTGCGGTCGAGGAAGGCTATTCGGGCCGTCTGGTGATCCGCGCGTTTAACCGCGAACGCCAAAGTTCTGCCGAGGTGCACCAGGCCTCGGGCGAGCTGGCACGCGTGAGTGCCAAGGCCGACTTTATGATCAATGCCGTCGGCCCTGCGGTGCGCTTTATCGGCCGTTTGGCGCAGATCGTGATCGCGCTGGTGGGCTGCAGCATGCTGGTTGCCGGTCACATGACCGTCGGCGTGTTCCAGGCGTTCTTCCAGTTTATCTACGAGGCGTCCGAACCCATGACGCAGCTGTCGTTTACCTTCAACTCGCTGCAGAGCGCGTTGGCGAGTGCGGAGCGCGTGTTCGACCTGCTCGATGAGCCCGAGATGGAGGCCGATCCGCTGCCGGACGAGGCCGCCAAGCTGCCGGGTCGCGTTGAGGGTCGCGTCTCCTTTGAGCACGTGCGCTTTGGTTATTCGCCCGACAAGCCGCTTATGCACGACGTGTCGTTTACCGCCGAGCCGGGCCAGAAGATTGCCGTGGTGGGAACCACGGGCGCGGGCAAGACGACGCTCATCAACCTGCTCATGCGCTTCTACGAGATTGACGGCGGGCGTATTACGCTCGACGGCGTGGATACGAGCCGCATGGACCGCGGCGAGCTACGGCAGCAGTTTGGCATGGTGCTGCAGGACGCCTGGCTGTTCGATGGCACGATTGCCGAAAACATCGCCTACGGCTGTCCCGAGGCGACGCGTGAGGAGATCGTGGCGGCTGCGCGCGCCGCGCAGGTCGACTTCTTTGTGCGCACCATGCCGCAGGGCTATGACACGCGCGTGGCCAACGATGCCGAAAGCATCAGCCAGGGCCAGCGTCAGCTGCTGACCATCGCACGCGTGCTGCTCAATAACCCGGCGATTCTCATCCTGGACGAGGCGACCTCAAGCGTGGATACGCGTACCGAGCTTGCCATCGGTCGTGCCATGGACGCACTCATGCGCGGGCGCACGAGCTTTGTGATCGCGCACCGCCTGTCGACGATCGTGGACGCCGACCTGATCTTGGTCATGGATCACGGCAACATTATCGAGCAGGGCACGCATAAGGAGCTGCTGGCTGCCGAGGGTGCCTACGCCGACCTCTATCTGAGCCAGTTCGCATAATGTGACAAAGGGACAGTCTCTTTGCCACATCACAAATAAGGCGCGCCGGGGATGAATTCCCTGGCGCGCCTTTGCGTTGATGCCGATGTCGTTTTGTGCCGCTTGCGTTCCTAGCGTTCGTCCACGAGCTTGGCGACGAGGGCCTTGAGCTCGGCCACCTCTCGCTCGAGTTCCTTGACGCGGCGGGCATTCTCGGTGATGCCCTGGCGGTTGAGGGCGGACTGCTCGGCGGCGTCATCGGGCATGTACTCGCGATGCTGCTTGGCGTCGAAACTCTCCTCGAACACACGGCAGCCGTTGCGCTTGATGATGCGTCCCGGCACGCCCACGACGGTGCAGTTGTCGGGGACGTCCTTAACGACGACCGAGTTGCCGCCGATCTTGACGTTGTTGCCGATGCAGATGTTGCCGAGCACCTTGGCGCCCGTGCCCACCGTGACATTGTTGCCCAGGGTGGGGTGACGCTTGCCGGTCTCGTTGCCGGTGCCGCCGAGCGTGACGCCCTGGTAGAGCACACAGTTGTCGCCCACAATGGTGGTCTCGCCGATGACGACGCCCATGGCGTGGTCGATAAAGAAGTGCTTGCCAATCTGCGCGGCAGGGTGAATCTCGACGCCGGTGATGTGGCGGGTGATTTGCGAGAGCACGCGGGCGAGCGAGCGATGACCGTGCTCCCACAGCCAGTGCTCGGGCACGTGGTTCCACTTGGCGTGCAGGCCAGGATAGGAAAGAAAGATGACCAGACCGTTTTGCGCGGCGGGGTCCTGCGCCTGGACGGTCTTGATGTCCTCGCGAATGGTATTGATAAAGCTCACCGGCCGCCCTCCCTTAGCGCCATGGCAATGCGATTCAATAAAGTATAGCGATTCGCTAGGGATTAAAAAGGACAATCTTGGCGGCTTTGCGCTACAAGTGTCAGTTATGCAAACTTGCTGGTAATGGAGTCATGCTTTTGTGGGGTTGCGCACGAGGGGGCACCGCAACCGTATACTGGTCAACTTGGACGTATCCGCGCCCACAACTGAGAGGTTTTACTTCATGGGTTTCATCAATTTTATTGCCGAGCTGCTTAAGGACCCGCGCACCGCGATCGCCAGCTGGATCGCCGCCGGCCCGCTTATGGCCTACGGCTGCGTGTTCCTGATCATCTTTATCGAGACGGGCGTGGTGTTCTTCCCGTTCCTTCCCGGTGATTCGCTGCTGTTCGCCTCGGGTTTCTTTGCCCACAACGGCGGCTTTAACATCGTGGCGCTTCTGGCCACCGCATGGGCCGCTGCCATTTTGGGCGATCAGTGCAACTTTATGATCGGTCACTTCTTTGGCCGCAAGATCATCGCTTCGGGCAAGGTCAAGGCCATGACGCCCGAGCGCATCAAAAAGTCCGAGGACTTCTTGGACAAGTGGGGTCACCTGGCCATCTTCCTGGGTCGCTTCTTCCCGTTTATCCGCACCTTTGTGCCCTTTATCGCTGGCATGGGCGGCATGCACTGGCGCAACTTTGTCGTCTTTAACGTGCTGGGCGGCATTACCTGGTCGACGGTCTTTACGCTGCTGGGCTACTTCTTTGGCGGCATTCCCTTTGTGCAAGAGCACTTTGAGCTGCTGATTATCGGCATCGTTGCCGTGTCGATCATCCCGACCGTGGTCGGTCTGGTTAAGGCCAAGCTGGGTAAATAGAACGCCTAGCTCGAGCCAGCGCGCAGACCGTACAGTTGAGGCCCGTCACCGCTTACGGTGGCGGGCCTTTTTGCTTCGGTCAAATGAAAATACTTTACTTAGTTAAAGAAAAGCGTTTTATCAGACGCGTGCGGGGAGTACAATCTCGTGCATGCGAATCGACGTGCCATCGGCTTTGATGCTGCTCGCGTGTCCCGTCCGGCTCTACGCTCCGGGCGTGCGACGTTGCGACGCGGTCGGCCTCGGTCCTTGCGTGCGGGTTCGCGAGTATGCAACTGTGTATGTAAGGAGCGACATATGACTGTCGAGAAGAAGGATATCGATTGGGGTAGCCTCGGCTTTGGCTACATGAAGACCGATTACAGCTACGAGGCTCATTGGAAGGATGGCGAGTGGGACGAGGGCGGCCTGACCACCGACCACACCCTGCATGTCTCCGAGTGCGGCGGTATCTTCCATTACTGCCAGGAGGTCTTTGAGGGCCTGAAGGCCTACACCGCCGAGGACGGCAGCATCGTCTGCTTCCGTCCCGACATGAACGCTGAGCGTATGTATAACTCTGCCCAGCGCCTCGAGATGCCCCCGTTTCCCAAGGACAAGTTCGTTGAGGCCGTCAAGCAGGTCGTTTCTGCCAACGCCGCCTGGGTTCCGCCCTTCGGTTCCGGCGCGACCCTGTACGTGCGTCCGTTTATGATCGGCTCCGGTGACGTGATCGGCGTGGCTCCCGCTCCTGAGTACACGTTCCGCATTCTCGTGACCCCGGTCGGTCCGTACTTTAAGGGCGGCCTCAAGCCCGTCAAGCTGCGCGTTTCCGAGTATGACCGTGCTGCACCGCACGGCACCGGCAACATCAAGGCCGGCCTGAACTACGCCATGTCCCTTAAGCCCACGATGGAGGCCCATCGCGAGGGCTATGCCGAGAACCTGTATCTCGACTCCGAGTCCCGCACCTATGTCGAGGAGACCGGTGGCGCCAACGTCCTGTTCGTGAAAGAGGATGGCACGCTCGTCGTTCCGCAGTCGCACACCGACTCCATCCTGCCCTCTATCACCCGTCGTTCGCTCGTTCAGGTTGCTCAGGACCTGGGCATGACCGTTGACCAGCGCCCCGTCGAGTGGGCCGAGGTCAAGGCCGGCACCTTTGTGGAGTGCGGCCTGTGCGGCACCGCTGCCGTCATCTCTCCGGTTGGCGAAATCGACAACAAGGTTTACGGCGCCGACGAGACCGTGACCTTCCCGGCTGGATACACCGAGATCGGCCCTGTGATGAAGAAGCTTCGCGAGACCCTGACTGGTATCCAGTCTGGTGCTGTCGAGGACAAGCACAACTGGGTTTACACCGTCGCGTAATTTGTCTTACCTATCCGGGCAGAGAACAAGTTCCCTCCCGGCGCGTCCTCGGACATGCAAGAAGCCCTCGCTGCGCACTTCGTGCGGCGAGGGCTTCTTGCGTCCTGCGGAGTGCGCCGGGAGGGAACTTGTTCTCTGCCCTGCGGGTTCGGCGATGTCACAACGGGCAATGATTAATCTGAATAAAGATGGTGCGCGGCCTTTTAGGCTGCGCTTTTGCTTTGCTTCGCGCCATGTGGGGGCGGTGGCGACGTGCATTTTTGCGAGTATTCTGCAGTCGAAGGTCCCTGCATACCGATCTCGGGCAAAAAATCGGGAGTTCTCGATGTTTTCTACGAATGATGGGCGGGGTTATGGGCTGGCAGCGTTTGATTTGCAGGGATATTCGCGGTCTTTGGCATTTATCGTGGCGCCCGAAGCTCTTGGTTATGTTGAATACTCCTAAAAATGCACGACGCTTAGAGGGGGACCTTCGCGAAAAAGGAAACCGCCCCGTCGAAGTATGCATTCGACGGGGCGGTTTATGCATTTGGCCGATTAAGGATGCGCTGTCAAACTACTAGAACTTGACGGTCGGGGCCTGGCGGGCTGCTTCGGCGGCCTCGAAGCCCTGGCGCTCCTTAAACTGGAAGATGCCGGCAAAGATGACAGCCGGGAACGTCTGAATGGCGTTGTTGTAGCTGAGCACGCAATCGTTGTAGCTCTGGCGTGCATAGCTAATCTTGTTCTCGGTATCCTCGAGCGATGCCTGCAGCTGCGTAAAGTTGGTGTTTGCCTTAAGATCGGGATAGGCCTCGGCTACGGCGAAGAGCTGACGCAGCGCACCGGTCAGCACGTTGTCGGCTTCCATCTTGGCTTCGGGCGTGGTGGCCTTGACGGCGGTGTTACGCGCGCTGATCACGGCGGAGAGCGTCTCCTGCTCGTGCTTGGCGTAGCCCTTGACGGTCTCGACCAGGTTGGGGATCAGGTCGTTGCGACGCTGCAGCTGCGTATCGATGTTCTGCCAGGCGTTATCGATGCGGTTACGCTTGGTGACCATGTTGTTGTAGATGCCGGCGATGGCGCAGGCAATCACAATGACAACAACGATGCCGATGATGACGGGAAGCATGATGTCTCCGTTTCGAATGGCCGCGGCGGCATGCGCCAGCTGCCGTTGGTATAACGCTACTAGTATACCCGCAACGTTTTGTCGTGCCGAACTTTCCGGTAAGCGTTGTGTTTTCGGCGGGGTTGGCACCGGGGCAAAGCGCGCGAGGTACAGGTGTAAGATATGCGACAGATTGACGAGTGTTGTCTTTGCCCTGAGGATGGCGATACCAGTGGACCTTCGCATCAAGAAAACCTACCGCGCCCTGTTCGATGCCTTTACCGAGCTTCTCGAGGAGCATCGTTTTGAGGACCTGACGGTTGCCATGCTGTGCGACCGCGCCATGATTCGCCGCACGACGTTCTACAAGCACTTTCGCGACAAGAACGATTACTTTGCCTTTTATATCGATGAGCTCATGTCGGGCTTGCCGCAAAAACAGCCCGATGAGGCCGGCGCGGTATCTGCCGAGGACGTGCGCGCGCTTCGGCACGCGATTTTGGACGATGCCATGGATTTGATTCTGGCGCACGAGCAGCTCATGGATAACATTTTGGCAAGCAGCATGTCGGGCATGTTGACCAACGTTATTTGCGACCGCATTGCCCGCTCCATCCGCGAGCGTGTGATGAACGTGCTTGCCGAGGATGCCCTGGCGCCCGTTTCGCTCGAGACAACATCGGAGTTTATCGCCGGTGGCATTATTCGACTGTTCACAAATTGGTGGGAATCGGGTCACGATCTTGAGCGTCGACCCGAGATGGCCGACGTGGTCGATGCACTGTTTGAGCGCACCATGACGCCGGTGAATCACTAAGGTGGCGGAGAGAGGGGGATTCGAACCCCCGGAACGCTCTCGCGCTCAACGGTTTTCAAGACCGCCGCATTCAACCGCTCTGCCATCTCTCCGTGAGTCGTAATGATAGCATCGTTTTGAATTTGCAACAGGGAAGGCGAACGATGACGATCACCGAAATCGACGAGAAGTTCATGCGCGAGGCGCTGGCGGAGGCTCGCGCCGCTGCTGCGGTGGGCGAGGTACCGATTGGTGCCGTGGTGGTACGCGCGGGCGAGATTGTCGCGAGGGCGCATAATCGCCGCGAACTCGACCAGGATCCTTCGGCGCATGCCGAATTTTTGGCCCTGTGTGTCGCCGCTCAGACGCTTGGACGCTGGCGCCTTTCCGATTGCACGGTCTACGTGACGCTCGAGCCCTGCTGCATGTGCGCGGGGCTTATGGTTAACGCGCGCGTAGGGCGCTGCGTGTATGGCGCGGCTGATGCCAAGGCGGGCGCGCTGGGTTCGCTGTACGACCTCAATGTCGATTCGCGCCTGAACCATCGATTTAATGTGACCGCCGGCGTGCTGGCAGGCGAGTGCCGCGAGATGCTGAGCATCTATTTTGCTGGTCTGCGTGGTGTCGACGGCATCGGTTGCGGTTGCGGTTTGAACCTTGAGGCGCATGCGGCCCACGCCGAGGCGCTTGCGGGTGTTGGAGATCTCGCCGACGAGACGGTCGACTTTGGCCCCGCGTGTCGCCGGCCCCGCCGTGTGCTGCTGGCGATCGACTCCTTCAAGGGCAGCGTGTCGAGTGCGCAGGCGGAGGAGGCCGTTGCTGAAGGTGTGCGCCGTGTGTGGCCCGATGCCGAGCTGAATGCTTTGCCACTGGCAGATGGTGGCGAGGGAACGCTCGATGCCATCGCCGCATGCGGCGGTGAGCTCTCGACCTGCGAGGTTACAGGCCCCTTGGGCGACCGCGTGTCTGCCCGGATGCTGGTGGACGGTGAGCACAAGTCAGCTGTAATTGAGATGGCCGAGGCGGCGGGTATTGGGTATTCGTCCTGCACGGAGTCGGCGGCGTTGGCGGCCACAACCTATGGCGTGGGCGAGCTGATGCTCCGTGCGGTTCGTGCCGGGGTAAAGACGATCTATATCGGGTTGGGCGGCAGTGCCACCAACGACGGCGGCGCCGGCATGCTGCAGGCGCTGGGCGCGCGCGTGGTCGATGATCAGGGCTGCGATGTCGCCCCCGGTCTTGCCGGCCTTGAATACGTGGCGAGTATCGATTTGGTACCGGCGCTTCGGGCGCTGAATGGCGCGCGTGTCGTGGTGCTTTCCGATGTCGAGAATCCGCTCGTGGGGCGTCGCGGCGCGCTGACAGTGTTCGGTGGGCAGAAGGGTCTGCCGACGGATGACGCTGAGGCGCTGCGCAGGTACGACAGCTGGATGGTCGGTTACGGCCGCCTGCTCGATGCGGCGATTGTCGGGGCGCGGGCTCAGGGACTGTTGCGCGTGCTCGAGGGTGCACGGACATTTGGCTCGGTGCTCGGTGTGCCCGGTGCCGGTGCCGCCGGCGGCCTGGGCGCCGCGCTGCTAGCGCTCGGTGCGGAGCTATGCTCGGGCGTGGAGACGGTGCTTGATCTGATTGGGTTTGACGAGCGCGTGCGCGATGCCGACCTGGTCATAACGGGCGAGGGCAATATGGACGAGCAATCCGCCGCCGG
Source organism: uncultured Collinsella sp. (assembly GCA_902490565.1). Lineage (GTDB taxonomy): Bacteria > Actinomycetota > Coriobacteriia > Coriobacteriales > Coriobacteriaceae > Collinsella. Next base: position 26,856 of record CABUEK010000011.1, on the reverse strand, counting down.
TAAGGCGCCGGTGGGCGTGGCCCGTCGTGCGAAGCGATGTGGCAAGCCGGTGGTCGCCGTCGTGGGCGGTCGTGCTGACAACCTGGATGCGGTGTATGGGCAGGGCGTCGACCTGGTTTTGCCGGTCTGCCGCAAGCCCATGGGCCTTGAGCTGGCGCTCGATCCCCAGGAAGCCACAACCAACCTCATCTGCGCCGGTGAAGCCGCCGCCCGATCCTACGACCTCGCCCGCCTCTAGAAAAACTATCGTTCGGTTTAGCTTGGATAGCCAAAAAGTAGTCAAAAAAGCCCTGTCCCAAACTAGCTATCTTGCCGTGGCGAGCGAGAGCGGGTAAGATATATCGAGCGCCTAGCGCGTTCGATGGGTTCGGATGACGACATGTTCCGAATCTGGTCAGGTCCGGAAGGAAGCAGCCATAAGGAGCCTCTGTCGGGCATCCGAATCCATCGAGCGCACGGGCGCTTTTTGGTGCCGCGACATGGCCCGGCCGGCGACGAGGTATTTGGTGTCTCGCTGGTCCTCGGCTTCGCCTGCGGGATCGCTCGACTACCAAATACCTCGTCGCCGGCCGGGCCCCGTCGTCCAAAAATCACCCGTAAAGGCGCGTTTAGCTGAACAATTCAATCCCGTGCTTAGTGGCGCTCGCTGGCGTTGCCAAAACATCGGCCGCTACGTGCCTTGGGCGCTAGTGACCGTTGCCCTTACATCTGTAACGAGTTGCTTACGCATCCCCAGGGTTCGCCGTACTATCATGAATCAGATTGAATAGAGATGATGATAGGGAGCGCCTTTATATGATTGAGCTGCTCAGGCGTTTTGGCGGTAAGTTTCGCCGGTATATGGTGATTGGCCCTGCGTGCAAGTTGATCGAAGTGATCTTCGACCTGCTGACGCCGCTGGTGATTGCCCAGATGATCGATAAAGGTATCGGTGCGCACGACGTGAGTGCCGTCGTCCACTACGGCATGGTGCTCGCCGCCATGGCCGTGATCGGCATCTCGTTTACGCTCGTTTGCCAAAAGATGGCGGCGCTCACCTCGCAGGGCATGGGCACCGACATTCGCGGTGCGCTCTACCAGCACATCAACAAGCTGAGCTATGCTGAGCTCGATCGCTTTGGCACGCCGTCGCTCATCACGCGCATTACCAACGACGTCAACCAGGTGCAGCTCGCCGTGGCGCTGGGCGTGCGTATGCTCATCCGCTGGCCTTTCCTGGCGGTGGGCTCCATGGTCGCGGCCCTTGTCATCGACCTTAAGCTCGGCATGATCTTTTTGATTTGCACGCCCGCTATCGGCCTGGTGTTTTGGTTTGTCATGGCGCGCTGCATCCCGTACTACAAGCAGCTGCAGGCAAAGCTCGATCGCATCGCGCTTATTTGCCGCGAGGGTCTTTCGGGCGCCCGCGTGGTCCGGGCGTTTGTGCGCGAGGGTCACGAGCGTGAGCGTTTTGCCCAGGCGGCCGATGGCCAGGCGTGTGTCGCAATTGCGGTGGGCAAGCTCTCGTCGATCCTTAACCCCGTAACGTTTCTGGTGATGAACCTGGGCGTGTGCGCCATCCTGTGGGTGGGCGGCATTCAGGTCAACGTGGGCGAGCTCACGCAGGGCCAGGTCATGGCGTTCGTCAACTACATGACGCAGACCCTGACCTCCATCGTGTATGTCGCCAACCTGGTCGTGGTCTTTACCAAGGCGAGCGCCAGTGCGTCGCGTCTCAACGAGGTGCTCAATTGCGTGCCGAGCATCACCGACGAGGACAACGAGCTGGTCGCGCTGCCCGAGCCGAGCGAACTGGCGGGTGGTGCTGCTCCAGTCCCCGCACTGAGCTTTGACCATGCGAGCTTTTCGTTTGGCGCGGGCGCGGCAAATGCCGTGAGCGATGTGACCCTGAAGCTGCCGCTGGGCAAAACGCTCGGCATTATCGGCGGTACAGGCAGTGGTAAGTCCACGCTTGTCTCGCTTATCCCGCGCCTGTACGATGCGAGCGCCGGCAGCGTGTGCGTGATGGGCGCCGACGTGCGCGCTTGGCCACTCGAGCAGCTGCGCCATGTGGTCGCGACCGTTCCGCAGCGCGCGTCGCTCGTGAGCGGCACCATCCGCAGTAACCTGACCTGGCGCAACGAGGCGGCAACCGACGAGGAGCTCTGGGCGGCGCTCGATATGGCGCAGGCCAGCGAGTTCGTGCGCAACAAGCCCCAGGGCTTAGATGCCCCGGTCGAGGCGGGCGGCAAGAACTTTAGCGGCGGCCAGCGTCAGCGTCTGACTATCGCGCGCGCCTTAGTGGGCTCGCCGCAGGTTCTGATCATGGACGATTCTGCCTCGGCGCTCGACTTTAAGACCGATGCCGCGCTTCGCCACGCCATTCGCGAGCGCAGCATGCGCGGTGCCGCCGAGGGCGGGCTGCCGCTGACCGCGGTGATTGTGAGCCAGCGCGTCTCGACCGTGCGCGACGCCGACATGATCTGCGTGCTCAATCACGGCTCGGTCGCGGGCCTGGGCACGCACGATGAGCTGTACGCGGCCTGTCAGCTCTATCGCGAGATTTGCCAGTCGCAGCTGCGCCGCGAGGAGCTCGAGGGCCAGCAGGGGAGCACGACGCCCGCGTCCGCTCCGACCGCCCCCGCATCCGTCTGCGCAAAGGAGGGCTGCTAAATGAATCCGTACACCTCTTCCGGCTCGGTCGCCACGATGACGGCCAACGTGTCCGGCAACGATAACCTCAACGACCTGGGTGACGGTCCGCGCCAGCCCGGCGACCCCGAGCGCTACCCCGTGGGCGCGGTAACTCGCCGCCTGCTGGGCTACGTCCGTCCGCACCGCATTTCGTTTACGGCGTCGTTTGTGAGTGCTGCCGTCTCGGTGATTCTGCAGCTCTACACACCCATCCTCATTGGCGAGGGCATCGATCTTATCGTCGCCGCCGGGCAGGTGGATTTCGATGCGCTGCTGCCGCTTGTCACCAAACTCGCGATTGTCGTCGTAGGTGCTGCGGCCTTTCAGTGGCTGCAGGGCTATTGCGTCAACCGTCTGTCCTACGAGACGGTGCGCGACATGCGCGTGGAGGCAAGCGACAAGCTCAGCCGCATGCCGCTCAGCTTTATCGACAGCCATGCCCACGGCGACCTTATGAGCCGTGTGGTCAACGACGTCGACCAGGTGGGCGACGGTCTGCTGCAGGGCTTTACCCAGCTTTTCACCGGCGTTATCACCATCGTTGGCACGCTCGCGTTTATGCTCTCCATCAACCTGACCATGACACTTGTGGTGGTGCTCGTCACGCCGCTTTCCATTTTTGCAGCCGGTGCCATCGCCAAACTCTCCAACAAGAGCTTTACGGCGCAGCAACGCATTCAGGGTCAGCTTGGCGGCCATATCGAGGAATACGTGGGCGAGCAGAAGCTCGTGGACGCGTTTGCCTATGGTTCCAATGCCCAGCAGCGCTTCGATGCTCTCAACGCTGAGCTCTACGCGGCAGGTGAGCGCGCGCAGTTTATGGGTTCGCTCTCTAACCCCGGCACGCGCTTTATCAATAACATCATCTATGCCGTGGTCGCTGTGATCGGCTGCGTGGGCGTGATCACGGGCGTGCCGGCGGCGCTTACGGTGGGCGGCGTGCAGATTTTCCTGTCCTATGCCAACCAGTACACCAAGCCGTTCAACGAGGTTACCAACGTCATTACGCAGATCCAGACCGCGTACGCCTCGGCGCGTCGCATGTTCGCGCTGCTCGATGCACGCGAGCAGGAGCCCGATGCGGCGGATGCCGTGGAACTTGCCACCCCGCAGGGTGAGGTGACCCTTGAGCATGTGGACTTTAGCTACGTGCCCGACCGCAAACTGCTGCAAGACATCTGCATCGAGGCTAAGCCCGGCATGCGCTTTGCCCTGGTCGGTCCCACGGGCTGCGGAAAGACAACGCTCATCAATCTGCTGCTGCGTTTTTACGATATCGATGCCGGCCGCATCATGGTCGATGGCCGGTCTTCGCGTGACTACACGCGTGCAAGCCTGCGCCGCGCCTTTGGCATGGTGCTGCAGGATACGTGGCTGTTCGAGGGCACGGTGGCGGACAACATCGCTTACGGTTGCCCAGGAGCTACGCGCGAGCAGGTCATCGAAGCCGCCAAGCGCGCGCACGCGCACAAGTTTATCGTGCAGCTGCCAGGCGGCTACGACACGGTGATTGGCGAGGACGGCGGCACGTTTAGTCAGGGCCAAAAGCAGCTGCTGTGCATCGCGCGCGTCATGCTCACCGACCCGGCGATTCTGCTACTGGACGAGGCGACCTCGAGCATCGATACCCGCACCGAGCTGCAGGTTCAGGCGGCATTCGACGAGCTCATGGCCGGCCGCACAAGCTTTGTCGTGGCGCACCGCCTGAGCACCATCCGCAACGCCGATTGCATTCTGGTCATGCGCGACGGCCAGATTATCGAGCGCGGCACGCACGACGAGCTGCTAGCGGCAGGCGGCTTCTACGCCGAACTCTACCGCAGCCAGTTTGCCCAGTGAGCAAGCCCGTGGTGCAAATTAATCAATCGACAGACGGTGGTTTACATCTGTCACGTTAGTACTAAGATATTCATCTAATAAATTGCATTAGTGGCTTTAGTTTTGGGGGAAACGAGGCAACGTGACTATGACGTGCTCTTTGGTGGTTAACAGCAAGAGCGGTAATACCAGGATGGTTTCGGGTGCGATCAAGCGCACTCTACAGGCTGCGGGTGTTGAGTTTGTCCATGCCGCGGCGTTGAGCGACGATGCGGATGCAGATCAGGTTGCGCTCGAGGCGCAGGGCGCCTGCGCGGCCGACACGGTGCTCGTCGGTTTTTGGTGCGACAAGGGCGCGTGCACGCCTTCGGTCGCGGCGTTGCTCTCCGCCTTGCACGGTAAGCGCGTGTTCCTGTTTGGCACCTGCGGCTTTGGGGCCGACCAGAGCTACTATCAGCAGATTATCGACCGCGTAACTTCCAATTTGGCTGGGGATGCCGAGCTTGCGGGCTGGGCGATGTGCCAGGGCAAGATGGGTCCCGCGGTCAAGCAGCGCTACGAGGCCATGCTCGAGCAAGATCCCGACAACGCTCGCTATAAGATGCTGCTCGACAACTGGGTTGCCGCGAAGGACCATCCCACCAAGGAAGATCTGGACAACATGGCGACGGTGGCCAAGAAGGCCGTGCTGGGCGAGTAACTTCGCTGTTCGCGGTGCTTCGTGCAAAACAATACAAATGTGAAAGCCTCGAAATTCTCGAGGCTTTTTTCTTGGCACTTGTGGGCGCAACCGCTGCAAGCGTTTGGGGCGACATTTTCCATCACCCCGATGACGAGGCCGTCCTGGATGACACGCTCGCATATGTTCGCTGGATGTATTCAGAGTGGGACGGGCTTTCCGGATGGATGGGGTTTCGGAAAGCCCGTCCCAGAATTTGCCTTTGGAGTGGGACGCAGTTTCCCAACGGGGCCGTAAGCGGAAACCGCATCCCACTCCGGACGTGAATTCTGGGACACGGTTTCCGGATGCAAAAAGACCACATGGCGTGGCCTTCAACTTATATATGTTCAGCAGGTGTCCCCATGACAAGCCGCGCTTCAACACCGAGGCGTCTGCCCGGCGACGCGGAATGTAAGGTTCATCGCGAGTTCCGCACGAGCCGGAGAGCACTTAATGTGCTCTCCGTGCGAGCAGGACTGTCCGAGCAGGGAACCTTACATACCTCCGCCCGGACAGACGTTTCAGTTATGAGCGACCCGCTACTTGATCTTGGTTGTACCCGGTGCCAGGTTGGGGTCGGTCTCGTTGGCCTCGGTCTGGAAGTGCTCGGTATACACGTTCTTGCCGTCGCGGAACATCTCGTAGTACTGCATCTTGGCGTAATCCTCGCGTGCCTTGGTGGCAGCCGCGGCGGCGTCGTCGTCACCGGTGACGTTGGAGGAGAGCGCCCAGCGCAGGCTGGCGTCCTCGTAGCCGACGGAGTTGATGGCGGGCAGCGACTCGCGCAGCGTCATGTGCGCTTTCTGGTAGTCGGAGAGAGGTGCGCCGATCAGCTGCATCAGCTGGGTGGACAGATAGTTGGTGGACAGGTCGTCGACCTCGCTTGTCTGGTCGCAGCCGGCAACGTCGTAGTTGGCCCAAATGATGTAGTCGGTCTGCCACAAGCGCTCCTGGTGGGTGGCGTCATCCTCGTCGGTAAACCACTTGTCGTTGAACTTGGACGGGAAGAACGGCTGATGGTCGCCCCAGAACACCACGACCACCTTGCGATCGAGTTTGTTCAGGGCGTTGAGGAAGTAGCGCAGCGCCTGGTCGGACTGCTCAATGCACGAGACGTACTCGTCGACATCGGACAACGTGCCGTCCTCGACAGTCTTGGCGTCCAGGTCGGTCGTGTCGATGTTCAGGTGCATCTGCTTATCTGCCGGCAGTAGACCCGTATCGTAGCCCGAGTGGTTCTGCATGGTCACGTCGAAGATAAACTGCGGATCGGCGTTCTGGTCGAGCAGCTCAAGAATCTTGTCGTAGGTAGCCTGGTCGGTCACCATACCGCGCAGGGTGTCGGCGCCCTGGAAATCGTTGATAGACAGGAACTGGTCAAAGCCAAAGTCCTTGTAGACGTTCTCGCGGTTCCAGTTGGTCGCGTGGTTGGGGTGCATGGCCGTGGTGGAATAGCCGAGCGATTTGAATTGCTCTGCCAGGTTCCCGGTCGTTTCCATGTTGTAGATGGTGTAGGGGTACACGCCCGAGCCCAGGTTGGCCATGGAGTTGCCGGTCATAAACTCAAACTCGGTATTGGCGGTGCCGCCGCCGTAGGCGCTCACGTAGAGCTTACCGCGGCTGAGGCAGTTGGGCAGGTTCTTAAAGTACTGCGGGCCCTCGTAGCCGGCGCGCATATTCTGGTAGATCGACAGATCCGAGAAGGTCTCGTTCATGATGGCGATGACCGTGGGCTTCTCGCTGTCGAACTGCTCCTTTGCGGCGGCGCGCTCGTCGCTCTTGGCCGCGTCGGACTTGTCGTAGGCCTTGGCGTACTTTTTGAGCGTGGCCTTGGCATCGTCGACGGAGTAGTCGGCGGGTTTGGGCGGCTTGATGGACTGCGCTGCGCTAATGAAAGCGGGCAGGTAGCCCTCGCGCCAGTAGCTCTCGAGCGGGCGCCAGGTGTAGACGGTGATGCCGAGGGTGTTGTAGTAGTCGATAAGCGTGACGTGCGCGGTCACGCCGCCCAGGCACAGCACGGCGACGAGCAGGTTGGTGAGCAGCATGCGCTTGGCGTTGGCGGCGCCCTTCTGACGGTGCGGTGCCACCAGGCCGGCGTACTCGCATAGCAGCATGGCGATGGCGGTAAAGCCCATGGACAGCACGCAGAACAGTGAGATCGAGAAGGTGTAGCCGGTGCCGGCGACCGCGGCGGCGGTGGAGATGGCCGAAAGGTCGCCCGGCTGGATGGGCATGGATTTAAACGTGATGACGAAGAACTCGGCAATGCCCAGGACAAAGAGGGCAAAGGCCAGGACCGCGGGAGCTGCGCCGTGGCGCTGGAACAGGAAGAACAGGCCGACCATGAGCGTGGTGATGATGGCCCACTCGAGCAGGATGCACAGGGGGTAGACCCAGGTAAAGTCGTGGTTGGACGAGACCTCCATGCCCAGCAGCGCAAAGACGCCGGCGAGCAGCAGGCACAAGACGGCGGCGACGAGCGGTTTGCCCACAAAGGCGCCGCGCAGGCGGGCGAGCTTGCCGGTGGGGGCGGGGGCGTCGGGCCCGGCGAACGCAAAGACGCGCGGGGCGATGCGGTCGCGGGCGATGCTGGCCCAAGCGCAGCCGGTGAGGATGGCGTTGGTCAGGATGAGCATTACGAAGGCGAGCGGCTCGTTTTGCGCGACGAGGCCAATGGCGCTCCAAATGGTCAAAAAGAGCTGGAACAGGCCGAAGGCGACGCTCCACCCAAGAGCGCTTTTGGCAACGGTGCCCGACTGAGCGCGAATGGCCTTGGCCTCGCGCAAAACAAGGTAGACGGTCGCCGCAAGACCGACGAGCGAGATGGCGGCAGCGAACATGCTGAGACTCCTCACAAACTTAAAACCTACGAAAGCGGGGGTTTACCCGATTGTTACCAAGATATGCGCTGCAATTGGTGGCTGCGCACAACAACCAGCCATATTAACGCGCACGTGTGGCGGTGTGGCGCAATGTAGTGGCGACCTGCGCGATAATGGACGGGAATTACACGGAAACGTAAAGGCTTCTTAAAGAAATGGCAGGGATGAGGCTATGAGCGAGCAGGTTTGCACCAAGGCTGTGGATACGCACGGCTATCCGGTCGAGACTACGGGCAACGTGGTGCTGGACATCTTGGAGCATCGCTCGTCTACGCGTGCCTTTGCGCGTGATGACGACGACCGCCCCGTGGCGGTGACCGACGAGCAGCGTGCGGCGATCCTGCATGCGGCGAGTCGCGCGCCGTCGGCGGGCGCCATGATGATGTATTCCATCGTAAGCATTCGCGAGCAGGCTACGCTGGACCGTCTGGCCGACCTGTGCGACCACCAGCCCATGATCGCCAAGGCGCCCTGGGCACTAATATTTGTGGTCGATTATGCCAAGTGGATCGATCTGTTTGAGCACGTGGGCTGCTTTGAGCCCGAGTTTGTCGAGCGCACGGGCAAGGCGCCCCGCCGCGCGCCGGGTTTGGGCGACTTTGCCATCGCGGCCCAGGACGCCGTGATCGCTGCGCAAAACGCCGTGGTTGCCGCCGAGGCCCTGGGCCTGGGGAGCTGCTACATTGGCGACATCGTGGAGAACGCCGAGGAAGTTGCCGAGCTGCTCGATCTGCCGCCCTATACCATGCCGCTGTCGATGCTCATCATCGGCACGCCCCGTAAGGAGCGCCCGGCGATCGCGCATCCCGTGGTGAACCTGGTGCACGAGGAGCGCTATCGCCGCGCCGATGCCGCGACCATGGATGCGCAGGTGGCCGAGATGGACGCGATGTTCCGTCCGCATGCCCGCGAGGTGGGCGAGCGCGTGGTGGATATCTACACCCGCAAACACACTAGTCCCTTTATGGCCGAGATGAGCCGCTCCATGGAGTGGTGGTTCAAAAACTGGCTCGGAAAATGACGAATGTGACAAGGGGACGGTCCCTTTGTCACATTCCATATCGCCGCGGTAGCCTAAAGACTGTATAAATCTTTATCTAGCTGGGAAAACAGTGCATTAAAACATGGGCCGATTACCTATAATCCCTTCGAACGTTAAAGTTGGGAGGAAACCGGCTTATGGAACAAAAGGCCAAGGAGGCAGCCTCGCACGCTGCGATTCCTGTGAGCATCTCGGCGATGCTCGTCACGCTGGGCGTGGTGTACGGCGATATCGGCACCAGCCCTATGTATGTAACCAAGGCGCTCGTTGCCGGCAACGGCGGCATCGGAAGTGTGACGGAGGAGTTCGTGCTTGGCGCGCTCTCCCTTGTCGTGTGGACGGTCACGCTGCTGACCACCATCAAGTATGTGCTCATCTCGCTGCGCGCCGATAACCATGGTGAGGGCGGCATCTTTGCCCTGTACAGCCTGGTCAAGCGCTGCGGCAAGTGGCTTATCATCCCCGCCATGCTGGGTGGCGCCGCGCTGCTCGCCGACGGCATCCTGACGCCGGCCGTTACCGTTACCACGGCCATCGAGGGCCTGCGCACCATCCCGGCGGTCCATGCCGTGCTGGGCGATGACCAGGGCCGCGTCGTCGCCATTACGCTCGCCATCATCATCGCGCTCTTCTTGGTACAGCGCATCGGTACGGCCAAGATCGGTCACGCCTTTGGCCCCATCATGACGCTGTGGTTTCTGTTCCTGGGCGGTACGGGTCTGTTCTTTGTCTTCCAACACCCCGCCGTGCTGCTGTGCCTCAACCCGGTGCGCGGCATCGCCTTTTTGCTAAGCCCCAACAACCACGCGGGCATCATGATTCTGGGCAGCTGCTTCCTCGCCACCACCGGTGCCGAGGCGCTCTACTCCGACATGGGCCACGTCGGCCGCGGCAACATCTACGCCACCTGGCCGTTCGTTAAGTGCTGCTTGCTGCTTTCCTATATGGGCCAGGGTGCTTGGCTTATGAACAACGCTGCCAACCCCGAGCTCATGGGCATTGCCGACCTCAATCCGTTCTACCAGATGCTCGCCCCGGGCCTGCGCCCGTTTGCCGTCGGCCTTTCCACCATCGCGGCCATCATCGCCTCGCAGGCGCTCATCACCGGCGCATTCTCGCTGGTGTCCGAGGCCAGCCGCCTGGACCTTATGCCGCACATGCAGGTCTTCTACCCTGCCGAGACCAAGGGCCAGCTCTACATCCCCATGGTCAACAACGTCATGCTTGTCGGCTGCGTCATCGTGGTGCTGCTGTTCCAGAACTCGGCGCATATGGAAGCCGCCTACGGCCTTGCCATTACGCTGACTATGATGTGCACCACGCTGCTGCTCTTCTTCTACCTGCACGAGGAGCGCAAGCTCAAGGTTACTCCGTGGATCTTCGCTGCCTTCTTCCTTTTGCTCGAAGGCTTCTTCTTCGTAAGCTCGCTCACCAAGTTCTTCCACGGCGGCTACTTCACCATCCTCATGGCTGCACTCATCATGGGCATTATGGTGTGCTGGTACAACGGCACGGCGGTCGAGCAGCGCCAGTTTACGCTGCTGCCGCTGCGCAGCTACCTGCCGCAGCTCAAGCGCCTGCGTGACGACGACCGTTACGAGCGCATGAGCGACAACGTCGTGTACCTGACCAAGGACGCCCATACCGACTACATCGACCGCGATATCGTCTATTCGATCTTGGACAAGCATCCCAAGCGCGCCCGCGCCTGGTGGTTTGTGAATGTCGAGACCATGGACGAACCGCACACCTTTGCCTATTCGGTCGAGACGTTCGGCACCGACTGCGTGTTCCGCGTGCATCTGTACCTGGGCTACAAGATCAACCAGCGCGTCAATGCCTACCTGCGTCAGGTTGTTCAGGACCTGGCTGCCACCGGCGAGCTGCCGCCGCAGACGCATGACTACTCGGTCTACAAGGATCCGGGTAACATCGGTACGTTCAAGTTCGTCCTGATCCGTAAGCTTCTGGCGCCCGAAAGCGATGTGGAGCCCAGCGAGCGTACGGCCATCACGCTCAAGTACATCATTCGCCGCGCCGCCGGCACGCCTGCACGCTGGTACGGCCTGGAGAACTCCAACGTGAGCTTTGAGTACGTGCCGCTGTTCACCAAGTTCAAGGCCGTGAACAAGATGCAGCGCCTGGCTCCCAACGAGCGGCCGTAGACGTCGGCGGCTACACGGAGTTGGTTTTTGATGGATAAGCATGAGGCCGGGGAGGTAAACATGGATACAAAGGCGCTCGATGGCCGTGAGGCGGTGGTCGAAATGATGCGTGAGGCGCGTGTCGACGCTGCCGAAGATCGGTTCTTTACGAATCGGGCCAACATGGACATGGCCGATCGCGTAATTTCGATCGTGGCACTGGTATTTGGAGCGGTGTGCGTGTGTGCCCTGCTCGCGCACGTGCTGTTTGTCTAGCGACTGCCGGTCGTAGAAGGCTTTACACTTAGAACCACCACGAGGGAAAACCACCACAAAGGTGCCTGTCCCCTTTGTGGTGGTTTTTGTTTTTGAGGGAGGGGTACGGTGTCTATGGACGTCCGTGCGGACGGCGATATTGCCGATAACTTTTGGTGGCGGCGCACAACGCTGACGCGCCGCACTCCTCTGTATGACGCCTGCGTATCGGCGGGGCTGCTGGTCGCAGCGACGATTGTGGGCGCGCTGCTCGACCATCCGGGTCTCGCGCCGAGCATCATGATCGTCTATGTGTTCGCCGTTCAGCTGTGCGCATTCTTTACCTGGAGTCGCCTGTATTGCTTGCTGAGCTCGGCTGCCGCCGTGGCGCTCTACAACTTCTTGTTTGTCGACCCGCGCTACTCGCTGTCGCTTATCGACCGCGTCTATCCCGGCATGTTCTTCATCATGTTCGTGGTCTCGCTTGTGTCGAGCTCGATTGCGTTGGCCCTGCGCCGCGCCTTGGCGCAGGCTGCCGCCAGCGACCGTCGCACGCATATGGTGCTCGAGACTAACCGCATGCTGCAGCGGTGCGCCGACCAGCAGCAAATTATCCATGCCATGGCAACGCAGCTGGCGCGTCTTTCGGGCTGTCCGGTCGTGTGGTACAGCGCCGACGCCGACGATGATGACCTGCTGCCGCGTGCGACATACACGGCCGTGGGCGATGCCGCGCCGGTGCACGAACTGGCGCCGCAGATGCCGCCGCGGCTCTCGGCGTCCGCCTATGTGGGAACGCCGCTCGATGCCACCTATGGCGGCTCGGCGTTTTATGGCATCTACCTGACGGTCCGCACAGGTGACGGCTTCGTGCGCTCGGGCGACCCCGCCTCGGTGGTGGGCGTGCTGGCTATCGTTGCCGAGCCCGACGTGCTGACGCACGAGGAGCGGACACTTGCCGATGCCATCGTGAGCGAAGGCGAGCTGGCACTCGATCGCGCCCGCGCCATGGAGGCCCGCGAGGAGGCGGCGGTGCTCGCCAAAAACGAGCAGCTGCGCGCCAACCTGCTGCGCTCCATCTCGCACGACCTGCGCACGCCGCTCACCAGTATTTCGGGCAATGCCGATGTGCTGCTCGACCAGGGCTCGACCGGCACCGCCGTGCTCGATAGCCAGACGCGCCGCGGCATGCTTCTGTCCATTCGCTCGGATGCGCAATGGCTCAACGCCACCGTCGAGAACCTGCTCGCCATCACCAAGCTCGAGGGCGGCGGTATGCGCCTGTCGACCACGCTCGAGCTCATGGACGATATCGTCGAGGAGGCGCTGCGCCACGTGAACCCTGCCGTGCGCGAGCACGACCTTAAGGTGGTGGCGTGCGATGAGCCGGCGCTCGTCAACGTCGATGCGCGCCTGATGGTGCAGCTGGTGGTCAATCTGGTGAACAACGCCATCACCTATACGCCCACAGGCTCGCATATCGTGATCTCGATTAGCGTCGACGATGGTCGCGTGGCGTGCTCGGTGGCCGATGATGGTCCGGGTATCGCACCCGAGGATCGCGAGCGGATCTTTGAGTCGTTCTATACCGCCAACCATGGTCTGGCCGACAGCCACCGCAGCGTGGGCCTGGGTCTTTCGCTCTGCCGTTCCATTGCGTTGGCGCATGGCGGTAGCATAGAGGTTGCCGCGGCGGACCCGCACGGTTCGGTCTTTACGATTGAGCTTCCCGCCGCCGACGTTTCGTTTGATAAGGAGTAGCGCTGTGTCGAACTCTGCCGTAAAACCGCTCATCTTGGTCGTTGAGGACGACCCAGCTGTTCGCAACCTTATCGTTGCCGCGCTCGAGGCGCACGGCTTGCGCCATATGGCCGTGGAGACCGCCCATGCCGCCATCGCCGCCGCCTCGTCGCAGGCGCCGAGCATTGTGCTGCTCGATCTGGGCCTGCCCGATATGGACGGCGTCAAGGTGGTGGAGTCGGTGCGCGCATGGTCGGGCATGCCGATCATTGTGGTCTCGGCACGCAGCGAGGATGCGGACAAGATTCGCGCACTCGATGCCGGCGCCGACGACTATCTGACCAAGCCGTTTTCGGTCGAGGAACTGCTCGCGCGCATTCGCACGACGCTTAGGCGTCTTTCGTATGCGCAAACGGGTGGCGTTGCCTCCGAGGGCTCGTTCGATACCGGTGAGCTGCATATCGATTTTGATGCCGGCATCGCCACGATGGATGGCGAGGAGCTGCATCTGACGCCGATCGAGTACAAGCTCCTGTGCCTGCTGGCGCATAACGCCGACAAGGTGCTGACGCACCAGTTTATCCTGCACGAGATTTGGGGCACGGCAACTAAGAGCGATCTGGCGAGCTTGCGTGTCTTTATGGGCACGCTGCGCAAGAAGATCGAGTCCGACCCCGCGCATCCGCGCTATATCCAAACGCATGTGGGTATCGGTTACCGATTGGTCACCCAGGGATAGGCTGGCATCCGCCATCCCACTATAAGTTGCGGTGAAATAGTTCCTGTTTGGGCTTTTACCAGGCTTTTTAGGAACTATTCCACCGCAACTTTGTTTACTTGCCCTTGGGCTTGCTGGCGTAGAACTTCTTCTTTTTAGGCTTACCTGCACAGACGGGCTTGCCGTCGCCGCGCGGCCCTCGGTCGCCGGCCTGCGCGTGCGCGGGCGCCGTTGCGCGAGGCTTGCGGGTTTCGGGGTTGCGCAGCTCCTCGGTTCGCTCGGCAATCTCCTCGGCGCTAAAGCCGACCTCGGCCATGGCGTCCTCGATGGGCAGGCGGCGCACGATATAGCAATGGTGCACCTTCTGGTTGCGTGCGAAATCCTCGGGGATGGTCTGCGCCGTAATGTCCTCCAGCACGACGCCCGCGCGTGCGAGCTTGCGCGTCTCGGGGCGGAAGCCGCGCAGGTTGCAGCTAAAGATGGCATGTCCGCCCTGTGCGAGCAGGCGAGATACGCCGGCTAAAAGCTCCACATGGTCGCGCTGGACATCCCAGGTGCGACGGCCCATCTTGGACGAGTTCGAAAACGTGGGCGGGTCGACAAAGATCAGGTCCCAGCGGTTGCGCGTCTGGCGCTGGTCGCGAATCCAGGCAAGCACGTCGTCGCGCACAAAGTGATGCTGCGGGCCCACAAAGCCGTTCTGTCGCATGTTGCGCTCGGCCCAGTCCAGGTAGGTGTTGGAAAGGTCGACCGTCACGGTCTCCTCGACGCCGCCGTCTGCCGCATAGCAGGTGGCGGTGCCGGTGTAGGCGAACAGATTGAGGAAGCGGCGCGCCTGTTTGGCGTGCTCGCGCACCAGGCTGCGGGTGACGCGGTGGTCCAGGAAGATGCCAACATCCAGGTAGTCGTCAAAGTTGACGGCAAAGGTGAGTCCGCCCTCTTCGATGAGCGGCAGGCGACGGCGCGCGATGTTGGCGCGCTCGCCCGATGCGCCCTTGCCGGCGCCCTGCTTGCCGTACTGCGAGCCGCCGCGCGAACGCATGCGGGCCTTGGCGTGCACATGCTCGGCGGGAACATCTAGGATGCGCGGTGCGATGGCCAGAATGTCGAGCATGCGGGCCTGGGCCAGTGCGGGGTCGATGGTCTTTGGCGCGGCGTATTCGGCGATGACGAGCCAGCGGCCCGGCGTCTGCGGGCAGCCCTCGTACAGGTCGATGGCGGCGGAGTAATCGGGCAGGTCGGCATCGTAGACGCGGTAGCAGCTCACGCCCTCGCGCTTGGCCCACTTGCGGCGCAGACGGGCATTCTTGCGCAGGCGGTTGGTGAACTGCTCGGACTCCGGGATGAGCACGGGCAGCGGCTTGCCGTCGCCCAGGTCGAGCGTGGCGGCAGGTTCGGGCATGGGGGTGTTGGCGGCTTCGTCCACGGCGTCCGTGGTCTGTTTCTCGGCGTTTGCGCTGGTCGCAGCTTCGAATGCCGCGGCGGCGTGGTCGAGCGAGGGCCAAACCTCAAGAGCCGCCTCCTCGTTATTGGGCATGACGGCGATGGAGCGCGCAGGCTCGGCATGGAGCGCGCGGGCCATAAGTCCATCGCGGGTGAGCGCGGCGACCGGCGCGGCGGTAAGCTCGGGCGCGCGGCGCAGCTCGCCGATCAGCGTCATGGCGTCGTGCATGAGCGAAAGCGGGGTCTCGGTGGTGTCTGCGACTACGGCGGCGCCGGCGACGGCACCCACATGGTCCAGCACGGTGGCTGGTTTGGCAGCGCAGAAGTCGACGAAACGCTTGTAGCCGGCGCACTTAACCATGCGCTCGGCAGTCTTGCGGGCGGCGGGGTCAACATCCACGGCAACGATGCGCGCCTGGCGCTCGCGTGCCGTCGTCTCGCGCTCGTGCGCTTCGGCACGCAGCTGCTCCCACAGGGCGGCGTCGTGCAGCTGCCAGCCCTCAAAGCCCCAGCGCTCGCGTGCGGCGCCCGGGGCGCGGTCGGTCAGAATATTCACGGCCTCCAGCAGCAGACCGCCGCCGGCGCACGAGGCATCGATCAGCGTGGGCAGGGCTTCATTCTCGTAATCATCGGCCGTCAGCTCGCGCTCGCACAGTGCGGTCCAGCCGACCTGCGCCAGCACCAGAGCGGCGTAGTCGGGGCGCAGCACGTGCGCGCCCTCGCCGGCACGGGTCGCCGCGGGCGGCAGGCGCTTGAACAGCGGGTCGCCCGAAAGGTCTAGGCTTATGCTCGCGCGGCGCTGGCGCAACGAAAGCAGTAGGTGAACATCGGGGTCGGCGGCATCGACGTCGGCGCGACGGCCCGTGGTCTCGGCCAGGCGGTCGCACAATGCGTCCTTGGCGCGCAGGGCCGAGAAGCGCGTGTTGCGCAGCTGCTCGGTCACGCCGCGGGCGGTAATGGCGATGGTGGCGCCGGGGCGGACGATGCTCTCCCAGGCGATGTCGTAAACGCCATCGTACAGCTCGTCGGCATCCTGCGCCTCAAAGCGCCCGAGTACCACGAACACGCGGCTCGCCAGGCGCGACCGCAGACAGGCGCGGTAGCCTTCTTCGAGCTCGCCCTCAAACGTGGCGCGGCCCCTCAGCCGGCGAACATGCGAAAGCCCGAGGCGTTTAAGCTCATCGGCGAGTGCGGACTCAAAGCCCTCGGGGCAGCTTGCGTAAAATTCCATGGGTGACCTCTCTGGTTGCGTCGCTCCATTATATGATGGATGCTTCGTTTGCCCTTATCCTCGAAAGGAACCCATATGATTGATGCGTGTCCCGAACCCGCTGTGCTCTTTTTTGACGTGGACGGCACGCTGACGTCGTTCGATCCCGACGATATGACCGATAAGGACTTCAATGCAGTCCATCCGTCGAAGTCCGTTATCGATGCATTTGGTCGCCTGCGCAATGCGGGTCACCGGGCATTTATCTGCACGGGTCGCCCCTTGTGGCTGATTGCCGATGGCCTGCGCGCGCTGAACCCGGCGGGTATCGTTGCCATGGCGGGGGCGACGCTCGAGGTCGAGGGCCGCGTGGTGCATGAGGACTGCTTTGACGAAGACATTGTTGAGGAGCTTGCGCATCGCGTTGTGGATGCCGGCATCGAGGTTTTTTTCGAGTCCAATGCTGCGACCTTTGCGCTGGAGCCTGTGGGCGTTGAGCGCTCGTCTTTAATCGGTACCTCTGTGGTGCACAGCGCCGAGGAGATGCGCATCGACGGCAGCTTGCGCGTGGGCAAGGTATGCCTCAATGTGCCCAGTTTGGCTCGTGTAGCCAACGATGACGGCTTTATCAATCGCAACTTTGAGCTGTGCAACACCGGTGGTCAGAACCGCGAGCTGAGTCCCAAGGGTATTGACAAGGGCGTGGGCGTGGCGCGAGCGCTGGCGTATCTGGGCCGCGAGGGAAATGCGCGCACTTTTGGCTTTGGCGATTCGGGCAACGACCTGGGCATGCTCGCTGCGGTCGAGACGGCTGTCGCCATGGGCAACGCCATGCCCGAGGTCAAGGCGGTCGCCGACTACGTGACCGACGATGTCGAACACGACGGCACCGTCACAGCGATGCAGCATTTCGGCCTCATCTAATGAATCCCGCGTTCTGACGTTTGCTCAAACTGCGACTCTTTGCTTTTGCATGCTCAATCGATTTATCAATCCAAACACTGAGGTGTTTATACCGTTCGCCGAGAAGATAAAAACCCGCAGCTCACGCCTTGATAAACGTAGGTAAAGTGTTTAGCAGTGCAACGCCCATGTGCAAGCGAAAGGAATCAGGCAGATGGCAATCAAGGTGTTCGCTGACGGTGCAAACCTCGAGGGCATGCTCGACATGTACGAGAACGGCAACGTTCAGGGTTTCACGACCAACCCGTCCCTTATGAAGAAGGGCGGCGTGACGGATTACCGCGCGTTTGCCAAGGAGGTCCTGGCCCACATCACCGATGTATCCGTGTCGTTTGAGGTCTTTGCCGACGACGTCGAGACCATGGAGGTCGAGGCGCGCGAGATCGCTACCTGGGCCGAGAACGTCTACGTTAAGATCCCGTGCGTGACCACCAAGGGCGAGTCCACCGCCGAGCTGGTCCGCAAGCTTTCGGCCGACGGCATCAAGGTCAACGTCACTACCATCTTTACGCCTAAGCAGGTCGACGAGATGGTTGAGGCCGTTGACGCCGAGACGCCGTCCATCATCTCGCTCTTTGCCGGCCGCATCGCCGACACCGGCGTCGACCCCATTCCGTTTATGACGGAGTCGGTCAAGAAGGTCGCCGCCAAGCCTAACTGTGAGGTCCTGTGGGCATCCACGCGCGAGCTCATCAATATTTACCAGGCCGAGGCCTGCGGTTGCCAGATTATTACGGTGCCCAACAACATCCTGGCCAAGCGTAAGAACATCGGCCGCGATCCGTACGAGGTCTCGCTCGACACCGTCCGCGGCTTTGCCAAGGATATCGCCTCGCTCGGCTTCCATATTCTGCCGTAAGCAAGGGTACCCCCTGCAGCGACGTGCAAAATCGCGAGTTTTCAGCATGGTAAAGACTTTTACCAGCTGGTTGAAGCACGGAACGGCCCCCGTTTTGGCTCTAGAACCGCCAAAACGGGGGCCGTTTTTGCTTTTATGGCCCTTTGAGGCGCTGCGGGGCTATCGGGAGATGCTGAAAACTCGCGATTTTGCACGCCGTGAAGAGGGGGACGTCCGCTTTGGCGGCTATTTGCCCTGCACCATGGTGAGCGAGATCTTTTTGCGGTCGCGATCGACCTTCTCGACCCACACCTTGACCGTGTCGCCGACGCGCACCACGTCGCTCGGGTGCTTGACGAAGCGGTTGGCCAGCTTGGAGATGTGTACGAGGCCGTCCTGGTGCACGCCCACGTCGACGAACGCGCCAAAGTCGACGACGTTGCGCACCGTGCCCTTGAGTTCCATGCCGGGTTCCAGGTCGTCGATGGAAAGCGCTGAGCGGCTAAAGACCACCTCGGGTGCGTCGTCGCGCGGGTCGCGACCGGGCTTCTTGAGCTCGTTGACAATGTCGATGAGCGTGAGGGTGCCGCAGTCCAGGTCGCTTGCCAGCGCCGAGATGCTGCCCAGACGGCGCTCGATGTCGGGCACGCCGCCGCGGCTGAGCTCGTTGGCCTTAACGCCGGCGCGCTCCAGGACAGACGTGGCCACCTCGTAGCTCTCGGGGTGGACGCTTGTCGCGTCGAGCGGGTTCTTGCCGCCGCTGATGCGCAGGAAGCCCGCGGCGTTGAGATATGCCTTGGGTCCCAGCTTGGGGACCTTTTTAAGCTGGCGGCGATCGGTAAAGGCGCCATTTTCCTCGCGGTAGGCCACGATATTCTTGGCCACGCTCGGCGTGATGCCCGATACATATCTCAGCAGGCTTGCGCTCGCGGTGTTTACGTCGACGCCCACGCGGTTGACGACGTCCTCCACCACGTGGCCCAGGGTGCGCGAGAGTTCGGCCTGGTCAAGGTCGTGCTGGTACTGGCCAACGCCGATGGACTGGGGCGGAATCTTGACGAGTTCTGCCAGCGGGTCCTGCAGGCGGCGGCCCAGGCTCATGGCGCCGCGTACGGTGACGTCCAGGTCGGGATATTCCTGGCTGGCAAGCTCGGAAGCGGAGTACACCGATGCGCCGGCCTCGTTGACGATGGTGTATCGCAGTCCAGGTGCCTGCTCGGCGATAAACTCCGAGACGACTTCCTCGGTCTCGCGGCTGGCGGTGCCGTTGCCGATGACGATGGTGTTGACGCCGTCCTTCTTGACGAGGCGGGCGAGCTCGCGCTTGGTGCCGGCGACGTCGTGGCGCGGCTTGGTGGGGTAGACCACGCCGTGGTCGAGCAGCTTGCCGGTCTCGTCCATGACGGCGACCTTGCAGCCGGTGCGGTAGCCCGGATCGAGTGCGAGCACGCGGGCGCCGCGCACGGGGCGTGCCGAGAGCAGGCCCTCGAGATTCTTGGCAAAGACGTTGATGGCCTCGGTCTGGGCGCGAACGGTGAGTTTGGCGCGGGCCTCGCGCTCTAGCGAGGGGGCCATGAGGCGCTTGTAGCCGTCGGCGATGGCGGCATCGAAAACGGGCGCGAAGACGCCCTGGCGTCGGGGCCAACGACTGCCGAGGCGCGCCGTGGCGGCGGCGCCGTCGACGTTCACGCGCACGCGGAGCTTGCCCTCGCGCTCACCGCGGTCGATAGCCAGCACGCGGTGATTGGGTATACGGCGCAGCGGTTCGTCATAGCTGTAGTACGGCTCGTAGGGGGTCTTCTCGGCGGGGTCGGTGGCCTCGACGACGATATCGGCAGTGTTTTGCGTAAAGGAGCGCAGGTCGGCGACGTTCTCCGGGTCCTCGGCTACCGTCTCGGCCACGATGTCGGCGGCGCCGGCGAGCGCCTTCTCGGGCGTGTTGAAGCCGGCCTCCTCGTTGACGTATGCCGCGGCGGCGTCGAGTGCGCTGCCCTTGGCGGATGCCTGCATGATGATCATGTTGGCGAGCGGCTCCAAGCCTGCCTCGCGGGCCTTCTGCGCGCGGGTCATGCGCTTTTTGCGGTAGGGCTTGTAGAGGTCCTCGACACGCTGGAGCTGCGTGGCCTCGCAAATCTGCTGCTCGAGTTCGGGCGTGAGTTTGCCCTGGGCGTCGATAAGCAGAATGACGTCCTCTTTACGCTGCTCAAGATTGCGCAGGTAAGACAGGCGCTCGTCGAGGGCGCGCAGGGCGACGTCGTCCATGCCGCCCGTGGCTTCCTTGCGGTAGCGCGAGATAAAGGGAATGGTGTTGCCCTCGTCGATGAGCTTGACGGCCGCCTCGACGTTGGCGGCCTTAAGGTTGAGCTCGCGGGCGAGCTGGGCGATAAGATCCATGGGACTCCTTGCGTTTAAGGTGCGTTTGCAGCACAGGGCTACCAAGGATACCACCCGTCCCAAAAGACTGTTTTGGGGCCGCGCCACGAAAATGACCTATCTACTACGTTTGAACCGTATGGGTCGACCATGCCTGGTTTTACAGAAAATCGGCAAGCCGTTTACCTGCGGTTTTTATTTCGCGAAATTTGGCATGGTTGAGGGCGATCGGTTAAACGTAGTAGATAGGCGCATTTCGTGGCGAACGAATCAAGCCGAGGTGCAAAATAGCCCCCGTCCTAGAAAAATCATCTGGTAGAGTTGACCCCGCATGATTTACAAGACGCTATGCGCCACCTACTCTTTTGTCATTTAGGGGATTGAACTCGTGAATACTTCTGTCGCCAAGAAGGCCAGCCAGGCGGTGCGCCTGCTCATGATGGTGCTCACGGCAGTTCTCATCTTCTTCTTCATCAATGTCATGCTGCTCGTCTCCGATATCCAGGGCACGGCGCGCGTGGTCAACTACGCCGGTCTGGTGCGCGGTACCACGCAGCGAATCGTTAAGCTCGAGGATGCGGGCCAGCCTCAAGATGACCTGCTCAAAGCCGTGGATTCATACATCAACGGTTTGCGTTACGGAAGTGACGACCTCAACCTCGTCCGTCTCGACGACGATGAGTATCAGGCAAAGATGACCGAGCTTGCAAACTATTTTGATGAGCTTTGCGCCGAGATCGTCCGCGTGCGCGAAGTCGGCTACGAGAACACTGACATTATCGCCATGAGCGAGGAGTTCTTTGGCATTTGCGACGATGCTACGCGACTCGCAGAGGACTACTCTCAGGAGAAGGCGTCGGCGCTCAACTATCTCGAGGGCCTGGTGATCATCGACATCATGGGCTTGGTGACGACCTTTGCGGTCGAGCTTGTTCGCGCGGTGCGAACTGCCGCGCTCAATCGCGAACTGCAGAGCAAAGTCTATCTCGACGAAGCCACGGGACTGCCCAACAAGAACAAGTGCGAGGAGATCTTGGGGCAGGAGCAGCCCGTTTCCGCTGAAGCGCCCGTTGCGCTGTGCGTCTTCGATCTTAACAATCTGCATACGGTCAATAACACCTTTGGCCACGAGAAGGGTGACGAATACATCCGTTCTTTTGCCCGGCAGCTGGGGCGCGTGGCGTCCGAGACTTGCTTTGTGGGCCGCGACGGCGGCGATGAGTTTATCGCGGTGCTGTGGGATGCCGATCGGGCTGCCGTGGAGTCCTGTCTCGCTCAGGTTCGTGCGAACGTGAACGAGTATTCCGGGGCCCACCCCGACATGCCTATCAGCTATGCGGTGGGCTACGCGCTTTCCAGTGATTTTGACGAGCCGCCTACCATGCGTGAACTCTTTTCCCAGGCCGACAAAAACATGTACATCGACAAGAACCGCGTAAAGACAGCCGAGGCAGCCGGGCCGCAACGCGAGGAACGGTAAGCCCGTAATAGAAGGTATAGAAAAGCCTCCGCGGCTCGTGTGGCTGCGGAGGCTTTATTCGTTGCGGCGCATCGTGTTTGGGTCGTTGAGATGAGTCGATTTACCGCGAAAGAGGAGGGCATTGATTAGGGTCGTGCCCGACGAATGAGCGGCAAATCGGCCATCTCGGCGAGCCGAACTACTCCAGCTCAAACGCTCCGGTATAGAGCTGATAGTAGTATCCGCGCTTGGCGATCAGCTCGTCGTGGTTACCGCGCTCGATAATGCGGCCGTGGTCCAGACAGATGATCGCGTCGGAGTTGCGCACGGTGGACAGGCGGTGTGCGATGACAAACGTCGTGCGGCCCTCCATGAGCTTGTCCATACCCGCTTGCACGATAGCCTCGGTGCGGGTGTCGATGCTCGATGTGGCCTCGTCCAGAATCATTGCCGGCGGATCGGCGACGGCGGCGCGTGCGATCGAAATCAGCTGGCGCTGGCCCTGCGACAGCTGCGCGCCGTTACCGGTGAGCATGGTGTCGTAGCCGTCGGGCAGGCGGGTGATAAAGTCGTCAGCGCCCGCGAGCTTGGCAGCCGCGATGCACTCCTCGTCGGTGGCATCCAGGTTGCCGTAGCGGATGTTATCCATCACGGTGCCGGTGAACAGGTTCACGTCCTGCAACACGACGCCCAGCGAGCGGCGCAGATCGGCCTTGCGGATCTTGTTGACGTTGATGCCGTCGTAGCGGATCTTGCCATCGGCGATGTCATAGAAGCGGTTGATGAGGTTGGTGATGGTCGTCTTGCCGGCACCGGTGGCGCCGACAAACGCGACCTTCTGGCCCGGCTTGGCAAACACGGACACGCCGTGCAGCACCTCGTGGTCGGGCGTGTAGCCAAAGTCGACGTTGTCCATGACCAGGTCGCCGCGCAGCGGTACGTACTCGATCTCGCCGGTTGCGCGGTGCGGATGTTTCCATGCCCACATGCCGGTGTGGTGGTCGGCCTCCTCGAACTCCCAGGTGTCGGGGTTCACCTGCGCGTTGACGAGCGTCACATAGCCTTCGTCGGCCTCGGGCTTCTCGTCGATAAGCTCAAAGATGCGGTCGGCGCCGGCGAGGCCCATGACTACGGCGTTGATCTGCTGCGAGATCTGGCCGATCTGTCCGCAGAACTGCTTGGTCATGTTGAGGAACGGCACCACGACGGCGATGGACAGCGCCATGCCCGAGATGCTCAGGTTGGGCACGCCCAGCGCCAGGAAAATGCCGCCGGCAAGGGCCACCAGCACGTAGAGCAGGTTACCCAGGTTCATAAGGATAGGCATGAGGATGTTGGCGTACATGTTGGCCTTCTGGGAAACCTCGAAGAGCTTTTCGTTGCGCTCGTCAAAATCGGCCTCGGCGGCAGACTCGTGGCAGAATGCCTTGACGACCTTCTGGCCGTTCATGACTTCCTCGATATGGCCCTCGACCACGCCGAGCTCGGTCTGCTGCGCAATAAAGAAACGCGCGGAGTTGGAGCCGAGCAGCTTGGTCATAAAGGTCATAAAGGCGACGCCGGCCACAATGACCAGGCACATCCACACGCTGTAGTACAGCATGATAAAGAACACCGTGACGATGACGATGGTCGTCATGAGCAGGTTGGGCAGCGACTGACTGATCATCTGGCGCAGCGTGTCGATGTCGTTGGTGTAGTGGCTCATGATGTCGCCGCGCTGGTGCGTGTCGAAGTAGCGAATTGGCAGGTCCTGCATGCGGTTGAACATCTTCTCGCGCAGCTTCTCGAGCGAGCCCTGCGTGACGATGGCCATGGCGCGGTTCCAGAACAGCGAGGACAGGATGCCGACGCCGTAGATGCAGGCGAGGGTGGTCACGAGCTGTGCGATCTTGGGCTGTGCGGCTTCCCAATCGCCCGACTGCCACGATTCGCTAATAATCTGCAGAGCGCTCTGAAGGAAGGTCGCGCCGATGGAGTTGATGATGGCGCAGAGTACCACGCCGACGACGACGAGGGGCAAAAGCACGGGGTAGAAGCCAAAGAGCGTCTTGATGAGGCGCGACATGGTGCCACCCTTGCGGTTGAGCGCGCGCTCAGCGGTCGTTGCCTTACTCATGTGCCTCGCCTCCTTCCTGGGTCTGAGCTTGCGTTACGGATGCCTCGGTGTCGGCCTCGACGGCCCCTTCGCCCTCGGCAGACATCTTGTTTTGCGAGGTAAAAGTCTCGCGGTAGATCTCGCTCGTCTTAAGCAGCTCGTCGTGGTTACCGATCTGCGCGATGCGGCCGCCCTCCATGACGATGATGCGGTCTGCGTCCTGCACGGAGCTGATGCGCTGGGCGATGATGAGCTTGGTCGTGTTGGGCAGATAGCTTGCCAACCCTGCGCGAATCTTGGCGTCGGTCTTGGTGTCGACGGCGCTGGTGGAGTCGTCCAGGATCAAGATCTTGGGGCGACGCAGCAGGGCGCGCGCAATGCACAGGCGCTGCTTCTGACCGCCGGAAACATTGGAGCCGCCCTGTTCGATCCAGGTGTCATAGCCCTTGGGGAAGCCATCGACAAACTCATCGGCGCAGGCCAGATGTGCCGCCTCGCGGACTTCCTCGTCGGTGGCGTTCGGGTCGCCCCAGCGCAGGTTTTCGGCAATGGTGCCGCTAAACAGTACGTTTTTCTGCAGCACCATGGCCACCTGGTGGCGCAGGGCGTCCAAGTCGTAGTCGCGCACGTCCATGCCGCCCACGCGCACGGTGCCCTCGGTGGCGTCGTACAGGCGGGCGATGAGGTTAACGAGCGTGGACTTGGCCGAGCCGGTACCGCCGATGATGCCGATGGTTTCGCCGCTCTTAATGTGCAGGTCGATATCGTCGAGCGCCTGGCGCTTTGCATGCGCGGAATACTTAAAGCTCACGTGGTCAAAGTCGATGGAACCGTCGGCAACCTCGAGCACGGGCTCGGCGGGATCGGCGATCGTGGGCTCGGCGGCCAGCACCTCGGTAATGCGGTGCGCCGATTCGTCGGCCATGGTCACCATGACAAAGATCATCGACAGCTGCATCAGGCTCATGAGGATCGCGAAGCCATAGGTAAAGATCGAGGAGAGCTGGCCCACGTCGAACAGCGTGCCCTGGCTCGTGATGATGAGCTTGGATCCCAGGTAGATGATGACGACAAACGCGCCGTTGACGCAGATGTTCATCATGGGGTTGTTAAAGGCGAGCAGCTTCTCGGCGCGGGTGAAGTCCATCTGGACGTCGCGTGCGGCGGTCGCGAATTTCTCCTTCTCAAAGTCTTCGCGCACGTAGCTCTTAACCACGCGCATGCCGGTGACGTTTTCCTCGACGGACTCGTTAAGGGCATCGTACTTGTGGAACACGCGCGAGAAGATGGGGCGCACCTTAAAGATGATAAAGAACAGCCCAAAGCCCAGCAGCGGAATGATGACCAGGTAGACCATGGCAACGCTGCCGCCCATGATAAACGCCATGGTAAAGGCGAAGATCAATACCAGCGGCGCGCGCACGGCGATACGGATGATCATCATAAAGGCCTGCTGCACGTTGTTGATATCGGTGGTCAGGCGCGTGACGAGCGAGGAGCTCGAGAACTCATCGATGTTGGCAAAGCTGAACGTCTGGATTTTGTAGAACAGGTCGTGACGCAGGTTCTTGGCGAAGCCGCAGCTCGCATGGCTGCAGGTGACGCCGGCGGCGGCACCAAAAGCAAGCGACGTCAGCGCGATGAGCACCAAAAAGCCCGCGGTGGGAAGCATCTCGGCTACGGTGGCGCCGTCTTTGATGGCGTCGATCAGGTTGGCGGTGATAAATGGAATCAGCATCTCGCAGAGCACCTCGCCAAGCACGAGCAATGGCGTGGCAACAGCGACTTTCATATAGTCGCGGATGCTGCCCATGAGGGTTTTAATCATCCAGTTCCTCCCAGGTTACACGGATTTTCTCGAGCATTTCGGCGAGCTGCTCGCGCTCGTCGTGAGTGAGGGCACTAAAGGCCCGTTCTCTAAAGCGGATGCGGGCCGCCTGGTCGATGCGGGCGTTTTCCCGGCCGGTTTCGGTCAGGCGAATGGTGAGCTGCCGTCGATCCTTGGGGTTACGGCTGCGCTCGATGAGACCGTTGACCTCGAGCTTGGACAGGATCTCGGAAAGCGACCCCGGCTTGAGGTCAAAGTGCATGCCGAGTTCCTGCTGCGACATCTCGCCGCCGGGCTGCTTGGCCAGCAGGCAGATGATGGGCGCCTTGCCGGACACGCCTCCGCCATGAAAATGCATGTAATGGCCGCAAAAACCCAGGCCGCTCAGGATGCGCTTGGCGAGTTTGTCTTCGGCACTGACCGCTTCGGGTACATCCGCCGGCTGTGACGGGTCGCCGCCGGGCTCGTGCGAACAAAGGTTAAGAGGTTCATCGCACATGAATTAGTGTTGCTCCTTTCTTTAGTTAGGTAGTGGAATTGTTTTGTGCCTAACCAATCTAGGAGCATGAGAAATGAATGTCAAGGTACCAAACTAGTGGTTGCGCGGTTTTGCCAAACCGCGCAACGGCTCGACGCTGCAAACCCGCCAGA
>CABUEK010000010.1:0-82449 GCA_902490565.1 uncultured Collinsella sp. | reverse complement strand
AGCCGGTTGCGGGGCGCTTTTTGCTAAAGGGACAAAACCGCAGGAAAACCAGCCAAAATAAACCTGTCCCTAAATGGAAGGTTTTACTGAAGGGTGGCGTCGATGGCCTTGACCAGGGCGCTGCGCATGCCGGCATCCTCGAGCGCGATGACGCCCTTGATGGTGGCGCCGCCGGGCGAGCATACGGCATCCTTCATCGCCGCAGGATGCTGGCCAGTTGCAAGCTGCAGCTTTGCCGTACCCAGCACCATCTGGCTCACAATGCGATAGGCATCGGCACGCGGGATACCGTGCTTGACCGCCGCATCGCCCAGGGCCTCGATTGCCATAGCGACAAATGCCGGAGCGCAACCACCCACCGTGCCGCCCACAAACAGCAGGCTCGTATCGAGCTCGACCACCGCACCGAGCTTGCCAAGCAGATCAAGCACCACTGCGCTCTGCTCATCACTAAGCGTGGAAGCCTTCTCGCAAGCGATGACGCCCTCGTCCACCGAAACCGGTGTGTTGGGCACCGTCGAGATATGCGCAACGCCCGGCAGGACCTGCTCCCACTTGGCACTGTCCCAGGTCCAGGCAACCGACAGAACGACCTTTTTGGCAAGAGCATCCTTGAGCGGGGCGAATACCTTCTCGATCATGTACGGTTTGACCGCAGCGACCACGATATCGGATGCGGCGACGACCTCGGCGGCATCGTGGCAGGCGACCATGCCGCGCGCCTCGCAGCGCTCAACCAGTGCGTCGTAGCGACCCGCACAGGCGCACATGTCGCTCGCAGCTACACCGGCAGCGATCCAGCCATCGGCCATAGCGCTCGCCATATTGCCAAAACCGACAAATCCAATCTTCATATCGCATAGTCCTTTCAGACACATTCCTCAAAACGAAAGGTATTGTCCCACGCCATTGTTTCGTATTGCCGACCTATTTGTGATACGGCTCGCCACGGCTGATCTTGCAGGCACGGTAAATCTGCTCTAGCAGCACCACACGCGCCAGGTTATGCGGCAAGGTAATGTGTCCAAAGCTGAGCATCTCGTCGGCGCGGGCGCGCACCTCATCACTCACGCCGTCCGAACCGCCGATTACAAAGGCAATGTCGCTGCTGCCTCGCAGCATAAGATCGTCGAGCCGCGCCGAGAGCTCCTCACTCGAACGCTCCTTGCCCTCGATAGCCAGCAGGATCACATGCGCCCGAGACGGCAATGCAGCAAGAATTGCCGCCCCCTCCTTGTCGCGCGCGGCATCCACGCCGCCCGCCTTAGCCGGGTCGATATCGGCCACCTCGCGGATATCAACCTTGGCATAGGCACCTAGGCGCTTGGTGTACTCAGCGCACGCGTCCTTCCAAAAGCGCTCCTTGAGCTTACCGACGCAAACGACGGTGTATTTCACGCGCGTCTACTCCTTCGAATCGTTTTGAACTTTGCTGGCGGTCAGCATCTGCTCGAACATCGAGGCCGACTGCGAAAAGTCGCTCGGCAGCACGACCGTCGAGGTTTTACCCGTGCGAGCGAACTCCGTCATCATCTCGGACCACTGCGTAAACATGAACAGTTGGTTGGCCTCGTCATTGCCGACACCCGTCTCTTGGATGATCTCGAGCGAATCTTTGATACCCAGCGCGATGGCCTTGCGCTGGTTGGCGATGCCCTCGCCCGCCTTTTCCATTGCCTCGGCCTCGGCGGTCGCCTCGGTGACGCGCTTGATGCGGTCGGCCTCAGCGAGCTCCTGTGCCGCAGCGCGCTTGCGCTGGGCAGCGTTGATGTCGTTCATGGAGTTCTCGACCTCGGTCGGCAGCGCGATTTTGGTGATGAGTGTCGACACGAGGGTGAAGCCGTAGGCAGCCATCTGCTCGGACACGGTGGCATTAACGTCCTTGGCGATGTCATCCTTCTTGGCAAAGACCTCATCGAGTGTGTAGACGGGAATCGAAGAGCGCAGAGCGTCGGTGATGAAGTCACGCATCTGGTCGACGGGCTCCTGCAGCATATAGTAGCTCTTGTAGATGCCCGAATCTGCCGGGCCGGCGCCCATGTCATAGCTCACGTGGTACTGAGCAGAGACCTCAAGGCCGATGGTCACGTTGTCCTGGGTCTTAACGTCGATGCCAAAACCGTTTTTCATGGTGCGCAGACTCACCGTGGCGGCCTTGCGGTCGATCACGGGCACCTTCATGTGGAAGCCCGCGTTGACGATGCGGTTAAACTTGCCCAGACGCTCAATGATCACGGCATGCTGTTGTTCAACGACATAGCAGGCGTTAGGAAGCAGCAGCAACAGGATGATGATGGGAATCAAAAGGCTGGTAAGGGCGGCGATGATACCGGACAACAGCATGGTCTCTCCTCTGATAGGCACACGTTGGCACTAGGATACCCGCACGAAGCAGCAACATGACATCAACAAGAGGCCCATAACAAAAAAGCTCCCATTGCTGGGAGCTCTTTCATTTAATGGTGCGGGCGAAAGGACGTCCGCGTATCCGCTTCGCGGATCCGCACCGGCTTCGGCCGCCTGCCGGCGTCCTCGCCAGCTCGCTAAAAACGCTCCGCGTTTTCTTTACGCTCGCTCCTTCACAGGTTCAAGTCCCTGTGATGGGCCCATAACAAAAAAGCTCCCATTGCTGGGAGCTCTTTAATTTAATGGTGCGGGCGAAAGGACTTGAACCTTCATGGGGTTGCCCCCATACGGACCTGAACCGTACGCGTCTGCCAATTCCGCCACGCCCGCGTGCAGGAATTAGAATAACGGAGCGCCACCACGAACGCAAGAACTATTTTTGAAAAAGTTTGCAGGCATTCTCCCAAGCGGCTTGCGCGATTGCCTCAGCATCCTCGCCGGTACGATCGACACGGTCGTTGACCAGCGTGTTTGCCGTAATGGAGATCATTGCGGGCTCGCATTCAAGACCGCGGATGGGCTCCGGAGCCATATACGGGCAATCCGTCTCGAACAAAATTCGATCGAGTGGGGTTGCCGCAAATGCCTCGCGCACATCGTCGTTGCGCTTAAAGGTGGCCGCACCGCCATAGGCGATATAGCAGCCCAAATCCACAAAGCGCTCCATCGTGGCGCGGTCCTCGCCAAAACAGTGCAGCACACAACCAGCCTGGGGCACACCCACCTCGCGCAGTACGTTGTACGCATCAACGTGCAAGGTGCGCTCCCCATCCGAGTCCTCGTGACGCAGGTGCAGCTCCACCGGCACATTGCGGCGCACGGCAAGCTCGAGCTGGCGCGCCATGCAATCAATCTGCACGTTATGGGGTGCCGGCGCGATATCGTCGTCATAGTCCATGTGATAGTCCAGGCCGATTTCGCCAATACCGGCGCATAAGGGGTCATCAAGTGCGGCAACGACCTGTGCATGAACGTCGTCGGTATAGTCCGGCGCGCCATACGGATGCACGCCGGCAAGATACTTGATCTGCGGGATATCCTGCATCGGAAGAATCTCGCGCACCAGCCAGTCGCTATAGTCCGCCACGCTGCGCTTGTCGGCAATGGGGTCGAACATCGTCACCAACAGGTCGACGCCCGCGGCTTTGGCACGCAGGAGCGTCTCGGGCACATCCTTGCCCCAAAACGAAAGCAGATGTGCATGCGTGTCGGCAAGCGGCGCCAAAGGCACGGGACAAGCAACCGTCTTCTTTTTCTTGGTAAACGTCACGCGTTCGGCATTAGGCATCATGGATTAGCTCCCGGGCCAGACGGACAAAGTCGGCAACATCGAGCGTCTCGGCGCGCGTGGTGGGTGCGATACCGCAAACCTCAAAAGCGGCATCGAGCACGTCCTTGGCAAAACCGTTGGCGCTCATGGAATTGCGGATGGTCTTGCGACGCTGAGCAAATGCAGCATCAATCACGCGGGCCACAAATTCGCGATCGAGTCCTTCGGGTACCACGCCGTCAACACGGTCGATACGCACGACGGCCGAGTCCACGTGCGGCGCCGGCATAAAGCAACGCGGCGGCACCTCAAAGCGACCCGTCACCTGCGCATACAGGCCGAGCTTTGCCGTATAGCCGCCATAGGTCTTGTTGCCCGGCACTGCGGCAATGCGATCGGCAACCTCCTTTTGCACCATGACGACGGCGCGCTTGAGCGCGGGCATCGTCTGGAAGAACTGCAGGATGATTGTCGCCGCCACGTTATAGGGCAAGTTCGCGACAAATACCGTGGGCTCGCCGCCGGCGGCCTGCTCAATCTGCTCCGGGCCCACCTTAAGCGCGTCGCCCATGATAAAGCGGAAGTTGGCGTAGTCGGCGGCGTGAGCATCGAGCACCGGCTCGAGCTCGGGATCTGCCTCAATCGACGTAACGCACGCCGCCTCCTGCAGCAGGGCCAACGTCAGCGTGCCGCAACCCGGGCCGACCTCGAGCACGCGCTCATCGCCCGCAAGCTCAGCGAGCTCACAGATACGTTCGATCACATGGTTGTCGATCAGGAAGTTCTGGCCCAGGCGATGCTTGGTCGCAAGGCCAAACTCCTCTAGCAGCTCCCTAGTTGCCGTGGGGTTTGCCAAAGGCGAAGTTGTCATGGTTGCCTCCTTAACATGGTGGCTGCATCGTAAAGCAAAAGGGCATGGACCGTTGCGGCCATGCCCTTACAGCTAAACAGCAAATTGCCGATATGGCGCGCAGCGGCTTAGCCCAGACGCGGGAACAGCGGCTCGCCCTTCTCGACGGGCTGACCACCGGCAAGCAGGCCCCAAGCGCAAATGCCCTTGAGGTCGTCGCTCGCGGCCTCGTCCTCGCAGGACAGGCGGCGCAGGGCCTCGGCAGAAGTCTGGGGCATGAGCGGCATCAGCAGGTGAGCGGCAATGCGGATGGCCTCGAGCAGGTTGTAGATCACAAACGCCAGCTCGTCAGCCTTGGCCTCGTCCTTGGCAAGCGCCCAGGGCTCGGAGTCCTCGATGTAGTGGTTGGCGGCATGGATGAGCTCCATGACCTCGTCCTTAGCTCCACCATAATCGAGCACGTCCATCTTGGCCATGTAGCGCTCGACCAGACCATCGGCGATCTTTGCCAGCGGGTTGTCGAACGCATCGAACGATGCGGGCTTGGCGGGCGCGCAACCATCAAAGTACTTGCCGCTCATGTTGAGCGAACGCGAGATAAGGTTGCCCCAGCTGTTGGCCAGGTCGGCGTTGTAGACCTGCTCCATGCGATCGAAGCTGATGGCACCGTCGGTGCCGGGGACGACGTCGGTCATAAAGTAGTAGCGATAGCCCTCGACGCCCAACATGTCGATAACGTCCTGCGGAGCGATGGCGTTGCCGCGGCTCTTGGACATCTTTTCGGCCTTGCCGGTCTCGGCATTGCGCACGGTCAGGAAGCCGTGGGCAAAGACGTGCTCGGGCAGGGCCTCACCGATGGCCATGAGCATGGCGGGCCAAATGACGCAGTGGAAGCGGATGATGTCCTTACCCACGATGTGGAACTGCGCGGGCCAGCGATAGGCCAGCTCGGCACGCGCCTCGTCGGTGTCGACGCCGTAGCCGACGGCCGTCATATAGTTGAGCAGCGCATCAAACCACACGTAGGTCACGTGGCCCTCGTCAAACGGGACCTGAATGCCCCAGTCAAAGCTCGTGCGGCTCACGGAAAGGTCGTTAAGGCCGCCCTCGACAAAGCTGCGCACCTCGTTCATGCGGAACGCAGGCTCGACAAAGTCGGGGTGCTCGTCGTAAAGCTTGAGCAGCTTGTCCTGGAAGGCGGAAAGCTTAAAGAAGTAGGACTCCTCCTGCACGCGCTCAAGCGGACGGTGGCAGTCGGGGCACAGGTGCTGGCCGACGCTGCCGTACTCCTCGTCGCCCTTCTGGACCTGCGTATCGGTGAAGTAGGTCTCGTCAGGCACGCAATACCAGCCGTCGTAGCTGCCCTTATACAGGTAACCGGACTCCTTCATGCGCTCCCACAGGTACTGCACGGCATGATGCTGGCGCGGCTCGGTGGTGCGGATGAAGTCATCGTTGGAAATCTCGAGCTTGCTCCAAAGCTCCTTGAAGTGCGGAGCCTGGCTGTCGGTCCACTCCTGCGGCGTCATGCCATGCTTGGCTGCGGCCTCGGCGACCTTCTCGCCGTGCTCGTCCATGCCGGTCAGGAACTTAACGTTGTAGCCAGCGGAGCGGCGATAGCGAGCCTGAACGTCGGCGATGATGGTGGAATAAGCCGTGCCCAGGTGCGGATCGGCGTTGACGTAGTAGATGGGCGTCGTGATAAAGAACGAAGGCTTGCTTTGATCCATGGGGTTTGTCCTCCAGAAAAACGTTGCATACAGGGGATGATTCTAGCGCAAGGGCTGGATATCCTCCATCTATTGCATATCGAGCACCATGGCATAGACATCGCGCTTGCGGCGCGAATACTTCTGAGACAGGCGCTTAGCCACCGCAGAGGCGGGCTCCCCCTCCTCGAGCGCGGCGCGGATATCCTCGCGCAGGGCCTCGTCGGGATCCGCTGCCGCGGCGCCAACCGGTACGATGCCAGCCTCCTCGTCCTCGCTCGGCGGCGCGATGACCAGCGCAATCTCGCCCTTTACCTCGCCGCGAGCACGCAGCTCCTCGGCGAGCTGGGCAGCGGGCCCGCGCAAGACCTCCTCGTGCAGCTTGGTGAGTTCGCGGCAGACGGCAACCTCACGCTGGGGAAAGACCTCCGCCACGGCCTCGAGCGTCGCCACGATGCGATGTGGAGACTCGTAGAAGATGAGCGCGCCGGGTACTACGGCAAGGCGCTGCAAACGGCGCACGCGGTCGCCGTGCTTTCGGTCCAAAAAGCCCTCGAAGAAAAAATGCTCGCAGGGAATGCCGGACGAAACGAGCGCCGTGACGCAAGCAGAGGGCCCGGGAATAACTTCTACGGGCACATCGGCCTCACGCGCTGCCTCGACCAGTACCTGGCCGGGGTCGGACACACTCGGCATGCCGGCGTCCGAGGCAA
The DNA here is from genome assembly GCA_902490565.1 of uncultured Collinsella sp. Taxonomy (GTDB): domain Bacteria; phylum Actinomycetota; class Coriobacteriia; order Coriobacteriales; family Coriobacteriaceae; genus Collinsella. The sequence goes on along the minus strand of CABUEK010000010.1, from coordinate 75,501 downwards.
AGGCGAGGGTCTCCCCCGCCAGCAGGCGGTCGACCAGGCCGGCGGCGCGACTGGCGATCACATTCTCGTCGCAACGGACAAGCGGCTTGGAAATGCACAGGTGCATCAGCAGCTTTGACGTCACACGCGTGTCTTCGCAGCAAATGGCATCGGCGGCGGCAAAGGCCTCGCCAACGCGCGGGGACAGGTCGCCCAGGTTGCCGATGGGCGTGCCGACCACATAGAGTTTGCCCGTATGGGCGCTGTTTTGCGTCATATCAACCTATTCAATCATGCCGCGCTCGAGCGTACCGAGTGCCGCGCGGGCGTCCCATGCTGCAATGCGCTTCTCGGTCTTCCACGTTTGGAAGAACCAACCGGCAGCCGGCGCAAACGAAGCCAGCTGGTTGGCGATAAACACGCGCTCGTAGGCATTGCGGCCCTCGGGCGTAACCGACGAGTTGGCAAAGATCGCCGCGCCCGACCATTCGCCCACCAGCACGGGGAACCCTGTCGAGATCGCTTCTTTAAGCTCGCGCTTGTTACGCGAAATCGCCGTCGTCAGCCCGCGGGGGCTCGTGATGTCGAGCGCATACTCGTCGCGGTAATGGTACAGGTGAAGGTCCATGTAGACGTTCTTGTACTTGGCACCGCGCATAAAATGCTTCCACTCGCTGGGATGCCCCGAAGACGAGAAGACGACGATCTTATCCTCGGGCATATACGAACGGACGAGCTCGTAGGCATCGCGATAGAAATTGCGCAAGTAGTGGGCCGGAATTCCATCCGTCATGGTAAAGAGGCTCTTGCGGACGCTCATCTGCGGCGTGTCCAGCAGCTCAATGCCCAGCAGGCTCTCGGCCTCGCCGTAGCGATCGGCCAAGCGCTCGAGCACGTCGAGTGCGACATGACGGCCGTTGGTGGACGAATGCCACTCGGCAACAGCCTCCGGCGTGGTGGGCGAATCGTTGGAATCGCCCTGGCCACCGGGCACCGTCGCCAGATCGAGCAGCACGCGGATGTCGTACTTGGCAGCCCACTCAATTGCACGGTCGATGTAGTCGACAACCGAGATGTAGGACGCATCGGACTCCTGCGAACCAAAGGCATACCAGGGCACCGGCAGACGCACGGCATTGAGACCGATCTGCGCCATGCGGCGAAAATCGTCCTCACTCACAAACGTCTCGTAATGACGGCGCATGCGCTCGTTATAGGCGGCGGTGCCCATGGCCTCCTGCAGCTCGGCCGCGTTGGATGCACCGGTCGCCGCGTATAGCGACGGGGTCACCCAAGGCTCGGGAATAAACCAGCCAGAGAGATTAACGCCGAGTATCCTCTCCATCACTGCCCCCTTCGGATCGTGCAGGCCAAACCTGCATCGTATTGCATAGGAAAAGTATCGTTTTGAGTATACCCGCGCGTGCGGACAGACGACCGAACGGTCTGTAAAGTGGCGCAAAAGCGGGAGGAATGTCTGGGGCGAGCGGGGTCAAGATGACGTACCGAGATGCGCATACACGCCGAGGGCAGGCGCCGGAAAGCGCATTCCATTCTTTCGCTCAATAATGGGATGCGCTTTCCGCGGGTCCACATAAAAGAAAAGGACCCCTTTGCAGAGGTCCTAGTCAATTCAAGGTGGCGGGGAAGGGAATCGCGTCCGCGCGCTGCGCGGACGGACCGCCGCGGCGCTTGCGCGCCTTGCGAGCTACGCTGGAAAACGCTTGCGCGTTTCCTCAGCTCCGCGCCCTCACGGGGTTCGATTCCATGCATGGTCCACATAAAAGAAAAGGACCCCTTTGCAGAGGTCCTAGTCAATTCAAGGTGGCGGGGAAGGGAATCGAACCCCTGACACGAGGATTTTCAGTCCTCTGCTCTACCAACTGAGCTACCCAGCCATTTGAGGTGTGCCTTGTTTCAAGGCTTGATTAGTATAACCAAGGACGCGCTCCGGTCAACCGAGAATTTGAAAAAAGTTTTTGAGCACGGCGCCAGCCACAAGGCCGACCCTATAGAACAGCATGTTAGAGACATCAACCCACCGCAAGAAGTTTTTCGCTCAAGGCTGCACGGGCAAACTCACTTGGCGTCATCCCTTCAGCCGCCGCCCGACGACGAATCGCCTCCTTCATCCCTAGGGGAATCTTGACCGATAGCGTTGCCGTCCCTTCGCTTGAGAGCGGAGGCCGCCCGTGCACGATCCCCCCAACGGTATGCTCGCCGTCCGGAAACCCGCCATGCTCGTACGACTCGCACCACGCGTCAATCATTTCATCCGTTACAACCTGACCATTGGCAGCCGTATACGCCTTGCTCATCATCGACCCCTCTGCCGAGCTCGCTCGATCTCTTGCCAGAATTTCTTCTGAACCGGAGACAGGGCATGAATAATGAGCCATCCACGAATTAGTTCGACTGCAACAAGTTCCATACTTCGACCATCTGGAAGCCATCCAATGGCAAGCCATCTCGGCGGCTCGTCCTCCGACTCGCGGCGAATGCACTCAGTAACCGCGAACCAGGCACCAAGCACTTTCTTTTCCGTCAAGTGTTTTTTTGGCGTTGGGATGGATCTCAACATCCATGCATCTTCTCCTCCATCTTACCCAATTTCGTATGACGAAAGTCCGCTGTCGCCAATTCTTACGCCGGCACTTGTTGAAAGGCGGGAGGTGTAGCGAGGATTGAAGGGCGTTCCAGCACCGCCCAGGCACCGGGACAGGAACACATGCGCCAAGGACGGACGTTTTCGTAGCATGCGAGGATGCTGCCGTTGCGGTCGATAAAAGCAATGTCGATGGGGTAGGCCATAAAGCAGGTGTGGACCGAAGAGCAGCGTGGGAACGCCATGACGAGCGGCAACCCGTTGGCGGCAATCGGAGACCGTCCCAGCATGCCGCGCAGGCGCACGGCAAACGACTCCGCCACCACAAACTCGGCAGGCGCCCAACCCAGCCTGTTGAGCGCCCGCGCGTAGGCAATGTAGGATGAGGCCGCGGTCACATAACCACCCCCGGACGCCACGGATCGACCGTCACTGCGCGCTCGTGCGACAACTTTGCCGGTGCCCCCAGCGAAACGCCGGCGACGCTGAGCGAGCTCGGCCACGGCTCGTAGCGCATGGTACAGGTATAGGTCCTAAACGTGCCGGAGAGCGAAAGCAGACCGCCATCCGATGTCGTCGCACCCTGCTCGCTCGAGACCTCAATCTGCAAGTCATAGCCTTCCATGGCATGTTGGATCTGAGCCTGAACGGTCGCGGAGGCATCGATGGAGCTGTCATCGCCCTCCCCGCTCGGCGCCACGGCATGCGCTAGCACGATATCGGGCACCACGCGATCGAAGCGCGCGACCGCGTCGGCAAAGACCATGACGTTGTACACGATAAGCGCCAGAACCAGCAGGACGGGCGTGACCACGGCCATCTCGACCGTCGCCTGGGCGCGCTCCTCGCACAGGCGCGTGCGGATGCCCATTACGACCCACCGCCCAGGGCACCCGCCAGTGTGGCGACATCGACGGTAAGTGGGATGGAACCGCCGCCGGGCAGCGGAATCTCCGCAAGCGTGAACACCGTGCCGCTGATGGTGCGCTCGACTTGATATTCCAGCGCCTCGCAAAGCGCCTTGGGGTCGGTCACGCCCAGCGGAATACTTCGTAGCTTGTCCTGCACTTTAGAAAGACCTGTGATGTCAGACCCCGGGCTCTTGATGACATTGGCGGTGTCGGTCAGTACCGGCTTTCGTAGGCGCAAGTCGCACGGCTCCAAGCCCAGCGCCGCCACGGACGCCGAAACGGTATCGCCGAGCCACGACGCAATGGAGCCCAACGCACCGCTGCCCCCTCCCAGGTCATCGATCATCTCGCCCATGAGCTCGTCGGCCGAGCCTTGGATGTCTCCGTATCCCACGAGCAGCCGTCCCCAAACATCCATGACGCCATCGAGTACGCCGACAACGCCACCCGAACGCTCCTCCAGCGCCGAGAAAAACCGCGAGAGAACGTTGTTCTGCGCCGTCGCGTCATCGGGCGCCAGCACCGCAGCAGAGATCGCGCCGCGATCGCCAAGCCTGACTGTCGTGTTAAACGAAGAGTTGAGCTCATCGGGGCTCGAGATAACACCCGAAACCGCAAGGGCAACCACGCCATTGCGGCCGGGTGGGGCGATACGCGGGCGCTCGCCCGAAAGCGCTTTAATGGCCTCGTCAAACGCATTGCCCGCACGGTCTGCCTCGTCCTCGGTCTGGCGCATGAGCTCGAGCTCTTTGTTGCGGCATTCGACGTATTTCTCTAGGGCATTTTTGAACTCGTCGAAGTGGTACTCGAAGCCACTCTCGATAGAAGTCGTTGCAATCGCAACATAGCCCAAAGACGAGACACCAAAATGGCACTCGTCACACGTTTCGTGACCATCAAAAGCCGAAACAGACGCCAACCCGCCGGGTGTTCCCTTTTTGTAATTAGGACAGTCTGTTCCATAATGCAAATATGCAACATCGCCCTTAACACTTGTTGGCCAGCGTGCGTCGGTATAGAGCTCAGTCGTCCGCGCCTCATCTGGATTTCGCGGAAGGAAGGGGATATAGGCGGAAACCTTGCCGTCCTCTTCAGTTATATATGCCCGCTCAACTTCTTCGCTCGCATAGGCGAAAAACGCCTTTCGCGCAGCAGAATCTGCTTGCTTTTCCGGACTCTCGCCAAGCGGTTTCTCATTCGCCAGGCGCTCTCGGTAATACGCCTTCGCACGATTCAGGGCAATTTGCGGTTCCCAGTCAATACTCGAAACATAATGCTTGTTCTGCTCACCTGAGAGCTCAGTCAAACTGCCTGCGCGTTCCCACATGCATGAACAGCTACCGACCGAAGCCGGAACCGACCCGCCGCAATCCGCAAGCCAGGCGCGCTCTTTTGCTTTCGCCGTCTCCTCCGAGGCCTTCTGCAGCTCATCTGCCGCGCGTTCCAGATCTTTCGATGTGTCTTTAATGACATCGGTCGAGATCTCGGACCCCTCGAGCGCAACGAAATCCGACTCGGACGTCCTGGGCACGGCAAGCGCCGTACCGGTATAGGTCGCACCTTCGGTATCCTGCGCCGACACGGACTGCGTAGCTCGCGCGGCAACCAGATACGGTAGAGCCGTCTCGATTTTCTGCAAGCCCTTGGAGGCGCTTTTGGCAAACTTGTTGCGCGTTTTAATGATCTCGATTCCCGTGTCGACCATATCGCCCGCGGCAAGCTCGGCACCTGGAATAAGGATGGCGACCAAGCCGGTGCCGATCGTGGCAAACCCCGCCAGGCCCAAACTCAAAATGCTCGCATCCACCACCGTCGCAGCCGTGTGATAGGACGACACCACATTGGCGCCTGCCAGCGCGCCGCTATCGGCAGCCACCTGGGTGTCCCCCGCGCGCGACATGCTCCATATCGCCGCCGTCGACGAAAACAGCAGCGTGAGCACCACCAAGATGACCACCGCAGAGGAGAGCGTGGTATAGGCACCGTCTTCGATAAACAGGTCGATCCCGGCTCGACCCATAAAGCCGCCTCGCTTGCAGCGAGCACGCGGTCGGCAACGGCACGCAAGCCCCCTCGTCACCTTCAACAGGCAGCGTTTAATCCCATGCAGCAATCCATGAATCATAGTCTCCCTCCAGCCACTCGGGACGCGATCGATACGAGACGTCGACCTTAAGCTCGACATAGCCGTTATGGCCTGCGCTACCCATAGCCTGCGCAAACGCACCGATCACGGGCAGCGGTTTAACCTCGCCGGTAACGGAAACGGACGAGACGCCGCCCGCATCGGCCCGACCAAGCTCGATATCCCACGACAGGGGCCCGCCGGCATGAAAAATCGAAACGTCGGGAACCGCGGCAAGACGGCGGCGGGCAAACTCCTTAATATCCTCGTCATCCCCCACCGTCGTCGTGGTCATGAGCCGCGCGGTCTCGGCGGCGGCAGACTCCATGACCGCGCGTGTATAGAGCAGGCACACCGGCTGCAGCGCCAACAGGACGAGCGTCAGAAACGTCGGCAGCAGGAATGCCGCCTCGACCGTAGACTGCGCCCTGTCCTCGCGCGTGACATCAATAGAGTACGATGTCCTTAGCACCCGCAGCAGCGTCGACAATCGATGTCGAGGTGACGCCGTGAGACGCCGTCCGCTCGACCAGCGCCGCCAAGCGCCCATCGGCACCGGCACGCCAAAGCCCTGCGATCGCCAGCACGATGGAAAGCAGTGCCACCGTGACGATGGCGTATTCGACCGTTGCCTGGGCAGATTCCTCACGCAGGACATCATGCATTTCACGACCCCTCCTTTGAGTTCGTTGTCTGCGGGGTCAGGCGGACCACGCGCAGACGACACGAAGTATCGCCAGCATCCGCGGCAACCGTCACCATATCGACCCAGCCGCGTCCGTCACGCACGATGGCGCCCCACACGTTGCCCTTGATGTCGAGATAGCCGCTCAGAGCAAGTTGCGCCGTGGGCACCTCGCGATAGGCACGCAGCATATCCGCCGCCGCCTCGGTCATCGGTCGGCACTCGGACCATGCGAGACGAACAGCGACGGCATTGTTTGCAGATGAACCCGTTGCAGCGTCCGCTCGCTCGTCGAGTGCTTGCAAGAACGTTTGCGCCGTGACGGCGGCATTCGCATCGTCCGCGTCTCGCGCATCGTCTATTTGAGACGCCGCAGCCGAACCCGATCCCGCATCCGCGGCAGCCCCTAAACGTTGTTGCCGTGCTGCGTTAAGCCCCCAAACCGCCACTGCCACCGCCACGACCGCACAGGCGAGCACCAGCAACGCGCCGACGGGACGGGCGCCCTCTACAGGCTGTTGATGCCCTCGCTGATAGCGCTCCATAAATCTTGGACCTTGCCCTTAAATGCGACAATGGCAATGATGGCAATCACCACGAGCACACCGACTAGGATGGCGTACTCGGTGGTGCCCTGCGCGCTCTCCTCCCGCAGCAGTTCTTCGGCACGCTGGCGAGCGTGAATTGGCTGGCAAAACGCCAAGCTCCAGACCTTGCCAACAACGTCAGTCATCGTATTCATGTATTCCTCCCTACATCATCCCGCCTGCTCCCAGCAGCGGGCCCAATATGGACAGAAGCAACGCCGGCAAGATGAGCGTGCCGGTGGGAATCAGCAGCTTGACCGGCGCACGCTCAATCTCGCGCTCGACCGCGGCGCGATGGGCCGCGCGAATCTCGCGACTTTGGGCCGCCAGCGTCTCGGCAAGCGGGGCACCGAGGGCAAGCGCCTGCCCCGCTGTGATGGCAAAGGTCTCGAGCGCCCGCACATCCAGGTCGCGCGCGGCCGCCAGAAGCTCATCCTCTCGCGTCCCTACGCCCACACGCCATGCCATGCAGGCTCGCTCAAGGCGGAGCGCCAACGTCGATCGGCGATTGGCGCAAAAAACCTCAAGCGCCGCATCGAACGAAAGGCCGGCCGAAAGCCCCAGACGCACCACGTCGATCATCTCGGACACCTCGCCAAGCGACACCTGCGCCGTACCACCCGTGCCGAGCATGCCCTTCAACCGTGCTACCAGGGCATCGGTTACCGAGCGGGCAGCCGCAACAACCAGCAGCATCTCGCGTTTGCAGACCCGGACGATCTTGTATGCGTCCGCACGATTGAGCCCCGTCGCGACAAACACGCTGAACGCGCACAGACACGCCGCGACCCCGACCAGGGCGCTCATAGCTCCACCCGCATAATGCGCCGGATTACCATCAGCGCGACGGCGTTGAGGGCAAGACCCAGCACCACGGCACCGGCACCCGCCGGTGTTGCAAGGCCGCGGCGAAAATCGGCCGAAAGCAGCGCCAGCACCGCACACATACCCGCCGGCATAGCCGAGACCATGTGTGCCGACATACGAGCCTGCGATGTCTTAACGTCCAGGCGGCGCTTGAGCTCAATGCGCTCCCCCACCATGCTCGACGCCTCGGATAACAGGTCAGCGAGCGGGGCACCGGTTCGCTGCGACACCTTGAGCGCCAAAGTGACAAGCGAAAGGCCGGGGGCATCGATACGGTCGAGTAGGTCATCCAACGCATCAGTCGCCGAGACGCCGCAGTCGATCGCCGCCGCAACGCGCAAAAACTCGGTATGCACCGGCTCTTGCGCGTGAGTTCCCACAAACCTCATGCCCTGGGCCAGCGAATGACCCGAGGCGAGCGACATAGAGAGCGCCGTAAAGGCCTCGGGCATGGCTTCTTCCACATCGTGTTGCTCGCGGCGACGGTCGAAGGTGTCGCGAGCGGCACCTACGCCAAACGGTGCGAGCAGCCCCAGGACAAAGCCGATGGGCGACAGCGATACGACAGTCAGGGCAATGCCGCAGACACCACTCGACAGCAGCAAGCATGCCAGTCGCGCCTTGTCATCCTCGATGACAAGGCCAACGCGATGTGCCGGAACCAGCGCCGCCCAGGAGTGGGCAATCTTTTTTAGCAGGTCGTTTTCTACCAACTCGCGCGGCAGCCTCTCGGCAACCGACTCAAGCGCATGACTGACCAGCTCCGCCGGCGGCACGCGCGGCGCACGAGGCTCCGCCCCACACGCCACCGCGGCCGAAAGCCCCGTCAAGCCCCCTACGACGAGGGGCACAACGATCTCCATTCGTCCACCTCCTCTTGTGTGAGCGTTCCCGAGCGCAGGCCCTCCGCGATAAACGGAGGCTCGCGATCGAGCGTCCAGGTGCGCGTGGCGGCATCGAACGTCACGTAGCGCTCAAGCTCCACGCCGCCCGACGCGCCGCGTCGCACCCCCGAATAGGAGGACACGAAACGCCTGCCGTCCGCATGACGCTCGGACATCACGATGCCGTCGAGCGCCATGGCAATCTGCTCCTCGATAAGCTCGCTCGGCAGATCGATGCCATAGCGCGCAAGCAGCGTCAAACGCACCACGGTCTCCTGCTCGGTGCCCGCATGAAGCGTGGTGAGCGATCCGTCGTGCCCGGTGTTCATGGCCTGCAGCATGTCGCAACATTCCGCACCGCGCACCTCGCCCACCACAATACGGTCGGGACGCATACGCAGGGCGTTGGTCACCAGGTCGCGGATTGTCACCGCGCCCTCGCCCTCAATTGAAGCCTCGCGTGCCTCCAGGCGAACCACATGCGGGTGATGCGCAAACTTGAGCTCGGCGGAGTCCTCGATCGTCACGATGCGCTCGCCGGTGGATATCTCGCACGACAGCGCGTTGAGCAGCGTGGTCTTGCCCGATCCCGTGCCACCTGCAACCGCCAGATCTTGACGCAGCGATACCGCACACGACAGCAGCTGCGCATACCAAAGCGGTAGCGACCCCAGGCCCACAAGCTCGTCCAATGAACAGATGCGGTCTGAAAACTTACGGATGGTGAGGATTGGCCCATCGATCGCCACAGGCGGAATCACCGCGTTGACGCGATAGCCCGTCTTGAGGCGAGCGTTGACGATAGGGCTGCGCTCGTCGATGCGCCTGCCCAGCGGCGAGATGATGCGGTCGATGAGCACGCGGATTTGCTCATCGTCCTCAAACGCATGCTCGATGGGATATAAGACGCCGCCGCGCTCAAAGAAAGCCGAGCGACAACCGTTGACCATGATCTCGGTGACGGTGTCGTCCTCGATGAGCGGCTGCAGCGGGCCCAGGCCCACCACGTCATCCAAAATCTCGTCAATGATGGTCTCGCGCTCGGGCGTCGCCAGGTCGCCCGGCTCCTCCACGTTGAGCGCCGCCTCCACCGCAGGACGCAATTCCGAGCGGGCACGCGCCGGATCGATGTATGCGCTGATACGCGCCACCTCGTCATAGCCCATGCGGTCCATCACGGCGCGTTTGGTGCGGCGCTTGACGGCACGGTGGCGTCCCGCATCAACAGGCACTGTCGCCGCGGCTGCACCGGCTTCCTTAATCCATGTTTGCAAACTCATCGCGAATCACCCTCGCGCGACCAGGGAAGACGGATGCGCGGGCGCTCGGTGCGCGTCGCACGGTCGGTGACCATATCGCTCCAGGGACCGACGGCGCAGCCCAGCTCCACGAGCATCTTGCGCGTGGCTTCGCGTACGCTGGTGGCAAAAGCGCTGGTCTGGCCCACTGCCTCGTCAGCACGGCCGAACGCCATGAGCGCCGCCAAGTCCTGCCCGCCGTCGGCGATGCGGATCTTGGAGCTCAACGCGCAGGTAATCTCAAAGCGCATGGCGACATCCTCGTCAGCGCCGCGCGCGCCAAACCGGTTGAATACGGCGCTCATGCGCGTACGCGGCACGCCCACACGGCTCGCCAGCTCGATGACGCGTGCCGCGGACGTCGCAGACGACACCGATGGATCGCCCACGACCAGGCAGCGGTCGCTCGCCGCCACCGCGGCCGCCACGGCGTCGCCCCAAAAGACCGAGGTGTCGACAAGCACCACGTCGGATTCGCGGCGCAAGACATCGAGCAACAGCTCCACCGGACGCGCCATGAGCTCGGCCTGTTCGGGCGCGGCGACCGGGCCCCAAAGCGTAACGCCCGAGGCCACGCGCATCGAGGCGGCCACGATGTCCGATTCGGCAAGTGTGCCCGCAGCCGACGGCTCGATAAGCGTCGCCATGTCATGCGGGGTATCGGCACCCAGCAGGTCGTAGAGGTTTCCAAACATCAGGTCCAAGTCGAGCACGGCAGCACGCAGGCCCAGCAGCGACGCCGCGTGCGCCATGGCGGCGACGATCGTCGACTTGCCGCAACCGCCCGAACCCGAGACGGCGCAGACAACCGGGGCTCGATGCGACGAAGCGGCGGCATCCGCCGACGGCGTGGGGGCAGGCGGCGCCGGCACGGGCGGCAACGTCCCCGTCTCCCCGGCAGCGCTCATATGCTGCGTCCAAGCCGGCATGGCAGGCTGCTCGGTCCGCGGGGCCGAATCTGGGGATTTCACGGTCGCATCGACACGAACATTGTCGTTCCCGGCAAGTCCCTCAACCTCGTCGAGCTCATCGACCAGGCTCACGCCATGCACGTATCCCATATCAGCATCCAAAAGATCATCGCCATACGGCACCGGCTCTCCGACTTCATCGTATGCAAGGGGATCCCGGGGACACCGACCATGCTCGGCTTCCGCTTTTCCATAATCATCAACACGCGGGCCTCTTGTAGCGCGAGGCGCCCCGGGTTCCCTATCAACAAAAGCATCGGGCTCAATCGTCAGACACCGGTCGTAATCAACCGTTCCCTCGCCTGCGCGCCCGTTGCCGCATATGCTACGCGCAGCGATAACCTCGGTCGCCCCTGCGCGAAACAGCCCCTCGATATCCGAAGGATCGAGCGTCTCTATCAGTACGACCACGCGGCTCACGCGGCCCTCGGCCGTCAGGCGCGCAACGGTCTTTCGCACGTCTTCGGCATCGAACAGGGCTGCCGCGATAATCGCCGCCCCGCGACGCGACGGAAACGCCCGTGCCATGGACACCAGCCCATCCAGATCGCCCACGCGAAGCACTTGCGCGCCCGCATCGCGGCCCTCGACTTCCCGCTGCAGCAATCCGTAATCACCGCACGCGCAGCATGCAAGCCAGATCGCTTTCATCACTCGTCGCCTCCGCTCTTTTTGTCGCGCACCGTGGCGGGAATCGTCAAACTGACCGTCCCCTTACCCGAGGCCCCCAGCAATTCCTTAACGTCTTCGGGGTCGGCCGCCAGCGTCACCCATTCGATCTTGCCTTCACGCGTGGCGCCGGCATCTTCGCTGGTATCGATTACGCGCGCGCCGCACAGCCGATCGGTCACGCCGTCCTTTTGCACGTACACGTCCACGTAGCTGCCCACGCCCGTGGCGCCCCCGACCGAATGCTCGGCATCGACCGCCACCGAAACGGCGACCTTGCCTTTGGGCACCTCGAGCGTGTGGGTTTCGGCCTTGGTGTAGACATCGCAAATCACGGCATTTTTAGGGATGCGCGAGGTCGTCACGTCGCCGCGCACCTGGCGCAGCTCGGTCGCCGCATCGCGCGGCAACAGGCTCGCCAGCCATTCCTGGGTTATGACATTGGTCTCGTCGAGGGTCTCGCCCACATCGATATCACGCGCCGCGACGCACACCTCGACGCGATCGCCGCCATACTTGGCCAGCGTCTCGGCCTGGACCTGCTCAGCCTGCGAGCGAATCGACGATGCGTAGACCATGCAGAGCAGCGCGGCGAGCACACCCGCGATTAGACTGATGGCGATGCGCTTGCTCTTGTTCACGGCCGCTCCTCTCAAGGTAGCACCGGGCGGATGCCCGTAGCACCATTGTCCGAGCGGGCAAGCAGCAAAACGGTGCGATCGCGATCTTGGTTTTGAGTGTCAAACCAATTGCCGACCAAAAGCTGACCGGCCCGTCAAGCTCGTGGCAAGGTTTTGGTCAGCACGTCAGCAAAACGCACGTTTAGGGGCGCATCGGCAATAAAAAAGCCGCCTCCCGTACCATTGGGAGACGGCTGTCATAGGTAGATTCAATTACAGATGGACATCGGGATCGAGCATCTGAGCACTCACACGCATGGATGACGCCAGGTTTTGGAACGTCTCCAGGCGCAGGCTGTCGATTTGCCCGGCATCCTCGGCCTCGCGAACGGCGCAGCCCGGTTCGTGGGTATGCGTGCAGTCGCCAAACCGGCACGCACGCGACGCCTCGACGATCTCGGGAAACGCGCGTGCCAAGCCCCGCTCATGCCCCACGAGCGGCAGACTGCGCAGGCCCGGCGCGTCAGCAATAACGCCGGCTTCGCCCGGCAGCGCCACCATCACGCGCGCGACCGTGGTGTGGCGACCCTGGTCATCGCGCTCACGTACGCCGCCGGTCGCCAACGCATCGTGACCCAGCAGCGCGTTGAGCAGCGTCGACTTGCCAGCACCCGATTCACCCAAGATCATGGCGCAGCTCCCGGCGGGCACGCAGGCGCGCACCTCGTCCAGGCCACGACCCTCGGCAGAAGATGTCACGATTACGCGCACGTCCGGACCCACCAAGCGGTGCACACGGTCCAGATCGCGCTCGAGCTCATCGGCGTCGCAGCGGTCGGCCTTGGTGAGTACCACCACCGGCTCGGCATCGCAGTCGAGTGCCAACATCAGCGAGCGCGCCACGCGGTCGAGCAGTACCTCGCCGGCGCCGAGCGCCTGCACGATCAGCACGCTATCCACGTTGGAGCAAAGCACCTGACGCTCGCCGCGAGCGCGTCCGCGCCAGCGCTCAAAACTCGTGCGGCGTGGCAGCACGCACTCGATCACGCCCATGTCGTGCCCGGGCGCACGACGCACCGCCACGCGGTCGCCCACGGCGGGCAGCAGAACCTCGTCCTCGCCACGCGACTTGGCAAACCCCACGGCATGCTCGGCACGAAAGGTGTCATCGGCAGTCGCCACCAGCGGAAACCCACGATCCAGGCGCACCACGGCACCAAGCTGCATCTGCTCGGGCTCCTCGGCCCGAGCACAATAATCATCGAAGGCAGCCCGCTGAGCATCATCGACCGGCAGATCGTCGAACGCCGGAACATCCTGCAGCGCATCGAGTCCCGGCACGCTTGCCAGCAGCTCCTCGGCAGACGCGGGAGCTTCGGTCGCAAGCTTCCGACGACGATCGCGCTTAGCCCGCGCCCCCGTCGTCTTTTTCTTCGCCTTAGCCTTCGCCTTGCCCACAAGCGCCTCCCAGCACCACAAATCACAACTGAGCAGGTATTTTAAATCAAAAAGAGCTGGCCGGGCAAAGCCCGACCAGCTCACAAACTTTCCCTCAGCCCTTTTCATCCGCACGGGAGAAAAGCCAGCAAGGATACCGCAGGGCCCGCCCGCCGGGAGGGGTTTCCTAAGGGCACATCCCGCAGCCGCAAAGCGGCGAGGACGTGCCCGTGGAAACCCCGCAGGCGGTCGGGCCCGAACAGGAACGTTACTCTTTTTCGACCGCGCGCATGATCGCCTTGTAGATCTCCATCAACGGAATGATCAGGAAGGCAAGGCCCAGCGCGGCGATAACGCCCTTGAGCTCAAGCGTCACGGGGCCAAAGAACATCTCGGCAAGCGTCGGCTGCACGGTCACGATCACCGTCAGTACCAGCGCCAGCGCGGCAGATGCCCACAGCCACTTGTTCTGCTTCTTCATGCTAAACAGCGACGCACGACGGCTGCGCATATTGAAGCAGTGGAAGATCTCGACCATGTTGAGCGTGATGAACGCCATCATCACGCCTTCCTCGTCGGCATTGCCGGCGATCATATCGGCGATGTGGATGTAGCCCATGTCAAAGTACACGCCCACAAAGAAGCTCGCCAGCACCAGCACGGTGATGATCAAGCCCTGGACCACACAGTCCAGGCCCATATTACCGGCAAAGACGCCGTCCTTGGCGTTGCGCGGCTTGCGCTTCATGATGTCGCCCTCGGCATCCTCCATGCCCAGCGCGAGCGCGGGGAAGCAGTCGGTGACCAGGTTCACCCACAGCAGCTGCACCGGCTGGAAGATGGTAAAGCCGATGAGCGTGGCGATAAACACCGAGAACACCTCGGCAAGGTTAGCCGAAAGCAGGAACTGGATGACCTTGCGGATATTGTCGTAGATGCGACGGCCCTCTTCGCAAGCACCGATGATGGTGGCGAAGTTGTCGTCGGCAAGCACCATGTCGGCAACGTTCTTGGTGACGTCGGTACCGGTGATGCCCATGCCCACGCCGATGTCGGCGCGCTTGATGGACGGGGCGTCGTTGACGCCGTCGCCCGTCATGGCCACGATCTGGTCGCGCGACTTCCAGGCCTCGACGATGCGGGTCTTGTGCTCGGGCTGGACGCGAGCGTACACGCCGTAGTCCTCGATGTGCGCGTCGAGCTCCTCGTCGCTCATGCAATCGAGGTCGGCACCGGTGATGGCATGGCTGCGATCGGTGACGATTCCCAGCTGCTTGGCAATGGCCACGGCGGTGTCGATATGGTCGCCCGTGATCATGACGGTGCGAATACCGGCATCGTGGGCCTCGCGGATGGCGTCGGCGACCTCGGGGCGGACAGGGTCAATCATGCCGGATAGGCCGCAGAAGACCAGGTCGTGCTCGAGCGCAGCGGGGCTGCAGTCGCTCGGGACCTCGGTGTAAGTGCGGCTTGCCAGCGCCAGCACGCGCAGGGCCTCGTCGGCCATGGCCTTGTTGGCGGCCACGAGCTCGGCGCGACGCTCCTCGGTCAGGGGGACGACCTTTTCGCCCTCGTAGATATGGGTGCACAGACCAATCACCACGTCGGGCGCGCCCTTGGTGTACTGCTCGTACTCGCCGTCCAGGGTCTCGACGACCACAGACATCATCTTACGGCCCGAGTCGAACGGGGCCTCGCCCACGCGCGGGTGCTCGGCAGTCAGGCCAGTAAGACCAGCCTTGCCGGCATCGTTGACGAGTGCACACTCGGTCGGCTCGCCCACGGCCTCGCCCAGTTCCTCGTCCCACTGGGCATCGGAGCACAGTGCCATACCGGCCAGGAACTTCTCCTTGGGCGCAGCGAGCTCGTGCTTGACGACGGTCATCTTGTTCTGGGTAAGGGTGCCGGTCTTGTCGGAGCAGATGGTCTGCGTGCAGCCAAGGGTCTCGACGGCAGAAAGCTTGCGGATGATCGCCTGGCGCTTGGCCATCTTGGTCACGCCGAGCGAAAGCACGATGGTCACGACGGCGACCAGGCCCTCGGGGATGGCGGCGACGGCAAGCGAGACGGCGACCATAAAGGTGTCGAGCAGGGCAGTCGGGTCGGTGAGGACGTTGCCCACGCCGTGACGGATGATGTCGACGCCAAAGATGACGACGCAGATGACGATAACCATAATGGTAAGGATGCGGCTGAGCTCGGCGAGCTTCACCTGCAGCGGCGTGAGCTCTTCCTTGGCCTCGGCCAGGGCGCCGGCAATCTTGCCCATCTCGGTGTTCATGCCGGTGCCGACCACGACGGCGCGACCACGGCCGTACACAACGGTGGAACCCATATAGCACATGTTCTTGCGGTCGCCGAGCGGCACGTCATCGGTGCCCGCGGCGAGCTCGATCACGTTGGCATGCTTCTCGACGGGCACGGACTCGCCGGTAAGGGCGGCCTCTTCGATCTTCATCGTAGCGCTCTCGAGCACGCGGCAGTCGGCCGGGACGGAGTCGCCCGCCTCGAGCATGATCACGTCGCCGGGCACGAGCTCGGCGCTCGGCAGATGCACGAGCTTGCCGTCGCGCAGCACCTTGGACTGCGCCGCGCTCATCTCCTGCAGGGCCTCGAGGGCCTCCTCGCTCTTGGCTTCCTGGACCACGCCCAGTACCGAGTTGACGAT
Organism: uncultured Collinsella sp.; assembly: GCA_902490565.1. Taxonomy (GTDB): domain Bacteria; phylum Actinomycetota; class Coriobacteriia; order Coriobacteriales; family Coriobacteriaceae; genus Collinsella. The sequence continues at coordinate 59,195 of CABUEK010000010.1, read as the reverse complement.
AACGACGAACATGATGATGACGACATCGGCAAAGTCGGGCTCGCCCTTGACCATGCCCGTGAGCGCGCTGATGACGGCGGCAACGATCAGCATGATGACCATGGGGTCGGCCATCTGCTCAAAGAAACGCTTCCACAGCGGCGTCTTCTCGGCTTCCTCGAGCTTGTTAGGGCCTGTCTTGGCGAGGCGCGACGACGCCTCGCCGGTGCTCAGGCCGAGGTTCTCATCGACACCTTGGTCGCTGAGCACCTCCGCCGCGGCGGACAGGTATTCCTTTTGCATATAGAGTCCCCTCCTGGGATTCGGGCCACTCAGCAGATTGATGCCCGATCATAATTCCCAGGAGAAGGGCAAGGGCTCATCAAGGCTGCCGTGCTGAGCGGCAGTTGATAGTGGAGCTATGGTACCCCAAAGCAACGCGTCTAGCCAAAACAATCCATTTGGAAATATGGTCCATAAGCAACGGTGCAGGCCGTGTGATGCTCAACATTGATAAAACGTTTTTTCTTCGGCGCATCATCAAACTGAAATATCGCCCAGATAGCAGCGGTTAGAACGGTTGGTAAAGTTTTTGCATATACCGTTTTTCCGCAAAAAATGAACTTCTAATTCGGCATACGGTCGATTTTTTGGGGTATTCGGTCGCCATTTCGTTATAATCAACTCAGTTTTATTTCTTATGGTTTATCTATCAGCGCAAGACGATGTCAGATGGAGGTCTGAATGTACAAGCGCACTAAGATTGTATGCACCATGGGTCCCGCCTGCGATAGCGACGAGACCATCCGCGAGATGATCAAGGCGGGCATGAACGTCGCCCGTTTTAACTTCTCGCACGGCTCCTACGACGAGCACCACGGTCGCATCGAGCGCGTCCGTCGTATTTCCAAGGAGCTCGGTATGCCCGTCGGCATCCTGCTCGACACCAAGGGCCCCGAGGTCCGCACCGGCCTTCTGGTCGATGGCAAGAAGGTTGCCGTCAAGACCGGCGACAAGATCGTCGTCACCGCTCAGCCCACGACCGAGGATTTCCACGGCACCGCTGAGCACATCTCCCTCGACTACCTGGCTCTGCCCTCCGAGGTCGAGAAGGGCTCCCTCATCCTGATCGATGACGGCCTGGTTGCCCTCGAGGTCGAGTCCGTCGACGGCCAGGACATGACCTGCGTCGTTAAGAACGACGGCCTGATCGGCGAGCGCAAGGGCGTCAACATGCCCAACGTCAACATCTCGCTGCCCGCCATCACCGAGCGCGATCGTCAGGACATCCTCTTTGGCCTGACCGAGAACATCGACTACATCGCCGCTTCCTTCATCCGTGACGGCGAGTCCGTCCGCGGCATCCGCGAGCTTTGCCGCGAGAACGGCGGCGAGCACGTGACGATCTTCCCGAAGATCGAGTGCGCCCTGGGCGTCGAGAACTTCGACGAGATCCTCGAGGCTTCCGACGGCATCATGGTCGCCCGTGGCGACCTGGGCATCGAGATCAAGCCCGAGCTCGTTCCGCACATCCAGAAGGAGATCATCGCTAAGTGCAACGCGGCCTACAAGCCCGTTATCACCGCTACGCAGATGCTCGACTCCATGCAGCAGAACCCGCGCCCGACGCGCGCCGAGGTTGCCGACGTTGCTAACGCCATTTACGACGGCACCGACGCCGTTATGCTTTCCGGCGAGTCCGCTGCCGGCAAGTACCCGGTCGAGGCCGTCAAGATGCAGGCCAGCATCGCTCTCGAGACCGAGAAGTACCTCCCGGCCCACGCTCCGCTCGAGGTTCCGGCCGATGCTCACGGCACCCGCGTCGTCAACAACGTTGTGGGTATGTCCGCTGTGAACATGGCTACCACCGTTGGCGCCAAGTGCATCACCGTGCCGACGACCACCGGTCGTACCGCTCGCCTGATCTCGCACTTCCGTCCCAACATGCCGATCTGCGCGTTCTCCCGCCACGAGTGGGCCGTCCAGCAGATGATCATGTACTGGGGCGTTATCCCGCACCAGGCCGAGATTACCCAGGGCACCGTCAACGGCACGATCGTCAAGGCGATCGAGACCGCTAAGGAGCTCGGCTACGTCGAGGCCGGCGACCTGACCGTCGCTACCGCCGGCGATCCCCGCATGAGCGTCCAGCTCGAGGACAAGGTCTCCTCGACCAACGTCGCTTACGTCGCTCAGGTGCGCTAAGTCGTACTTGCAAGCAGGTTTGCATAGAAAAAGGGCCCGGAAGGCAAAGCCTTCCGGGCCCTTTTTCTATGCCAATGCCGGCACACGGCAAAACACACACTCATTTCTTTACCAAAAGCGCGAAATCCACCCTTCGAGGCCCAATAAATATAGTCCCAAGCGCTAAAAGTGTTCGCCCGGTGGCAAACCCGCACCTTGACCGACGCTGCTAAATCGTTTTAGCAAGAGTCAGATCGACCTGGTTTTCGGAAGTGCGGGGAAAAATTGCTTACCCCCGAGCACAAGCCCTTTTATTTCAACAAAACCCCTGATAAAGTTGGCTCAAATACCGCTTGTGCTTTGCCTGTTTGTCTTTTTCCCCGCACTTCCGAAACCGATAGCCTTTCTAGCCCAAACAACGCTCGAACGATCGGATTGCCATGTCATTTCTCGCTTGCGGACCCACAGCTTTTCAGTACTATCGCATCCCGCCCCAGATACTAGGACTCTATCCGGCAATCCTGCCGCCCGACCATGACCATCGCTTGGTGCATTACTCAAAACAACCAGTATTTAAAGACTTGCTCGGCACACCAGTTTGGAGATTCGTGGGCGAAAGAAAACAGCGCGCGAACGGAAAGCTATTTCATAGCCGTCTGCTAACCCAAGAGCCGCCTCCTGGGTCGTTTAGGCAGACTGAGCATGGGTTTAATGTCACGTCCCCGGAGTTCACACTGCTCAACCTTGCTACGCAGGTCTCGCGCAACCAGTTACTCATGGCTTGCTACGAGATGTGCGGCTCCTTTGCAGTGTTCACGCCTTGTAAACGGGCGCAGCAGCAGCTCGATGAAGCAATTTCGCTTAAGCTCATTCCGCCCGACTGTGGTTGGAAACGCGTTGTCGACACCAAGGGCAATGACACCAACCTGTGGAAGCGCCCACCGCTCCTCAGCGCAGCGGATATCGCCGCGTTCGCCAAGCAGGCCGCAGGCCTGCGCGGCGTTAAACAACTGCGCTGGGCAGCCGAGCACATGACGGGGCAGACCGCCTCACCCTTCGAAGTACAGACCTCCATGCTTGTCTCGCTCCCCCGCGACGAGGGCGGCATGGGCATCAACATCGCAAACAACGTGCGCATCCCACTCAGCGACGCCGCACGCTCACTGTATGACAAAACCTGCTGCTACGCCGATATCCTCATAGAGAGCAACATCGACAGCATGGGCGTCATTTTGGAATGCCAAGGCCGCTCCGCCCATGACAGCGAAGCCGCAAGTCTCTCCGATGCCGAGCGCACCACCGCCCTCACAAGCATGGGCTATGACGTTATCCAGATAACCTATGAGCAAATCAAGGACACGAAGAGCTTTAACAACATCGCCGAGCTCATTCATAAAAAGGCGGGGCTCCCCTACATCCCAAAGACCGATCAGGAACGCACCGCCGCAGAAACCCTGCGACGGGAGCTGTTGGTCAATTGGGATGAACTGTTCACCGTCAAGCCGGCCGGCTAGCAGCTAGCGATCAGAGGGACTGCGGGGACGTCAGAAGCGGCAACGCGAGCCGCAAAACCCGCCTCGGTCAGCTCGATGACCTCGGTAAACGTTTCGTCGAAGAATTCCTCGGTCAGCAGGCGGTATGGCGGATGGTCGGGCTCGCCGGGGTTTTCGCGCACGATCTCGTGCATAACGCCGATGGTCTTGAGCACATACTCCTTATGGATGGGATACTGCCCAAAACGCGTCGCCGCAGTATACAGGCGATCGGTCGCGCGCGGAATCGAAACGATGCCGAGCGTCTTGCCAAACCAGTCAAAGTCGCCTTGCTTTTTAATGCGGAATTCCTCGCACGGTTTGCCGCCGTGCGCCTCCAGGTACTGATTCACGCGCGTATTCCACACGGTATCGGCCACGAGGTGAGACCAAACGCCCAGCGTCAGATCGAGCAGCGACTGCGCCACGTCATCGGGCGCGAGCGAAAGCTCGCTAGCACCGGGACCGGCAACCGGCTCGGCATCCTTGTAGCGTTGGGGATAATGCACCCGATTGAGTCGCTCGCGCTCCTCGACAATCGAGGTCGCCGCGGCTGGCGCACCGGTGGGCGAACTTTTAAGCAACGGTGCCACATAGGTATCCCAGAACTCATGCTCACGAGGCTTAGGGATAGGCTCGGGCTTTGCAAAGTGCGTAATGCGGTACGGGATGGGATCGGCGATGCCAGGGACCATATAGCCCACGAAGATATCCGGAACCACGCAGCCAAACAAAAAGGCATTGCGGTCGCGCACGCTATTGGCAAGCGCACCGGTGCGCTCCAGCAAACGCTCCGTCTGAGCGATATGAATGTTCCAGCTTGGCATAGCCACCCCCATAAAAAACCTGGATAACTATACCATCACGGCAAAGCCGCGCGGACGGCTACGCACGCTCTACGCAGCAACTAGTCCGTAGCACCGCTTTCGGTTCCATACGACGACGAAGACGCCTCGACCACATGGTGATATCGATCGATATAGATTGCACGGGCACCCAGGCGTCGCACCAAATCCTGGTGATGCGTGCTCATCAAGACCGTCTTACCCGCCGCGACATAAGCCAGCAAGAAATTGACCACGATGTCGCATGAATCCTCGTCGAGCCCATTGGTAGGCTCGTCGAGGACCAAGATATCCGGGTTCATCGACACCACCGCAGCCAGCGCAACACGCTTCTTTTGCCCGCCCGAGAGCTGATAGGGAGAGGCGTCGGCAAGGTCGGCAACCTGGAACAGCCCCATGGCATCGCGCACGCGGCGCTCGAGCTCGTCTGCCGGCAGACCCATCTGCGCGGGACCAAAAGCAACTTCCTCGCCCACCGTGGCGCAGAACAGCTGGGCATCGGCGTTTTGAAATACGAAGCCCACGCGCTGGTGGAACTTCTGAGCAGCAGCAGAATCCTTCAGATACGCCGCATCGACCACGTGCCCGTCAAACAGGTATGCCCCTGCGTCCGCGAGTTCAAGGCCGTTAATAAGACGCATAATCGTCGTCTTGCCGCAGCCGTTGGGACCGAGCAGGGCAACGAGTTCACCACGATCGACCTGCAGCGACACGCCATCGACAACCGTATGCCCCGCATAGGAGAACACCACGTCGCGCAGCTCGATGAGCGGAACGACCTCGGCGCCGCCCACACCGTTCGTGCCCGCCGCACTATTCATATCGATCGTCAAAACGTCGCCCTTCCCCATTTGCATCCCCAGTCGGAACCAGCAGCGCCTACAGCACGGCGCACAACACTGTCAGCAGCGCCACGCCGGCCGCATAGGCCGCATCGCGCCAGCCAAACCTGGCGCGCGCGGGAGCCGGATACGCACCGGCAAAGCCGCGGCAAAGCATAGCCTCGTCCATCGCGCGGCTGCATTTCATCGCCTTGATAAAGGTCATGCCCATGATACCCGCGATCGAATCGGTACGCGAAAATCCCTCGGGCGCACGGCCAACGCTGCGCAGCATGACCGATTCGCACAGATCGTGCGCCGTACGACCCAGCACCTCGATGTGCTTGAGCGCCATATCAAACGTAAAGATAACTTCGTCGGGTAGATGCAGCATCTTGAGCGCCGCCGACATGCGGCTCCACGTGAGGGTCCACGAAACGCCCAGCACCAGCGACACATTAATGAAGGTCTTGAGCGCAATCTTGAGCATGGCGCCCGTAGCGGAAGCACCCAGCAGCAGGGCAGGCAGCGCCAAAACCACTGCGAGCCCCGCGGCGCCAAGCGCCGGCACAAAGGTCGCGCGCAGCCCGCGTACGGGACGCACGGCAACGAGCACCAGCGCAATGGCCGCCATCAACATGAGGTACAGCGGGCTTTGTGTCAGGCACACGCACAGGACGCAAACGAATATCCCCACCAGGCGCACCGGAGCCGAAACGCAAGAAAGGGCGCGGTCGACCATCGACCCGCCCTCGTGCGCGCCTCCACCCAGGCGAACCCGCTCAAGCAGGCTCGCCAGGTGCAGGACGTTCTTTTGCATCACGCGATGACGAGCGCCCGTGGGCTCGTAACGCTGCTCGACCGCAAGCCAGCTAGGCAGCTCGACCATCGCCATGAGCACCGCTTTCCTTGACCGTCAGCGAGATCAGACGGAATGCGATGGTGAGCACCGCCACGCCAATCACGCCGGACAGGATATACATGGCAGCCTGACCGGCAAAGCCGAGACCCTGCTCCTCGGAATAGGCCTGCAGGTAATCACCCGTAGGCAGCGCATCGGCAAAGGTCGGGGTGTCAAGGCCGACCGAAGCCTGTAGGCTGTCGTCGCCAGCCTCCTGAACGGCGGTCGCGGCGCCCTCGGCATCCCACTCACCCCAGGCGTCACCCGTGGCCAGCAGGCCCAGCGGCGTGGCCACGACAAGCACGGCGACCAGGATGAGTGTGGGGACCAGCGAGGTCTTCTTGGCGGCTGCGCCCTCGGCGTCCAGCAGGCCGTCGTAAGCCTCGGGACCGACGATAACGCTCGGCGCCGTCTTCTTGATAAAGCCGTAGATCGCGGCAGTCGCCACGCCCTCGACCACGCCGGCTACCAACATATGCGGGATCATCATGGCCGGAATGGCAATGGACAGCGGGAAGGGGCAGTACAGCGGAGCGCCCGAAGCATTCGTGAAAAGCATCGGCTGAATACCAAACTCGATTGCTGCGCACAGGGCCGCCAGGCACAGGCCGACCCAGCCGCTTGCGATGGCCGAAACCGAGGTGCCCCAGCTCTTGTCGTGCAAACGGCTGTTAAGCGCGCGGAACACGATGGCTGCGGCAAACGGCAACACGAAGGCCATGTTAAAGCAGTTAGCGCCAAAGGACAGGATGCCGCCGTCGCCAAACAGCAGCGCTTGCAGCGCCAGCGCGACCGAAACCGCGATAGCCGCGGCCTCGGGGCCCAGCAGCAGCGCGATGAGTGCGCCACCAACGGCGTGGCCAGTGGTGCCGCCGGGCAGCGGCACGTTGAACATCATAAGCAAGAAGGAAAATGCGGCGCAGATGCCCAGGAAAGCCATGTGCTCGCGATCGAGCGTGGCGCGCACCTTCTTGATACAGTGAGCCCAGACGGGCACCATCGCCACCGCCATGACGGCATCGGTCTGCGGGGACAGATAATTATCTGGAATGTGCATGTACGCCTCCCGGTTATCGGCGCACGGAATTGCAACGCCGCTTGAATCACCTTTCCAGTGTTACGTAATGTCAGATTCGTAACACGCCGCGGGCTATCATAGCAAAACGGCGCACTGCCGACAAAGCAGCACGCCGTTATGTAATGCGCGTGTCATATATGCAGGCTCAACGGTGCCTTATACCGAAAACAGCAGTCACGTAGGACTCGGCAGCAGCCACCGCTGACCCATACCCCAGCGCAGGACCTAGCCGCGGACCTCGCCGTTTACGCCCTTGCACACCTTGGTGACGATCTTCTGGTGCGCTTTTTCGACCTCTTCGCTGGTGAGCGTATGGTCGTCGGAGCGATACGTAAGCGCAAAGGCCATGGACTTCTTGCCCGCACCGATACGGATGGGATCGCGGTAGACATCGAACAGGCGCACGCCCTCGAGCAGCTTGCCGCCGGCACTCGTAATACGACGCTCAAGATCCTCGCAGGTCACAGTGTTGTCGACTACGATAGCAAGGTCGTGCTCAACGGCCGGGTACTGCGAGAACTCACGGTAGTTCTCCTGGTTGCGGGCGCCCTTGATCAGCTTGTCCAGGTCGAGCTCAAAGGCAACGACGACCTCATCAATGCCCATAGTCTCGCGCGCCTCGGGGTGGATCTCGCCAACCCAGCCCAGCACGGTACCGCCCGAGAGTACCTCGGCAGCACGACCCGGTTGCAGGAAGGCATAGCTCTCGCCCTCGACGGGACGGAAGCGAACCTTCTCGATGCGCAGCTGGGCAAGCAGCTCCTCAACGATGCCCTTGCCAAAGAAGAAACGCAGCTTGCGGTACTTCATGGTCCAAGACTGCTCGCTCCACTGGCCCGAGAGCACGCCCGCCACGGACTTGGTCTCCTTGGGCAGGCTGGCGTTCTCGCGACCGTGGAACAAGCTGCCGACCTCGTACAGATGCACGTTGGGCGTGCCGTGGGCCTCGTTGTAGGCCACAGACTGCAACAGGCCTGGCAACAGCGAGCGGCGCATCTCGGTCTGCTCGGCTACCAGCGGGTTCATGAGCACCACGGGGCAACCGCGACCCTCGGTGGACATACCGATCTTCTCCAGGTCGCCCGGGGCGGCAAAGCCAAAAGTCGTGGTCTCGTTGAGGCCGCAGGCGCGCAGGATCTCGCCGACCTTACGAGTGAGCTTCTGCTCGCGGGTCAGACCGCCGATGTGGTTCTTGGCAGCCGGAATGGTCGCCGTCACGCGGCCCATGCCCCATAGGCGCAAGACCTCCTCGATCAGGTCGATCTCACGCGGCAGGTCGGGACGGAAGCTCGGCGGCGTGACCATAAAGTCCTCGCCGTCGCGCTCGACGGTGCAGCCCAGGCGGGTAAGCGAGCGCTCGATAAAGTCGGGCTCGATGTCGGCACCGCAGATGGCACGCACGCGGGCCAGGCGCAGCTTAATGCTGTCGATGGTCTTGGGCGCGGGGAACACGTCCACATAGCCGGGAGCAACCTCGCCGCCGGCGATCTCCTCGATCAGCGCGCAGGTAACGTTGGCGACATCCACGCAGCCGGTCTCGTCGACCTGGCGCTCAAAGCGAATGGAGGCGTCGGAGATCAGCGACAGATCGCGGCTGGTGTGCGAGGTGCGACCGGCGTTGAAGCAGGCGCTCTCGACCATCACGTCGACGGTGTCGTCCTCGATCTCGGAATCCATGCCGCCCATTACGCCGGCCAGCGCCACGGGACGCTCGCCGTCGGTGATGAGGCCCATGCCGGCGTCGAGCACGCGCTCCTCGCCGTCGAGCGTCGTGAACTTCTCGTCCTGCTGGGCGGCACGAACCACCACACGACGGTGGCCATCGCGCTCGGCAAAGGTGTCCAGGTCAAAGGCGTGCAGCGGCTGACCGGTGAGCATCATCATGTAGTTGGTGATGTCGACGATGTTGTTGTGCGGGCGCACGCCCAGGGCGTTGAGGCGCTTGACCATCCAGTCTGGCGACGGGCCGACCTTGACGTTGCGCACGATGCGGGCAACGTAGCGGTCGCACAGGCCCTCGTCGGCGATCTCGACGGAAAGCTCGTCGTCGGTCGCGCGGCCGGTCTCGACCTTGATAGCGGGCAGCTCAACGTGGAAATCGCGGTCGAAGATGGCGCCGGTCTCGCGGGCCATGCCGATCATGGACAGGCAGTCGGGACGGTTGGGCGTGATCTCACAGTCGAGCACGGTGTCGCTCGAGCCCACGTACTCGGCAAACGGCATGCCGCAGGGCGTATCCTCGGGCAGGATCATGATGCCGGAGTGGTCGCCACCCAGGCCGAGCTCGCGCGCGGAGCAGTTCATGCCCATGGACACGACGCCGCGAAGCTTGCTCTTCTTGATCTTAACGTCGCCGGGAAGCACGGCGCCAATCATGGCCGTGACGATGTGGTCGCCGGCCTCGAAGTTCTGCGCGCCGCAGACGATCTGCAGCGGAGCGGGATTGCCGTCGGCGTCGAGATTCTTGTCGCCCACATCGACCGAGCACACATACATGTGGTCGCTATCGGGGTGCGGGGTCTTGGTGAGCACCTTGGCGGTCACCACGTGGTCGAAGGACTCGCCCACGGTGTCGATAGCCTCGACCTCGGTGCCGGTACGGATATATTCGTCCGAAAGGGTCTTGGGATCCTCCGGAATATCGATCATGGTCTTGAGCCAGTCGTAAGAAACGCGCATCTAACTGGTCTCCTTTCATAAATGCGGCTTTGAGCCGGAAACTGCAACTAAGAAGAAAGCGTTCTAGAACTGGTTCAAGAACCTCATGTCACCAGTCATCAACGTGCGCAGGTCGGGCAGGTCGTAGCGCAGGGCCGCGACGCGCTCGGCGCCAATACCAAAGGCGAAGCCGGTATACTTCTCGGGGTCGATGCCGCAGTTGATCAGGACGTTGGGGTCGACCATGCCGCAACCCAGGATCTCGATCCAGCCGCTGTGCTTGCAGAAGTTGCAGCCCTTGCCGCCGCAGACGTGGCAGCTCACGTCCACCTCGCAGCTGGGCTCGGTGAAGGGGAAGAAGTGCGGGCGATAGCGCGTCTTGCGATCCTCGCCAAACATGCACTTAACAAAGTAGTCGAGCGTGCCCTTAAGATCGCCAAAGGTGATACCCTCGTCGACGACCAGGCCCTCGATCTGGTTGAACTGCGGCAGGTGGCAGGCATCGGCTGTGTCGGGACGGTAGACGGTGCCCGGGCAGATCATGTAGATGGGCGGCTTCTGCGACTCCATGGTGTGGATCTGCACACCCGAGGTCTGGGTGCGCAGCAGCACGTCGGACTCGCCATGGGCATGCGCCTCGGGATGCGCGACGCTGCCGGGGTTGTTGTCGACCACATAGAACGTGTCGCGAGCCGAGCGGCTCGGATGATCCATGGGCGCGTTGAGCGCGGTGAAGTTGTAGTAGGAGGTATCGACCATGGGGCCGGACTCGACGGTGTAGCCGATACCGCAGAAGATGTCCTCGGCCTCCTCGATGATCTGCTTGATCAGGTGCTGGTGACCGATCTGCGGACGGATGCCCGGCAGCGTGATGTCGACGGCCTCGTGCTCGAGCGCGTGCTTGAGGGCGGCAGCCTTCATCTCGGTGGTGCGCTCGTCGAGCATGCCCTCGATCAGCTGGCGCATCTCGTTGGCGCGTTTGCCCATCATGGGACGATCCTCGGGGGCGAGCTTGCCCATCATGCGCATCAGGCCGGTGATGCGGCCCTTGCGGCCGAGCAGCTCAACGCGCGCGGCCTCGAGCTTTGCGGCGTCGTCGGCGCTAGTGACGAGCTCCTTGGCCTCTTCCTCGAGTTTGACCAGATCATCAATCAGACTCATGTCTTCCCTTTCGTCTCTCGCGCATCCGCGCTCCGGGACGGCTGACGCCGCCCGATGCTGCGGATGCGCGGCCCGGTTCGGTAACAAAAAACCGCCCTCGGGCATGTGCATTGCCCAAGGACGGTTGAATTCCGCGGTACCACCTTGTTTGACCCGGCGGATGTCTGGCCCGCCGCGCCCACTCTGCGCCCCTTATCGCGAGGCTCACGGCTTCCCTACTGGGGCCTCGCTGCCGCCGGCCGCGTGCCCGTTGAGGTCGCTGCTCGGGAGTGAACGCTTGGCCCTTGCCGCCGCAGGAAGGCTTGCAGCCCATGACCTTCCCTCTCTTGCCGGCGGCGCGGCGGGCAAAACCCTCTCCGTCAACGCATTGGGCTATAGGATAACACATTTCGCGAGCGCATCGCCGCGTTCCGTTTTGTTCGCGCTGGGTACAAGGCAGGTAGCTGTGCAAACTGGCCGCGCACCCGCTTGCGGCGCTCGGCCTGCGAGATTAAGGATACGGTATGGGAAAGAAACTCGATAAGAAGGCCAAGGCCGCCGTGGTAAAGGCCGCTAAAGTCGACAAGGCCGTCAAAAAGTTCCGCAAACTCGAGGGCAAGCTGTGGACTCGCGAGTACCTGCTCAAGATTGCCGAGTTCGATGGAGCGACGATTGCTCCTGCCAACGGCGCCGCAGCGCGCGCCGACGCCATGGGAACCCTTGCCGGCGAGCATCACAAGCTACTGACCAGCGAGAAGTCCGTTGAGCTCGTACGCTCGTTAGCGCGCGAGACGGTTGCAGGCGGCAAGATCGACGACCCGCAGCTGCTCGACGAGATCCGCGTGCTCGGCCGCGACCAGCGCGAGGCAAGCGTTATTCCTACCGAGGAGGCCGAAGCCTGGACCAGGCTCACCTGCGAGGCCGACGCCGTGTGGCATAAAGCAAAGGCGGCCAACGACTGGGCGAGCTTTGAGCCCTATGTGGACAAGATTGTGGGCCAGCTCAAGCATCAGGCCGAACTTATGGACCCCAAGCGCGACCCATACGATGTTTGGCTCGACCAGTACGAGCGCGGCCTTTCCGCCAAGAGCTTCGATGCGTTTTGCGATGAGGTCAAGGCGACGGTCGTGCCGCTCGTGCACGCCATCGGCGAGCGCAGCCAGCAGCCCGATGACGACTTTTTGCACGCCCGCGTGCCCGAGGCCGCCCAGCGCGCCATGAGCTTCGACCTTATGAAGCTTGTCGGCCTGAACCTGGACGACTCCACGCTTGCTTTTACCGAGCACCCGTTTAGCGAGGGCTTTGCCGTGGGTGACGCGCGCATCGCGACACACATCTACGAGGACGATTGCATCTCCAACGTCTACAGCATCATCCACGAGGCGGGACACGCCATGTACGAGCTGGGCGTCAATCCTGCCTATGCGCGCACCTGTCTTGAGGGCGGCACCTCCATGGGCATCCACGAGAGCCAGAGCCGCTTCTTCGAGAACACCGTGGGTCGCAGCCGCGCCTTTATGGGACCGCTGCTCGAGGTGCTGCGCCGCCACGCACCCGAGGTCTACGGCGACGTCGACGAGGACACGCTCTACCGCGCCGTGAACATCGCGCAGCCGTCGTTGATCCGCACCGAGGCCGACGAGCTCACCTATCCGCTGCACGTTATGGTGCGCTACCAAATCGAGCGCATGCTGTTTGCCGGCGAGGCCATGGCCAAGGATATCCCCGCGCTTTGGAATCGCTTTATGGACGAGTACCTGGGCATTCCCGTTCCCGACGACACGCACGGTTGCCTGCAGGATACGCACTGGAGCGGTGGCTCGTTTGGCTACTTCCCCACCTATGCGCTGGGCAGCGCCTACGACGCCATGTTCGTGCCGGCCATGTGCCGCGACGGCGTCGACCTTACCGGTGCCTGCGCGAGCGGCGATCTGGCGCCCGTCCGTGCCTGGCTGGGCGAGCACATTTGGCAGTGGGGCCGCGCCAAGGACGCACCGGAACTCATCAAGGGCGCATGCGGCATGGCGTTCGATGCCCGCTACTACTGCAGCTACCTGCAGGACAAGTTCACCACGCTCTACGAGCTGTAAAGCTTAGGCAGCACGCCAACGCAAAGGGGGCGCCGCGGAACCAATCCGCAGCGCCCCCTTTTCTACCTAAGCCAGAGACCCGGCAGTTAGGGACGTTCCTATTGTGCCGGCAGAAAAGGAACGTCCCCAAGTGCCGGATAGAAATTGAACGTCAGATTGCTGCTTGGGGCCGTTTGCAGCGTCGAGCAGTTACGCGGTTTGGTAAAACCGCGTAACTAAAGAGCTTCCAGAGCACTTGCGATGCGCTTCATGGCGGCGTCGGCGGCGGCTTGGTCGGGGGCTTCGGCCAAAACGCGAATCACAGACTCGGTTCCGCTCTTGCGCACGAGCACGCGGCCCTCGCCTGCCAGCGCAGCCTCGGCCTCGGCGATGGCGTTCTGCACGCCCATGTTCTCGAGCGCGGCGTCCTTGTCCGCCACGTGCACGGCCACCTGCGCCTGCGGCAGCAGCTTGCACGGAGCCGTGAGCTGCGAGAGCGTCTCGCGCTCGGCACGAATCACTTCCATCACGCGCAGTGAGGTCATAATGCCGTCGCCCGTGCGCTCGATATCGCCAAAGATCGTATGGCCCGTCTGCTCGCCACCCAGGCTGTAGCCGCCCTCGCGCATCTTGGCATACACGTGACGATCGCCCACGCCGCTGGTCACGGCGCTCAGTCCGGCAAGCTCCAGCGACTTGACCAGACCAAAGTTGCTGGCGATCGTCGGCACCACGGTACCGCCCGAAAGGCGACCGTGCTTGTTCAGGTACACGCCGCACACGTACAGGATCTGGTCGCCGTCTACCACGCGACCGCGCTCGTCCACGGCCAAGCAGCGATCGGCATCGCCGTCATAGGCAAAGCCCACATCCAGGCCCTGCTCCACCACATGGCGCTGCAGGCGCTCCATATGCGTGGAGCCGCAGTCGACGTTGATGTTAAAGCCATCGGGCGCGGCGTTGATCACGCGCACGTCGGCACCGAGCGCGTCGAACACCGGCTTGGCAACCGAGGAAGCCGAGCCGTTGGCGCAGTCGATACCGATCTTGACGCCCTGCAACGAAAAGTTCGCGCTGGCGATGAGCGAAGCAATGTAGCGGTTGCGGCCCTGCATGTAGTCCACCGTGGCGCCGATGTGGTTGCCCGTGGCCAGCGGCACCTCACTCTTGCCATCGATATAGTCCTCGACGAGCTCCAGTACGTCCTCGTCCATCTTAAAGCCGTCGCTGTTGACAAGCTTAATGCCGTTATCGCAAAACGGGTTGTGGCTCGCGCTGATCATGATGCCGCAATCGAAGCAGCCTTCCACGGTCTGATGCGCTACGCCCGGCGTGGGGATCACGTGCAGCATATAGGCGTCCGCACCGCTCGCGACCAGGCCGCTCACCAGCGCCGCCTCGAACATGTAGCTCGAACGACGCGTGTCCTTGCCCACGATCACGCGTGCCTTGCGCTCGCGGTTGGCACCGTAATACCAGCCCACAAAACGGCCAATCTTATAAGCGTGCTCTACCGTCAGCCCAACGTTGGCCTCACCGCGAAAGCCGTCGGTGCCAAAGTACTTCATGCGCTCTCCTTACAAAATAGGGGCGAACAGATTGCCTGTCCGCCCCAAAATGGTACTCGATTATCTGCTCTACCAGAAAAACCCTACGCCGACGCGCTGTCGCGAGCCGCCTGGCATGTAGGAGTCTGACGCAGCGTAAGCGACTTGTCCCCCGCCTCGGCCGACGTGGTCAGCGTATACGTGATCGTCGTCGTCTCGCCAGCATGCAGGTCAACGGTGCCCGAATAGAAGGGGATTCCATGCCACGTAGCGGCGCCAAGACCAAACTGGGTGCCCTCGACGGTCAGATCAGTAATGTTGCCGCCCGTCGGGGCAAACAACGAGACATTCAGACGCTCGTCGTCACGCGCGGCATCGGGTGCGCTCGCCGCAACGTAGTCGGGCAGCTTGCCAGCCTCCTCCTGCGTCATGATGTTCGTCAGGGTAACGGTGATGCGATAGGAGCACGTGCCGTCGCCGTTCTTCACGCCCTGGCCAATCTGCGTGTCGGCGTTCAGATACCAGTCGAGCTTGGAGAAGCTCAGGTTGTTAAAGTAAACGCCGGCAACGGGATCGGCACTCGGATCATCCGGATCGGGCAGCGAAGCGTCAATGCCCGTCTCTTTGATGGCATTCTGCTCATCATCGTTTCTCATCCAAGCGATCAGGCGGCCCTCTTCGGCACCGCGCTCAACGGCGCTGACAAGCTTCGCAACATCGACATCGCCGATACCGCCAAGGATCTTGTCGAAGGCAGCGCTGGCGACGGATGCAAAGATGCCGTCAGACTCCTCGACCGGATAGTTCCAGTACACATCGTGCATGAGGACCTTTGCGGCGTTGGTGCCGTCGACAACCGTTCCGTCGGGCAGTGACACGTTACCGACCAGGCCCAGCAGATACTGCAGGAACACCGGGTCGATACCGATGACGCCATCAACGTCCTGTCCATACTGGGACTTCCACAGCGCGGCGACACGCTGCGAGTTGCGGGGCCAATCAGGCGAATAGGTATTGCCCGAGTTGTACAGGTTACTGTGGTTGCCGAACAGCGCCTCATCCTCTTCGTCGACGCTCTCGACTGCCTCATCCTCGCTGAGTCCAATGCGGGGAACAAACTCGCCAATCGACATCTGACCGTCAGTGACCGAAATCAGGCCCTGCGAACCGCCAAAGCCGCCGCAAGCACGAATCTCGACGTTGTTCATGGCGTACATAAGGTAGTTGCGCGTCTGGCCGTTGGCGCCGAGCATCTGGGGAAGGACGGGGGCGACCTTCTCCGCCGCGTCAACCGCGCCGTTGAGGGTGGCAAAGCCGTCCTTGGCCTTATCGACCAGCTCGGTCACCTGGGAAATATGAGTATCGCCAATGCCCTGGACCTTCTCGTTGGCGCTCTTGAACACCTTCGAGCTGCTGGAAAGCGAATCGGCGACCGCCTGCAGCGCGGACACGTTAATCATGCCGTCCTGGAACAGCTTGCCGGGCGTAGCCTGCGAAAGGTTATCGGCCATGGGAACCAGCGCATTGCTCGAGACATCGGACAGGGCGTCAATCATGGTGCGGGCCGCATTGATATCGCTGCCATACACCGGGATAAACGAAGCCGCCGCCCACAGCGGGCTCGAGGTCTCCGCCTTCATGCTGTTACAGAGCTCATCGATCTTCTTCGCGTCGTCAGGCAGCGTCGAAAAATCGCCCGACGTGACCTTGTCCTTAAGGCCACCGACGATCTCGACAGCCTCCTTCGCTTCGCTCTTTACGGTCTTTGCCGAGTTAAGCAGCATAAAGCCGCCTGTGCCAAGCACAACGAGAAGCACCGCGACTACAGCGGCAATAATGGCGCCGGTGTGACGCTTTTTGCGCTCGCCCTTGCGATGGCGATGACGGACCAGACCGTCAGAGGTCGAACTCGACGAAGCATCGCTACCGTAGTTCAAGCCAAAATCGTAATAATCTTCCTTGGAACCCGAGCCCGCAAACTCGGCACCGCTATCATCCAGGCGGGCGAACGTGCCAGTCTCGGAGGTGCCGGTGTAAATCGTGCCAAGGTTACCCGTAAGCCCCGCGCCACCGGCAGAGGGAGTATTGTTGGCGGCCTTGCCGGCATTAACGTTGCCGGCAGCATTCGCGGCGTTGGCAGCACCTGCGTTGTTCGCAGGCACCGAAGGAGCCCCGCTCGGCTGCGACGCGGAGGTTGCACCGCCCGCAAAGACATTCCCTTTTGCACGGCCGGTCTTTTTTGCCTTTTGAGACTGCTCGTACAGAGCGGTAAACATCGCCGTCTCGCCCGGGGACACGCGCTTACCGAAACTGCCCTGTCCAGCGCCGCCCGGCGTGCCGGCCTTACCAGCCCCGTTCGGACGCGGCGGAACTGCAGGACGGCCGCTATCGCTGCCCTTAAAGTGATTACCAGCCATAAAGAAATCCTCGCAATTGAGTCGCAATGAAAAAGTCCATAACATTACTAGTTTATGGCATTTTGAGCATCGACAGCTAAACTCCAGACACGGACATCAATTGGCGAAAATGCGGCACAACACCTTTTCCGTCTTGGCGGCGGCGCCAGCTACACCGTGAGGAACATCATCACGATGATCATGGCAAAGCCGATAAGGTCGGTCGGCAAAAACACCGTGCCCAGCATAACGGCGCTGGTGATGGTCGCCGAAACCGGCTCCACAGTTCCGATGAGGCTCGCACGCACCGAGCCGATGTCCTTAACGCCCTGCATATAGAGCATGTAAGCAAAAAACGAGCCGATAACCACGAACACCGCAAGCGCCTCGACGCCGGCGGCGTCGAGCGCCGGCATATGCGCCCAAGGCTGCACGAAGACGCACGAGACCACGCCCGCCGTGAGCATTGCCGAGCCCGTGACGATGGGGCTGCCGTATTCGGGCAGGATCTTGGCGGGAATCACCGCCATACACGCGGCGCTGACCGCACACATAAGACCTGCTGCCAGGCCAAGCGGCGAGATATTCAGGCTGGTGGGGTCGCCGCCGGTGGCGATTAAAAAGGTTCCACCCAGAGCCAGGCCAATGCCGATGACTTCGCGAGTACGCGGCATGCGGCAATCGATCACGCAGGTGTAGCCCATGATGATAACAAGCTGCAGGCACTGGAGCACCGTCGCGGTTCCGGCATTGGTCAGGCGCACGGCCGAAAGATAGCAAAACTGGTTGAACAGCAGGCCAAAGGCGGTAAAGAGCAGCAGCTGCTTGCAATCGGCGGGTGTGGTCCAGAGCTTAATCAGGCGCTCGCGGTCGCGCGTAACAACCACGGCCATAAAGAGTAGACCGGCGAGAATCTGACGCACGCTCATAAGCCACAAGGTATCGACGTGGTAGGTATCGAACAGAAAGCTCGCGCTGGTGCCCGAGAAGCCCCAAAACGAACCGCCCACCAGCGTAGCCAAGACGCCCGTGATCATCTTGCGCGTCGAAGCGCTGTTCAGGCGCTCGCGCCAGGCGCGGCGGGTGCTACGGCTGAGCTCGTCGGTGCCTTCGGGCACATCAATGTTCGATATATCGGTCATCGGCACCGAAGCCCCTGCGCCTTCGACCTGCTCGACACACTCTTTGCTCATTCCACTCCCCCGAAACAGCCTGGAAACAATTCGGCTTACCTTACCACGGCGAAGTCGCCAGCTGGAGGCTTGTCCGCTTATCGGTAGGACAATTCCGCAGGCGTCTTTCCATAGCTCGATACCGTAATGGCTCTGCATTATGCGATAGCCAAATCGCGGCAGCAGGCTCTTTTGAAATGGATACGACAAAGCCCCCGAATTCCACAATGTAAGCGATTTTTAAAAATGTTCTTGCCACCGAGTTCAGGCTCCGTTATATTATCCCTTGCGCGCTTGCGCACCCTTGATCGGGCGTTTAGCTCAGGGGGAGAGCGCTTCCCTGACACGGAAGAGGTCAGAAGTTCAAATCTTCTAACGCCCACCAAATGTTCGCAGCTCAGATGCTATGTCCTCTGGGCTGTTTTGTTTTATGTCGCCAAATCCGCTGGCAGTTCCAACCGCCCAAGCAACCACCCTGCCCATGCACAAAACCGCGTCAATAGCCACCGAGGCCGAGGCCAACGCGTCTCGAACCCATCCGAGCCGCAACTCCTCAGCAAAACGCCGCGATGTCTGCGCCCTGCGGTATCCTTGAGCCACTTACACCTGCAGCACCAAGGAGCCACCATGCGCACCGAGCTCGATGTCCCCTTTTCGCACAAAGAAGAAGCCAAGGCGCTGGGCGCCAAATGGGACCGGACCAAGAAGATCTGGTATGTGCCCAGCGGCGTCAACCCCGAGCCCTTTGCCGAGTGGCTGCCCGGTGTTGACCGATCCGACCCCTCAGCGCCGTATATATATCTAGTACTGGGCAAGCGCGAGTGCTGGAAGTGTCACAAAGAGACCTCGGTCGCGGCCTTCGGCATTCCCTATCGAGCCGATAACGACGAGAGCATCGCCATCGCGCACGCGCCCAACGAAGCCGGGCACATTGCCATCGACACGGCCAACGCCAACGCACTCGCCATCGTGCCCGCTCTTGGCTGCGTGCCGGGCGAGATCCGCGACTACCTTCATAAGCGCTGCGGCTACAAGCCCGTAGGCGCGCGAGCCTCCAAAGCCCCGTCGCTCGGCAACACGTGCACCAGTTGCGACGCGCTGCAAGGCAGCCGCTATCTGTTCGAGGAGCCCTCGTCCCCGTTTGCCCTCACTGCCATCAACAAGCTGCCGGCACTGGAGTTTATACGCGTCGAAGTTGCCGGCGTCTTTGGCGTCCCGGCCACGCGTACCGACTTTGACCAGGCGCTCTTTACCTGGGCACGCGACCATCACGCCGAGTTCCACAAGCAACTCGGTGAGGGGATTTATTTGTAGAGGCAAAAGACACTCGCAGCCAACTCCTCTGCATCACCTATCCCTCGTCGCCGGCGTCGTACACGATATCGAGGCCACAAACAGGGCATTTCTCCGAATACACCGGCATATGAACGCCTGTCCGTTTTCTCACTTCGTCGCTAAGTCTGTCGCGCGCATCGATGAACCGAATGTCGAGGCACGGTATTTGCGAGCCGCAGCAAGGACAGGCGACAGCAAACGACCCGCAATCAACTTCTATGCCCGGAAACATGTTGTTGTCAATAAGGGCACGCGGCAGCTTTCCGTACTTCCCCATCGCAATATCGCCTCGCCAGCTCACGCTCGCTCCCTTCCCGTTATTCAAACCAGGAAGAGCATGCACCAGCAAGTGCGCGTGAGATTGCATTGCCACGCGATCCGATCAAACAACACGATCTTAAAAGACCGCCAAAGCCAAATACGCTAATACGGCAGAAGCCCCGCCTTTTCACGCTTCTTTTCCGAGTGATCGAACTCAATGCGATGGGCCTCAAGAAACACCGTATTGGTCCAAACCATCCGTTTTCGGGCTCGAACCGCTCAACAAACGCAAGGCCGAGCACCTTATAGCCCACCTCGGTTGCAAATATGACTCCGACTGGGACGCCACATTCCATGCAGTTGAGCATTTTACGGTTGTAATTCTGGTCTCGAAAACCAACGGTACCCGGCGCTTGAACCGAGTACTTAATGACCCACGTACCGTCATCCAAATAGAACGGAGGCGCATCGTTGATGCTCTCGGTTTGCCGCTGGCGCGCTTGTACCCCGCTACCCCACTCCCCTGTATACTGATGTAGCACGTGTTTCGTCCGGGCTTGTTGGGCCGGATTGTTCATGGGAGGGTCTTATGGCTGCTTCGAATCCGCCTAAGGGGAGCGTTTCTTCTTCGTCCATCAAACCGGTTACGCGCAAGGCCGTGCGCTGCCAGCGCGAGGTCGCTTGGCTTGTCACGCAGGCAGCGGGCAGGCTTGTGGCGACCACTCAGGACGTCAATGCGCCTACACCGAGCTTTGTGTTAGCGGCGGCGCTGGATTTTGTGCGCCAATTGGAGCTTGCCGCACAGGATGCCAACGGCCACCTCGACTACCAGAATGTTATGGCGCCCGACCTGCAAACGTTCTGCCACATGGCCAAGTTGCCCGCCGCGCCCAATGCGCTTTCGGACGCAGGCTACATGTTTACGCTCTCGGGCGCGGACCTTATCCGCGACACCTATGCATACTGCAGCGAGCTCGCCGAGCGCAGCGTCTTTGGCGCGGCTGAAGTCAAACCGGGAAATGTCATCAAGCTGGTTCTTAGGCTGTTCTTGATGAATGGCACCGCAGATATCAATGCCAAAGTCGGAGAATAGCAGTGGCACCGGGTCGGGAAGACAATCCCGGCCCGGTGCCACCTAATATCATTTGTTGCCGTTGGCTTTACGCCGCCGCGAACACTCCCAAGCCCGTTCCGATGATGCAGATCGCAAAGATGCCCAAGATGATCCAAATGGTCTTGACGCCCTTTTTGTACAGGGCGACGCAGGCAAAGGTTGCCAGCAAGGGCAGCAGACCGGGGAAGATCGAATCGAACAGATCCTGCAGGACAATCTCCGAACCACCCACGTCAAAGGTCAAAGCCGTGGACAGCGAGACCTGTGCCGCAATCATGGCGCCGATAACGGTCATTCCGAGGACACCAGCAGCATGCGTCATGCGAGACATAAGGTTGTTCTCTTCGGACTGCTGCAAGAACTTGGTTCCCAGGTCGTAACCCAGATGGGCTGCGACGATACGCGTTGCAAAGTTAATCACCGAGTAGATGAGCGCGTACACGATGGGGCCGAGCGGGTTGCCCGTCGAAGCGATACCAATACCAATGCCGGCGGCGACCACGCGGAACGTACCCCAGTAGAACGAATCGCCAATGCCGGAAAGCGGTCCCATGAGGCCGACCTTCATGGCGTTAATCGAGGACGTGTCGAAGTTCTTATCGGCAGCCGCCTGCTCTTCCATCGAAACCGTTAGGCCGGCTACAAACGGAAGCACATGAGGCGTGATGTTAAAGAACTCGGTATGGCGATCGAGCGCCGCATAGTAATCGTCGTCGTTGGGATAGATCTTTCGCAGGGGCTTCTGAATGGTGTACATGAAGCCCATTGCCATCATCTTGTCGTACGACTGAGAGCACTGGCTCGTAAACTGGCGAAGGAACATGCTCCGATACATATCGGGAGTCATAATCGCATCCTTCTTGGCCTCTTTGAGGTCGGCGTTCTGGGTAGCCATTAGAAGTCCTCCTCTTCATCTGCAGCAACCGCCTGCGAACCGGACGAGCCCTCGCGGAAGGCCAGGAGCAGCGCGACGCAAATGGCAGCTGCGGCGACGCCGACCACGTCCATCTTGAGGTAGATGACCATAATGAAGCCGATGAACAGCCAAGGAAGCAGCTTGTTGTCGCCCATGGTCCTAATAAGAAGAGCGAAGCCGATGCAGACCATGACGCCGGACGCAACGTTGAGGCCGTCCATCACAAACTGCGGAATCGCGTTGAGCGCATTGTTGATGAGGTCGGCACCAAAGAACAGCGAGCCAAACACCAGCAGTGCAGACGGAATGCCAATCGACAGAGGCACGATGGTCAGATGGTACAGATTCGCCTTGGCAAGATCGCGATTTGCCAGAGCGGTCTCAATCTTCTTGCAGGCAAAGGCACCCGGAACGGCGTAGCAGAAGTTGCGCCACACCTGAAGGAAGACGGAGACGGGAAGGGCGAGCGCGACGGCAGTTGCCGTGCCCGTACCCGTAATGACGGCAAACGCGCAGCCAAGCACGCCGGAGGCATAGACCTCGGGAGGAACCGCCGCGCCGACCATGATGGCGCCCATGAACATGGACTCCAAAGCAGCGCCGACGATAACGCCCTGCTGGACATCGCCAAGGATCAAGCCGACAAACAGGCTCGTAAACAACGGACGACCAAGCATCGTAATGCCAAATAATTGCTCGTCCATGGACGCAATAAATGCGACCAGTGCAACTAAAAGATACTGGACAACCATTTCGATCAACCCCAGAAACAAGTCTGCAGGCGAGACATTCTGCGCAGCTCGCCTGCAGACAACCGCAGCAATTTGAGAGGATTAGTAGTTCATCTGGTGATAGTAACGACGCGTGGTGAGCGGGTGGTTACGGACGTGCTCGAGATGGCAGCTCAGACGCTCGGTGATGGTGTAGGTGACCATCGGGGAGACGATCTTGCGGAACTCGGGGTCGCTGAACGGCAGCTCGACCTCGGCGGTGTCGAACTTGTTCACGCGGACGTTGACGCCCTTCTCGTCGGCGAGCATGTGGGTGAAGTTGTCCACGCGGTCCATGAGCTTGCGGGTGTCGTCCTCGCCGTAGAGCATGATGAGGCTCGTGCCCTCCTCGCACAGCTCGATGGTGCCGTGGAAGAACTCGGCGGCGTGGATGGACTTGGTCTTGATCCACTGCATCTCCTCGAGGATGCACATGGCGTAGTCGTAGGCCTCACCCCAGAGCATGCCGGAGCCAATCACCATGTGGTAATCGGTGTCCTTGAAGTCCTCAGCCATGGCGGCGCAGCGCTCGTCCTGAGCGTCCTTGGCCTTGATGAGGTAAGGAGCGATGTTGCCGAACTCCTCCATGAAGGTGTCGTACTTGGGGAAGGCGCCGGCGTTCTTGAGGAAGCGGGCGACCAGCGTAATCTGGTAGGTGTAGATGGCCTCGCACAGGACGTCATCCTCGGCGAAGCTGAAGAACTTGTAATCGGCGTACTCGGTGGCCGGGGTGTTGTCGTTGGAGACATACATCAGCGTGCGGGCGCCCTGCTCCTGGCAGAACTTGGCGGCCTCGATGATCTCGGGGGTGGTGCCGGTACGGGTGGAGAAGACGCAGACCGAGTCCTTGTTGAAGGCCTTGGGCGGGCATGCGAGGAACTCAGCGGCGATCTCGCAGTGGACGTCGACGTCGGCCGTGGTGGTCTCGACCCAATACTTCATCGGGAGCGTGTGGGCCCAGGTGCCGCCGCAGCCGATGAAGAAGATGTTGGAATAACCCTGCTCGCAGACCTTGTCCACGGCAGCCTCAATCTGAGGACGGAGAGCGAGGGCATCGCTCACAACCTTCTCGTAACGAGGCTCATCGAAATTGAACATCCCTTACTCCTAACTCACTTGGATGAACCCTTCATTCATCCCATGACGTTATAATACTTTATATAACTAACTATGCAAGAACTATTTCAGATTTTTTTTATTTTTCTTTAATAAAAAGCCCGCCGATCAAATGATCGACGGGCATAGACATAGAGTATCGGCTCAATAAATACCGAACACCAGCATGTTTTCGGCTAAAAAACGTCCTTGGCAAACACCTTAGCGTCATTGGGAACCTGACGGATTTCGACGGCCACGCCATCGCCCAGGAGCTCTTGGATATGCTCGGCATCTTTCTCGGTCGCAAAGATTGCAGGGGTCGGATGAAGCGTGGTCTCAGGGGTCTTTCGGGTTCCACCCAGATTGATCTCTTTGATGTCTTTGCAACCCTTAGCGAGACGATAGACATCTTCAATCGTCTCAGTGATGATAAACAGCGAATACTTGTCGGTAACGCCGCTGTTGAGCGCCTCGATAGCAGCGTCAACATCCTTGATGACGAGTTTAACGCCGCTGGGGCGGGCGAGCCTCAAGGCCGCCTTCCTCATGTCGTCTTTTGCCACAGCATCGCTGGCAAGCAGGATGCAATCTACATCCAAAGCGTGAGTCCAGGACATGGCAACTTGGCCGTGAATCAGTCGGTAATCAACTCTCGTAAGCTTAATCATCGTTATCATCTCCGCACGTGATAAAGGAATGACAGGCGTGGCCCTTAGCTAGGGCTCGAACCAGAACTAACTAGAACTCTTCTTCCTCGGCGCCGGCAAGCATGTCCGCCGCCTCGCAAAGCTGAATAAACGGACGCGACCCCTCGACCGCGGCTTTGGCCTTGTCCGCATCCAGGGAATCCAGCTGTGTAACCATTTCCACCAGCAGCGGCAAGTTCATTCCGGTAATCAACGTAAACGATCCGGTGGTCTGTCTCTGAATGAATTCGTTGTTTACAGAGCCGCCAAAGATGTCAGTCACGACAAACCAAGAGTCGGCAGGGTCCCTCGTCTCCATCCATGCATCAATCAACGCCGCGACGTCCCTTGAATCGTCATCGACATAGGCGCACAGGCACTCGATTCGGTCGTTGGTGCCCATCAGAATCTCCAGAGAGCTTTTCATGCCTTGGGCGAGATAACCATGACTCGCTAGCAATATCTTATTCATAGTTCTCCAATACCAATAGGACGTACTATATTGTCATAACGAAGTATATTAGCAATCTGCCCTACGTGGTGTGTCTATTTTCCAAATCCGCGAACGGTAACAATTGGTCGGTAAACCGACCAATCTATCTCTAATTTACAAGTAGAACTTCAGTCGCTCGGTGCAGTACACCTGACGGGAGATGAAAAGCGGCTCGCCGCTTGGAGCATAACGTCTATCGACAAACAGAAGCAGCGAAGAGTCCAGCTCCACGTTAAGGTATGCCGCCTCGAGCTCGCTCGCATAGCAGACCTCGAGCGTACGCGTGTTGGGACCCATCTTGATCCCCTGGCGATCGAGTACCGCCATCAGCGAATCATCGAGGGATTCGTGCTCCAAAAAAGAAAGCGCAGCGGAATAGCTATTGGTTTCCAGCATCGTGGGCTTGCCATCCACAAGGCGCAAACGACGACTACGCAATACCTTTTGGGTATCGTCTACGCCCAGGAACTTCGCGTCTCGCAGGCTTGGGAAGTCCCAGCCCATTTCGAGAACCCTGGTAGACGCCTTTTTTCCCGCAAGTTGGCACGAATGGGTAAAGCTCTCACGGTCGTCCGCGGCATACATCTGTGTGTCCGACGAAACGAACGTGCCCTTGCCGCGGGCTCTCTCAACAAGCCCAGCATCTTCCATTTCTTTAATTGCGGAGCGAACCGTTATTCGGCTCACGCCAAATTGCTCGATAAGCTCCGCCTCGGTCGGGAGCTTATCTCCCGGACGGTACGTGCCGTTGGCGATCGAATCAGAAAGCGCACGGACAATCTGTTTGTACAGGGGGATAACGCTATTTGCTTCAACCATATCAACCATACCTTTGCAAGGAATCAGCAGTTTATAGATAGTTGATTTATATTGTATTAGAACTTTTTAGGAGTCCATATATTTCCTAAATGATTCGGTAAACGGGGTGTTATTTCACTTTAGCGGGGTGCAGCGGCTACCCGCGGCATGCGCCGTCAACCCAGCACAGCCGTCCACCAATATCGTTGCCAGTTCGCCGCAGAGCTGCGGCCCCATATGGGTATACTCTCGAGGATTCGACTCGATTCGCCCCCGCTGGGGCGTCAAAGGAGACTGCATATGCCCACCACCTCAACCGACCCGCGCGCCGCTGCTACCGCACTGCTGGTGCCCGGTACCATCTGTCACGGTTTTGCCGTCGAGCGCTGCGAGACCGTGCCCGAGCTCGACTCGGACGCCTACGTGCTGCGCCACACCGCATCGGGTGCTCGCCTGCTGTACCTCGCGTGCGACGACGAAAACAAGGCCTTTGCCATTGGATTTAAGACGCCGCCGGCCGATTCCACCGGCGTGTTCCATATTCTTGAGCACTCGGTGCTGTGCGGATCGGCCAAGTTCCCCGTCAAGGAACCGTTCGTGGACCTGATCAAGAGCTCCATGCAGACGTTCCTCAACGCCATGACCTACCCCGACAAGACCATCTACCCCGTTGCCACCACCAACGAGCAGGACCTGTACAACCTGATGGACGTGTACCTGGACGCGGTGTTCAACCCGGCCATCTATACCAAACCCACCATTTTTGAGCAGGAGGGCTGGCATTACGAGCTGGACCTGCCGGAGGGCGCCGAGGGCGAGGACGGCGACAGCTCCGCGAGCCTACGCGAGGGCACGCTGCGCTATAACGGCGTGGTGTTCAACGAGATGAAGGGCGCGCTGTCCGACCCCATGAGCGTGCTGGACGACGCCGTCAACGCCGCGCTCTATCCCGACACCGCCTATGCGCACGAGAGCGGTGGCGACCCGCGCGCGATTCCCACGCTCACCTACGAGCAGTTCCTGGACACGCACGCGCGCCACTACAATCCTTCCAACTCCTACATCACGCTCTACGGCGACCTGGACGTGGACCGCGCGTTAGCCTTTTTGAACGAGCGCTACCTGTCGCAGCCGAGCGCCGCAAGCCGCCGCATGGACGCAGCCGTTGCCGCCGGCGAGGACCCGTCCACGCTGGCACCCAATCCACTGGGCGTGCAGGCGCCCGTGACCTGCGAGTATAAGCGCGTCGAGATGGCCACCACACCCGAGAACGCCTTGGTGGGCCTGGGCCTTGTGCTGGGCAGCGCGCTCGACCGCAAGCGCACGATCGCGGCGGACATCCTGTTCGAGGCACTGCTAGGTTCCAACGAGGCACCGGTTAAGAAGGCCGTTCTTGCCGCCGGACTGGGCGGCAACGTGGTGAGCTACACCGCGGCCGAGAGCCTGCAGCCCTACGAGCTCATCATGCTGCAAAATGCGCAGCCCGGCGTGGCGCGCGAGCTGCGTCGCGTATTCCAGAACGCTTGCCGCGACCTGTGCGAGCACGGCGTTCCGCGCGAGCGCCTGGAAGCTATCATCAGCAGCAACGAGTACGATCTGCGCCAGCGCGACTACGGTATCGCCGACGGCGTGGCCATTGCGTGCGACGCGCTGAGCACCTGGCTCTACGATGACGACGCCGCGACGCTGGCACTCAAGTACGGCCCGGTGTACGAGGAGCTTCGTGGCGAGCTGGACGGCAGCTACTTTGAGGACCTGCTGCGCGAGCTGGTTCTGGAAAACGACCACATGGCGCTGGTCGAGCTGGTGCCGGTGGACGCCGCCGAGGGCGCAGAGGGCGCCGAGGCTGCCGAGCTGGCAGCCAAGCGCGATGCCATGACCGATGCCGAGCTGGCCGACGTGGTCGAGCGCACGGCCGCACTGTGTGCCGCGCAGGAAGCCGAGGACACGCCCGAGGACAAGGCCACGCTGCCGCGCCTGCGTGTATCCGATATTGGCGAGGCGCGCCCCGAGCCGCCGCTCGTTGTGGACACGACTGCGCCCATCCCCTGCCTGCGCCACGGCATCCCCACCAACCGCCTGGCCTACGCCATGCAGTATTTCGACCTGAGCTGCGTCGCGTTTGAGGACCTGCCCTATGTAACGCTGCTCTGCCGCCTGCTCAAGCAGCTGCCCACGAGCGAGCACTCGGCCGAGGAGCTCGACAACTTGCTCGCCGGCAAGCTTGGCTTTTTGAGCTTTACGACCGAGGTCATGACCCAGCCCGACGCGGACGGTGTGCGCCCCTACCTGCTGGTAAGCGCCGGCGCCCTGTCCGAGAAGATCGATGCGCTGGCAAGCCTGCCGCACGAGGTGTGGTCGAGCACGCTTTTGCTCGATGCCGATGCCGACCGCGTGCGCGACGTGCTCACGCAGATTCGCATTGGGCTTGAGCAGGGCTTTATCAACAACGGACACTCGGCGGCGCTCGGTCGCACTATGAGCTACAGTTCGCCTTCGGCCGTGGTGCGCGAGCAGCTTTCGGGCGTGGACTTCTACCTGTTCCTGCGCGATCTGCTCGACCACTTTGACGAGCGCCTGGATGACCTGCGCGCCAAGCTTGCCGAGCTGGCAGGCCGCATCTTTGTGGCCGATGGCTGCCTGGCGAGCTTTACCGGCAGCGACGAGGACTTTAACGCGTACTGGGCCGCCGCGGGCGATCTGGAGCTGGGCGCTGGCGACGGCGCCGATGCCGGCCGCGACGCGCTCGTGGTGCCGACGCCGCGCGACCGCCACGAGGCTTTTATCATCCCCAGCGACATCTGCTTTGCGGCGAGCGCGTGTGACCCGCGTCGCCTGGGCATCGACGTGACGGGCGCTTGGGCGGTTGCCGCCAACGCGCTCTCCTACGACTATCTGTGGAACGAAATCCGCGTTAAGGGCGGTGCGTACGGCTGCGGATTCCGCGCAGCCGGCGAGCGCCAGACGGCGTTCTACACCTACCGCGACCCGGCAATCGACCCCTCGATTGAGCGTGTGGCGCGCGCAGGCGAATGGCTCGGCAGCTTTGAGCCCGACGAGGCCGCCTTTGAGGGCTTTATCGTGAGCTGCGTGAGCGGCATGGACGCGCCGGTGAAGCCGTACGCGCTCACCAAGCGCCGCAACACGACCTACCTGGCCAGGCTCGATCCGCATGCGCGCGAGGAGCGTCGCGCCCAGATGCTCGCCGCCACGCCCGGTGAGCTGCGCTCGCTCGGCGCCGACGTGACGCGCATCGCAGCCGAGTCGCCCACCTGCGTCTTTGGCGGCCGAGACGTCATCGCCAAGAGCAACGCCGGCTTTAACGTCATCGACCTGCTGGGCTAGCCACAGCAAGCAAAACCGCCACAAAGGGGACAGGCACCTTTGTGGCGGCTTCGACGTTTGCCCAGATAAAACCTGCCAAAATAAACCTGTCCCTTTTTGGTAGGTTTGGGAGAGAGGGCCGGGATGGACAAGGCTGAGTTGCGGCGGGCGGTGATTGCTCGGCGCGATGCTCTTGATTTGGACTTGCGGGCGGCGAAGTCTGCCGTTATCTGTGCGCGGCTGGTTGAGCTGCTGGGCCGCTTGGATGCCGCGGCGCCGCACACCGTTGCCGTCTATGCCGCGATGGGTTCCGAGGCAGACCCTGCCGCGTTTGCCGTTGCGGCCGCCGCGCGCGGCTGGCGCGTGGCCTATCCGTGCATGCTTTCGGCAATTGATGCCGCAGCTTGTGGCCAGCGCATGTGCATGCGAGCAGTTGCCGCCGACGATGCGTCCGCGGCTCCGTTTATCGCCCACCCCGCGCGGGCCTTCGCGGCCACGGACATCGACAGCGACCGCTTCCCCATCGTGCCTGCCGAAGCACTCGACATGACTGTTGTGCCGCTCGTGGCCTTCGATCAAACCGGCACGCGCCTGGGCTACGGCGGCGGTTGCTACGACCGCTACCTGCCCATGCTCTCATCCGCATGCCAAATCATCGGCATCGCCTTTGACGAACAACGCATCAACCACGTCCCCACCGATGCCCACGACCTGCCGCTGCCCAACATCATCAGCGCCTAATCGCTGCCACATCAGCCACGGCTACAGCGGTACCATCGCAGCCTAGTGCTCCTCGCCGGCGCGGGCTAGGTCGTAGGGCGTGGTCTGGTAGACGTAGTAGTTGAGCCAGTTGGTGTAGAACAGCTGAGCCTGACTGCGCCAGACGTTGCGCGGCTCGGCGGTGGGGTCGTCGCCCGGGAAGTAATGCGCCGGCACCTGAGGGTTGAGCCCGCGTTTCACGTCGCGCTCGTACTCCAAGCGCAGCGTGTCGGTATCGTACTCGGGGTGCCCAAAGACAAAGAAGCGGCGGCTGTCGGTCGACTTGACGATGTACAGGCCCACCTCGTCGGACACAGCCACGACCTCAAGCTGCGGCTCGGCCTCCACGTCCTCGCGACGCACATCGGTGTTGCGCGAATGCACGGCATAGAAACGGTCGTCAAAGCCACGGACCAGCGGGCTTTGCGGCTTCACCAGATAATGCTCGAACACGCCGCTCGCCTTTGCCGGCAGGTCGTACTTCTGGATACCGTAATGATGGTACAGACCGGCCTGCGCGCCCCAACAAATGTGCAGCGTGGAGTGCACGTGCGTGGTGGACCAATCCATGATCTGGCAGAGTTCGGGCCAGTAGTCGACCTCCTCGAACGGCATCTGCTCCACCGGCGCGCCCGTGATGATCAGACCGTCGTAGTGGATGTCGCGGATGTCGTCGAACGTGCGGTAGAACGTCTCCAGGTGACCGGCGCTCACGTGCGTGGCCTCGTGCGTCTTGGTGCGCAGCAGGTCCACCTCCACCTGCAGCGGCGTGTTGGAGAGCTTGCGCATGATCTGCGTCTCGGTGGCGATTTTGGTGGGCATGAGGTTGAGGATGAGCACGCGCAGCGGACGGATGTCCTGGTGCAGCGCGCGGTACTCGGTCATGACAAAGATGTTCTCGCTCTCGAGCTGCGCGGCGGCAGGGAGGGCGTCGGGGATGCGAATGGGCATGGATGCTCCTTACGAATCAGTTGCAGCTATGGTACAACGAGCGGCCCCATCCGCGCGAGCACATCGCTCAGCGATGCCGTCAGCGGTCCAAATCACTCCAAAAGTAGAGATTAAGGCATGTCTCAAAAATCTACGGCGCTTTAGCCTAGCAAAGTAGCAGCAGGACGCTACAATGGTTCGACGCGAAAAACTCGGCCGAAAGGATACTCATATGTACCAGACGCGTAAGATCGGTGTGGTCGGCCAGGGCCACGTAGGAGCACATGTTGCCAACAGCCTGCTTATGCAGGGCATTGCCGACGAGCTGTACCTGTGCGATATCAACGAGGCCAAGGTGACGTCCGAGGTCCAGGACCTGCGCGACTCCCTTTCGTTTGTCCCGTATAACACCAAGATCGTCAACTGCTACGACCACTACGAGGAGCTGGCCTGCTGCGACGTCATCGTCAACGCCGCCGGTAAGGTCGCGCTGGCAGCTGGCAACCGCGACGGCGAGCTGTTCTTTACCACCGACGCCGCCCGCACCTTTGCCAAGCGCATCGTCGACGCCGGCTTTGACGGCATCTTCGTGAGCATCTCCAACCCCTGCGACGTCGTGTGCACCGAGCTGTGGCACCTGACCGGCTACGATCCCAAGAAGATCATCGGCTCGGGCTGCGGCCTGGACTCCGCCCGCCTGCGCACCGAGATCTCCAAGAAGGTCGGCGTGAGCCCCAAGTCCATCGACGCCTACATGATCGGCGAGCACGGCTTTAGCCAGCTGGCTGCCTTTAAGGCCGCGACCATCGCCGGCAAGAGTCTCAACGAGCTTCAGGTCGAGAACCCTGACAAGTACGCCTTTGACCACATGGAGGTCGAGGAGCTCGCGCGCAAGGGCGGCTATGTGACCTACCAGGGCAAGCAGTGCACCGAGTATGCCGTCGCCAACTCCGCTGCACGCGTCTGCGCCGCCGTTCTGCACAACGAGCACGCTGTGCTTTCGGCCTCTACGCTTATGACCGGCCAGTATGGCGAAGAGGGCATCTTCACGTCCCTGCCGTGCGTGATCGGCGCCGAGGGCGTCGAGGAGGTCTACACGCTCGACCTGTCCGAGTACGAGCTCGAGGGCTTCCACAAGAGCTGCCAGCACATCCGCGACAACATCGCCCAGCTCGACTGGTGGGACGCCGAGGCCTACGACGCAAAGTAGGCCGCTGGCTGCCGCAACCTTGCGAATCTAAGCGCGATGCCAAGCGGGCCGCGCCGGAAATCCCCGGCGCGGCCCGCTTTTTGACTCACACGACACGCTTGCGAATCGAAGGTGAATACTTTTCCCGTTACCTAGTACTGCTCGATGCCCATGTAGCGACGAATCTCGGGGCTGTGGTCGAACACCTTGCCGCGGGCGGCGCGCAGCTCGCAGCTCATCGCGTAGAAGAAAATCGGCTCCAGGAACGAACGCACGCTGGCGGGCACCTCGCCCACGCCGTACTCAAGCGCATCGAGCACCATAATCGTATCGGTGTGCGTGTTGAGGAACGCGAGCGCGCGCTCCTCCATGGGGCGGCACTCGCCCGATCCGAGCTGCACAAAGTAGAACACGCCGGGCTCGGTGGCCTCGAACGGGCCGTGGAAGTACTCGCCGGAGTGGATGTAGCAGCAGTGCTGCCACTGCATCTCCATGAGCGAGCAGATGGCCATGGCGTAGGTCTGGCTAAAGTTGGGGCCGGATCCCAGGATGTAGAAGAACTTGTGCTGCTGGCAGAGCTCGGCAAAGCGGGCGCCCAGCTCGGCGTTAACCTTCTCGCGGGCGGCGGGCAGCAGTGCGTCCATCTGCTTAAGGCCTTCGTACATGTCGGCGAGCGCTTCGTAGCCCTCCTGCTGGTCGAGCAGTTCGGCGGCGATCAGAGCGCCGATGCCCTGCGGCACCTCGGCCTGCGACACGCCCTCGCCCCAGGGGTAGACCCAGGTGGTCCACTTGCCGTTGTCGATCTTGGAGCCCTCGCAGTCGGTCATGGCGACGACCTCGGCGCCGGCAGCCAACGCCATCTCGCAGCCGTCAACGACCTCCTGCGTGTTGCCGCTGTGACTGCAGGCAATAACGAACGACTTCTCGCCAAGGCTCTTAGGAGCCATCAGGCAAAACTCGCGTGCCGTGTAGACCGTCGAGGTAAACGTGGTGGCCTCGCGCTTGAGCAGCTCGTTGGCCGGCATCAGGTCGATCATCGAACCGCCGCAAGCGATCCAAAAGACGTTCTCGACCTTGCCCTTGCGCTCGATGATTTCCTGAACCAGATCATGTGCGTTCATGCTGATGCTCCTCTTGTGGGGCGGCTTTGAACGACGACAGCTCGTACCTGTTGTCGTTCTATGTTGTCCTATTTATAGCACGTGCAACAACGCCCGTGAAGTCATCTCGGTAAATTTGTTCTATGTTGTTCTATCTGTGGACGTTAGATGTCGAAGACGTAGCGCGAGCCCACGATCTTTTGGCGGCCGAGCAGTAGAGCGCGACCGCCGGCGTCGGTAAAGTAGGCCTCCATATAGAAGAGCGGCTCGCCGACCGGCACCTCCAGCAGCGGGGCCGTCTGAACATCAGCAAGCGCAATCTCCACGGTGCAGGGGTCGGACTTGAGCGGCGCGCGACCCGAATGCTCGGCAACGAGCGCAAAGATTGAGTTATCGGTGAGGTCCTCGTCGGCCAGCGTCTGCAGGTAGGGATGGTCGGTGAGCACAAAGGCGTTGTTCTCGAGCATGACGGGGATGCCGTCGGCCGTGCGCACACGCTCGACCACGATAAGCTCGCAGCCGGGCTCCACGCCAAAGAACGCCGCATCCTCGTGCGCCGCCGCGACCACCGTGCGCGACACCAGACACGCACCCGGCACCATGTCGTTGGCAGCACAACCCTCGGTAAAGCTCTGAACGTCACCCTTCTGGACAATCTTGCGCTTGAGCTTGGGCGCGCACACAAACGTGCCCCTCCCCTGCTGGCGGTTGAGATACCCCGCGCGCGACAGCTCCTCGATGGCGCGGCGCACGGTGATGCGTCCCACGCCGTAATACTTCGCGAGCTCCATCTCGGAAGGAATGCGCGAGCCGGATGCGTACACGCCACGCGCGATCTCGCCCTTTAGGTCGTCCATAACCTGCTGGTACAGCGGCACGGCGGATACCTCAGTACGCTCGGTTTTATCGTCGGATGCCATCGTTACGCTCCATCCCGCGCATGCTCGGACTCAAACTCTTCAATCGCCACCATAAACTGCTCGCCAAAGGCGTCGGCCTTTTTCTCGCCGATGCCGTTGACCTGGATCAGCTCCTCGCGCGTCTGAGGGCGCAGACGGCACAGGCCGCGCAGGGCCTTGTCGGAGAAGACCATGTACGGCGCCATCTCCAACTCGGTCGAGATCTCCTTGCGGAGGGCACGCAGGCGCTCGAACAGCTCGGCATCGTCGCCAACGCGCGGGCGCTGATCCAGCTCGGCCTCCTCGCGCAGCAGATCGACGGCGCGGCGGGCGCGGGCCGAGGCCTTGCGCTTGGACGCGCGACGCTTAACGGTAAAGGCGAACGCCTCGTCCTCGACCTCGCCGGCACGCGGACCCAGTCCCACGACTGGGTACTGCCCCTGCGAGGTGGCCAAATAACCGCGACCGCACAGCTGGCCGATGATGTCCTTGATGCGCCCGACCGATTCGCTCGACAGCTCACCGTAGCCGCGCTCCTCGTCCAGATGCATCTGGCGAATGCGCTCGGTGTTGCCGCCGTGGAGCACGTCGGCGATCAGCGACTTGCCAAAGCGCATGGGACGCGTGGCCACATAGCGCACGGCGGCGCGGGCCATGCCGGTGACGTCCTCGACCTCGAACTGCGTGAGACAGTTGCTGCAGTTGCCGCAGCCCTCGGCGTCGTCTGCCGTGCCGCCCGCGGCGGCTGCCGCATGCTCGGCCGCGGCCTCGTCGCCAAAGTAGCGCAGCATGTATTCGCGCAGACAGCCGGTGGTATTGCAGTAGCCCTCCATCTGGCTGAGCAGGCGGTATCGATTCTGGAGCGCCCACGCGCGCTGCTCGTCGTCGAGCGCCTCGTCGGCGGCATCGCCGCGGTCGATCAGAAAGCGGCGCATGCGAAAATCGTTGCCGTTCCACAGCAGATGGCAGCTGGCCGGGTCGCCATCGCGGCCGGCGCGGCCCGCCTCCTGGTAGTAGGCTTCGATGCTCTCGGGCACGTTGTTGTGGATCACGTAGCGCACGTTGGGCTTGTCGATGCCCATGCCAAAGGCGTTGGTGGCAACCATCACCTGGATGTCGTCGTCGATAAAGGCACGCTGGCTTTGGCGGCGGGCGTCATTGCCCATGCCGGCATGGTAGCGGCCAACGCGAATGCCGCTGGGGCCCAGCGCCTCGGCAAGCTCACCTGCCAGTGCATCGACCGTCTTGCGGGTCGAGCAATACACGATGCCGCTCTCGCTCGAATGCGCGATCACGTAGTCGCGCACCCAGGCGGTCTTGGCCTTGTCGCCCATCTCCTCGCAACCAAAGTAGAGGTTCTTGCGATCGAAGCCCGTCACTACCGTCGCGGGATTTTGCAGGCCGAGCATCTGCTGAATGTCCGCGCGCACGCGCTCGGTCGCCGTGGCGGTAAACGCCGCCACGATCGGGCGCTGCGGCAGGGAATCGATGAACTCGCGAATCTGCAGGTAGGCGGGGCGGAAATCCTGGCCCCATTGGCTCACGCAGTGAGCCTCGTCAATGGCCACGAGCGGAATGCCGATGCCGCCTTCGGCCGCAGCTTCC
This sequence comes from uncultured Collinsella sp., assembly GCA_902490565.1. Lineage (GTDB taxonomy): Bacteria > Actinomycetota > Coriobacteriia > Coriobacteriales > Coriobacteriaceae > Collinsella. The sequence continues at coordinate 23,596 of CABUEK010000010.1, read as the reverse complement.
TGCGCAAAGGCCAGAAAGCGCGGCTCGAGCAGGCGCTCGGGCGCCACATACATAAGCTGATAGCGGCCCTCGCGCGCCCGCTTGAGCACGGTGTTTTGCTGGGCCGGAGTAAGACTGGAGTTGAGATAGCTGGGTCGCGCACCCGCCGCGAGCAACGCGCGGGTCTGATCCTCCATAAGCGACAGCAGCGGACTCACCACAAAGGTGATGCCGGGCAGCATAAGCGCAGGTACCTGGTAGCAAATGGACTTGCCGGCGCCTGTGGGCATAACGCCGAGCGCATCGCGGCCGGCAAGAATCGCATCCACCATGCGGTCCTGCCCCGGGCGAAACGAGGTGTAACCAAAATAGGCGCCGAGCGTGTCGAGCGCCATCTGCTGCATGCTATCGGTCATGATTTCCTAACGTCCAAGTCATCTGCCGCCGATTATACGCCGCCACGCGGACCGGTGCCGCGCCGCTGTCGGCCACGGGCGATGCAGTCCAAAGGGAACGAGCGTGGATTTTTGGACACTTTCCGGATGAGCGTGGAAACGTCGCCGGTTGAGCATAAGTCAGCGAAAACGCCCCTAAGCGAGCAAGGTGACGTGAAAGAGGAGGGAGCGTACTTCGGTACGCGACCGACGATTGAACGTCAGATTGCCGCTTAGGGGCGTTTGCAGCGTCGACCGGTCCGTCGTTCGTTAGAACGACGGAACAAAACTTCTGGTCATGCCGCCGAAGTTGAAAGGCAGATTGCCGCTCTGGCGGGCTTGCAGCGTCGAGCCGTTGCGCGGTTTGGTAAAACCGCGCAACCAAAGGCGCAGCGTCGACAGATCCGCCGTTCGTCAGAACGGCGGAACCAACCCTACATGACCATAACGTAGCGCGATCCCACGTAGTACTGCTTACCCATCAGGACCGGCTCGCCATTGGGGCCGATAAAGCCGGCACGCAGGTTGAGCAGTGGATCGTGCGGAGCGATGCCCAGCTCGGCCGCCTGCTCGGTATTGGCACGAACGGCCTCGACCGTGCGGTAGCCAACCGAGACAATCGGCGTTCCGCCAACACGCTCGACCTCGGCAAAAATCGACTTGTCCTCAAGATCGGCCGTCAACAGCTCACGGTAGGCGTCAAACGGCACAAAGATGTTCTCCTCAAAGATGGGCTCGCCGTCGGCTGTACGCACGCGCTTGATGTGCAGCAGCAACGCGTCCTTCTGCAGGCCAAAGAGCTCCATCTCGTTTTGACGTGCCGGCACAATCTGGCGATCGACCACATGTGCGCCCGCCTTCATGCCATTATCGGCACACAGCGCGGTAAACGTCTGCAGCGTCGAAGCGTGGAACTGGCGGTTGATGTGCGGCGTGGAGACAAAGGTGCCACGGCCCTGCTGCTTAACCAGGTAGCCATCGGAGCACAGCTCCTCGACGGCGCGGCGCACCGTAATGCGGCTCACGTCGTACTGCTCGGCTAGCTCAAGCTCGGACGGAATACGCTCCTTGGGTGCATAAACACCTTTCTCGATCGCATCCTTGATTTCGTCGTAAATCTGCTGGTAAAGCGGTGCATTTTTGGGCGCAGGCATATCTAATCACTCTTATCGGAATATCGAAATAACTAATACGTATATAACGTCTAGTTTCATGTTACCTCATAATGATAAAACGATACACCGCATACAGCAAATCCTTACCTGCCGTCGTCCTGCTGCAGGCTATCCTGCTCGCTGAGGCGCGCCTGCCTGCTGGCCATGCGCGCGGGCTTGTCGGGATCGGGAACGGCCGTGGGCATGGGCTCGTCGACATGACCGCCCCACCAGCCGCCCACAAAGTTGAGCGTGTGGAACACATTGATCACAGCACCGGGATCAATGTCGCACACCAGCTTGATAATGTCCTGACTCTCGTAGGTCGAGACAACGGCGTGCAGTAAGTACATCTTTTCGCGGCTGTATCCGCCGATGACCTCGGCGCAGCTAATGCCATGCTGAAAATGGTCAACATAGGCGGTCATGACCTCGTCCGCCTTGCGCGTCGTGATCTGCAGCGTCACGCGGTCGTAGCGACGATAGAAGCTGTCGATGGTCTTGGTCGAAATAAACTGGAACACGATGGAGTACGCCGCCTTGTCCCAGCCAAACATAAAGCCAAAGATCGCCAGGATAAAGCAGTTGAAACCAAAGATGACGCCCCAGATGGTCTTGCCCGTGTGGTTGGAAACCCACAGCGCGATAAAGTCGGTGCCGCCGGTGGATGCGCCGGACTTAAGCGCGATGGCAGCGCCCAGACCCGAGACCACGCCGCCAAAAATGATGAGCATGATCTTGTCGCCCAAAAACGGAGCGAAGTGAAAGACGTTGAGAAACAGCGATGAGAGCACGACCTGCATCATCGAGAAGATAACGAAGCGCTTGCTAATGCCGCTCCAACATAGGAGCGCCACGGGGATGTTGAGCGCGAGCATACCGAGCGAGATGTCGATGTGAACGCCGCCGAGCGAGGTAACGCGATCGAGCAGGACCGCGACGCCGGTAAGACCGCTCGGAAGCAGGTCGGCGGGCTGGATGAACGCCTGGATCAGAAATGTCTGGAGAATGGCGGAAATTGTGACCGCCACGGCGGTAATAGCGCGGCGAACGATGGTGAGACGGCCGAGCATGAGCACGCGGTCCGTGAGCTGATCGATGGCGTTCGCCACGTGGGTTCCTTTCGAAGGCAGATATAGTTGTGGGGCATGCCCGCGATTGTAGCATGGAGCGTGCGAGGGCGCTTCAATTCACCCTCTCTCGACAACCATCAGAAGGACCGCGTAAAACCGCTCAAAAGAAAACGCCGTGAAGAGAGCGATCCCTTCACGGCGAATTCGGCATTTACCCAGATAAAACCTGCCAAAATAAACCTGTCCCTAAATGGCAGGTAGAATGTCAGCCAGATTGTCGATGATAACGTCGGCGGCGGACTGATCCAGGTTGACGCCCTCGTGCGGACGCAGCGCTAGGACGCGGGCGCCGGAGCGCTTGCCGGCCTCGATGCCCAAAGGCGAGTCCTCGATAACCAGGCACTCGGTAGGCTCCACACCCAGCGCCTCCATGGCACGCAGGTAAATCTCGGGGTCGGGCTTAAACGCACTGCACTCGTGACCGCTGATGGTGTAGTCCAGCACGTCGGCGATGCCGGCAATCTCCACCAGCTCGTCAATGAGCTCGCGATAGGACGAGCTTGCGATGGCGCACTTCACGCCGCGCTCGTGCAGCTCACGCATCACCGGCTCCGTCTGCTCGTTGAGCAGCTCGGCATACGGAACGGGGTGATCCGGGCTGTAGACCTGCTTGTACTCCACGCGCAGGCGCTCGCGCAGCTCAATATCGTCGGGCACCAGCGCCTTCCAAATGGCGGGCTCGTTAGATCCCGAAAGATCGGGGATCTCGTCAAAGTGAAACCCCTTCTCTTCCATAAACGCCACGCGACGACGGTTGTAGAACCACTCGGTATCGACCAGCACGCCGTCCATGTCAAACAGCACCGCCTTGATCATACGTATCTCCTTTCGATAGCAAAAAAGGGGACGGGGCGCGAACCCCATCCCCTCTCAATCAACCCGTAAGGTCTACTTACTTGTGATTAGTAGGAAAGCTTCCACATGTAGCGACGCATGGTCAGCGGGTGCTGACGGGCCTCGGCGATCTGGTTGCCGTACTCGCGCATAACGGCGAGGTGCAGCAGCGGGTTGAAGTAGGTGACGACGCTCGCGGGCACGGCGTCAGCCAGGCCGTAGTCCTTGGAGTCGATCAGAGCGACCTTGGCGCCCATGCGCTCAAGGAAGGTGAGGGCGCGGGCGTCCATCGGACGGGTGGCGCCATCGGACATGAAGAAGACGTAGGGCTTACCCTCGGTGGAAACCTCGAACGGGCCGTGGAAGTACTCGCCGGTGTTGTAGGCGGCGGCGTCGATCCACTGCATCTCGGTGAACAGGAAGGCAGCGTGAGAATAAGCCATCTTCTCGGAGGCACCGGAAGCCATGAAGTAGATCATCTTGTCGTCCTTGAAGTCCTCGGCGAACTTCTTAGCGAGCTTCTTGCAGTGCTGAGCGGCGTTCTCGCAGAGATCGAAGACGTTGGTGAGGCCGGTGATCATGTCCTCGTAGTGGTCATAGCCCTCGGTCTGCTGAAGGATCTCGAGAGCAAGAGCGATGGCGTAGCCGGGCTTCTCGCACTTGGCAGCGTAGTTGGCGTGGAAGCCGTGAACGATGACGTGGTCGGCGTCGACGGTCAGAGCGGAGCCAGCCTTGTTGGTGAGGGAGACGACCGGGCAGTTGTGCTTCTTGGCGGTCTTGTTGGCCTCGACGGTCTCGGGCGTGGAGCCACCGAGGGAGCAGGTGATCACGAAGGTGTGCTCGTTGACCCAGGAAGGCGTGTCGTAGTTGAACTCGTTAGCGGTGAAGATCTGAACGTTCAGCTTGTCCGTGTTGTTGGCCAGGAAGTACTTGGCGGGGTAAAGGTCGGACATGGAAGCACCGCAGCCGACGAAAGCGACGCTGTGGATCTCGTGGTTGGACAGGACGTCAGCGACGATCTGCTTAGGGAGGTTAAGGTCGATCTCGTACATTTGACACATTCCTTTCAATTTTTGCGGCGCCACTTTGCCGGACGCACACAGGGTTACCGTGATTTGGACCGACTCGTCGGCCCGTTGAGGATGTGTCAAAGGGACTGTCCCTTTGACACATTTGGGGATGGAAGCCTGCCTGGGGTATGGGATGCCAGGCAGGCCCCCGGGGGAAAGCGGTTAGGCGCTTAGTCGCGACTAGGCCAAGATGCCGGCCGCGGAGAGGGCGATGCCGCCCACAATGGCGATCACGAGAAGCCAACCGGTGTTGACGTTCTTCTTGATGAGCCAGTACATAAGGCCGGTGAGGCCAAGGGAGATCATCTGGGGCATCATGCCGTCCAGGATGTCCTGGATAACGACGGTGCCCTCAGCGAACTGCAGCGGGGTGGTGGCGCCGATCAGCGTGGCGATCATGCCGCCCACGGACATAAGACCCACGATGCCACAGACATACATGAGCTTCTCCATGAGGTCGCCGCCCTGAAGCTTGCTCAGGTACGCGTGACCGCCCTGATAACCCATCTTGGCTGCGAACCAAGTGATCAGCACAGAGGGGACGATGGAGATGAGCATGGCCAGGATCGGGCCCATGATGGAGCCCTGCTGAGCCAGCTGAACGCCCAGGCCAAAGGCGATAACGCGGATGGTGCCCTGGAAGAAGGAGTCACCGATGCCGGAAAGCGGACCCATGAGGGAGGTCTTGACCGCGTTGATCGAATCGGGATCGAAGTTCTCGGGATCCTTGGCGTACTCCTCCTCCATGGAGGCGGTGAGGCCCAGGATAAAGGCGCTCGTCTGCGGGGTGCAGTTGTAGAACGCCATGTGACGGTGGTAAGCCTCTTTCTTAGCAGCGAGCTGCTTGGGGTCGGACTCGTCCGGATAGAGGCGGTCGAGCGTGGGAACCATGCCGTAGAGGAAGCCCATGTTCATCTGACGCTCGTAGTTCCAAGAGGCCTGGATGGCCCAGGAGCGCCAGAAGAACTGGCTGACCTTCTTGTTCAGGGACACGTCCTTGGTTGCGGTTGCCATAGTGTGTTCCTCCTTAGTCTTCGTCGTCTTCGAGCGGATCGTAGTCGGAATCGACACCGGCGGCTGCATGGGAACCGTTGAACTTGAAGCCCATGAAGACGACAGCCAGGCACACACCGATCAGAGCGACCGCGATGACGGACAGGTTGAGGTAAGCGGCGAGCAGGAAACCGATGAACAGGAACGGAGTCATACCCTTCTTGATCATCATGGTGAGCAGCAGGGCCAAGCCGTAGGCGGTCATGATCTTGGTCGAAACGTTAAGACCAGTGGACAGCCACTCGGGAACCATGTTGACGATGGCCTGAACCAGGTCGGTGCCAACAAAGACGGCGAGGAAGATCGGCAGGAAGTACATGATGGCGTACAGACCGGAGCCGGCGCAGATGTGCATACGGTAGGCGGTCTTGAACTTTCCGTTATCGATCGCGCTATCTGCCACATGGGTGAGGACGGCGATGATGGAACGGAACACGATGCCGAGGAGCTGACCCAGGACGGCGACCGGGATGGCGATCGTCATGGCGGTCTCGGCGGAAGCATCGGTCAGGCACGCAAAGGCAGCGGCCACGATGCCGCCCAGGACCATATCGGGCGGAACGGCGGCGCCGACCTGCACCAGGCCCATGGACACGAGCTCGACGGCGGCACCGACGGCAAGGCCGGTGGGCACATCGCCCAGCAGCAGACCGACGAGCGTAGCGCCAACGAGGGGTTGCTCGAAGTTAAGACGACCGAGCAGGCGGGAGTCCCACATGCAGAACACGCCGACGAGGCCGACGAGCACCGCACTGATGAACGTATTCATACCCTTCTCCTTTCAGTCAGGCAAAAGCCTGGTTGATTACAGCTTGGCGTCGATGTCGACGCTCTGATACGTAGGGGTCTGCTGGACGTAGAGCTTGATGCCCATGTCGAGCAGCTGGTTGACGTCGGCCTTCTGGTTGGCGTCGAGGAAGACGGAGCTGTCCTTGCCGCCGATCTGATCGGCACCGTCGTGGTTGGCGGTGGCGCCCAGGTTGATGGCGTCGAGCTTGTAGCCCTGGCAGAACTGCAGCATCTCGGCCGTGTTGCCAAAGACGAACATGACGCGCTCGCCGAGGGTGTTGAGCTTGTCCATCTTGGCGAGGGCACGCTCGACGGTGAAGACGTTCAGACGCACGCCCTGGGGCTTGGCCAGCTTAAGAGCGCCCTTCTTGATGTCATCGTTGGCGGCAGCGTTGTCGACGACGATGATGCGCTCGGCCTGAAGCTTGGTGGTCCAGGTAAAGACGACCTGGCCGTGCAGCAGACGGTAGTCAAGACGCGCGAGGACGATCTTGGCGGGACCGGAGCTGTGACGGGGCGCCTTGGCCTTCTTGGCGGGAGCCGCGGCGGCCTCGACCGGTGCGTTGGGGTTGGTCAGACCGGTGCGGGCCTCGTTGATGAGAGCTGCGAGCTCGGCACCCTTGACGGGGACGGGGCTCATAGCGAGCGTCAGTGCCAGCGAAATGTTGAAACCGCTGATCACCGTGAATGCCTCACCGTTGCGGGAAAGCTCGACCATGCTGTTGTTGACCGAGCTGCCGAGCATATCGGTCAGCACATAGACGGTGTCGTCCGCGTTGAACGTGGCGATCATGGCGTCCACCTTATTGGTGATGGGCTCCTTGTCGTCACGAGCAAGCGACACGACGTGGACGTTCGACACGTCGCCGAGAACCATCTCGAGCGTGTCTTTGGCGCCTGCGGCCAGGCCGCCATGAGATGCGAGAATGATCTGATTCATCTTGCCTCCTCCTTTTCGTTATGGTCATTATAACGTCTTATACGTTGCGGATATTGCTAATTAATATAAAGACCGTTCGCGGGTGAAAATCTACCGTTGACGGGTTTAACGTACTTGAAACGTTGGGGCTGGGTAGGCCGGCGCTGGCTGGATAACCCCAAATCAGACGCCTCGCCAATCCCCTATCGCACGAAGTACCAGGGACTTTCCTGCACGGTGGGCTCCAGCGCGATGCCAGTGCGCTCCTTAAACAGATCCATGTCCTGCGATTTCTCCGTCCACCACGCGTTGGGCTTAAAGGTCATGCTCTCAACGATATGGCCGACAAAGGCACTGTTGCGCAGCTTGGAGAAGTTGGTATTCATAATCAGGATGGATGCGAGCGCCAGCACGATGCCCAGGACCTTGATCGCGCCGGCGGACTCGGCGTAGATGCCAATACCGACCAGAACGGTCGCCACGGTTTCGAACGAAGCCACGACCGGCACCTTCGACGTCTCAAGATCCATCGAAAGGCCCTGCATATAGAAGATGTACGCAAGAGCCGTCGGAATAAAGCCAAAGCCTGCAAACAGCAGGATGAGCTGCGGGGACATTGCCGCGGCCACATCGGACCACGGGGCCGAAAGCACCGCCATAAAGCATCCACCAAAGACAAAGCCCCAAAACGTGACGGCCAGTGGATGAAGCGTCTTGGTAGCCATACGGCTAAACACCGCCAGCAGTGCACCGCAAAGTCCGGCGATCACACCCGACGCGACGCCCCAAGCCGAGAAACGGAAACCAGACAGGTCGCCGCTCGTCACCGCGAGCACGCAACCCACAATATTAAAGACGATGGCGACGAGCTTGGTGGGGGTCACGTCCTCGCGATAAAGCACGCGGCCGAGCGCGACGCCAAACACCGGCGAGGTGTAGAGCAGCACTGAGGCCGTGGACATGCCCACCTCGCCCATGCACTCGTAATAAAGCGTGTTAGCGGTGGCGAGGCCGATAATGCCAAGAAGCGCGCAGGGAACAAGCTCTTTAGGACTTGCCTTGAACAGCGCCATGGGACCCGAAACAGTTCCCTCGCGAGCACCTCCCTGGCAGCCCATAAATGCCAAGACCGGAGCCATTAAGACGGCACCCGACAACAGGCGAAAGGCCGCCATGCTCTGAGACGAAACGCCCAGGGCCGATATTCCGTTAACAAAGATTCCGATGGTGCCCCACATAAGCGCGGCGATCAGCACCAGCACATAGCCCAGATTGCTTTTCTTCAACGCAGCCTCCTCGGTATTATTTCCAATATGTTTCGTACTACGTTATAGTCGTTATATACATTTTTCAAGACACAAATCGGCGAGCGGAAAAGTGATCCGTTTTCCTCCGTCCCCAGCGGATTACTGGGCGGTTGCGGTGAAATAGTTCCTAAATAGAGGCTTCAAGCCCCCAAACAGGAACTATTCCACCGCAACTTATGAGGACATCGAGCTGTTAGGCCGCTCTATCCCCTAGTAGTCCAGCTTCCACATGTAGCGGCGCGTCATGTAGTCCTTGTGCGTGACGGCAGAGAGCGCGCGCATGTAGACGTTGTTGAGGATCGGGGCAAAGATCAGGTGGTTGAAGTACTCGCTCACGCTGTCCTTGATGTCGTTGAGGCCGAGCTCCTTGGCGTCGAGCTGATAGACGCGCTCGCCACCGTACTGGTTGACGAAGCGGATACCGCGCTCGTCGTTGCAGCGGCTGCGGCCGACGCTGATGAGCTGGAACAGCGAGGTGCGCTTGTCCAGAATCTCGAAGGGGCCGTGGAAGAAGTCGCAGGTGTTGATGGTGCAGGAGTCGATCTGCAGCATCTCCTGCACGTTGCAGATGCTAAAGACGTAGGCGGCACCAAAGAGCGGACCCTGAGCCATCACGTTGATGCAGGACTTGTCGGCGTTTTGCTCGGCCCACTTGGCGGCGAGCGGACGGGTGTACTCGACGGCCTTGCGATAGATGGGGTCAACCAGGTCGAAGGCGGCCATAGCGGTCTCATACTCGGCATAGCCCTCGGTCTGCTGCGTAAGCTCCATGGCGATCATGGTCACGACGGCGGAGTTGGTGCGGCCCATGCAGGACTCGTCGACGGCCAGGCTGTCGTACTGGATCTTGTAGTCGCAGACCTCGGTGAGTCCGGACTCGTCAACATAGATGGCGATGGTGCTGGCGCCGTGATCCTTGGCGACCTGAGCAGCGACGATGGTCTCCTTGGTGCCGCGCATGGACACGACGACGGCCAGGGTGTTCTCGTTGACGTAGGCCGGGGTGGCGTGCACGAACTCGTTGCTGGTGTAGCTGGAGCTCACAACCTGCGTGGCCTCGTGCTCCATAAAGTACTGGGCAGGATAGTTGCCGCCGTTGGATCCGCCGGCGCCGATCCACACGACGCGCTTGATGCCGCCCTTGTCCGCCTTGTCAGCCAAAACCTGGGAGACGACGTCCTTAACCTGTTCCTGAGTAGTCATCGTGCATCAGCCTTTCTTCTCGTTTGATGCTCTCGATGGCATACAAGTTACATAGATGTTTTGGTTATGTCGACTAGTTGTATGCTATATTTGTCTTAGAAATTTTGCTGGTAAAGTTTTCGGCAATCCATTACCAGCGGTTTTGTTGTCATGTTGGATACATGCTTGGTTCAGTAAGCATACAAGTTAGATATAGGTTGTTCGCATGAGCACTTCGTCAAAAAAGAACTTGGCCCAATACGAGCGTCTGGCGGGTACGCTGCGTGACCGCATCGCCGCCGGCACCTACGCACGCGGAGACAAGCTGCCGTCCGAGATGGAGCTCATGGACGAATCGGGGCTGTCGCGCAGCACCGTGCGCCACGCGCTTAAGGTGTTAGTTGACGAGGGCCTGGTGCGCACCGAGCGCGGACGTGGCACCTTTGTGGCCGACACGCCCGCGCTCCACGAGAACAACCTGGTGTTTTCGAGCTATACCAAGCAGGTCGAAGGCCGGGGCATGAAGCCCACCACGCGCACGGTGGACTCGGGCTTTGCCAAAGCAATGGGCAGCGTGGCCAAGTTCTTTGACGCTACCGTGGGCAGCAAGCTTGTCAAACTTGTCCGCCTGCGTTACCTGGACGATGCGCCACTGTGCCTGGAGACCACCTATCTACCACCGAGCTTTGAAGCACTCATCGATCGCGATATCAACGGTTCGCTCTACGCCACGCTGCGCCAAGAATTCCATCGCGCGCCGGCACAGGGGCATAAGACCTTTGAGGTGTGCTATGCCTCGCAAAACGAGGCGTTTTTGCTCAACGTTGAGCGCGGGCAGGCACTGATCCTTATCACTGACTACGTCTACGACACCGACGGCCGCCCGCTGCACATCTCCAAGCGCATCCAACGCACCGACCGCGCCAAATACACCGAGCCCATCGGCTAGCGCACCAAACGAGGCAAAATGTACCTAATAAACGTTTTACCTGCGGTTTTTATTAAATCTCAAGCCAGCATGGCGCAAATGCCAACATCGCCTGGCAACACGCGCCGCCCAAGCTCAACTGTTCCTGCCCAGAATATCCAGCACCGTAAACCTAAGTGAGTAGACTTTTCGCGACCTGCCGAGCACATTCAAAACAGCCACCTCCGTGACCTGCGGTTTTACTAAGGCAGATACGCTTTGTGGTCAGCCTGCGCCAAAAAGTCTACTCACTTAGCTCGCAAGGCGTGCCGAGGGGACAATCCAAGTCAAAATAGCGTACAAACGCCGCACTTCTTGCGGCGATTTGATACCACAAGACAGCCAAAAACCTGTCCCTAAATGGTAGGTTTGAATCCTTGGGTGACAAGTGCGGGGAACCAGGTTGGTTTGGGTTGGTTGGGCGTGCGCTCGGCCAGGACCAGCTCCATCCAGCACATGTCGTACCAGCGGCCGAACTTTTGGGCGCAGCGGTCGAAAGCACCCACCAGGCGATACCCCATATGGGCATGGAAGTCCTGGCTGTTGTGCGTCAGGTACTCGTCATCCTTGTCGTGCGGCACGGCGATGAGCGCGCACATGTTGGTGATGCCCATCGCGATCAGGCATTGCTTGAGTGCATCGTGCAGCTTGCGGCCCAGTCCGCCATGGCGCACATCGCGCGCCAGGTAGATCGATGTCTCGACCGACCAGTCGTATGCCTCGCGGCTGTTGAGCGGACTCACATAGGCATAACCTACCGGACGCCCGTCCAGCTCCATCACCAAATACGGGTAGCGCTTGAGCGTACGCTCGATGCGCCCGGCGAACTCCTCAACGCTCGGCACCTCGTATTCGCAGGTAATCGCCGTCTGGCGCACATATGGCTCATAGATGGCAAGCAACGCCGACGCGTCTTCGGGCGTCGCCAGGCGGATCGTCGGCTCGGACATCTCGGTCATACAACCCTTCTCCCCCAAAAGCAAAGGCCGCCCTGCGCCAAACCCAGCGCAAGGCGGCCCCTCGTCATTACATCAGGCTACAGGACAGCCGCCAGCGCGTCGATGTCCTCCTGCGTCGTGGCCCAGCTGGTGCAAAAGCGCACCACCGTGTGGGTCTCGTCGTACTTTTCCCAGTACTCGATCGAGGCATGCTCGCGAATGCGGGCCATGTCCTCGTTGGGCAGAATCACAAACTGCTGGTTGGTCGGCGTCTCCAAGAAGAACTGGTAGCCGCGCTCGTGCAGCACACGACGCAGCGTCTGAGCGGTCTCAATCGCCTGGCGACCGATCTCAAAATACAGGCCATCGGTAAAGAGCGCCTCAAACTGCACACCCGTCAGGCGGCCCTTGGCGAGCAGTGCGCCATGCTGCTTAATGCGCGGAATAGGATACGCCGGAGCATGCATGCCGCAAAACACCACGGCCTCGCCGCACAGAGCGCCGCACTTGGTGCCACCGATGTAGAACACGTCGCACAGCTGCGCCAGCTCGGGCAGGGTAATGTCGCACTCATCGGCCGCCAGCGCATAGGCCAGGCGGGCGCCATCCACAAACAGCGGAATCTCGCGCTTCTGGCACACCGCGTGAATCGCCGCGAGCTCGGCCTTGGAGTACAGCGTGCCGTACTCGGTCGATAGGCTCACATACACGGCACCCGGGAACACCGTGTGCTCGTAGCTCTCGTTTTCGTAGAACACCTGGATATAGTTCTCGAGGTCCTCGGCGTGCATCTTGCCCTCGTAGCCGGGGATGGTGAGCACCTTGTGGCCGCCAAACTCGATAGCGCCCGCCTCATGGCAGGCGACGTGGCCAGTCTCAGCAGCAACGACGCCCTCGTACGGCGCGAGCAGCATGTCGATCACCGTCGCGTTGGCCTGCGTGCCGCCCACTAGAAAAAACACGTCGGCGTCGGGCGCCTGACAGACCTCGCGGATAAGCTGCTTGGCACGCTCGGTGTGCGCATCGGTACCGTAGCCGGGCTGCGGCTCCATGTTGGTGTCGACGAGCGCCTGCAGCACTGCCGGATGTGCGCCGTGGGAATAGTCGTTGTTAAACGCGAGCATGGCAATCCTCTCTAGCCGGGCACGGGCCCGATGATTCAAACGGGGCTATTGTACGCCGTTGGGATAGGCAACGCGCGCGGCAAGGCACTCAAGCGCCAACACCAGGGCAAAGCCGCAGCTCACGTCGCTCAAAAAGTGAGCTCCGATCACGATACGGCCAAAGGCGACGAGCGCCGCGACCACAGCCGCCGCCCAAAAGATCACGCGGCGACGCGAAGGTTTTTCCTTAAAGGCTGCCGCGGGAAGCCCGGCGAGCATAAGGCCGATCGCCGCATGCGCGGTGTGCCCGCTCGCGAACGACTTGAACCCGTCCTTGATCACGCCGGCGGCGATATAGGTCCACTTGTCGGGATTGCCGATTACCCACCACGGCTGAAAATTGAGCCCCGGCGTGACCTCGATCACGCGCATGCGCGGGCGCGACCACAGCGGCTTGACGATCACGTTGAGGATAATGGCCTGAGCGACCCACACGGCAAGTACCATCAACGCCCAGCGCGTGAGCTCGTCGGGCGCGGTGTCGCGCGTAAGGCGATAGGCAATAACGTTAACCGCAATGACCAGCGCAAACGTCAGTACCAACTGAACCGCGATGAGTTTGCCGCCAACCCGCAGGGACGAAACGATCTCGTAGCCGGCCAGGCCAACGTTGATCAGAACGCCCAGCACGGCGAGCCATTTGCTCCCCCTGGAGTCGGGACGCACCGCGCGTACGAGCATAACGCCCGCGACGCTCGCCGTCAGCTCGAACGGCAGCTCGCCGGCGGCCTCGATAAAGCGACCGTACATGCTGCCGATATTGAACAGCGCGCTCGAGATCTGATAATCGAAGAAACTGCCCACGCCCAGACAAAGGCACAGGACAACCGCGATAATGGCGACATCTTTCTTATAGATGTATCCGAACATGCTTTCCTTTCGATGGGGCTGGAATCAACCTGCAACGTGGCGGGACAAAGACAACTTCATCCCGCCACGCCCCCTACTTGTTAGTCATCATCACTAGCGCCCAGCTGTTGCAGCAGCATGAGTGCCGCGGCCACCGGGCCGGTGCCGTCGTTGGCGTCGAGACCGCGACCCAAGCCGCTGCCCGCACCGGCGCCTGCCTTGTAGGGTACCGACAGCTTGCGGCTCTTGGGGAAGTTCACCGCGCCATAGCGGGTCTTAAGCTCAAAGGCCACCTTCTTAGGCACGTCGACGCCCAAAAACGTGATGCGACCGCCACTGAGCGTGACGCTTTCGAGCCCCAGACGCTCGCCGCGAATGCGGATGCGCGCGCGATTGAACAGGTTGAGTCCCGCCAACGGCAGCTCGCCATGCGCGGCCTCGGTCTCTTCCTGCACCTCGTCGATGCTCTCCAGGTCCTCGGCCGCTGCGAGCTTACGGTACACGAGCACGCGCTGGTCCACCGCCGGCAGGTACTCCTCGGACAAGAAGTAGTCGGCCGGCAGGTTAATACCCACGCTCGCCGCCTCCACGCCGGCGTCGTCATCGCCGCGCGCCTCGGCCACGGCCTGGCCCAGCATCTGCGTAAACAGGTCAAAGCCCACGCTCGACAGGTTGCCGTGCTGTTCGGCTCCCATAAGCGAGCCGGCGCCGCGAATCTCCAGGTCGCGCATGGCGATGCGCATGCCGCTGCCCAGGTCCTGAAACTCGGAAAGTGCGGTCAGGCGCGCCGTTGCCTCCTCGGTGAGCGGCAGCTCGCCCGGGAACATAAAGTACGCGTAGGCCTGCGTGGCAGAGCGACCCACACGACCCTTGAGCTGGTAGAGCTGCGCCAGACCCAGGCGTTGCGAATCCTCGATGATCAGCGTGTTGGCAGTCGCGTTGTCGATGCCGCTCTCCACGATGGTCGTGGCGATGAGCACGTCGATCTTTTTGGTCGCGAACTCGATCATCACGTCCTCGACCTCGCGCGGGCTCATCTTGCCGTGCGCCACGCCCACGCGCGCCTCGGGCGCGGCCTCGTGCACGCGCGCCACGGCGTCGTCGATGGTCTTGACGCGGTTGGACACGTAGTACACCTGACCGCCGCGGCCCACCTCCAGGCGAATCGCCGCACTCACCACGTCGGGGTCGTACTCTCCCACATGCACGATCACGGGGCGGCGCCCGGTCGGCGGCGTGGTGATCAGGCTCATATCGCGCACGCCGCTCGTGGCCATCTGCATGGTTCGCGGAATCGGCGTTGCCGAAAGCGTGAGCACGTCAATCTGCTCACGCAGGTTCTTGAGCTGCTCCTTGTGCTGCACGCCAAAGCGCTGCTCCTCGTCGATGATCACCAGGCCCAGGTTCTTGGGGTTCACATCGGCCGAAAGCAGGCGGTGGGTGCCGATGAGCACATCGATCGTGCCCTCGGCAAACGCCTTAAGCGCGCGCTTTTGCTGCGCCGGGGTGCGGAAGCGGCTGAGCACTTCGACCTCGAGGCCAAACGGGGCAAAGCGCTCAAAGAACGTCTCGTAGTGCTGCTGGGCCAGAATGGTCGTGGGGCAGAGCACCATGACTTGGCGGCCGGAGTCCACGCACTTAAACGCCGCGCGCAGGGCAACCTCGGTCTTGCCAAAGCCCACGTCGCCGCACAGCAGGCGGTCCATGGGCTTGGGCGCCTCCATGTCGGCCTTGATGTCGGCGATAGCCTCCAGCTGGTCGCGCGTCTCGTCGTAGGGGAAGCTCTCCTCCATCTCGATCTGCTCGGGCGTATCGGGCGGACAGGCGATACCGGTAATCGACGAGCGGCGCGTATACAGGTCGACCAGGTCAAACGCCAGCTTTTTGGCGTTCTTGCGTGCCTTGTTGGTGGCACGCGTCCAGTCGGCGGTATTGAGCCTGGTCAGGCGCGGCTTGTCGCCGTCGGGGCCAACATAGCGTGTGATGCGGTCGACCTGCTCGAGCGGCACGTAGAGCTTGTCGCCGTCGGCATATTCCAGCAAAAAGTAGTCGCGCTCCTTGCCGCCCACTTCCTGGCGCGCGATCTCGCTAAAGAGTGCGATGCCGTGAGTGGCGTGCACCACGTAGTCGCCCGGCTTAAACGGGAACGTGATCTGCGTAATGTCCACCTTGCGGCGGCTGCGCGCGCGGTTGGCGTCCATGCGGGCGTTGAGGTCGGCGATTGAGAACACGGCCAGATTGGCGTCGGGTACCACCACGCCCTGCGGCAGGGCGGCGTCCACAAAGGTCACGCGCCCGCGCGAGATGGTGGGCACGGCGGCACCGGTGGCGGCCTGTGCGGCGCCCGCCTCCAGAGAGCGGGCGTTGAGCGCATCCGCCTTGCGTTCGCGAATCGAGGCATGGGCCTCCTGGCGGGCGGTGCGATCGGCAGAATCTGCCGCGGCCACGCGCACACGGTCGCCAATAGCGCCGGCGTTTTCGGGCGCCGCGGTCAGCGATTCCTCAAACGTAATGCCCTCATCGCCAAAGGTGAGCTCCATCGACTCGCGCGCGCCACGGTCGGGAATGGCAAACACGCAGGCGTAGCGCTTGCCCACGACTTCCTGAATGCGCGTCATAAAACGGTTGTTCGAACCTGCAATAGCCGGCTGCTCAATCTTGAGCTCGGCCGTCACCGCGCCGCCCGCGCGAATCAGGCTCACATAGTTCAGGCGCTGCTGAGCACCAAAGTCGAGCTGCTGGGCACGTACATACAGGCCATCCAGTCGGTCAATCCCCGCCTCGCCGGCACGGGCCTCGATATCCTCGTAGGCGCGCAGGCAGTCGTCGAACAGCGAGCGCGGCTCGGACAGCACCACGAGTGCCTTGCCGCTCACATGCGACAGCGGGCTCACGGTCTGGCCGTACATCACCGGCAAAAAGCGGTCGAGTTCGGGCGTGACGATGCGCGCGTCCACCATCTCGAGCAGCGCCGCCAGTTTGCTGTCGTCCTGGCTGGCGCGATAGAGCGCCACATGCATGTTGTGGACGGCCTCGTCGGTAAGCGCCAGCTCACGGCACGGGAAGATCTCGATACTGTCCTCGTTGCCGATGGTCTGCCCCGTTGAGCTCACCATGCGGCGGATGCGGTCAATCTCGTCGCCAAAGAACTCAATGCGCACGGGCGCTTTCTCTTGTGCGGGGAACACCTCGACGGTGTCGCCGTGAACGCGGAACAGACCGGGCGCATCAGCGGCACCGGCATTGGTGTAGCCCATGCCCACCAGGCGATGCGGCACCTCGTCAAAAGGAATCTCCTCGCCCACCGCAAAGGTCGTGGACTCCCAGTAGCGGCTCTCGACCGGCGGCACGCAGCGCAGCAGCGCGCGGGCCGAGGCGACCATGATGCAATTGTCCCCGCGCACGATACGCCCCAGAGCCTCGCAGCGCTGCGCCACCACGGCGTCGTCGGGCGCCTGCTCGCGCCACGGATAGTCCTTACGCTCGGGAAAGCGGCACACGTGCGCCAGGCCCACATAGGCGGCAAGGCTGCGCGCGACGCGATCAGCCGCATCCTCGCCGCTCACAATGTAGACCGTCGGGCGCGGGCGGCGCGCAAACTGGGCGGCCGCCATAAGCGTGCGGCCCGACTGCGACACAGCCAGCGTCACGTCCTCGCCGGCATCGAGTCCGGCCTCGACGGTCTGCAGTGCCTCGGCAGTGTAGAGCTGCGCGGCTATACGGTGAATGAGCATGCTGTTCCTCCGGCATTGCAACGCCAAAAGCCCGCCGGGGCAAGCTCGGCGGGTCGTACGTCAAAAGTCTTGATTATCATGGTAGCGCATGAGGTGGACACGCCAGCGCACGCCAAACAGCTACCCCAAAACGCGCACGCTGGGGCACAAATCTGCCAGCGGACACTCGTCACACTTGGGTTTGCGGGCGTCGCAGATCTCGCGGCCAAAGGTAATCCACTGGTGGTTGACCGACTCCCAATACTCGCGCGGCAAAATCTTGAGCAGGTCTTGCTCGGTCTTGAGCGGCTCTTTGGCATGCGTCTTGGGACTCAGCATCAGGCGGTGCGCGATGCGGTTGACGTGCGTATCGACCGCGATGCCCTCGACAATGCCAAACCCCACGTTGAGCACGATGTTCGCCGTTTTGCGTCCCACGCCCGGCAGCTTCACGAGTTCCTTCATGTCGGCCGGTACCTCGCCGCCATAGTCGGCGACGATCATCTGCGCGGCCTCGACGGCATGCTTGGCCTTGCTCTTATAAAAGCCAAGCGACTTGATGGTGTCTGCCACGTCAGTCACGCTCGCCCCGGCCATGGCCTCGGGCGTGGGCCACTGGGCAAACAGCCGCGGTGTCACCTTGTTGACCTGCGCATCGGTCGTTTGCGCCGAGAGCAGCACCGCGATCAGCAGGCGGAAGGGATTCTCGTGGTCCAAAAAGCACTCGACCGGGCCATAGCGACGGTTGAGACGCTCGCACACCTCAACGGCGCGCTCGCGCTTGGCGGCATTGGTCTCGCGTGGCATAACGACTCCTCGGCTCAACGGCACAATAAACTTATGGGCACAATTGTCCCACGTCCGAGACGCCTACGCCTCCAAAAATGCGCCGGTCTGGCGGCCCCACAGGCTTGCGTACTCGCCGCCCGCCTCGACAAGCTGCGCATGCGTACCGTCCTCGACAATCTCGCCGTCCGCCAGCACCACGATGCGGTCGAGCGCCGCCACGGTGGACAGGCGATGTGCCACCACAATGGAGGTGCGTCCACGCATCAGGTTTTCGAGCGCCTCCTGCACCAGAGCCTCGGACTCGCTGTCGAGGGCAGACGTCGCCTCGTCGAGCACTAGAATCGGCGCGTCGGTTAGGATGGCACGGGCGATAGCCACGCGCTGACGCTGGCCGCCCGAGAGCTTGACGCCGCGCTCGCCCACCATGGTGTCAAAGCCACGGGGCAAGCGGTCGATAAACTCCAGGGCATTGGCCAGGCGCGCGGCCTCGCGAATCTGCTCATCAGTGGCGTTGGGACGACCGTAGGCAATGTTTTCGCGAATGGAGCGGTGGAACAGCAGCGCCTCCTGCGGCACGTAGGCAACCTGGCGGCGCAGGCTCTGCTGCGTGCAGCGCGAGACATCCTGACCGTCCACGAGCACGCGGCCGCCCTGGACATCGTCCAGGCGCAGCAGCAACTTGGTGAGCGTCGTCTTACCCGAGCCCGATTTGCCCACCAGGCCCACGCGCTGGCCCGCCGCCACATGAAGTGTCAGGTCATCGAACACGCTCTCGCCCGCCGCAGCGTCACGGTACGCAAAGCTCAGGTGCTCAAAATCAATCGCGCCCTCGGTCACTTTGAGCTCAGGGGCGTCCGGGTCGTCTGCCACCAAACATGGCTCGTCCAGCACGCGCGTCATCTCGGCCGCATCGCCGAGCGCGCGGTTGATGCGCTGCATCATGGAGCTTACGTAGTTCAGGCGCATGGTGAGGTTATAGGTGTAGGTAAAGATCATGACGAGCGAGCCGGCCGAGATGCCAAACCACGCGTTGCCGCCCGCCACGAACACACTCACCACGGCCATAGTGATGACGATAAGGCCCGAGGTCGTAAAGTTGCGCTGCATCATGGCATGCATCGAGACCGTCTCGGCGTCGCGCGCGGCACGATCGGCGGCGTCGAACAGATCGCGTTCAAAGTCCTCGCGCCCGCAGGTCTTGACGGCCAAGATGTTCGTGACCGCGTCGGAGAGCACGCCCGAGAGCTTGTTCTGCGCGGCGGACGTCGCGGCCGAAAGCGGCATGATGCGCTTGTACATAAGCCAGACAAACGCGATGTAGACGACCATGATACACACCAGGATCACGGTAAACGTCGGCACCACCGGGGCGAGTGCGGCCACGGTGCAGACAACCGAGGTGATGGTGGGAATGAGCGAATACACCGTCACGTCGACCAAGCCCGTGTAGCCGCTCATAAAACGGCTCGTCTGGCTCACAAGCGATCCGCCAAAACGGCTGGTGTGGAATGTCATGGATTGATTGGAGAGCGTGTCGAAGCACAGGCGTGCCAGGTGATAGTTGCCCGCAATCTCGAGCTTGTAGACGGTGTAGTCCTGCAGCTTGGAGAGGATTTGGCCCACTAGGTTAACGAGCACGAGTGCCAGAATGTAGGGGCCAAAGACCTCAAACACCCGGTCGCCCGCCACGGGACCGGCCTGGACGCGGTCGACGATAAGGGCCATCACGTAGGTGTTGGCAAACGTGAGCAAAAAGATGTAGCCCGCCGACGAGAACACCGAGAGAAAGACGATCAGCGGCTGCGTGCGCGTGACACCCCAAAACCGCTGCAGCGTGCGGCGCACGGTGGAGCGGCTGAGCGGGCTGGTGCTTCTCTGAGACATGGGCTTCCTTTCGCGTCTGATAGGGCGAAACGCCATTGTTGCACATTGGAGCACGCTTCAGACAAGCGCGATGCGAAAAGCGCCCGCGCCGTGCTTGCGCAGGCGCTCCGCCGTCAGATGCAATTAGTCCTCGTCTTTTTGGTCTGCGAGCAGCTCCGCGGATGTGAGCCCCAAGATCTCGTCGGCCTCCTCGGCATCTTCCAGCGCGTCGATATCCTTGAGTTTGCGCTCCATGACG
The DNA here is from genome assembly GCA_902490565.1 of uncultured Collinsella sp. Taxonomy (GTDB): domain Bacteria; phylum Actinomycetota; class Coriobacteriia; order Coriobacteriales; family Coriobacteriaceae; genus Collinsella. The sequence continues at coordinate 3,201 of CABUEK010000010.1, read as the reverse complement.
TTGGTGCGCGTGGTGATAATGCCCTCGACCGTTTTGCCCGCGGTCTCGATCTGCTGCTGGGCGCGGCGCAGCGCCTTTTGATAGCGCGGCAGCTCGGCCTTGACGGCGGAGAGCACTCGCAGTACATCGTCGGTGCGTTTTTGCAGCTTAAACGTTTGGTAACTCATCTGCAGGCTGTTGAGAATGGCTGCCATGGTGCTGGGGCCGGCAACGTTGACGTGATAGTCGCGGCCCAGGGTCTCGATAAGCCCGGGGCGGCTGACGACCTCGGCGTACAGTCCTTCAAACGGCACGAACATGATGCCAAAGTTGGTCGTTGCCGGCACACTCAGGTACTTTTCGCAGATATCCTTGGCCTCGCGCTTGACCATGGTGTCGAGCGTCTTGCGCGCTGCGGCGACGGCCTCAGCGTCACCCGACTCCTGCGCGTCGAGCAAGTGCTCGTACGCGTCGCCCGGAAACTTGGAGTCAATCGGCAGCAGCACGGGGTCGCCCTCGTCCACCGGCAGCTTGACGGCAAACTCAACGCGCTCCGAGGCGTCGGGCTTGGTGGCGACGTTTTCCAGATACTGGTCGGGTGTAAGGATGTCCGCCAGAATTGCACCCAGCTGCACCTCGCCCAAAATGCCACGCGCCTTCACGTTGCCCAGCACGCGCTTAAGGTCGCCCACGCCGGTGGCGATGGACTGCATGTCGCCCAGGCCCTTGTACACGGCCTCGAGCTGGTCGCTCACCTGCTTAAACGATGCCGACAGGCGATCGTTGAGCGTTCGGGAAAGCTTCTCGTCCACCGTCGCGCGCATCTGATCGAGTTGCACGTTGTTGTCTTTGCGGATAGCACCCAGCTGGGCATCGACCGTCTCGCGCACCTTGTCCAGGCGGTGCTCGATGCCCTCGCGGTTGGCACCGAGCTGTTGGGCCGTCTCGCGGCGCAGGTCATCCATCCGGTCACCAGCTTGCGAAAACTCACGTGCGATGGTCAGGTAACGTTGCTGCTCCACGGCCGCATCTGTCGTCTGCTGCTGCGCGATGGCATTGGCCGTGCGGCGAGTTTCGGCCAGCGCGACGTTCAGGGCATCGAGCGCGTTGTTGGCCTGCTCGAGTGCTGCCAGCGTTTCCGCGCTACTGTCGCCACGCTCCCGCAACTCGGCACGCAGGCTCTTGAGCTGGAGGGCGCAAGCCACAGCAACCCCCACCGCCACCAAGGCGATCACAACAAGCACAATATCAATAGCAGACATAAACTCCGCCCAACAAACCCAATCGATCATCAATCAAAACCGCGATCAATCTTACCCCGCCACACGCACCGGACGCCCGGCCCCTTCTTTGGTGCCGCCCCCCTCCGCATATTCCATAATGCGGCGCGCCGTTTCCCTGCTCACTTTTGAGTCATCACCGGCTAAGTATGCGTAAACGTTTCCCTTATTCAGATTCAAATCGCGGCAGAGACCGTAACGCGTTACGCCCGATTCCCCTAGCGCCCCCAATGTTCTTTTTCGCATCAGGGCGTTGATCCTTCTGTCCGCCACCGACTTTTCCTTCACCGCCCTATACGCACGCCAAACGTTGGCATAACGATTATGGAGCTCACTTTTGGTGCATAGAGACGCCATGCTACCCGCTTGACCGTACAAGGACAAAACGCCTCGGTAATCTTCTTCCATCCACGAGCCCTCGGATAAACCCAGAACGTATTCGGCTTTTCCTTGCGCCAAAGCGAGCAAAAACAGAGGCTCCGCCACGCGCGGCGCAACCGTCATCGCCTGCTCAACCAGTTTTCTAAAACTCAGTGACTGCTGTCCGGACAGCTCTCGGCAATAGCCTTTTAAGAATCCCTCAAAGGTCAGATTCAACCGAGCACCTCCTTTTTGTATTGCCTGTATGCGCAGACCATCTCTTGATAACTCCGCTCCGAAGGCGACGACGCCAGCGCCTCGCCCTCGTCGAATATAAGCCGTTCGAGCAGCCCCCAATCAAGTCGGTCGACGAATGCCTGACTATGAAGATCGACGATGTCGTTCGGACGGTAGGCATAGAGCTTCATTACCGCCAGGTCCTCCAAGGATGGCGTAAAGTACCTGATAAAACGCGCCCCAATATCCAAGGGAATCAAACGATCTTCGTAATTGAATGGCATCTGATTACAATATGCTACCGCCATACCATTCACCTCGGGGTATCGAGCTATGATCTCGCGGAGGCACCTGTCTGCCTCAAACACATCAATGTCATGTGTAACCGACCGATTCGTCACATCGTTTAGCATGAAGGCGCTTCCTCCCACCAATACAACGCTCGGCCTATCGTCTCTTGGACCTATTTCCAGCTCCGCCTCTTCGTCAATGCCCAAAAGAGTCTGCTCTAAATCCTGCTTATACATAGCAAAATCCTATTATTATTCATCATCAATAATACTATTCAATCGCACGGCAGGACCCGCAGGATGCAAGAATTTTACTCGTGGCGATAATCCCTACACCCTAGAAGTCCTAATGTGACAAACGCTAACTCTCCCAGCTGGCGTGGATGGTTGCTGCGACATCGCCTAGGCGCTGGCCGAGAGCCGCCAAGTGTTCAAGCACCTCACTGGGCGAGGCGCCGTTGAGAATGCACGTAAGGGCATATGAGGCCAAGAAGATTGCCGCGAGTCCCAACGGGATCAGCACGATCATCGCCAGCGTACGCAGGCGCTGGCCCCAGCGACGGCGACGCGAACGTCGCTTGTCGAACGCAAGCTCCTGCGCATACGAATCTTGTTGTACGGAATAGTTCTCTGGCGCCGATCCGCCCGCAGGCGAAACCGGGGGCGCAGCGTTTTGCGCACGAGGCTGGACGGCCACCCCTTGCATTTGCATCTCCATAAGCCGTTGCTGCTGGCGTAACATGCGCTCGGCTTGTTGCTGCGGGGTCTCAAGAAACAGATCCATGTTGGCCTCCTCAATCGGAGCATTCGACGCTTACGCCCAGCATCCCGCACCGCCAAGGCCACGGCAACGCAATCCGTAGCAATAGCTGCAAAGTTTCTTGTTGACAAAAGCTGTCGAAAACCTCAACAACTCCCCTACCAGCACTTTCTTTGAGCTTTTTTATCGAATGATCTTTTACCCTTCCGCCAACCCGCAAACTAACCAAAAGCTGACCAAAAGCTTGACGAAAAGTGTGGAGACAGGGACCCCACACAAAAACGTGCCGCCCCAA